>NZ_VXCW01000031.1:0-13701 GCF_052850675.1 Pseudomonas sp. 1152_12 | reverse complement strand
GACTATTCCGGTACGGATGGGGGAGAGCGGTGGGATTGTCGCCTTCGCAATCAGCGCGCACATTATCAGCCAGAGCGCGGGGCAACGGATCAAGCTAAGTTACTGGGTGACGGTGGGGACCCAAACAACGTCGTCAAGTGTTCAAGAACTTACGATATTAGGGCAACTTCAGATTGCGCAAGCCCCCATGGTGCTGAGTGGGGTTTCTATTAAAGTACCTTCCTGGCCAAGAACAGGCTTGGATTCCATCGGTAATACAGCTACTCGCACCGCTACCGGTGGTTTTGGGACGCTCACCTACACGTCACGCAACTCGCGTGTTGCATCAGTCACCCCCTATGGATTGGTAACGGGCAATGGTTGGGGGGATACCGTTATTGATGTAAGAGACCAGGCCGGTAACGTGGTGTCGTACACCGTTAGCGTCAGCAATATATACAGTTTAGTGATCAACGATACGCTGACAAATCTCCCCACGGCCATGCAGTGGATAACAACCCCTCCCAGGACACGACAAGTCTCCGGCACGGTCTCAGACTTGCAACGTGTCTATGCAGTGTGGCCACGGATCAATCGTCACTATTGGCTAGACAATTACGATGCCGGCCGGGGCAGTTTTTACAATGGGGATAACGGCACCATAATGGTTGCGGGTGTTAATCAACTCTCTGGCGCCTGGGCCCTGACCCGACTCTACGGATAATTGATTGAGTCTCGCGTCGTGCCATAACACAGCGGATGAATCCCACACTCATCCGCTGCGTTTTTTTTTAACCGGGCGATGGCATATAGTCAGTCTCTCTCCACTCCGCTCGAAGCCCTGCCATGAAACTTGCCCCCGACGACCTCGACCAGATCACCTGCACCACGCTCGGCCACTACAACCAGGTGGCCGAGGACTTCCGTGAAGGCACCCGCGATCACGATGTGAGCCAGAACATCGACGCCTTGCTGCGGCATGTCCAAGGTGCAGCACCGTTTACCGTGCTGGATTTCGGCTGCGGGCCGGGGCGGGATTTGCAGACCTTTACGCGCCTGGGGCACATCGCCGTAGGGCTCGATGGCTCTGAACGGTTTGCGCAGATGGCGCGCGAAGACAGTGGCTGCGAGGTGTTGCAGCAGGACTTCCTCAAGCTGGACCTGCCCGCCGAGCGCTTTGACGGTGTGTTTGCTAATGCGGTGTTGTTTCATATTCCCAAGCAGGAATTGCCGCGCATTCTCAAGCAGCTGCACAGTGCGTTGAAGCCTGGAGGTGTGTTGTTCAGTTCCAACCCACGCGGTGAAAACCAGGAAGGCTGGAACGGTCCACGGTATGGGTCATATCACGATCTGGAGGCGTGGCAGGCGTTGCTCACGGCAGCCGGGTTTGTGGAGTTGGAGCATTATTACCGGCCAGCTGGACTGCCTCGAGAGCAGCAGCCTTGGTTGGCGAGCGTGTGGCGCAAGTTATAGATTTTTATTGCCTGGGCTGTCGACTTCGCGAGCAAGCCCGCTCCCACATTTTGAAATGCATTCCCTTGTGGGAGCTGGCTTGCCTGCGATGGCGGTTTAACCGGCAGCGTTAATCCACCTGATACACCACCGGTTGTTCACCCACCAGCAGCGCCGTCACACTGCGTCCGGCATACCCTTCTTTTTCCTCTGCGGAAAAATTCGCCACCAACCGGGTACCATCTGCAAACGTGGTCTCCTGCACCTGCTTATCTGCCGTCAGCCAACGAAAATGGGTCATAGCCTGAGTTGCCAGGCGTTGATGCAACGGCCGGAAAAACCGGTCCTGATGCTGTATCAACGGTATCCGCTGCTTAAGGGTGGCAGCACTGAGGTGATACAGCGGCGGCACGTTGTACAGCAGTTGCGTCAACTCATTCTCAGCCTGCACATTGCCGAGCTTGAGGCTATCGAACAGCCAATGGTGAGTGGTAATCACCGAGCCGTGGAACACCGCCTGATACAGCGGTAGACGCATCGTCGGCTCGAAATACACCGTGCGGAACGGCTCATTCAACGGCACCATTTTGAAGAACACCGTGGGTTGCTCAGGCGGGTACCAGTTACCGACGTAATAGGGCGACAGCTTGTCCTTGGTCATCTCCCGATCCCCCCAACCAATCACCGGCGTCTGCATGCCGTGGGCGAACAGAACGCCCTGGGCGGTGATGGCGTTGCCATCCTCAGAACCGGCGGGCAGCTTGAGCGCCGTATTCAGCCAGCGGGACGCGTCGATATTGCCTTGGGCGTTTTGCGCCTGGGTCATTTCGGCACCGTCACGGTAGCTGTCAAAGAGCATGCTGGTGGCGTAGGCGTCGAGGAACCAGGCGTTGAAACCGGCCTTGGCTTGCACTGCCTTCACCCGCGCTTCCATCAGTGGCCGTACGCAACGCGGGTCGGTGTAATGACCGGATTGCTGGAAGCCGGTCTTGAGCTTGCCGTCCTTCAACACGATGGCACAGTCGCGGTAAGCCTTGCTGCCCAGGTGGGCGGTGGTCCAGTCCGGGTTTTCGGTGGTGGATAACGCGGTTTCATAGGAGTCATACGGCGCCATCAGGTAACCCGCCTTAACACCCGACTGAATCGCTTCGGGGTGCCAGAGTCCGCCTTCCCAGCCTTCGCCCAACGTCAGCAGAAGGCGCTTGAGCCCAGCATCTTGTAGCGCTTTGACGGTCTTGGCCGACAGCGTGCTACCCCAGGTCTCGGGGCTGTCGCTCAAGGCGCCGGCAAACGCTGTGGCCAGTTCACGGCGAAGTACGCCATAACCGTCGGCAAGCTTGAGCATGTCCGGCTCGTCGGTGGCCTGCCAGGTTTGCCGGGCCTTTTTATTGATCGCCGCGTTGAGGCCACGCAGCAGCACGGTCTTTTGATAGCCATCCAACGTGCCGGTTTGAGTCAGCACCTGCGTGGCCTCTTTGTCCAGCAAGCCCTTGAGTTCGTGGCCGTGCAGCAATTTCACCAGCAGCGGCCAGTCGCGCACATCCTGCGGCCCTAACAGGTCATTGCCCCACAGGTAGACATGGCTGGCACCCAGTAGCTTTTCAGCCTCGGGAGTCTGGCGCAGCTTGTCCGCCAGCGGTTCATAACGCCCCTGCGCCACCAGCCACTCGCGATAGCGCTTGGCCCCGGCCAGCGGATCGGCATCACCCAGGTGCAGGCGCAGGGTCATCGGTGCGGTGGGCTCAAGACGGGTGAACTCATGCGCCACTGAAAGCGCCAGCCCGCCACCGTCTGCTTGCCATTGCAGATGGTTGTTATAGGGATTGGTGAGCAGCCAGTTAAGCGTGAAGTGCCCATGATCCACGCCCCATAACGGCAGGCTGAGGTCCTGGGTGGAATTGACCTCGCCCTGTTCCAGCAAAAACGCCTTCCATACAGGGTTATCAGCGGGAACGTAATGCCCTTCGGCCAAGGGCCAGATCAAGCCTTTGCCTATGGCCTCGGCGGGTTGGCGCAAAAGGGCTAACTCACCCGGCTCGCGTGCACTGATGGTCAGGGCAAGGTCGCGCTGCTCAAGGCGGGCGGTCAGGTGATAGCTGCCGTTGTCCCATTGCCAAGTAGCCTGTTCGGCATTGGCCTGCATCTCTGCGACGGCGTGCGCGGCCACACCGCTGGAGGCTTGCACCGAGGCTTCGCCTGAGGGCGTAACGCGCAGCGCTAACGTGGCGGGGTCGAGTTCGACACGCCACTGCGCATTTTCCAGCACGGTGGCGGCAAAGAGTTGAGGAGACAGCAACAGGCTAAAAACCAGGACTAAACGGCGCATGACGCAGGCCTTCCAAACAAGATCAGGCCCGGAGGGTAAAACACTTAACGCCAGGCGACTGTAGGGAAAGTGTTTCCAAGAGCCTTCCTACACCCTCGCAGGAAGGCCCCGATGGTCAGGCCTGATGTTTTTTCGGCTCGCGAATCTTGTACCAAGCCACGTAAAGCGCGGGCAAAAACAGCAGCGTCAGCAAGGTGGCGATGATGATCCCGCCAATCATCGCGTAGGCCATCGGCCCCCAGAACACTTCACGCGCAATCGGGATCATGCCCAGACTCGCCGCCGCAGCGGTCAGCAGAATCGGCCGGCGCCGGTGCTCAGTGGCTTCCACCACCGCATCCCACGGTGCGTAGCCGTCGCGCTCGTAGGCATCGATCTGCGTCACCAGGATCACCGAGTTGCGGATGATGATACCGATCAGCGCCAAGATGCCGAGGATCGCCACAAAGCCCATGGGCGTGCCCGTAGGGATCAGCGCCAGCACCACGCCGATCAGCCCAAGCGGCGCCACACTCGCCACCAGGAACATCTTCTGCACGCTGTGCAGTTGGATCATCAGGAAGGTGGCCATCAAGAACAGCATCAGCGGCACCACTTTGGCGATAGGGCCTTGGGCCTTGCCGCTTTCTTCCACAGTACCGCCGGTGGCGACCGTGTAACCCACCGGCAACCCGGCGCTGAATTTCTCGATCGTCGGCGCCAGCTGTTTGACCAGGTCGGTCGGCTGCATCTCATCGCGCACCGAAGCCTTGATGGTGATGGTCGGCTTGCGGTCGCGGCGCCATACCAACGGTTGTTCAAGCTCATAGCGCACGGTGGCAAAGGCCAGCAGTGGAATCGAGGCGCCGTTGGGCGTGACGATCTGCAGGTTCTGCAAGGTTTCCGGCGTGCCGCGTTCGGCATCTTCGGCGCGGCCGACGACGTTGATCAAGTAGATATCGTCGTGCACCTGAGTCACCGAGGCGCCGCTGACCACGCTGTTCATCAACTGCGCCACGTCTTGCGACGACAGCCCGAGTTGCCGCGCCTTGTCCTGAGCGATGTCCACACGCAACACTTTGCCCGGTTCGTTCCAGTCGTAAATAATCTCGCCCAAATGGGTGTTCTGATCCAGCAAGGTCGCCAGTTCGATGGCGTGTTTGCGCACCTGGTCAATGTCTTTACCAGAGACCCGATACTGAATCGGCCGCCCTACCGGTGGGCCCATTTCCAGCGGCTGCACATAGCTGGAGATGCCAACAAAGTCATCACGCAGGCGCTTTTGCAGGCGCGCAATCAAGGCACCGCGCTCCTCAAGGCCTTTGCTGACGATGACCAGTTGCGCGTAGTAGGGGTTTTCCAACTGCTGGTCGAGGGGCAGGTAGAAACGAATCGCGCCCTGGCCGATGTAGGTGCTCCAACGCGCAATGTCCGGGTCGTCCTTGATGATCGCTTCGAGGCGGTCGACAGCCTTACGGGTCTCGTTGATCGAGGCGTTTTGCGGCAGGTTCAGGTCAACGAGAATTTCCGGGCGGTCCGACGAGGGGAAAAACTGGTTCTGCACAAACTGCATGGAAAACACCGAGGCCACAAACAGCGCCACGGTGATGCCGATGGCCCACCAGCGGTTGCGCATCGCCCACAGCATGCCGCCATTGAACGCGCGGCCGATGCGCCCTGGCTCGGCGTTATGCGGTTTCACATTGGCACTGAGGATATGCACCCCAATCACCGGTGCAAACAGCACCGCCACCACCCACGACACCAGCATCGCCACGGCAATCACCGCGAACAGGGTGAAGGTGTATTCGCCCGCCGAACTGGCATTGAGGCCGATTGGCACGAAACCGGCCACCGTCACCAACGTGCCGGTGAGCATCGGGAAGGCGGTCGAGGTGTAGGCATACGTCGCCGCCTGCTCCTTGGTTTCGCCTTTTTCCAGGCGCGTGATCATCATCTCCACGGTAATCATCGCATCGTCCACCAACAGGCCGAGGGCGATGATCAGGGCGCCCAGCGACACCCGCTGCATGGTGATGCCGCTGTACTCCATGAACACGAACACCAGCGCCAGCACCAACGGGATCGAACACGCCACCACCAACCCGGCACGCATACCGAGGCTGATAAAGCTCACCACCAAAACGATGATGACCGCTTCAAACAATGCGCTGGTAAAGCCGCCGACAGCCTCTTCGACCACTTCCGCCTGGTCGGACACTTTGTGCACGCCGACGCCCACCGGCAGGTCGGCGGTCAGCTCATCCATGCGCGTGTGCAGGGCCTTGCCGAACGACTGGATATTGCCGCCCTTCTGCATGGCGATGGCCAAACCGATCGCCGGCTGGCCATTAAAACGGAACAGCGGCCGCGCCGGGTCAACATAGCCACGGCTGATGTCGGCGATATCCGCCAAACGGTAGAAACGGTCATTGAGCCGCAGGTTGACGTCCGCCAAGTCCTTCTCCGAGGCGAACTGGCCCGAGGTGCGCACCGAGATCCGCTCCGGCCCGGCCTCGATGACCCCGGCGGGGGTCACCGCGTTCTGTGATTGCAGGCTTTGCACGACCTGGCGCTGATCAATCCCCAGTGCCGCGAGTTTGCGCGTGGAGAAATTCAGGTAAATCACTTCGTCCTGCTGGCCGATCATCTCGACCTTGCCCAACCCCGGCACCGAACGGATCTCGGCACGCACCTGTTCCACGTAGTCGCGCAACTGGCGCATCGACAAGCCATCGCCGGTGAAGGCGTACACCGAACCGAACACGTCACCGAACTCATCGTTGAACGACGGCCCCTGCAAACCCTGAGGGAACGTGCCGCGAATATCGTCGATCTTCTTGCGCACCTGGTACCAGATCTCCGGGATGGCCTTGGCGCTGGTGGTGTCCTTGAGGAACACGAATACCGTGGACTCGCCCGGCCGCGTGTAGCTTTTCACGTAGTCGAGGGCGTCAAGTTCTTCGAGTTTTTTCTCGATGCGGTCGGTGACTTGCTTGAGGGTTTCTTCCTGGGTCGCGCCGGGCCAGCGGGTCTGGATCACCATGGTTTTGATGGTGAACGAAGGGTCTTCTTCGCGACCGAGGTTCATGTAGGAGAACACGCCCATCAGCAACGCGACGAACATCAGGTACCAGACGAAGGACTGATGCTTAAGGGCCCAGTCAGATAAGTTGAAGCTCCCTTTCATCGCGGGCTGCCCTCGTCGATTTTGACTTTTTGCCCGGGTTTCAGGCTGTTCACGCCGGAGGTGACGATGCGTTCACCGGGTTTGACGCCGCCGTTGAGCAACGCACTGTCGGCGTCGCGGCTGACCACCGTGACGTCACGCGGCTGCACGGTCTGGCTTTGCGTGTCGAGCAGCCAGATGCGGGTTTTGCCGTCGACATCCTGCAAGGCGCTGATGGGCAGTTCGATACGGGGCGCAATGGCGCTGCTCAAGGTCACACTGATGGCAGTGCCGAGGCGAAACGCGGGCGGCGTCTCGGCCAGTGTCAGACGGGCGCGGCGGGTACGCGTAGCGCTTTGGGCCTGGGGCTCGATCTCGCGCACCACGGCAGTCGTGTTGACGTTCGGGTCGAGTTGCCCGGCGACCAGAAACACCACATCGGTTGGCAGTCGCTGGGCGAGGCCAGCCGGCAAGTCGATTACCGCTTCCTTGATATCCGGGCGCGCCAGCGTCACTACCTGCTGGCCGGCGCTGACCACCTGGCCAGCCTCGGCATTCCAGGCAGTGACGATACCGGCGTGGTCGGTGCGCAGTTCGGCGTAGTTGAGCTGATCCTTGGCCTGGTTGACCGAAGCTTTGGCCTGATCAAGGGTGGCCTGGGTGGTTTTAAGGTCGGTCTGGGCCACGTCCAGTTGGGCCTGGGCGCCGACGCCACGGCTGAACAACGCCTGTTGGCGGCGGGCGTTGGCCTGGGCATTGATAAATTGCGCCTGCACACGGGCGAGGTCGCCTTGGGCGGCGCGCAACTGGTTCTGCTGGTCGGTGGGGTCGAGAACGGCGAGCAAGGCGCCCTTCTCCACCTCGGCACCGACGTCCACGGCGCGACGGGCAATACGGCCGGGCACGCGGAAACCCAGATTGCTTTCATAACGGGCCTGGATCGTACCGGCGAAGCGGCCGAGGTTTTCCTGGTCTTCGGCTTTCACTTCCATCGATAACACCGGACGCACGGGTTCGGGCGGCGGTTCTTCCTTGGAGCAAGCGACCAGCAACAGGCTGGCGGCGAGCAAGGCCGTCAAGCGCTTCATGGCTGGGTTCCTTGCTGCGCGATCTCGACCAGCATGCCGGGGTGCAGCAATTGCCCACCGGCCACCACGACTTTTTCGCCGCCTTTGAGGCCGTCGCCAATAATTACTTTACCGGTGAGGTAACGCGCCACGCTGACCTTGTGCAATTGCGCCTTGCCATCACCGTCGATCAGCCACACCGCGGGTTCGTTGAGGTCTTTGGTCAGCGCAGACCACGGCAGCTCGATACTGGCTTTGGCGGGCCCCTTCGCGGTGGCGCTCACCACCGACCCAAGCTGCATGCCTTTGGGCAGGTCCTGCAGGGCGATTTTGACTTGCACCGTGCCGGTATTCGCAGCCACCGCCGGCGTGACTTCACGGACTTTACCCACCGCCTTGACGCTTGGGTTACCCAAGAGGCTGACGGTAATAGTCGCGTCGGGCGGGGGCTCCACCAGCAGGGATTCATACACGTCGAATACCGCATCGCGCTCACCGTCGCGGGCCAGGCTGAAAATCGGCACGGTGGCCTGCACCACCTGGCCGACCTCGGCCTGACGTGCGGTAATCACGCCGGGGGCATCGGCGATCAATGAGCTATAGCCGAGTTGTTCACGGGCGTTAGCCAATTGTGCTTGCGCGGCGGCCAGGGCGCTTTGGCTGCTGCGCAGTGCGGCTTGGGCAGCGTCGTATTCGCTTTGGCTGGTGTAGCCCTTGGGCAGGAGTTTTTCCTGACGCACAAAGGCGGCGGCGGTTTGTTTGACCCGCGCCTGTTCGGCCACGACCTGGGCCTGGGCGGAATCGACGTTGGTCTGCAAATCTTTGGGATCAAGCTTGGCCAGCACTTGCTTGGCCGTCACGCGGTCGCCCACGTCGACCATACGTTGGATAATCTTGCCGCCCACGCGAAAGGACAAGTCAGTTTGTACGCGAGCCTGGATATCACCGGTCAGCGTGACCGCCGCGGCAAAATCTGCCGACTGTACGCTCTGCACAAATACCCGTGAATGTGCCTTGGGTTGAGTCTTTTCCTGACCACAGCCGCTCAGAAGCGCCAACAGGCCAAGGCTGAGTACAATTCTCGAAGTGCGACCGCCCATGCAGGCTCCTTTTGCGTGACGCGATGTGCCAGTTTGTATGCGACTGTGAGCTTAGATCAGGGTTCCTTATCTGCATGGAGGCTCCCATACTCCAATGGTTCCCACATCGACTGAATACCCATGCTGAAAACCCTCGCGGTGGCCAACTACCGCTCGATCAATAAATTGGTGGTGCCGCTGGACCGGCTGAACCTGGTCACCGGCCCCAATGGCAGTGGCAAGTCCAACTTGTACCGTGCCTTGCGCCTGCTGGCCGAAACCGCTCAAGGCGGAGTGATCAATGCACTGGCCCGTGAAGGCGGGCTGGATTCGACGTTCTGGGCCGGGCCGGAGACCATCAGCCGGCGCATGCGCAACGGCGAGGTGCCGGTAGAACCCATCGTTCGCCAAGGCGTCAAACGCCTACGCCTGGGCTTTGCCGGGGAAGATTTCAGCTATGCCATTTCCCTGGGCTTGCCGGAAAAGACCCTGTCGTATTTTTCCCTAGACCCGGAAGTGAAAAAGGAATGTATCTGGGCCGGCCACATTTACCGCCCCGCCAGCCTGTTGGTACAGCGCTCGGGACCGATGGTGCGCGCCCGCGAAGGCCGTGCCTGGGATGTGCTGGCGCAACACACACCCAACTATCACAGCCTGTTCGACCAAGTCGGTAGCCTGCGCGGCTCGCCGGAGGTGTTGCTGCTGCGCGAAAGCATTCGCGGCTGGCGTTTTTATGACCACTTTCGCAGTGATGCGGATGCGCCGGTGCGCCAGCCACAATTGGGTACGCGCACGCCGGTGTTGCATCACGATGGACGCGATTTGGCGGCGGCGCTGCAGACCATTCGCGAGATTGGCGACCCAGAGGCCTTGCAGCGCGCAGTAAGCGATGCATTCCCGGGTGCGCGGCTGAACATCGAGCCATTGCAGGGCGGGCGTTTTGCCATTGAATTTTATCAGGAAGGCTTGCTGCGGCCGCTGTCGGCCGCGGAGTTGTCGGACGGCACCTTGCGTTATCTGCTGCTGGTCGCGGCGCTGCTGACGCCACGGCCGCCCACGATGATGGTGCTGAACGAGCCGGAAACCAGTCTGCACCCGGATTTGCTGCCGGCACTGGCGCGCTTGATTATCCAGGCGTCACAGCAGTGCCAGGTGTGGGTGGTGTCGCATGCCAGTCGGTTGATTGCGGCGCTGCAGCAGGATCAAGGGTGTAATTCGATTGTGCTGGAAAAGGTGCTGGGCGAGACGCGGATTGTGGGGCAAGGGATTTTGGATGCGCCGGCGTGGCATTGGCCGCAATAGGTGCAGTGACTGCACTGGCCTCTTCGCGAGCAAGCCCGCTCCCACATTTGGAATGCATTCCTCTGTGGGAGCGGGCTTGCCGCAATAGCTATATCAGCCCTGCCACTTACCACCTTCAACAATCACACTCTCAGGCTTGGTGTCATCGCTCAGTTCTTTACGCACATATTGGTCGTATAGCTTGAGCAAAAACTTCTCCTCACCCAACTTCGCTAACTCGGTATTCACCCACTCACGCAGTTCGACGTTGCCCTTCTTCACCGCTGGCGCAATCGGCGCTTCATCACCGAGTTTCTCTTCCAGTACGCGGTAGCCCGGGTTCTGCTTGGCCCAGCTGAACAGCACCAGGTTGTCCTGTGCATACGCGTCACCACGACCGGCCGACAACGCTTGCAGTGACTCGGAGTTTTTCTCGAACTTGAGCAGTTTCCAGTCCGGGTGGTTCTTGGTCAGCCAGATATCGGCAGTGGTGCCAGTGGTGACAATAGTGGTGCGGGTGGCCAGTTCATCCAGGCTTTTCACCGAACTGTCCTGCGGCACCAGCGCCTGTACCGCGACTTTCAGGTTGGGGTTAGTGAAGTCCACCGCTTCCTTGCGCTCCGGCGTCACGGTCATGTTGGCGAGGATCAGGTCGACCTTGTCGCTTTGCAGGAAGGGAATACGGCTGGCGGGCTCGACGGCGACGAACTCGACCTTGTTTTCATCGCCCAGCAGGTCCTTGGCGAATTGGCGGCCGATGTCGGTATCGAAGCCGACGTAGCGACCGGCTTCGTTCACAAAGCCGAACGGCGGCTTGTCGGTGAATACGCCGACGATCAGCTTGTCGCGTGCCTTGATCTTGTCGATGTAGCTCGCGGCGCCAGCCGCAGGTTTTGCAGGCTCTTCGGCGTTTTTATCGCAGCCAGCCAGTAAAGCGACGGCAAACAGTGGCAGCAGTAACTTTTTCATATCATCTCCAGTTCCTTGGTCTTTTTGGGCAGTGTTGAAACAAAGGAGAATTTCTCCAGGAACTGCTGCGCGCGTGCGGTTTGCGGGTTCGTAAAGAATTCTTCGGGGGTGTTTTGTTCGAGGATGCGACCGGCCTCCATAAACACCACGCGGTCGGCGACGGCGCGGGCGAAGGCCATTTCGTGGGTGACGATCAGCAGGGTCATGCCATCGCGGGCCAGCCCCTGGATCACCTCCAGCACCTCCTTGACCATCTCCGGGTCGAGGGCGGCGGTAACTTCGTCAAACAGCATGACCTGGGGGTTCATGCACAACGAGCGGACGATGGCGATACGTTGTTGCTGGCCACCGGAAAGCTGACGCGGATAGGCATCGCGCTTGTCGGCCAGGCCCACGCGCTCCAGCAGTTTCTCTGCCTGCTCGCGGGCTTCGCGCGGGTCGCGCTTTTGCACTTTCAGCGGGCCAAGCAGGATGTTGTCGAGCACGCTCATGTGCGGGAACAAATGGTAGCTCTGGAACACCATGCCTACGTCCTGGCGCACTTGGCGCCAGTCCGTGCGTGTGTCCAATAGCTCCTTGCCGGCAAAGCGCAGGCTGCCGCTGTGCGCCACTTCAAGGCCGTTAAGGCAGCGCAACAAAGTGCTTTTACCGCAGCCGCTGGGACCGAGGATCACCACCACTTCGCCGCTTTGTACCCTCAAGTGGATGCCTTTGAGTACCTGCTGCTCACCGAAGCATTTGTTGAAACCCTGGAACTCGATCAATGCGCTCATGCGTGGGCCCAGCGCCGTTCCAGCACCTTGGAGGCGGCCGACAACGGGTAGCAAATAAAGAAGAAAAACAAGAACAGCGCGCCGTAGATCAGTACCGACTCATAGGTGCGCTCGATGATTTGCTGACCCACCTTGATCACATCCACCACACCGATCAGCACGGCCAGGGAACTGGTCTTGATGATCCGCGTGTAGACGTTGATGGTCGGCGGCGTCATGCGTTTGAGGGCTTGAGGCAACAGGACATAGCCATACAGCTGCGGGTCGGACAACCCAATCGACAAGCCGGCCTCACGCTGGCCACGCGGCAGCGAATGCAACGCGCCGCGTACCACCTCGCCGACCTCGCTGGCGCCCCATAGCGACAGCACCAGCACCGCGCACCAGAAGCTCGGGATGCTCAGGCCGAAGAAAATCGGCAGGCCGAAAAACAACAGGTACAACCACACCAGCACCGGAATCGCCCGGAACAGTTCCAGGTAAACCCGCAGTACGCGGTTGATCAACGGGTTATTCAGCGTGCGTAACACGCCGTACAGCACGCCACCGACAGTGCTGAAAACGATGCTCAAAAAAGAAATCGACAGGGTTTGCGCAGCGCCCTTGCCCAATTGCGGCAACGACACCCACAACAGCTCAAGACCCGAACTGGCCATGCTGGAGCCTCCTTTCCAGGCGGCTGAGCAGCAGCGACAGCGGCAAGAACAACAGCACGCAAATCAGCGTCAGCACGGCGAGCATTTCGTAGGTCTTGTAGTAGAGCGCGATGTAACTCTTGGTGGTGTAGAGAATCTCCGGCACCGCCACGGCAGACACCACGGTGGTCTCCTTGAGCAGGAAGATGAAATTGGCGAACAGCGCCGGCAGGCTGAGAATGCCGGCCTGGGGCAGGATCACATGGCGTAGCAATTGCCAGTCGGACAGGCCGATGGATTTGCCCGACTCGATCTGCGCCAGCGGCACGGCTTCCACACCGGCGCGCAGCACTTCGGTGAGGTAGGCGCCGCCGAGGAAGGTCATGGTGATGATGGCCGCCCAAAACCCGGAGATATTCAACCCCAGGGCGGGCAAGGCGAAGTACACGAAAAACAGTTGGATGAGCAGCGGCGTGTTACGCGCTAACTCCACATACAGCGCCACCAGGCGTGACAGGTAGGGCGTGCGAAGCACCAGCAGCGTGGCGTTGATAACCGCCACCAGCAAAGAGGTGGCAATCGCGATCACGCCCACTTGCAGCGTCACCCCCACGGCGTTGAGAAACGCTGGCAAGGTGCTGAGGATAAAAGCGAAATCGAAAGTCATTGTGAGTCCATGACGCCGCAAGGGTAATGCAGCAAGCGCAGTCCGTTCCGGCGTGGGTAACGTCGGGTAGCGCGAACTTTAAAGGTATAAAAAGCAAAATTTAAATACCTAAATAGCATATTGATATCACCCAAAAAGATAACCGCCGGATTCGCGGGTTTGGCCGGTGGCGACTATGGTCTTCGGGTCGCAGGACAGCTGTTTTTTTCGAGGGAATGAGCAATGAACGAAGCGAAACCGATGGATCCGCAGGAGCTGGTGAAGTGGTTGGTGGCGTTGCGCAGGGCGATCAATAGCCGCGTGCTCTGAAACGCTGAAGGTCCAA
>NZ_VXCW01000030.1:0-14869 GCF_052850675.1 Pseudomonas sp. 1152_12 | reverse complement strand
GAATTTTCTATCAAACAGACGGAAAACCTACATTCCCCTCCTATATAGAGAGTCAAATGACTCAACCTGAGCAATATATTGCTCAAACAGAAACTGTTAAGCATCATATGTGTTCTGCTTCTCTACCACGACCTCGGACGCTCCCCTCAATGACCATCCCTCCCCGCAGTCTGGCCTCGGCATTGTTTCCCGTCGGCCTGCTGTTGATCGCCATGGCCTCCATCCAGTCCGGCGCTTCGCTGGCCAAAAGCATGTTCCCCATCGTTGGCGCCCAAGGCACCACCACCCTGCGTCTGATTTTCGCCAGTGTGATCATGCTGCTTCTGTTACGCCCATGGCGCGCCAAGCTGACGGCCAAGTCCCTGCGCACCGTCGTCATCTATGGAATGGCGCTGGGCGGTATGAACTTCCTCTTCTATATGTCCTTGCGCACCGTGCCACTTGGCATCGCGGTAGCACTGGAATTCACCGGCCCACTTGCGGTCGCCATCTATGCTTCGCGCCGAGCAGTGGATTTCCTATGGATCGGGCTCGCCGTCGCGGGCCTTCTCTTATTGATCCCCATAGGAGAAACCAGCAACGGCATCGACTTGACCGGCGCAGCCTACGCCTTGGGCGCCGGCGTCTGCTGGGCACTCTACATTCTGTTTGGCCAGAAGGCCGGCAACGACAATGGCGTCCAAACCGCAGCCCTTGGTGTAATGATCGCGGCCTTGTTTGTTGCGCCGATCGGCATCGTCCACGCCGGTACTGCGCTACTGACGCCTGGATTGATCCCCGTCGCCATTGGTGTCGCCATTCTTTCCACGGCCTTACCCTACACCCTGGAAATGATCGCGCTCACTCGCCTGCCCGCCCGCACCTTCGGCACCCTGATGAGCATCGAACCTGCATTCGGCGCACTTTCGGGCCTGTTCTTCCTCCAGGAGCACCTCTCCCTGGCACAATGGCTGGCCATCAGCTGCATTATTCTGGCCTCCGCAGGCGCCACGCTGACGATGCGCAATGAAACCAAACCATTGGTGCCAGCGGACTGATCATCTTTAAAGGTAGCTCTGGTATTTCATGCCCATTTAGGCCATGTTTAGGCCTTGAACAAACGCCATTCATGGAGAACTTCGACACGGATGCCTGAACGCTACAATCGAGAGCGAGTAGAGCCTGCTTCGAGCCTTTTTGGCGAAGCGGCTATTAAGGATAGTGATGAAACGAATTTTGATACTGTTAATGGTCGTGGGCATTGCTGGCTGTGCTGCGACCACCAAGACAGAAGTGAAACGGGGCAAAAAAGGGCTGCATATCAACTGTTCCGGCCTGTCCTCCTCCTGGGACAAGTGCTACAGCAGCGCGACTAACTCATGTGGCGCCAAAGGCTACCGGGTGATCGCCAAATCCGGTGACAACTCCGAAGAGCCTGGCGACTACCCTTTTGGCCTCAACCCCGCAGGCTATACCAGCCGCAGTATGATCGTCATCTGTAAATGACCGACCGAGCAGTCCGCATCCGACTGCTCCCCCTTTCTTAAATTGCTGACATCGACCCGACCAATCACGACGCTGCGGCCACACTCCTGTTCGACAATAGAGCAACGGAGTTCCCATGACGCACAACCAGAAAATCATATTGGTCGTGGGTGCCGGTGCCAGCGCAGGCTTACGCGGCAGTGCGGGTTTCGTAGCGTTCGCTGGCGCCAAGCAAGGCGCGAGAATATCCACGTCGCCCATGCGGTGGCTGATGGCGCCATCAATACTGACTTCATTCGCGACAACTTCCCACAAAAACACGCCCAGAAAGATCAGGACGACATCCTCAATCCCGAACACATCGCCGACAACTACTGGTACCTGCACAACCAACCGCGTGACGCCTGGACCTTTGAGCTGGACGTGCGCCCCTGGAAAGCACGTCTGCATAACAATAAGCAGCGAATATCGACCATGAGTAAATCTCCGGAATTCCTCTTTGACCTTGGCAGCCCCGCCACTTACCTGGCCTACACCCAACTCCCCGCCCAGTGCGCCGAAACCGACGTACAGCTGGTGTGTCGCCCCATGCTGCTCGGCGACGTATTCAAAGCCATCGGCAATACCTCACCGATCAGCGTCCCGGCAAAGGGCCGTTACATGTTTGATGATTTGGCGCAATACGCCCAACGCTACACGTGACGCTTCAGTTCAACCCGCACTTATCTATCAACACCCCTGGTGCTGATGCGTGCCGTGACCGGCATGCAAATGCGCCAGCCCGAACGTTTCCAGGGCTTCATCGACTGTCTGTTCCGCGCCCACTGGGTCGAAGGTCATGACTTGGGTGATTCCGAGGTCGTGGGCGAGGGCCTGACCGAAGCAGGGTTCAACCCCGACAAAGTGCTGGTCCTGGCCAACGATGAAAGCGTAAAAGCCGCGCTCAAGGACAACACCGAACAAGCCGTGCAGCGCGGCGTGTCCGGTGCCCCCAGTATGTTTGTAGGCAACCCGCTGTTCTTCGGTCAGGACCGTCTGGACTTTGTGCGCGAAACCCTCAACCAGAGCCGATCAAATAGCCGCTGTACGCAGTTGCAACCACTCCAGCGCCGCACCGTTGAGTAACGGGCTCAAGCGCTCGCGGACTTCGGCGTGGTAGGCGTTGAACCACTCGCGCTCGTCCGCCGTCAGCAACGACACCTCCAGACAACGAGTGTCGATCGGGCACAAGGTCAAGGTTTCGAACTTGAGGAACTCACCAAACTCGGTCTTGCCCGCTTCACGGTTCAACACCAGGTTCTCGATGCGCACACCCCAACGGCCTGGGCGATAAGTGCCCGGCTCAATCGAGGTAATCATGCCTGGCTGCATCGCCGTTTGCGGCGCAGCGCCAGCCTGATAGGCGATCACCTGCGGGCCTTCATGCACATTCAGGAAATAACCTACGCCGTGACCGGTGCCGTGGCCGTAGTCCACACCTTCGGCCCAGATCGGCGCCCGCGCGATTGCATCCAACAGTGGCGACAAAATGCCTGTGGGGAAGTGCGCACGCGATAGGGCAATCACGCCCTTGAGCACCCGCGTGCAGTCGCGCTTTTGCTCTTCGCTCGGCGAGCCGATCGGCACCATCCGCGTGATATCGGTGGTGCCGCCCAGGTACTGGCCACCCGAGTCGATCAGCAGTAAGCCATCGCCTTCGATCAGCGCGTGCTCTTCGTCGGTGGCGTGGTAGTGCGGCATGGCGCCATTGGCGTTGAATGCGGCGATTGTATTAAAACTCAACGACACATAACCCGGACGACGGGCACGTGCGGCGGTCAGGTGTTCGTCGACGGTCAGCTCAGTGATGCGTTCACGACCCAGCGCACTGTCCAGCCAGGCAAAAAATTCGCACAACGCTGCGCCGTCCTGCTCCATGGCTTGGCGGATGTGCTCGGCGTCCGCCAGGCTTTTACGCGATTTGGCCAGTGTGGTCGGGTTCAGGCCTTCGATCAGCTTGACGCCGGCATCCAGGTTTTCCAGCAAGCCAGCCGTCACTCGCGCCGGGTCGACTTGCAGGCTCGCGCCCGAAGGCACGGCACGTAGCGCATCCGCCACTTCGCTGTAGTCGCGCAGGGTTACACCGTCCTGCTCAAGCGACGCGCGCAACTCGGCGTTAACCTTACTCAGCGCCACAAATAAAGTGGCCTGCTGCTGATTGACCAGGGCAAACGACACAAATACTGGGTTGAATGACACATCGCCGCCGCGCAGGTTGAACAACCAGGCGATGTCATCCAGGGTGGCAATGAAGTGCCAATCGGCGCCCTTCTCTTTCAAACGGGCGCGCAGCGTAGCGAGTTTCTCGCCACGACTGACGGTCGCCTGCGGTGGCAGGTGTTGATAAATCGGCTGGTTTGGCAACGTCGGGCGGTCTTGCCAGACTTCATTGAGCAGGTCGATATCGGTACGCAAACGCGCGCCGCGCTCGGCTAACTTGCCGCCCAAGGTCCGCGCCGAGGCCACGGCCATGACCGCGCCGTCCACCGCCACCACAGCGCCTTCCGGGGTTTGCTCGGCCAGCCACTCCAGCGGGCCGGGTTGACCGGGCTGCAATTTCACCAGTTCGATACCGCTGCCCTTGAGTTCCTTGGTCGCCTGTTCCCAGTAACGGCTATCGGCCCAGACGCCAGCGAAGTCTGCCGTGACAATCAAAGTGCCCACTGAGCCATGAAACCCCGACAACCATTGCCGCCCCTGCCAGTAACCCGGCAAGTACTCGGACAAATGCGGGTCGGCCGATGGCACCAGCAAGGCGTGGATGCCCTCGCGGCGCATCAGTTCACGTGTATGCGCCAGGCGCTGGGGAACCGTTCCATGGGTCAAAGGCTGAGTACTCATTGTGTCTCCTGCTAACCACTAATAATTGTTATGTGCTGCGAATGAAAAATCAGACGGCCCAGAACGCCGGTGCACTGGCGAGTGCGGCCTTGATCAGTTGCACAGCCTGGTCGATATCCTGTTCGGTGGTAAACCGGCCCAGACTCAAGCGAATGGTGCGGCTGGCGCTGCGCGCGTCATGACCCAGGGCCAGAAGCACGTGGGACGGCGCATTGCTCGCCGAGTTGCACGCCGAGGTCGCCGAAAAAGCGATGCCCGCGCTCAGTGCGGCGGAATTGAATTCACCTTCGCTGAACGTCAGGCTGAGAGTATGCGCAATGCGCTGCGTGGCGCTGCCATTAAGACGCACACCGGCCACCGATTCCAGCTGCTCGAGCAGACGCTGACGCAAGGCACCGATGGTGGCTTTTTCCTCCGTAAAGGACTGCGCCGCCAAGGCGAACGCAGCGCCCATGCCCGCAATCTGATGCGTTGCCAAGGTACCCGAGCGCAAACCGCCCTCGTGACCACCGCCATGCATCTGCGCCAACACTTTCTGCTGCGCGCGCGGGCCGACATACAGCGCGCCGATGCCCTTGGGGCCATATAGCTTGTGCGCGGAAAACGACATCAAGTCCACCGGCCATTCAGCCAGGTCGATCACCACTTTACCCGCTCCTTGCGCGGCATCCACGTGCAGCAGCGCGCCGTGTTCACGTACCCGTGCGCCGATGGAGGGGATGTCGTTCAAGGTGCCCAGTTCGTTATTCACCAGCATCAGGGACACCAGAAAGGTGTCTTCGCGCAGGGCTTCACTCACCGCCGTGGCGCTGATCAACCCGTCGGCGTCCGGCACCAGATAGGTCACGGCAACCCCGGCTTCCTGCAACTGCCGCGCCGTGTCCAGCGTGGCCTTGTGTTCGATCTGGCTGGTGATGATGTGCCCGCCTGCAACCCCGCGCGCTTGGGCCACGCCCTTGATCGCAAGGTTGTTGGATTCAGTCGCACCGGACGTCCAGACGATCTGCTCAGGGCTGGCCCCGACCAACTCGGCGACCTGGCGCCGTGCCTGTTCAACCGTTTGCCGGGCCGCTTGGCCGAACGCATGGGAACTGGACGCAGGGTTACCGAAATTGGCATTGAAGCCCAGACACTCGACCATCACCTGGATGACCCGCTCATCCACCGGCGTGGTGGCGGCGTAGTCGAAATACAAAGGACGTTTATTCATGAGGTTTAGGACTCGCAGAGCGTATTCCCGAGAGCAGCGTCTCAGGGGCATCAACCGGAACAGAGGTCGTCAGGTTTAACCGATCGAATGCCATTAAAGAAGAACCACTTTATGTAAATGTGCGTAGGAACGCTCCTGAAATTCAGCTTAACAGGCTGAAGTCGCCCAATGGCAAACAAAAAGCCCGAGGTTCCTTAAGGGAATCCTCGGGCTTTTTGTCGCTGAGCGCCGGTTCAACTCGGACGACCTTGCAAGGCCACGCTGCGTTCGGCGTTCATTTCGCCTTGGTGATCAAAGTCGAAGGTCTTGTGTGGCTGACCGGTCAGTGCGGCGCGTTGCTGTTGGTATTCGTCAAACGACAGGCCACGACGGCTCAGTGCCTCCAAAGCAAGCTGCTTAGTTTCTTCTGCAGTGTAGGGGCGCGCTTCAGGTAATGGATGTGTCGCACAACCGGCAAGGATGGAGCTGACTACTACTAAGGAAACAGCCAAAAAGCGGTTCATGGTGAGGGCCCTGCGAAGGAGGTTTCGAGTCAATGAACACAGGCTACTCTCGCCCTGGCACGCTGAAAAATCATCGTCCGTGATAGTCGCTATCAACCATTCAGACACCTGCAATAGCCACCACTTAATATTCACTTATGATCTATAAATATTCAAATAAGTAAATTTACGGAATAAGCGTAACCCTCTATAAATGGCATCACATCGGATAACGCTGTTCGCCACGCAGCGGTTGCCCAGGCGACAGCCATTCAACAAAACACCAGACGGCCAACCGCTTCACGTTTCAGCAGTGAGCCTCAAGCCCTCACCCATCAAGGCCTGGATTTGTGCAGCCGCCGGTTTGAAGTCGCAGGAGCGCGGTCCACCCACGCCTCGCGTCGCCTGGATCGCCAGTGGCGCAAGCTGTCCACGCAAACCTTGCACCACCCTGCCGATTCCAACGCTCTACTCTTAAGAGAGGTGCCCATGCAGCTGTTAACCCTACCGCCCTCGCCCGCCCTCGCGACCTCGATCCGCGCCACGGCCCAGGTCTTCGAAGATCCCAAATCCCAGACGCTGCTCGACCACATCCAGCAAGTGGCGCCCAGCGAAGCCAGTGTGCTGATCATCGGCGAAACCGGCACCGGTAAAGAGCTGGTGGCGCGCCACATCCATAATCTGAGTGCGCGGTGCAACCGGCCGTTCGTGGCGGTCAACTGCGGCGCGTTCTCTGAATCCCTGGTGGAAGCCGAACTGTTCGGCCATGAAAAAGGCGCGTTTACCGGCGCCTTCAGCGCCAAAGCCGGCTGGTTCGAAGAGGCGGACGGCGGCACCTTGTTTCTGGATGAAATCGGCGATCTGCCGATGGCGATCCAGGTCAAGTTGCTGCGCGTGTTGCAGGAACGCGAAGTGGTGCGCCTGGGTTCGCGCAAGAGCATTCCAATTGATGTACGCGTACTGGCCGCCACCAACGTACAGCTAGAAAAAGCCATCAACGCCGGGCATTTTCGCGAAGACCTCTATTACCGTCTCGACGTCGTCAGCCTGGCGCTGAGCCCGCTGCGCGAACGGCCGGGCGATATTCTGCCGCTGACCCGGCACTTCATCGAAGCCTACAGCCAGCGCTTGGGTTACGGCCCGATCACCATCAGCCGCGAGGCCGAGCACAAGCTCAAGAGCTACAACTGGCCGGGCAATATTCGCGAGTTGGAAAACGTGATCCACCACACCCTGCTGATCTGCCGCAACGGTGTGATCGATCGCGATGATCTGCGCCTGTCGAACCTACGCATCGAGCGCCAGGACGACAGCCAGCACGACATCGACAACAGCGCCGCAGCGTTGCTGGCGCGCGCCTTTCAAAAGCTCTTTGAGGAACAGGCCGGCGCCCTGCATGAAAAGGTCGAAGACGCGTTATTGCGCGCCGCCTACCGCTTCAGTCACTGCAACCAGGTGCACACCGCCAACCTGCTGGGCCTGAGCCGCAACGTCACGCGCACGCGCCTGATCAAGATCGGTGAGTTGGCGGTGAACAAGCGCCGGCCCGGGGAAAACGTACAGGGCGAGCGCATGCTGCACTTATCCATTTAGGCGGCAGTGCAACGCATTGTCATGGCTGCGCTCAAAACTACGCAGCACCTGGAACGAACCAAAGGTCACCGCCGTGGCCTGATGGGCGCGGATCAGCGTCCAGAAATCTTCCTCGCCGTGCTCAAAGCATTTGAAGGCCGCCTCGCCCTCCTCGCGCGAGCGCCATTGCAGGTAACTGAGCACCCGCCGCCCGTCATCGCTGACTTGCACACTCGCATTGATAAAGCCGCCATGGCCCTGGGCCAAGCGCTCGCTTTGGGTGGACAACGCCGCCACCAGCGCCAGTTGTTGTTGGGGCTCGATCTGAAACTCGATCAGTTGAGTGAAACTGCGATTTTTCTCTGATACCACCATGAACACTCTCCTATCTTTGTAGGCAGAATCTTGCGATTCGATGCCACGAAGGGTAAAACCTCTAGTTAAGTCAAGGTCAAGCGTTGTTTCGGAGTTTTTCATGCTCAACAAAGCACTTACCGTCGGCCAATTGGCCGCCCGCAGTGGTGTAGCGGTCACGGCTCTGCACTTCTATGAAGCCAAAGGGTTGATCAAGAGCAATCGCAATGCTGGCAACCAGCGGCGCTACCCACGGGATGTATTGCGCCGAGTGGTGGTCATCAAAATCGCCCAGCGCTTGGGGATTCCGCTGGCAACGATTGGCGAGGCGTTGCAGACGTTGCCGGATGGGCGCACGCCCACCACTGAAGACTGGGAACGGTTGTCGGCGCTGTGGCGCGAGGACCTGGATGATCGCATCAACAAGTTGATGCTGCTGCGCGACAAGCTCAGTGGATGTATCGGGTGTGGGTGCCTGTCGCTGGAGGCGTGCCCGTTGCGTAATCAGGGGGACCAGCTTGGTGAGCGCGGGCCGGGCGCGCAGCTGTTAGAACCCACCGAAAAAAATGAAGTAAAAGCCCGATTACGGTTGCCTGGCCAACACCTCGTCGGCTAACCGCAGGCCACGCGATACGTGGCCTATAGTGAAAACTCCTGCCTGCACAATGACGATCAAGGAGAACGACATGAGCGTCAAACCTATCCCTGAGGGTTATCACAGCGTCACGCCTTATATGGGCATCGACAACGCCGCCCAAGCCATCGACTTCTACCAGAAAGCCTTCGGCGCCACACAGGTCATGCGCCTGGACATGCCCGATGGCAAAGTCGGCCATGCCGAGCTGCGTATTGGCGACTCGGCAATCATGCTCGGCTCACCCTGCGCTGACATGGCCCTGCGCAACCCGGCGGAACACACCAGTGTCGGCCTGCACCTGTATGTGAACGATGTGGATGCGCAATTCAAACAAGCCGTTGCAGCAGGCGCCAGCGTAGTGTCCGAGCCAAAGGATCAGTTCTACGGCGACCGCTCAGCGAGTGTGAAAGATCCCTTCGGCCACCTGTGGTTCCTGGCTACGCGCAAGGAAGACCTGACAGAGGAGCAGATCCGTCAGCGAGCCATGGAGATGTTCAAGCAAGGCTGAAATCTCAACAGCAATATATATGCAATGTGAGAGCTGGCTTGTGTAGAAGCTGGCTTGCCTGCGATGGCCGTAGGTATTTACACATCTTTTTTTACGGTTGAGTGCTGTGGTTATCACGGGGCCGCTGGGTACATATCCGTTATTTGGGTGATGGCTGATATTGGTTCCGCTCTTACAGCGGGTCACTTTTGGAACAGAGCCCCCAAAGCATCACGAAGCGGGCCGCCGCGATGGCCCGCTCCGTAATACCTGCGTTCGGCCAGCGTGGTTTAACGGGGCGCCTCAGATCAAGATCAAAAGCAAGAGCACGGCGGCCTAGTAGCCGACCTGATCTTGGTGGCTGAACTCAATCTAATGTGGGAGCGGGCTTGCTCGCGAATGCGGTGGGTCAGCTACAAGTGAGTTGACTGACCCACCGCATTGGCGAGCAAGCCCGCACAGTTGGATCTCAGTACATCAAGCAGAGAGTGTGCTGCTGTGCTTTTGCCTTGCTTTTGCTTCAACCACTCAGGTCGGCTACTAGGCCGCCGTGCTCTTGCTTTTGATCTGCTTTTGATCTTGATCTGACAGCCCCCGTTAACCACAATGGCCGGAGTAAGGGCATGCCAAGCCTAAACGAGGCACCGAGTGGTGGGGCAAAGCGTTTTTTGGTTACTTTTTTAGGCGTTTGTAAAATAGTGACTCGCTGTAAGAGCGAAACCATAAGCGGCCGTTACCGCAGCAACGGATATGTACTCAACCTACCTAAACTCCTCACAAGCTCAGAGCAACACAAAGAGTTGCGTAGATACCTATGCTGCAATGGCATCACCGCAGTCTTCCTGAAACACCGCGCCGTCTTTATCGCAGATCAAGCCAGCTCCCACAGGTGCCCTCATTGTTTGACCGAGTGAGGCTCCTACACATTTCATGAACAACCCCTCCACGCTTTCCCCCTTGCCCAGGACGTCAGGTGATTCCAGGATGCAGTCAATCATCACAAGGACTCATTCCATGTTCGCCGGATTTCAAAAAGACCAGTGCCACGTCAATGGCGTGAACATCAGCTACCGTCAAGGCGGTACAGGTTCCGGTCTGCTCCTGCTGCACGGGCACCCGCAAACCCACTTCATCTGGCACAAAGTTGCCGAACAGCTGGCCGAGCACTTCACCGTGGTCGCTGCCGACCTGCGCGGTTATGGCGACAGCAGCAAGCCGCCAGCCGATGACCAACACGCCAACTACTCGAAACGCGAAATGGCCCGCGACGGCGTCGAGCTGATGCAGACCTTAGGCTTCGATACGTTTTTGGTGCTGGCCCATGACCGGGGCGCCCGCGTTGCACATCGCCTGGCGCTGGATCATCCAAAAGCGGTAAACCGCATGGTGTTGCTGGATATCGCACCGACCCTGTCGATGTACGCCCAGACCGACGAAGCCTTCGCCCGCGCCTACTGGCACTGGTTCTTCCTGATCCGCCCGGCGCCGTTGCCGGAAGCCTTGATCGAGAGTAACCCCGAGCTGTACCTGCGCAGCGTGATGGGCAGCCGCAGCGCCGGGCTCAAGCCATTCACCGATGAGGCGTTCGCCGAATACCTGCGCTGCCTGCAACTGCCGGGCACTGCGCGCGGCATCTGCGAAGACTACCGCGCCGCCGCCGGTATCGACCTTGAGCATGACCAGGCGGACATCGACGCCGGCAACCACTTGAACCTGCCGTTGCTGGTGATGTGGGGCGCCGAAGGCACCGTCGGGCGCTGTTTCGAGCCGCTCAAAGAATGGCAAAAAGTCGCCACCGACGTGCGTGGCAAAGCCCTGCCGGCCGGCCATTACATTGCCGAAGAAGTCCCTGAATTGTTGCTCGGCGAAGTCCTGAGCTTTCTTCGCTAAAGCCATTGCCCTGAACCCCGTAGCTGCGTGACCTGAAACACCCGTCTCGCAGGCTGCCAGGCCTCGGTGGTGATGGTAATGATCCTGGCCGTCGACCGATTTATGGCTGAATGTCGCTCGCTGACCAACATCATCGGCAACGCCTCGGCGGCACTGGTGATTGCAGCGCGCGAAGGTGAATTCGATCACGAGAACATGGCGCCTGTCGCCCTCAACCGCGGTCGGCATTCGCGCTGCGGCACAGGCCAAGATCGCTGGCGAGCAAACACCGATGCTATTCTGGCCGCTCATGCCGCCACGCCTGTTTCTGATGACTCATAAGAAAGATACCGTGCCGCTGCCCGAAGACCTGCGGGTGTTTCTCACCGTAATCCGCAAGGCCGGCTTCGCTGCCGCCGCCGATGAGCTGGGGCTGTCGCCTGCGTATGTGAGCAAGCGCATCCAGATCCTCGAAACCACCCTGGCCACCCGCCTGTTGCACCGCACCAGCCGGCGCATCGCCCTGACCGAAGACGGTGACCGGGTGCAGCGCTGGGCCGTGCGCATCCTCGAAGATTTCCAGCAACTCGCGGATGAACTCTCCGACGCCCACGACAGCCCGAGCGGCCATCTGCACCTGTGCAGCAGCTTCGGCTTTGGCCGCAATCACGTAGCACCGGCCCTGTCGTTACTGGCCGAACAGTACCCGGACCTGGAAATCCGCCTGGACCTGTTCGACCGCGTGGTGGACATCATCAACGAAGGCTTCGACCTCGAGATTCGGGTAGGCGATGACATCCCCGGCCAGCACATCGGCCGCCGCCTGGTGAGCAACCGCCGAGTGCTGTGCGCCGCGCCGGCGTATCTCAAGCGCCGTGGCACGCCACAGCAGTTGAGCGACCTGGAACAACACGACTGCTTGGTAATCAAGGAACGCGACAACGCCTTCGGCATCTGGAACCTGGAGCGTGACGGCGCCCCTGAGAGCGTGCGCGTGCGCGGGCCGCTGTCTTCCAACAATGGCGAAATCGTACTGCAGTGGGCCCTGGACGGCCGCGGCGTATTGCTGCGGTCGATGTGGGACGTGAAGCCGTTGCTGGAACAGGGCAAGCTGGTGCAAGTGCTGCACGACTACACCCAGAGTGCCAACGTGTGGGCGGTGTACCCGACACGCTTGGCCTACTCTGGGAAATTAAGAGCCTGTGTGGAGTTTTTGCAGGAGCACTTCAAGGGGTTGTCGATTTGATACGGCGGTGGGCATTGATTGTTTCTGTGTCTTTTTTATCTTCAGGGTCGTACTTCCACACTTCTTCGCCAACGGCATCCTGAAGGTCGTATATAGATAAAGCCCCAATACGTGGGAGATATTAGGGATGTAAGGTGTGCCATGAGGTGGAGTTTTTAACACTGTTTCGCCTCAGCGTGGACATCGGTGGATGGCCCGTCATCATCTCTCTATCAAGGGTGTATGAAATACAAATTGGACATGGAACCGGGGATTTTTTTGGCTTTTTTCCAGTTTCAAGTACTCGTTGAACTCATGATCCAAAGCCTCTTTTCTGGTGTATTTTTTGTGTCTTTTCGGCAACTCACATGCGTATATGTACAGACGCCATGCGTCGAAGCCGTCGACCCTTCCGTCAGGGCCATAATCAAAGTCGATACATATTCCGGATAGGTAAACACAGCAGCCAATTCCGTGCAGCTCGTAGGTGACATCACCAATAACCATACCGCACCGCGGTTTTTTTTGGATTCGCCACAGTCTGAGAATATTTTTAGTACCACATGAGTACTCAAGCAAGTCAGTCGCCTTTTTTACTTGTTCTAAATACTCAGCGATCAAACTTTCAAGCGTATGAGCTTTCATCGTCTTGGCCTATCCAACCTATCCAGTCCAACTGTATTTGACGCTTCCACCACGTCCTTGATGCTATTAAACACGCTTTGTGGCTTTCTATATTCTCAATCAATTTTATGGTGACGACCGTATGTGTTTGCCTTGCGACTGCAGTTCGATGGGCCTTCAAGACTGGATTTTTGGAGGTCGTCTTTCTAAGACTCGCTGGCTAATCGGTAGATGTTGGCGAGATACTCACGAGGAAGTATTATTCCAGTTTCCGAAACGAGCGCTGACTCATTAGTTTTTATTCACAAATATTTGCGAAGTCAATATCGCCCTAAAATTAAAGGCATGCGATCCATGTCCTCGGTTCCGACACGATGTAGGTGTGCTGAGGAAATTCGGAGATGATTTTGACCGCCTGACGCAGGTCTTCATGATCGACTGAATAACCCTTCAAGCATGCGTCGCCGACGAAGTACAGCTTATCGTTGGTTACTTTGTTGATCTCTTCGGTCACTAACGATAGGGCCACGTCTGAGGTTTGACGTCCAAAGTTGATGCTGTTTTTAACGTGCTCCAGGCAATTTGGCTCCCTGAGAAAGGCATTGTCTCATTGATGCAATCGACTATCGCATCATGCTCAGCCTCAGAAAGAACGGTGAATTTTATATTGAGTTTTTAAAGCCGTTTATCAGTCACCCATCAAAATAGTTCATTTTTTTCGCGCCTTTTGGTCAGTTTATGTACCATTTTTTAGTTTGCACTTAAGAAATAATTCGGCATTTTCTGCTTGACAGACCAGACATTTATATGAGTGCCGCCTCTATCGTCTCGCAGCAGCCCCAGAACTCTCGAAGCGGTTTTGGCTGTTTAAACGCGAGACCCTTATTGGGGCTGCTTCGCAGCCAAGCACGAGCACACTCGTTGTGCCCACAGCTTACGATTTATTCGGTTATTTCTAAGTTGTAACGCTTAAGGCACTCCAGCAGCACTTTCATAAATTGTCTTTTATCAAAGATTTCATCATTAAAATAAGTGTCAAAAAGATAAAATACAGATTCGAAATCTTCATCTGTATCTAGAAAATGGCTTAGCGTGTCGACATACCATTGACGCTCCTCTGGCTTATAAGATAAGTACTCTGACTTAGTTAGCCCATCAAAAAGCTCAGACAGTTCTTTTTTATCGTTTATGTCTTTTGAGACGATGAAACATTCTCTGTCTGGGTCGTCGTAATTCTCAATGCAATAAGTGAAAAGTAAGCTTCTGAGTATTGACAGCTTTGGTGGTCGCTTCATATTAGAACTCCGTGAACGCGGTAATTGGATTTCCATCCTTATCTAGAATTACTCTGGCTTTCGTTTGCTTCCCATATTGAAGGTTTTGTTTTTTGTAGCCTTCTCCAATTATTCTTCCCATTTCCATGGGCTCTCGGGAGGTTTCTAGATTGGTGCGGCGGAAAATAAGTTGTGCGCGATAGATCGCATTTAGCTGGTCCCTATGACTGAGGAATCGAGTTGCTGCACTCGGTATTTTGGGTTCCCCTTTCTTTTTGCCATCTAAGTATCTTTCCATTACCCCTGTGCTAGGGTTTTTTGCCGTTTGCACCCTTTCATGTTGAGAATCCAGCGTAGTTTGTGCCCCATGCTTTTCCAGAAAGTGCGCGTTTGGATGTGCTGTTTCAATTTCTTCTAAACGCCGGTGCGCGCTTTTTTCTGCAATCTCATCAATTCTCGCCTGTCGCTCTACGCGTGTCAGCTGCGGTAAAGCGGGTTCCCCGTGTTCAACCCCTGCTTTCGGATTTTGAACAGAACTGTCTGGCTTGCATCCATCCGCGCCGGGACATGTGTTCAGGCCTAGCGGATCTACCCATCCCGTAGGGTTGGGCACGTACTGGTACGCGTTGATGCCACCCGCCAGCTTCACCGGGTCCGGCGTCAGGTAACGACCAATATCTGGATTGTAGTAGCGATGGCGGTTGTAGTGCAGCCCGCTTTCTTGGTCGAAGTATTGGCCTTGGAAGCGTAGCGGGTTGTCGATCTTGTTTATGTCGAGGCGGCTGATTTGG
>NZ_VXCW01000003.1:0-550368 GCF_052850675.1 Pseudomonas sp. 1152_12 | reverse complement strand
GCCACGTGCGGGGCATTTTTTTGCCTGGCTAACTCGCCAAATCACTGAAGATTACATGTGGAAACTGGCTTGCCTGCGATAGCGGTTAGCCAGTCAACATCTGTACTGCCTGACACACCGCCTTCGCGAGCAAGCCCGCTCCCACACTTGACCGTGTTCCAACATAAGCATGCGGTCGAATGTGGGAGCGGGCTTGCTCGCGAAGCAGGCACCTCGCTCTTACTGAATCTCGTCTGGCTTGACGATCACCCAGTTCTTGTCCGCCGTCACCGGCAACCCTTCCTTGGCTTGCGCAGCTGCATGCTTGGCCATCATACCGTTGAGTTGGGTCATGTATTTGTCTTTGCGGTTGATCCACAGGTGAATGCCGCCCTTGGCCACGTCCACATCGTGGAACAGCATGTAGCCGTCGCTGGTGGGTGTATCACCGCCAACGATCACCGGTTTTTTCCACTCGTCGATATAGGTGAGGATCGCCGCGTGCTTGCCGGCCATCCAGGTCGCCGGCGTCCACAGGTACGGGGTCAACTCCAGGCCGAGGTTGGCCTTCTCGTCATATTTGCCGGCGGCGATCTGTTTGCGTGCGGTGGTCAGCTCGCCGGTCTTGCGGTCCTTGAGCAAGGTGCTCACGCCGATGACGTTCTGGGGTTTGACGTTGTAGCCGTACTTCGGATCGGCCGCCACCATGCGCACCAGTTCCTCGGACGCGGCGGTCATCACGTAGACCTCAATGCCGTTTTCCATCAGTTTGTTGTAGAGCTCAGCCTGGCCGGTGAAAATTTTGGGTGGCTGGACCTCCATGTTCTTGACCACATCACCTTCGTAGTAAGTGACCGGCACCGGCTTGCCCGACGCCATCATTTCGTCGACGTAGCCCTTGAGTTCCTTGAGGGTGAAACCGGAGAAAATCTGCGCGACCCACGGGTAGCAGACCATGTCGTCGACTTCACAGAGGCGATAGTAATAGCTGAATAGACTTTCTTTGTGGTCGGCGGTGTCTTTGAAGGGAATAAGTTTGAGCGAAGGGTCCATGGTCTCGCGGGTGATCAGGCCCTTGTTCTCAAGGTACGGCAGCAGGGACTCTTCGAGGTCATAGCGGTAACTGGTGTTGTCCATGTCGAACACCGCGAAGTTGCCCTTGTTGGCATTGGCGGCGATCATCTTGTTCAGTTGCTCGGCGGCTGGCGCCGGCCAGTGCTTCAACTCGGTGGCGGCAAATGCCTGGCTGACAAGGCCGAAGCAGAAGGCAGCGGCAAGTAAGGTTGGCGCGAACTTCATAAGCGTTTTCTCCCTGAGTTAAAGACATCGACGCTAACAAATCTGTGTGACAGTTATCGCCCGAGCGCGACCGCTGGCGTCGTGATTGCGCCAAGGGCATGTGCCTAAGCGCCAAATGCTTATTCCAAAAACGACAGTCACCATTCCATATTGGTATTAAATCAATATATTTCAAGCTGATAGGATTTCCGGTTCGCAATCGCAGGCTCACGCGATTGGCTGCCTTCTCAACGGAGCTTCAATGAATCTGCCCCTGATTCTCAACTTACTGGTGTTCGTGGCCCTGTTGCTGGGCCTGGCACAAACGCGTCGCACCCACTGGAGCCTCGCTAAAAAGGTCCTGTTTGCACTGGTGCTCGGCGTGTTGTTTGGCGCGGCGCTGCACACTATTTATGGCGACGGTAACCCGGTGCTCAAGGCCTCGATCAGTTGGTTTGATCTGGTCGGCAATGGTTACGTGCAGTTGCTGCAAATGATCGTGATCCCGCTGGTGTTCGCCTCGATCCTCAGTGCCGTGGCGCGCCTGCATAATGCCTCGTCGCTGGGCAAGATCAGCTTCCTGACCATCGGCACGCTACTGTTCACCACGGCAATCGCGGCGCTGATCGGTATCGGCCTGACCAACCTGTTCGGCCTCACCGCCGAAGGCCTGGTGGCCGGCACGCAGGAAATGGCGCGCCTGCAAGTGATCCAGAGTGACTACGCGGGCAAGGTTGCCGACCTGAATATCCCGCAACTGCTGCTGTCATTCGTGCCGGCCAACCCGTTCGCCGACCTGGCGCGCGCCAAGCCGACGTCGATCATCAGTGTGGTGATTTTCGCAGCGTTCCTTGGGGTTGCCGCGCTGCAACTGCTCAAGGACGATGTTGAAAAAGGCCAGAAAGTGCTGAATGCCATCGACACGCTGCAAGCCTGGGTGATGCGCCTGGTGCGCCTGGTGATGAAGCTGACGCCGTACGGCGTGCTGGCGCTGATGACCAAAGTGGTCGCCGGCTCCAACCTGCAAGACATCATCAAGCTCGGCAGTTTTGTGGTGGTGTCGTACCTGGCGCTGGGCCTGATGTTTGTGGTGCACGGCGTGCTGCTGTCGCTGGCTGGGGTCAACCCGCTGCGCTTCTTGCGCAAGGTATGGCCGGTGCTGACCTTTGCCTTTACCAGCCGCTCCAGCGCAGCCGCCATCCCGCTGAGCATTGAAGCGCAGACACGTCGCCTGGGTATCCCGCAATCCATCGCCGGGTTTGCCGCCTCGTTTGGCGCAACTATCGGCCAGAACGGTTGCGCCGGTCTCTACCCGGCCATGCTGGCGGTAATGGTTGCGCCGACCGTGGGCATCAACCCGCTGGACCCACTGTGGATCGCGACACTGGTGGCGATTGTGACCTTGAGCTCGGCCGGTGTGGCGGGCGTAGGCGGCGGGGCAACCTTTGCCGCGTTGATCGTGCTGCCGGCGATGGGCTTGCCGGTGTCACTGGTGGCGCTGCTGATTTCGGTTGAGCCGCTGATCGACATGGGCCGTACGGCGCTGAACGTGAACGGTTCGATGACGGCGGGTGCGATTACCAGCCAGATCATGGGGCAGACGGATAAAGTGCTGTTGAATGCCGATGAGCATGCCGAGATAGCGCAGGTTTAGCAGCGCCTGTTAGACCGCCTTCGCAAGCATGCCCGCTCCCACATTTTGACCATTATGATGTTGAAACTCGGTCAAGTGTGGGAGCGGGCTTGCCTGCGCTGCTCTTAGGCTTTTTCCCAGACTTCGAAGTTATACGCCGGCTTGTCACCTTCAGCTGGATTCTCCAGGTTTGAAACCAGCTTCCACTGCTGCGTATCAAACTCGGGAAACCACGCATCGCCTTCCGGGCTCAACGCGACCCGCGTCAAATACAGGCGATCCGCCTGCTGCAGCCCCTGCGCATACAACTGCGCACCGCCGATCAGCATCAGTTCATCCACGCCCTGCTCCAGCGCCCAGGCCTCAGCCCTTTCGACCGCCGCATCGAGTGACGGAAACACTTGTGCACCTTCCAGCACCAAATCGGTCTGACGGCTAACCACTAGGTTCAGGCGCCCCGGCAACGGTCGGCCCAGGGAATCCCAAGTCTTGCGCCCCATGATGATCGGCTTGCCGAGTGTGGTGGCCTTGAAATATTTGAAATCCCCCGGCAAATGCCAGGGCATGCTGTTGTCGACGCCGATCACGCGGTTTTCACCGAGGGCTGCGATCAGGCTTAAAGGGAGAGTTTTTTTCATGGCGACGAGAATACCAGAGCTGCGAGTCTGCGGTTATGCTCCAACCTTACTTGCTCAACAGGACGGCGCGTGATTGCACTGAACCCCCTGCACAAACTCTGGCTGACGGAAACCGTGCGCCTGCGTGAAGAACACGCAGGTCCCCTGGAAGACCAGGAAGCCAACCGCCTGGCCCGCACGGCCGGTGGAGACCTGCCGACGCGCATCCAGCAACGCGCCCTGCACCTGGCCGAACGCGACGGTTTGACCATAGCCCTGACCCGCTGGCTGCAAGGCGCCCGCTTGGCGCTGGTGCTGTTGGCAGTGGTCGCGTTGATCAGTGGCGCCGGACTGGCGTTTGCCGCACTGGGCAACGGCTTGGTTCCAGTTAACGTGTTCTGGGCCTTGGGCAGTCTGCTCGGCTTGAACCTGATCCTGCTGCTGAGCTGGGCCCTGGGCCTGCTGTTTGCCGGCGAACACAGCGCCAGCCTCGGCCGCCTGTGGCTGTGGCTGAGTGAAAAGCTCGCCCGGGATGCCAAGGCCGCCCAGTTGGCGCCAGCATTACTATTGTTGCTGCAACGCCAGAAACTCAATCGCTGGGCGGTGGGCGTGATGGTCAACAGCCTGTGGTTGCTGGCGTTGCTCAGTGCCATGGTGATTCTACTCACGCTGTTGGCCACCCGGCGCTACGGCTTTGTGTGGGAAACCACCATCCTCGGTGCAGACACCTTTGTCGCCGTGACCCAAGCCCTCGGCAGCCTGCCCGCCTTCCTGGGGTTCAACGTGCCGACGGTTGAGATGATCCGCGCCAGTGGCGACTCTGCGCTGAATGTCGAAAGCGCGCGCCAAGCCTGGGCCGCCTGGCTGGTGGGCGTGCTACTGGTCTACGGCCTGCTGCCCCGGTTGATGCTCGCGCTGCTGTGCCTGTGGCGCTGGAAACGCGGGCGTGCCGCCCTGCGCCTGGACCTCAACCTGCCCGGCTACAGCCAGTTACGCGAACGCCTGATGCCGAGCAGCGAGCGGCTCGGCGTCAACGATGCCGCGCCCGAACAGCTGCACCACGTCAACGGCGGTGTCAGCGAATTGGAAAGCGACGGCGCCCTGCTGGTGGCTATCGAACTGGACGACCAGCACGCTTGGCCACCCAGGCTGCCAGCCGGCGTTAAAAACGCTGGCATCCTCGACAGCCGCGAATCGCGCAACAAGCTGCTGGAACAGCTCACGCGCTTCCCGCCTGCGCGACTGGCCATCGCCTGCGACCCGCGCCGCTCGCCGGATCGCGGCAGCTTGGCGTTGATCGCCGAGCTGGCACGCAGCGCCACGGTAACCCGCGTATGGCTGCTACAAGCGCCATCCGGCCAGGCGCTGGACGCCGAACGCCTAGGCGATTGGCACGCTGCGCTGCAACAGCTTGAATTGCCTTTCGCCGATTGCGCGCCGCTCACGTGGCTGGAGACCGGTCATGACTAAACCGCTGAAACTCGCCGTGGTCGGCCATACCAATGTCGGCAAGACTTCACTGCTGCGTACGCTGACGCGGGATGTCGGTTTCGGCGAAGTGTCCCATCGCCCCAGCACTACGCGGCATGTCGAGGGGGCACGCTTATCGGTCGATGGCGAAGCCTTGCTGGAGCTGTACGACACGCCCGGCCTGGAAGACGCCATCGCCCTGCTTGATTACCTGGAGCGTCTGGACCGCCCCGGCGAACGCCTGGACGGCCCCGCACGCTTAGCGCGGTTCCTGGAAGGCAGCGAGGCGCGCCAGCGTTTCGAACAGGAGGCCAAGGTACTGCGCCAGTTACTGACCTCCGACGCCGGCCTGTATGTGATCGACGCCCGCGAGCCGGTGCTCGCCAAGTACCGCGACGAGCTGCAAGTGCTCGCCAGTTGCGGCAAGCCGTTGTTGCCGGTGCTTAACTTCGTCAGCAGCCGCGACCACCGCGAGCCGGACTGGCGCGAAGCCTTGGCCCGCCTAGGCTTGCACGCGCTGGTGCGCTTCGACAGCGTGGCGCCGCCGCAAGACGGTGAGCGCCGCCTGTATGAAAGCCTGGCCCTGCTGCTGGAGAATGCGCGGCCGCAGTTGGAGCGCTTGATTCTTGACCAGGAGGCCCAACGCCAGGCACGCCAGCAAAGCGCCGCGCGGTTAATCGCCGAACTGTTGATCGACTGCGCCGCATGCCGACGCAGCGTGGTCACCGAAGATGAACAACAAGCCATCAGCGACTTGCGCAAAGCCGTACGCCAACGCGAGCAAAAATGCGTGGATGCCCTGCTCAAACTGTTCGGCTTTCGCTCACAGGATGCCGCCGCCAGCGACTTGCCGCTGTTGGATGGCCGCTGGGGCGATGACCTGTTCAACCCGCAAACCCTCAAGCAACTCGGCGTGCGCGTCGGTGGCGGCATTGCTGCAGGCGCAGCGGCCGGCGCCGGTGTGGACTTGCTGGTCGGCGGCCTGACCCTCGGCGCTGCCGCGATTGCCGGTGCGATTGCCGGTGGTGCGCTGCAAACCGCGCGCAGCTATGGCAGCCGCCTGTTGGGCAAGCTCAAGGGCCACCGCGAGCTGACCGTGGACGACAGCGTGTTGCGCCTGCTCGCCCTGCGCCAACGCCAATTGCTCAAGGCCCTCAACCTACGCGGGCATGCGGCGATGCACAGCATCAAAGTCGACACGCCTCAGGACAAAACCTGGCGTGAAGGCAAGCTGCCCGATGCGTTGAACAAGGCCCGCGCCTATCCGCAATGGTCGTCCCTGAACCCGCAGCCGAAGCTGAGCCAGACCGAACGCCAGGAGCAGATTCAAACGCTGGCGCAGGAACTCAAGGATGATTGATGCTTAGTGCCAGTTGAACTTCAGGTACAACTTGCTCATGGCGTGGATGGTTTGTTGATCCACGGTATCGAACAATTCGAACTGATCATCGTATCCAAGCGGATCCAAAATACCGTCAGCATTTCGATCACATACCGTCGTGGTATATACCAGAGTCTCTCGCGCCACCTTGGTGTGGCGCTGATAAAAGTCCGACCGCACCTCCAACGCTACGCCAAGTTCGTCATAACGACTGACATACAAGTTGACTGAGCGGCCCGCCGTCTCACCTTTATTCAACCAACTGATTTTCAGTGCATGGTTGGCAAAGGTCTTGAGCAACCGTCGATCCTTGAGGGTCGACGCCCCGTCAAAGTCAATATCCCCGGTCGACTGAAAGTCCACCGCGCCATCGGCCGTGCTGTCCAACGCCACGGCTTCGTGTACCAATTCGTCGGGTAGATCCGGGTCTCGTTGAAAAAAGTTAAGCTTCACAGTGTCTGCCTGGCCGTCTTGCCTACGATCTTGCACGACCACTTTCAAATAACGCATAGGTACTGCCTCAATAAAAAACCAGGCCCCAAACATAGTGCTGTCCAGGGCCTGATCACAGGTACTACTGGCGCCGCATCAAGTAAGAAACGACGACAGGCGAACATTCACCGTTCACGAGGCCGGGATATCCACGACCTTGACCTCAAAGGCTTCAGGCTCGTGCCAATTGAACAGCAGATAGAGCTCAGCCAACTGCTGGACCAAACGCTGGTCAACGTCGTCGATCACGCCATCATGGTTGATATCAAAATGAATGTTCCATTCGAGCATTCCGTCGTTATCAAAATCATAAGCGGCATTCCAGGCGACCAGCGTGTGCGGGTTAATAACCCCCGTCCCTTCCTGCACGTGCAGACGCACGGTGTCGGGTGTGCCGTCCTTGTAGAAGTCTTCGGAAAAAATCTTCATGTAGCGTTTTGATGAAGTCCCGGGGCTAAACCAGTTGAGCTTCAAATAGGCAGCGGCAAACTTGTCCAGCAACACTTTATCGAGCCGGGTTTCCCGACCATCATTCGTCACATCCCCTCTGCAGTAGTCGATTTTCCCATCAGTCGGGAAGTCGTAGGCCACCGCGTGACTGATCAAGCTGTCCTGAATACCAGGGGTGCTCTGGTAGAACTGAAGCAACACAGTATCCGCCTGACCAGCCCCTGTTCGGTCCTGGGCAAAAATCTTTAAATAACGCATTGGTCTACTCCTGGTTTGTGCTCACTCAAACTCGGACGAGCCTGGTCATACCATTTGAGCGCGAGAAAGGTGTTGCACATGGATCGGATTAGCGCTTTGTCGGTTTTGTCAGCGACACCGTTTCGGTCTACATCGGTAGCGCTGAATGACTCCAATACGCCGTTATCGTCGGCATCGGCGCCAGCGGCCTGGTAGGCCAGGATGGGTTTGCGCAGCGGGCTGCGGCGGTCCAGGAAATTCAACTGCACGCCGCTGGGAGGGTCTTTTGCCTCATTCTGAATCGCGACGATGGCCAGCGTGCGCCGCCAACGCTCGCCCTCGTTAAACCAGTTCAGTTTCAAGAACGTATTGGCAAACGCCTTGAGCAACCAGCTATCAAGGACATCACTTTTGCCGTCACCGTTGATGTCACCGGCGAACTGAAAGTCCACGACCTCATCGGCATCCATATCCACTGCCACAGCTTCATGAACTAACTCGTCAACGCCGGCGGAGTGGCGCTCATAAAAATGCAGAATGACCGTGTCGGCCATACCATTGCCGCTGCGGTCCTGGGCGGTAGCTTTTAAATAGCGCATGGGGTCTCTCATTTAAAGAACAGACCCCTACGCTAATTGAAGCCCTATTGGCCCACTAGCGTACGACTTCTGCCAAGGCGGTAGGAATTGGCAACTCATCAACGCGTGAGCTTAATGACGCCAAGCCGCCCCCTCTTGAACAAGCGCCAGGAAGACATTGCACAGGGCTTTGATGGCCGCCTTGTCGCTGTGGTCGGCGATGCCGTTGCGGTCAAGGTCGCTGTTCGTGAATGACTCAAACACCCCATCGCTATCGCCGTCATAGCCTGATGCGGTGTAGACCAGAGTGCGCTTGCCGCGTGACGCGCTGCATTCATAAAAGCTGAGTTGAATCGCATTGGGCGCACCGCTCTTGGCGGTGTGTATGACGCGTATCGTCATATACCTCCCCCAGGTGTCGCCACAATTGAACCAGTTCAGCTTCAGGTAAGTGTCGGTAAAACGCTTTAGCAGCGCCTTATCTTCCGCCGATTTACAGCCGTCGCGATTGATATCTCCTGGCAGCAGAATATCGGCGGCACCGTCAGCGGTGATGTCGATGGCCACCGCTTCATGAATCATTTCGTCAGGTTCGCTGGGAGCCAGCTCAAAAATCTGCAGGACGACCATATCGGCCCTCCCATTACCGCTGCGATCCTGGGCGGTCGCTTTCAAGTAACGCATCACATACTCTCTTGCGTGGCTGAAGTCGCATTAGAGTAATAAGCCAGACGAAAACCTTGCTAGCCGCTGCTTCCGGGCTGCGTGTATGAATTCACGCTACCGGCTATGAGCAGACGATGTGCCATTGCTTTCAACGGTTCAAGGTCCAACACCGGCACGTGCATGTCCTTGGCCTGCTCATCCCAGTGACGCATGCGCAGGCTGACCTCGCAGAGCGGGTCTTGCTCGAAGGCGTGAGCTTCTTCGGCCGTCATCACGCCACCCTGGTAACCCAGGGTGTGGCGGCTGGCCTGGCTCAGGCGGGCGTAATAGTCCGGCTGGGTGAAGGTCAGGTAGCGCTTGGCTTGCACGTGATACTCCACCAGTTTGGCCATGCGTTCACTGAAGCCCGCGCGACGTAAATAGTCCGCGCCCAGGCGCTCATGGCTGACCACGCCATAACCGGCCATGTTCTCGCCGCCCTGGCCGCAGAGGTGGCCGATGTCGTGGAAAAACGCCGCCAGGACCACTTCATCATCAAAGCCTTCCGCCACCGCCAACTGCGCGGCCTGGGACATATGTTCGAGCTGCGACAACGGCTCGCCGATGTAATCGGCCGTGCCGTGCTGCTCGTACAAAGCGAATATTTCGGCAATCACCTGCTCTTCGTTCATGACGCCGCGCCCCACAATGCAGTGATATTTCGTTCGGCCATTGCCGGCCCCACACTCATGCCTACGCCGCTGTGCATCAATGCCGCGCTCACGCCCGGCGCCGCGCGCAGGAATGAAAACGGTGCCGGGCCGCGTGAACCGTAAACGCCCTGCCAGCGCTCCACCACTTGGATCCTGCAACCCAGCGTCTGCTCCGCCAGTTCGATCAGCCAGTCATCAATCTGTTCGGCGTTGAACGGCGAGGCGTCGCTGCCATAGTCATGGGAATCGCCGATGATCAGTTCGCCATGAGGCGTAGGGCTGATCAGCAGGTGAATCCCATGCGCCTGCAGATGCGGCGCATCGCGCAGGATCTGCGCCTGCACCGGCGCCGCTTCCGGCAGGTCGGCGAAAGCACCGTAGTGCACGCAACTCAGCCCCGTGAGCAACGCGTGTTGCAGGCTCAGGCCGATTGCAGGCCGCGCGCGCAGCATTTGCAGGCGGCAGATACTCGGGTTGAGTTCGCTGATCGCTTCGGCCAGCAGGGTTTGGTAGTCATGGCCGGAGCAGACAATGATCTGCTCGGCGCGAAAGCTGCCCGCCGTGCTATGCAAATGGCCCGGTTCAACGTCGCGTACCAGGGTGGAAAAGTGAAACTCGACGTTCAGCTCCTGGCTCAGGTAGTTGATCAGCGTCGGGATCGCTTCGCGTGAATAGAGCTGTCGATCATCCTTGCCGTGCAACGCTGCGCGGTGATGGCGAAACTGGCCGCCATATAAATCCTGCATCGCCGCACCTTGCAGCAGCTCGACGTTGTAGCCGTGTGCGCGTGCGCGACCGGCGCAGAAGGCCTCCAGCAGATGTTCCTCCGCCTCGGTACGCGCAAACAGGTACGAGCCATTACACTTGAGTTGCAGCCCGGCCACCTGTGCCCAATGCCCCCAGATATCGCGGCTTTCCTGGGCCAGGTCGAGCATCGGCCCCGGCGGCTGGCCAGTGACCAATGCCTGCCCGAAGTTGCGCACCGAGGCGCCCAGCGGCGTGGCGCTACGCTCGAACACCTTGACTTTGAGGCCTCGCCGGGCGGCCGCATAGGCGTGGGATAGGCCGAGGATGCCGGCGCCGATAATCAGCAGATCGCTGTGGTGTGTCATGGAGTGATGTCCTGAAGTCGAGACCGCTATCGGGAGCAAGCCCGCTGCCACATTTCGATGTGTGAACACCCTCAAATGTGGCAGCGGGCTTGCTCGCGAAGAGGCCATCCGCCCAAACCGAAAAATTACTGACCGGCAACCTTCTCCGACTTCCCGTCATAGCGCTTGCGCCATTCGGTCAGGATGCTGTCGCGGTTTTTCGACGCCCAGGCAAAGTCGTTCTTGATCAAGCGCTGCTCGTAATCGGCTGGCAGCTCAGTCTGCGGCTTGGCAATACCCGGCTGGGCGAGCACAGCGAAGTTTTCTTTGTACAGGTCCATCGCTGCTGCACTGGCGGAGAAGTCAGCAAGTTTTTTCGCCGCATCCGCATGGGGCGTGCCCTTGATCACGGCGGTGGCTTCGATGTCCCAGCCCAGGCCTTCTTTCGGCAGGATGATGTCCAACGGTGCGCCCTGGCGCTTCAGCTGCACGGCCGGGTATTCAAAGGAAATACCAATCGGGAACTCACCGGAAGCCGCCAGTTTGCAAGGCTTGGAGCCGGAGTGAACGTACTGGCCGATGTTCTGGTGCAGGTCGTCCATGTACTGCCAGCCCTGCTTCTCACCGAAGGTTTGCAACCAGGCACTGACATCCAGGAAACCGGTGCCGGATGAGGCCGGGTTAGGCATCACGATCTTGCCCTTGTACTCAGGCTTGGTCAGGTCTTGCCAGCTCACCGGTTTGCTCAAGCCTTGTTTCTCGGCTTCGACGGTGTTGAAGCAAATGGTCGCGGCCCACACATCCATGCCAACCCACGCCGGTGGGTTGGCGACGTCGCGGTAATGCTTGCCGATCTTGTCCAGATTCTTGGGCGCGTAGTTATCCAGCATCCCTTGCTGATCGAGGATCGCCAGGCTAGAGGCCGCCAGGCCCCACACGACGTCGGCGTGCGGGCGGTCTTTCTCGGCCAAAAGCTTAGCGGTGATGATGCCGGTGGAGTCGCGCACCCATTTGATATCAATATCAGGGTTAGCCTTTTCGAAGGCCTGTTTATAGGTCTTCAATTGCTCCGCTTCGAGGGCCGTGTACACGGTCAGCTCGGTCTTGGCGAAGGCATTCAGGCTGAATGCGGTGAGTACGGCAGCGACCAGCGCCAGGGGCTTGAACATGGAGCACCTCCTTCAGGGATGTTTATTGGCCGGGCGCAATCTGGCGCCAGGCTTGGGAGCGGCGCAACGCGCCACGAGAAGCCCACGCCAGCAGCAGCGAGACGCTGACTGAGGTGAACAGAATCAGGGTCGACATGGCCGCAGCGCCGCCCACGTTGCCAGCATCGTCCATGTTCAACACGGCGACGGCGGCGAGGATGGTGTCGGGGCTGTAGAGGAAGATCGCGGCGGACACGGTGGTCATCCCCGACACGAACAGGTAGCGCACGATGTCCAGCAGCGCCGGCAGGCAGATCGGCACGGTGACGCGCAGATAGTGGCGGTACAGCGGCGCCTTGAGAGACAGCGCAGCGGCTTCGAACTCACTGTCAAGCTGGCGCAAGGCTGTGGTGGCGGTCATCTGTGCAGTGGTCAAATAGTGAGCAATGGTGCACACCACTAACAGGGTCATGGTCCCGTAGAACACGTGCAGCGGGTTGCCGTTAAGGTTAAAAAAGAACACGTAGCCCAGGCCCAGCACCAGGCCCGGTACGGCCATCGGCACAAAACTGAGCATGCGCAATGCCAGGTTCAGGCCTTTCTGGCTCTTGGTCTTTTCCATCAGGTAGGCGCCGGTGAAGATCAACACGCTGCCGATCAGCGCCGTGCACAGCGCCATCGTCAGGCTGTTGCGATAGGCCAGCCAACCGCCGCCTGCGGTGTCTTCGAATTGGTAATGGTTCAGCGACAATGACAGGTTGTACGGCCAGAACTTCACCAGCGAGGAATACACCGCCATGCCGAACACCAGCAGCAACACGGCGCAGATCAGCAGCACAATGGCCAGGTAGCAAGCATCACGCAGCCGCGACGGCGCCGGCTGGAACACTTGAGCGCGGCCGCTCATGGAGTCGCCATGCCGACGGCGCAACCAGGCATCGACGCCAAAGCTGAACAGCGCAGGCAGCAGCAACACCATGCCGATCAATGCGCCGCGACCAAATTGTTGCTGGCCGACCACCGCCTTGTAGGCCTCCAGCGCCAGCACCTGATAGTCGCCGCCGACCACCACGGGCACGCCGAAGTCAGTGATGGTCAGGGTGAACACCAGGCAAAACGCCGCGAACACCGCCTGGCGCGTGGCCGGCCAGGTGATGCTGCGAAACGCCCGCGCAGGGCTCGCGCCCATGCTCGATGCGGCATCGAACAAACGCGCGTCCGCCAGCGACAGTGCCGACAGCAAAATCATCAACGCGTGTGGGAAGGTGTAGATCACTTCACCGAGCACAATGCCCCAGAAGCCGTAGATGTTGTCGGAGAGCAGCCCGCGCAACATTCCTTGGTTGCCAAACAAGTACACCAGCGCAATGCCCGGCAGCATCGACGGCGCCATCAATGGCAACAGTGACAGGCCGCGCCAGATCGCCTTGCCGGGAATCAGCGTGCGCTGCAGGGCGTAGGCAAACAGATAGGCCAGCGGTACGACGATGGCCGCCACGCTGAAGGAGACTTTCAGGCTATTGCCCAGCAGCCAGTGGAAGTTGGCGCTGGTCACCAGCTCCCGCGCCGCGACCCAGCCACCGCCCTGCCCGGCATCGCTGCTGAAGCCACGCCAGAAGATCGCCAGCAACGGCAGCAATACAGCGACACCCAGCAGCAACAGCCACAGCAGTTTGCCGCCGAGCACAAAAATACGATCACCTGTTTCGGCTCGGGAAGCCTGGCGCGGTATCGGCAGCGTCATTTCAGCCGCCATCTCAGGCAAACACCTGGAGGCTGCGCGGCGGCAAGGCGACCCAAATATCCTGAGCTCCCAGGCGTGGCATAGCTTCCGGCGCCAATTCGGCCAGCAGTGGGTGGCCGGGCAGTTGCTCCAGTTCAAAGCGCATGCGGCAGCGGTTGCCGAGAAAGGTGATCTCGCTGATTTTGGCCGGGAATAGGTTTTCCTCATGCACCGGCGGGTTGACGCTGATCGCTTCCGGACGGCAGAACAAGCGCCCGGACTTGGCCAAGCCAGCATCGTCGGCCAGGCGCATGTTCATCCCGCCGACCTGGGCATGGCTTGCGCTGTTGCGGCTGAATGGCAGCCAGTTGCCCTGGCCGACAAACTCCGCCACAAACGGCGTGGCCGGGCGGTCGTAGATTTCCTGGGGCGTGGCGTATTGCTCGACCTTGCCGTTGTTCATTACGGCAATACGGTCGGCCATCAACATGGCCTCATCCTGGTTGTGCGTGACCATCAGTGTGGTGATGCCCAAGCGCCGCTGCAGTTGGCGTAGCTCGGTGCACAGGTGCTCGCGCACGCGGGCGTCGAGCGCCGACATCGGCTCGTCGAGCAGTAACAGCGAAGGTGCCGGTGCCAAGGCGCGAGCCAGGGCGACGCGCTGTTGTTGGCCACCGGAGAGTTGGCCGGGGAATTTCTTCTCGCTGCCGAGCAGGCCGACCAGTTCGAGCATCTGGCCGACGCGCTTGCGCACTTCATCGCGGCCACTGCCGGTGAGGCCGTAGCCGATGTTCGCTTCGACAGTGAGGTTGGGAAACAGCGCGTAAGACTGGAACAGAATGCCGTAGTCCCGCGCCTGCGGCGGCAGTAGGGAAACGTCGCGGTTGCCGAGGCGAAGCTCACCGCTGTCCTGGCGCTCCAGGCCTGCGATGCAGCGCAGCAAGGTGGTTTTGCCGCAGCCGGACGGGCCCAGCAGGCACACCAGCTCGCCGGCGGCGACGTCCAGGGACACGTTATCCAGCGCAGTAAAGGCACCGAAGCGTTTCTGGATACCGCGCACCGTCATCGGCGCGCCGGGGTGGGTCAGGGCTGTGTTCATGGAGGCACCTCATCAAACTGATGAAGGCCATGCTAGGTGGGCAATGAGTCCCTGGTGTGGCAGGAAGGCAAAAGGGAGTGATAGTGGTATTGGTGGATTTGGGTAAGCCTTAAGGGATGAGTTGCCTGCAATGGCGATTCAAAGGCCACTACCAGACCTCAGAGTGGCGACATTTCCTGCGCTAACCCCAGAAAGGCAGCCGGCAGGCGCGCGCCTTTGCGCTCTTTGAGGCAGTACAAATATTCCGGAATCTGCGGCGCGTTCTCGATGGTCAGCACGTGTAACTGCGGGTCATGAGGCACTTCCTGACGAGCGATGATGCTGATGCCGATGTTGCGCAGCACCGCTTCGCGGATCGACTCCCGGCTGCCGATTTCCAGCAGCGGCCCATAGCTCACACCGGCGCCCTGCAACATGTCTTCGGTCAGCCGCCGCGTGGTGGAACCCGCCTCACGCATCAGCAAGGTATGCCCGGTCAACGCACTGAGTGGCACATGATCAAGCTTGGCCAAAGGGTGATTGCGATGTACCGCCAGCACCAAGGGATCGGTGCCGAGTACGCGGCGAATCAGGCGCGGGTCTTCCAGCAGTTGTGAGGACGCGGCGACATCGACACGGTAATCATCCAGCGCTTCGAGCACCTGCTGGGAGTTGCCGATTTCCACTGACACGTCCACTTGAGGCAGGCGTTCGCGAAAGGCTTTGACCAGGTCGAGGATGTAATACGGTGCCGTGGCGGCAATCCGTAAAGCGCCCTGGACCTGGCCGTTGTTGCGCAGAAAAAACTCAATATCGGCTTCCTGCTGCAAAAGCGTCTTGACCATCGGCAGCAGGCGCGCGCCGTCATCGCTGACGGTAAGGCGGCGGCCACCACGATAGAACAGCTCGACGCCGTACTGGCTTTCCAGGTTGCGAATCTGGGTGGTGACCGTGGGCTGGCTTAGGCCGAGTTTTTTCGCCGCCTGGGTAATGCTGCCCAAGCGCGCAACCATGAAAAACGCCTTTAATTCGGCACTCAGCACACCACCCTCTCTTCCTCTATTTGCGCAACAGGCGCAGGCCATTGAACACCACCAGCAGGGCCACGCCCATGTCGGCGAACACCGCCATCCACATGGTGGCCATCCCCAGGAAGGTGACGACCAGGAAGATCGCCTTGATGACCAGCGCCAGGCTGATGTTCTGCTTGAGGATACTCGACGTTTGCCGAGAGAGCCGAATGAAAGCCGGGATCTTGCGCAAATCATCGTCCATCAACGCCACGTCGGCGGTCTCGATAGCCGTGTCAGTGCCGGCGGCGGCCATGGCAAAACCAATCTCGGCCCGGGCCAGAGCCGGGGCGTCGTTGATACCGTCGCCGACCATGCCCACGCGATGGCCTTGGCCGTAGAGCGTTTCGATAGCCTGCAACTTGTCGGTGGGCAATAGGTCGCCTTGGGCTTGGTCGATACCGACCTGGGCTGCAATCGCCTTGGCGGTGTGGGTATTGTCACCGGTGAGCATAAGGGTCTTGATGCCCAGATCGTGCAGTTGCTGGATGGCTTCTCGGCTGCTGTCCTTAACCGTGTCGGCCACGGCGAACAGGGCCAGCGGGCCGGATTTGTCGAGCAGCAACACCACGGACTTGCCTTGTTTTTCCAGGGCGAACAGCTTTTCTTCCAATTCAGGCGAACACAGGCCAAGGTCTTCCACCAGGCGGTGATTGCCCAAGTGGTAGGTTTCGCCGTTGATATCACCGCGCACACCGCGACCGGCCAAGGCCTCGAAGTTATCCACAACGTGATTCGGCAGGTTTTTATCCACAGCCGCATTGGCGATAGCCAGCGAAACCGGGTGGTCGGAGCGCCCGGCCAAACTGGCGGCCAGCGCCGGTGCGCTGTCCTCGATGTTGGGGAACAGCGCCAGGTAGTCGGTTTGTACCGGTTTGCCGTGGGTAATGGTGCCGGTCTTGTCGAGAGCTAAATAATCGAGTTTATAACCGCCCTCGAGGTAAACGCCGCCTTTGATCAGGATGCCTTTGCGTGCTGCGGCGGCCAAGCCGCTGACGATGGTCACTGGGGTGGAAATCACCAATGCGCAAGGGCAAGCGACTACCAGCAGCACCAGGGCGCGATAGATCCAGTCGAACCAGACGCCCGCCATGAACAATGGCGGAACGACTGCAACACCGAGGGCAAACAGGAACACGGCAGGCGTATATATTTTCGAGAAACTGTCGACAAACCGCTGGGTCGGCGCCCGTGCGCCTTGGGCCTGTTCCACGGCGTGAATGATGCGCGCCAGAGTTGAATTGTTCGCCGCTGCGGTGACTTTGTATTCCAGGGAACCGGCCTGGTTGATGGTGCCGGCGAAGACTTTGTCGCCCAGGCCCTTTTCAATCGGCAGGCTTTCACCGGTGATCGGTGCCTGGTCAATAGTGGATTGCCCAGCAGTGACCTCACCGTCCAGGCCGATGCGCTCACCTGGCTTAACCCGCACGATGTCGCCAAGCACGATGCTTTTAACTTCTTTTTCGACCCAGTTGCCGTCAGCTTGCTGTACCGTGGCCTGTTCCGGCGCCATTTGCATCAAGCCGCTGATTGCGTTGCGCGCACGGTCCAGAGACTTGGCTTCGATCAACTCAGCCACGGTGAACAGGAACATCACCATCGCCGCTTCGGGCCATTGGCCAATCAGGATCGCGCCGGTAACAGCGATGCTCATCAGTGCATTGATATTCAGGTTGAGGTTTTTGAGTGCGATCCAACCCTTTTTATAGGTGGTGAGCCCGCCACTGAGGATCGACACCAACGCCACCAGCGCAATCACCCACGTCGGCGCTATACCGGTGAAATGCAGCACTTCTGCGCCCAAAGCACCCACGCCGGATACGGCAAGCGGCCACCAGTGCTTCTTGACGGGCGTCGCGGCGGCCGGGACACCCTCTTCGATGGGTTCGGCCTGCATGCCGATGGATTTGATGGCGTCAATGATCGGCGCCGTGCTCGGCAGATCATGGGTGACGCCGAGGATGCGGTTGATCAGGTTGAATTCCAGCTTCTGCACACCGGCAAGCTTACCCAGCTTGCTCTGGATCAACGTTTGCTCCGTGGGGCAATCCATCGCTTCGATGCGGAAGGTGCTCAAGCGCGAGCCAGCCGTCGGCGCTTCGCTCAACGTGACCACGGCAGGCGCTGCCTTGCTGGAACAGCAAGCGTCGCCATGGCTGGCATGGTCGTGCTGTTTGACCGGCGCCAGCTTGGCGCCGTGATCGTGGCTATGGTCATGACCATGATCGTGCTTGTGATCATGCTTTTTGGGGGTGTGGATGGAATCGCTCATTCTGTCGCGTCCGTTAAGGTGCCTGTTGCCAAGTAAAGACCCTGTAGCCACTATAGGGTCAAGCACCCATTTGGAGATTGCTGCGATGAAGATCGGCGAATTGGCCAAACTGACCGACTGTCAGGTGGAAACTATCCGTTATTACGAGAAGGAAGGCCTGCTGCCGCCCCCAGCGCGCACTGACGCCAATTACCGCGTGTACACCCAGGCGCACACCGAGCGGCTGATCTTTATCCGCAATTGCCGCAGTCTCGACATGACCCTGGAAGAAATCCGCAGCCTGCTCGGGCTACGCGACAGCCCTCAGGACCAATGCGAAAGCGTGAATGCGTTGATTGATGAGCATATCCACCACGTGAAAGCGCGGATCGATGGGCTGCTGGCCTTGCAGGAACAATTACTCGACCTGCGCCAACGCTGCGGCGGTGGGCCAGACCTGGATCAATGCGGAATTTTGCAGCGGCTGGAAGTCAGCGGGAGTGTGGCGGCCAGCGAGGCTGAGCCTTCGCATGTGGGCAGGAGCCACGGGCACTGACTCAGCTTGGTAACCCAATCCAAATGTGGGAGCGGGCTTGCCCGCTCCCACAGTTGCACCGAGGCGATCCTTAAATAGCGACGTCAGCCTTGATGCTCGGGTCGGCGTCGTAGCCCACAATCTCGAAATCTTCGAACTTATAGTCGTAAATCGACGCTGGCTTACGCTTGATCACCAGTTCCGGCAGCTTCTTCGGCGTGCGCGCCAGCTGCGTACGGATCTGTTCCATATGGTTGCTATAGGCATGGGTGTCGCCGGTGGTGACGATGATCTCGTGCGGGATCAGGTCGCATTGCTGCGCCAGCATGTGAGTCAGCAAGGCCAGCGCGGCGGTATTGTATGGCAGGCCGAGAAATACGTCGGAGCTGCGGATGTATAACTGCATCGACAGGTGACCGTCATGCACAAACGCTTGGTACAGCAGGTGGCACGGCGGCAGGGCTTGCTTGCCGTTACGCGCGTTTTCCTGGGGGCTCTTGGTTTCGTCCGGCAGGTATTCGACGTTCCAGCCGTGGAACAGGATGCGACGGCTGTTAGGGTTGTTCTTCAGCGTATCGACCATGTAGTCGATCTGATTGATCTTGCCACCCTCCTTGGTCGGCCAGGCGGTCCACTGCTCGCCGTACACCGGGCCAAGGTCGCCGTCTTCGGTGGCCCATTCGTCCCAGATTTTCACGCCGTTTTCGTTCAGCCACTTGATGTTGGTATTGCCGCTCAACATCCAGATCAATTCGTTGGCGATGCTTTTGAAATGAAGCTTCTTGGTGGTCAGCAGCGGGAAGCCGTCGGCCAAGTTATGCCGATACTGACGGGCAAACACAGCTTTGGTGCCGGTGCCGGTGCGATCGCCTTTGGTCAATCCATTGGTCACGACGTCGTTCAGTAGTTCGAGATATTGCTTCATGTAAGTACCCGTATCGTTGAAGCCGAGGCTACGCAAAAGCCTCGGCATTCGAATTTAAAGCGTGGCGTTCTTAATCGGCTGCGGGCGATTGTAAGCCCACCACAGCAGGCCCATACCCGCCAGAATCATCGGCATGCTGAGGATCTGCCCCATGGTCAACCAGCCCCACGCCAGGTAGCCCAGCTGTGCATCCGGCACGCGGACGAACTCGACGATAAAGCGGAAGATCCCGTAGAACAGCGCGAACATGCCCGACACCGCCATGGTTGGGCGTGGCTTGCGCGAGAAGATGTACAGAATCAGGAACAGTGCCACACCTTCCAAGGCGAACTGGTAGAGCTGTGACGGATGGCGCGGCAATTGCGCCGGGTCGCTGAACGGCGGGAACACCATGGCCCACGGCACGTCGGTCCGCTTGCCCCACAACTCGGCGTTGATGAAGTTACCGATGCGCCCGGCACCCAGGCCGATCGGCACGAACGGCGCAACGAAGTCCATCAGTTGGAAAAACGACTTGCCGTTGCGGCGGCCGAACCACCAGGCGGCGATCATCACGCCGACAAACCCACCGTGGAACGCCATGCCGCCCTTCCACACCTCGAAGATCAGCGTCGGGTTGGCGATATAGGCCGGCAGATCATAGAACAGCACATACCCGAGGCGCCCGCCGACGATTACCCCCATCGACATCCAAAACACCATGTCGGAGAGCTTCTCCTTGGTCCAGGTCGGGTCGAAACGGTTCAGGCGCCGGGAGGCCAGCAGCCAGGCTCCGCCGATGCCGATCAGGTACATCAACCCGTACCAATGGATTTGCAGCGGACCGATGGCCACGGCCACCGGGTTGATCTGCGGGTAAGGCAGCATTGCGACTCCTCGTTAAATCAATAGTCATGGCGCACCAGACCATGCTGGTGTGCGATTAAGCCTGCGTTACAGCCGCAATTTCAAATTAAGCTGCTATTTCAAAATAAGAGGCCGCACATTCCGAACAGCCCTGCATGTTAACGGATGGAAGGCGTGCGGCCCAACTTCGATACGATGGAACGCCCGCCGTTGTGTGGGTAGAGTGAAGAAAAACACAAAAGGGATCGCCTGATGTGCCTGATTGTTTTCGCCTGGCGGCCGGGCCATGCTCAACCGCTGATCGTCGCGGCCAACCGTGATGAGTTCTACGCCCGCCCCAGCCTGCCGCTGGCTCAGTGGCCGGATGCGCCGCAGGTCTACGCCGGACGCGACCAAGAAGCGGGCGGCACCTGGCTTGGGGTGAACGCCGACGGGCGGTTTGCCGCCCTGACCAATATCCGCAACCCGCACCAGCCGCCGGCTCGCAAGTCTCGCGGCGAGTTGGTTGCGCGCTTTATCAGCGGATCGCTACCAATAGACCACTATTTAGCCGACGTTAACGCCCGATCGATTGAATATGCCGGTTTTAACCTGTTGCTGGGCACGCGGGATGAGTTGTGGTACTACAACGCCAATCAGCCCGAGCCCACGCGGCTGGAAGCCGGGGTTTATGGGTTATCCAATGCCAGCCTGGACACGCCGTGGCCCAAATTGCTCAAAGCCAAGGCGGCGTTGAGCGACTTGTTGGAGAACCCGCAACCGGAAGCGCTGCTGGGGATTTTAAGCGACCCGCAGACGGCGCCGTTCGCTGACTTGCCGGACACCGGCGTGGGGTTGGCGACTGAGAGTTTGTTGTCGAGTGTATTTATTGCCAGCCCCAGTTATGGGACACGGGCGAGTACGGCGTTGATTGTGAATGCCGACGGGACGCGGCGGATGGTGGAGCGCAGTTTTGGGCCGCTGGGTGGCCAGCTGGGTGAAGTCGAACTCAACATTTAGCGGTGACTGGACTGGCGCCATCGCAGGCAAGCCAACCCCCACAGCGGAATACATTCCAAACTGTGGGAGCTGGCTTGCCTGCGATGGCCGCGCCTCGGTCTAGAGGGTTTTCGCCGAAGCCGGATTAATCATCCGCGTCAGCCCGAGGTTCTTCAGCGCCAATTGCAGCGAGCTGTGGATAACTTGCGGGTTGTCGATGGTCATCAGCTCGACCAGCAACTCCTTGGCCATGCTCAAGTTCACCTGGCGCAGCATCCACTTCACCTTCGGCAAGTTAGTGGCGTTCATCGACAGGCTGTCAAAGCCCATCGCCATCAACAGCACCGCCGCCGCCGGGTCGCCGGCCATCTCACCGCAGATGCTCACCGGCTTGCCTTCGGCATGCGCGTCGCGCACCACATGTTGCAGCGCTTGCAGCACCGCAGGGTGCAGGTAGTCGTAGAGGTCGGCCACCCGTGGGTTGTTGCGGTCCACGGCCAGCAGGTACTGGGTCAGGTCGTTGGAGCCGACCGAGAGGAAGTCCACCTGCCGTGCCAGCTCTTTAGCCTGGTACACCGCCGCCGGGATTTCGATCATTACGCCAATCGGCGGCATCGGTACGTCGGCGCCTTCATCACGGACTTCGCCCCAGGCACGGTGAATCAGGTGCAGCGCCTCTTCCAGCTCATGGGTTCCGGAAATCATCGGCAGCAGAATGCGCAGGTTGTTCAGACCTTCACTGGCCTTGAGCATGGCGCGGGTCTGTACGAGGAAAATTTCAGGGTGGTCGAGGGTGACGCGAATGCCGCGCCAGCCAAGGAAGGGGTTGTCTTCCTTGATCGGGAAATAGGACAGTGACTTATCGCCGCCGATGTCCAGGCTGCGCATCGTCACCGGTAACGGGTGGAAGGCGGACAGTTGCTCGCGATAAATCGCCAGCTGCTCCTTCTCACTCGGGAAGCGTTGGTTAATCATGAACGGCACTTCGGTGCGGTACAACCCGACCCCTTCGGCGCCGCGCTGTTGCGCGCGGGCCACATCGGCCAGCAGGCCGGTGTTGACCAGCAGCGGCACGCGGTGGCCGTCGAGAGTCACGCACGGCAGTTCGCGCAACGAATCCAGGCCCAGCGCCAGTTGTTTCTCTTCTTCCACAACCTCGGCGTATTGCTTGCGCATCAGCTCGCTAGGGTTGGTGAAGACTTCGCCACGGTGGCCATCGACGATCATGTCAATGCCGTCGACCTTCGAATACGGCAGGTCCACCAGGCCCATCACCGTCGGGATGCCCATGGCCCGGGCCAGGATCGCGACGTGGGAGTTGCCCGAACCCAGTACCGAGACCAGGCCCACCAGTTTGCCTTCCGGCACTTCGCCGAGCATGGTGGCGGTCAGCTCTTCGCTGATCAGGATGGTGTTGTCGGGGTAGACCAGGTTGGTGGTGCGGTCTTCCTGCAGGTAGGCCAGCAAACGGCGACCAAGGTCGCGTACGTCCGAGGCACGCTCACGCAGGTAGGCGTCGTCCATCAATTCGAAACGGTTGACGTGATCAGTGACCACTTGGCGCAACGCGCCTTGGGCCCACTGGCCGGTCTTGATCACGGTTTTGACTTCGTTACCCAGTGACGCGTCGTCGAGCATCATCTGGTACACGTCGAACAGCGCACGCTCTTCAGGCCGCAACTGGGTGGCCAGCTTGGTCGACAGGTTACGCATGTCGGCGCGCACGCCTTCGAGGGCGGTCTTGAACAGTTTGATTTCAGCGTCGATATCGTTGACGGTCTTGTCCGGCACTACATCGAGGTCGGCCGGTGGCAGCATGACCACCGCCGTACCCACCGCAGCACCAGGCGAACCCGGCACGCCGACGAACTTGGCCTCCTGGATACCCTTGCCCTGGCGGCCCAGGCCGCGAATCGAACCCGTCGCCTCGGCATGGGCAATAACCCCGGCAAGCTGCGCGCTCATGGTCACGAGGAAGGCTTCTTCGCCTTCATCGAACTGGCGGCGCTCTTTTTGCTGGATGACCAACACGCCGACAACGCGGCGGTGGTGAATGATCGGTGCGCCGAGGAACGAGGCGTAGCGCTCTTCGCCGGTTTCGGCAAAGTAGCGGTATCGCGGGTGATCAGCCGCGTTTTCAAGGTTCAGGGGTTCTTCACGCGTCCCCACCAGGCCCACCAGACCTTCATTGGGCGCCATGCTGACCTTGCCGATGGAGCGCTTGTTCAGGCCCTCGGTGGCCATCAGCACAAAACGGTTGGTCTCGGGGTCCAGCAGGTAAACCGAGCAGACCTGACTGCCCATGGCTTCCTTGACGCGCAACACAATAATCCCCAACGCCGCCTTGAGATCCTTGGCGGAGTTAACTTCCTGGACGATCTTGCGCAGCGTATTGAGCATGGCTCGGGGTCGAACTCCGTCGTCAGTCGCGCGCTAAAAGGCGCGGGGCAAGTTCTTTGAGAGCGCGACGATAAACCTCGCGCTTGAATGTCACCACCTGGCCCAACGGATACCAATAACTGACCCAGCGCCAGCCATCGAACTCCGGTTTACCGGTCAAATCCATCCGCACCCGCTGCTCGTTGGAGATCAGGCGCAAAAGAAACCACTTCTGCTTCTGGCCGATGCACAGCGGTTGGCTGTGGGTACGCACCAAGCGTTGCGGCAAACGATAGCGCAACCAGCCGCGTGTACAGGCCAGAATTTGCACATCGTCACGCTCAAGGCCGACTTCTTCGTTCAACTCACGGTACAAGGCGTCTTCAGGGGTTTCGTCGGGGTTGATTCCGCCTTGAGGAAACTGCCAGGCATCTTGGTTGATTCGGCGAGCCCATAGCACCTGTCCGGCATCATTCGTAAGAATAATCCCGACATTAGGACGGAAACCATCGGGGTCGATCACGGCAACAACCTCGCAAACGCATGTCACCGCATTGTTCCACAAACGTTGTTCCAGCGGCAACGAGGCTTCTTACCTTATGTGCACTCTTGTGAAAAGACCGTATTCTGGACGCCTTTTTACAGACTTTTCAGCGAGTAACCGCAATGCGCCTGGCTTTATTCGACTTGGACAACACACTTCTGGGCGGTGACAGCGACCACGCCTGGGGCGATTACCTCTGCGAACGCGGGATCCTTGACCCAGTGGCCTACAAGGCCCGCAACGACGAGTTTTACCAGGACTACCTGGCAGGCAAGCTGGATAACGCCGCGTACCTGAACTTTTGCCTGGAAATCCTCGGCCGCACCGAGATAGCCCAGCTTAACGCGTGGCACAACGACTACATGCGCGACTGCATCGAGCCGATCATGCTGCCGCAGGCGGTAGAGTTACTGGCCAAGCACCGCGCTGCCGGCGACAAGCTGGTAATCATCACCGCGACCAACCGCTTCGTCACCGCGCCGATTGCCGCACGCCTGGGCGTTGAAACCCTGATCGCGACCGAATGCGAGATGGAAAATGGCCGCTACACCGGGCGCAGCACTGATGTGCCGTGCTTTCGCGAGGGCAAGGTGACGCGCTTGAACCGTTGGCTGGAAGAAACCGGGCACAGCCTGGCAGACAGCTACTTCTACAGCGACTCGATGAATGACTTGCCGTTGCTGGAGCAGGTGACCCACCCGGTGGCGGTGGACCCGGACCCGAATCTTCGGGCTGAGGCCCAGAAGCGTGGCTGGCCGGTGATTAGCCTGCGCGGCTGATAACGCCTTCGCGAGCAAGCCCGCTCCCACATTGTGACCGCGCTCCCTCTGAAGGAACCGACTCGAATGTGGGAGCGGGCTTGCTCGCGAATGAAGTCGACTCGGTCCCAAGCCTTACATCGGCTTAGCCACCATCAAATAGAAAATCGCCATAAACGCCATAAACGCCGGCCAGCCCAAGCCAAACCACCAGCGCATATAGGTCGCCGCCTTGATCGGCATCGCCGTGCGGTCGCGCACCGCCTGCTCCGCCATCTTGTGCACACGAATCTGCAACCACACCACCGGCAGCCAGCAAACCCCCGCCAGGCAATACAGGCCGACGGTCCACTGCAGCCAGCTTTGCTGCATCGACCAACCCGCCAAGTGCATCAAGCCGATCCCGCTCAAGGGCTGGAACACCGCCGTGGTCGCGGTAAACGCCCAGTCGGCGAACACCAGGTGCTTGAAGGTCATCGCGATCACTTCAACATTGCCACTGCGCCAGGCGCGCAAGGCGTAGTAGGCCGAGCCCGCGCCCAGTCCGAACAGGATGGTCGATGAGAGGATATGCAGGGTTTTCAGTAGCAGGTAAGCGCTCATTGCCGGGGCTCAGTCAAAAAAGGTTCAGTCCATAGAAGCCATACTGTCGCCACCATCAGCACCAGGTTCTTGGCGACGCCAGCATAAGGGTCAAACCAGTAATGGGGCAGAACCAAGCTGATAAACACGGTGTAGCCGGCCATCAGCAGCAATTGCAGGATCAGGGCCTGCCTGCGCCAACGCGTCACCAGTAACCCTAAACCCAACAATGCATCGCAGACCGAGCCGCCGATCACGGCCAGTGTCGCCCACGTGCCGTGCACGCCCGCCTCGGCCATGATGCGCAGGCCCCAGCCGTAACCCGGGCCGAGGCAAACGGCTGCGGTGCCCAGCCAGATCAGCACCATCACCGCCAGCATCACTGGGCGCAGCGTGCGCTGGCTACTGATGGCTGCGTTCGGCCAATCGTGCAGGCGCGAGGCCAGCGGCGCGGCGCTATAACCACAGACCGAGGCCAGCACTTCGGGGTCGGCCACATTGTCCTGTTGCGCCAGCGCGATGCTTTGTCGATTCAAAGCCCGCCAGCCGAGTCGATCACCCAACCAACCTCCCAACCTTAACAGCGGCGCTTGCACGTAGCGGCCCGCCTTCCAACCTTGAGCCGCACGCAGGTGGTCAATGACACGGGACAACCGCATCGGCTCGGGGCCAACCAACGGCAGCACCATTGATTCGGCAGGCCATTGGCGCAACAGGGCTAGCACCGCACCGGCCACGTCGTCGATATGCACAGGCTGCACCTGGGCCTTGAGGTCGAGCAGCGGAATCAGCGGCCAAGGCGAAAGCCCGGCCAGCCACGCACTGCTGGTGCCGCCCGCGCCCACCACCAATGAAGGGCGCAGCACTACGCAACGTATGCCCAACCCAAGCAGATAATCATCCGCCAAGCCTTTGCTGGCCAGGAACGCCAGGTCGGAATGCGCCGAAGCGCCCAAGGCGGAAATCTGCAACACCCGCACGCCACGCTGGGCGGCCAGATCAAACAACACGCGAGCGCCCTGATCCTGAACCCGGCTCAACTCAGCCGCATCCACGCTGAGCAGGCCCGCCGCATTGATCAATACATCAACCGATTCAGGAAAGCTAAAGTGCTCGGGCTCGACAGCCAGGCGGCCCAGGTCCAGCGAACGCCACTCAAGCCCCGGCCAATTTAGCCTTGGAGGCGTTCGAGAGGTCGCGATCACGCAGTGCCCAGCGAGCTGCAAGTCGCGCAACAGATGGCGGCCCACAAACCCTGTGGCACCGACCAGAAGGACGTTCATGAAGCTCCTTTAGACCGGCTTGGCGCCCATCAACCCGGCAATCGCCACAAACCCCACCAGGCTGACCACGGCCAGTGCCAGGGTGAAATTCAGGCTGCCACCGCCGCCCAGACGCAGACGGTTGAGGCGCGCCACCAGCCAGAACCAGGCCAGCGCCGCCACGGTGTAGAGGATACTGGAGCCCAGAATCCAGGTTTGCCCCAGCGGCCAGCCGACCAAATGCACCAGCCACCAGCCGGTAAACGGCATGCTGAGCATGCACACGCCCATCAGCAACCACACGAACGCCCACGGGCGTTGCACGGTAACCGCAGGGCCGGCGCTGCGCTTGCGCCAGGCCAGTACCGCCAGCCCAACGCCGCTGAGCAGCAGCAACACGGTGGCGGTGATGTGGATAACCTTGAGGGTGGTCAGCGTTTCCATGGTCTTGATTCCTTATAGGCCGCTCAGTCAGCGTAGTCGCTCAACCGAGGAACAGCTGATACGCCGGGTTTTCGCTTTCATCCCAGTACGGATAGCCGATTTGCTCCAATGCAGCCGGCACCAGGTGGCGCTCGTCCGCCGGCACTTGCAGGCCAGCGACCACACGGCCGTCGGCCGCGCCGTGGTTGCGATAGTGGAACATCGAGATGTTCCAGCGCCCGCCTAATTTGTTAAGAAAGTTGAACAGCGCGCCCGGACGCTCGGGGAATTCGAAGCGGAACACCACCTCGTCGCTGACTTTGGCTGCATGGCCGCCAACCATGTGGCGAATGTGCAACTTGGCCAGCTCGTTTTCGGTCAGGTCCAGCACCGGGAAACCCTGGCTTGTGAGGCTGGCGATCAGCGCGCTGCGTGGGTCGTTTTCAGGGTGCGTCTGCACGCCGACGAAGATGTGCGCCTCACGCCCGGAGTGGTAGCGGTAGTTAAATTCGGTGATCTGGCGCTTGCCGACGGCTTCGCAGAACGCCTTGAAGCTACCCGGTTGCTCGGGGATGGTCACGGCAATGATGGCTTCGCGGCCTTCACCCAGTTCCGCGCGCTCGGCCACATGGCGCAGACGGTCGAAGTTGACGTTGGCGCCGGAGTCGATGGCCACCAGGGTTTGCCCTGTGATGCCACGGGTCTCCACATACTTCTTGATCCCCGCCACACCCAATGCGCCCGCCGGCTCGGTGATCGAGCGGGTGTCGTCGTAGATGTCCTTGATCGCCGCACAGATTTCATCGGTGCTGACGGTGATCACTTCGTCCACATAGTCTTTGCAGATGTCGAACGTGTGCTGGCCGATCTGTGCCACCGCCACGCCATCGGCAAAAATGCCGACGGTCGGCAGTACCACGCGCTCGCCCGCTGCCATGGCGGCTTGCAAGCAATTGGAGTCGTCCGGCTCGACGCCGATGATCTTGATCTCAGGGCGCAGGTATTTCACGTAAGCCGCGATACCGGCGATCAACCCACCACCGCCCACCGGTACGAAAATCGCGTCCAAAGGCCCAGGGTGCTGGCGCAGGATCTCCATCGCCACGGTGCCCTGCCCGGCAATGGTGTGCGGATCATCGTAGGGGTGGATGTAGACGTAGCCTTTTTCGTCGACCAGTTTCAGCGAGTAGGCCAGGGCCTCCGGGAAGGAATCTCCGTGCAGCACCACTTTGCCTCCACGTGAGCGCACGCCTTCGACCTTGATTTCCGGGGTGGTCTTGGGCATCACGATAGTGGCCTTGACACCCAGCACCTTGGCCGCCAGCGCCAGGCCTTGGGCATGGTTGCCGGCAGATGCGGTGACCACGCCGCGCGCGCGCTCTTCGGCGCTTAGCTGGGTCAGCTTGTTGTAGGCGCCGCGAATCTTGAACGAGAACACCGGCTGCAAGTCTTCGCGCTTGAGCCAGACGTTGTTGCCCAGACGCTCGGAAAGCTGGCGAGCGGTCTGCAATGGGGTTTCTACGGCAACGTCATAAACGCGCGAGGTGAGGATCTTTTTGACGTACTGTTCGAGCATCGGAAAGCATCACTGAGCGGGCTGGGCAGGGCCAAGGAGTCTAACCCAGCGTTTAGCCGGGCGACCACACGAATCCCGAGGTTTTGTTAGGTTATACTCGCCGCCCTCGATAACCCCCCGCCCGTTCCGGAGCCCGCATGACCCAGGATCAACTCAAACAGGCAGTGGCCCAGGCCGCCGTCGATTTAATCCTTCCTAAACTCGACGACAAAAGCATCGTCGGCGTCGGCACCGGCTCCACCGCCAACTGCTTTATCGATGCATTGGCCCGGCACAAGGGCGCGTTTGACGGCGCCGTGGCCAGCTCCGAAGCCACCGCCGCGCGCCTCAAGGGTCATGGCATTGCGGTGTACGAGCTCAATACCGTGAGCGACCTGGAGTTCTACGTTGATGGCGCCGATGAAAGCGACGAACACCTGAACCTGATCAAAGGTGGCGGCGCAGCGCTGACCCGCGAAAAGATCGTCGCCGCCGTGGCCAAGACCTTCATCTGCATCGCCGACGCCAGCAAGCTGGTGCCGGTACTCGGCGCGTTCCCACTGCCGGTGGAGGTGATCCCGATGGCCCGCAGCCACGTGGCCCGCGAGCTGGTGAAACTGGGCGGCGACCCGGTGTACCGCGAAGGCGTGTTGACCGACAACGGCAATATCATCATCGACGTGTTCAACATGCAGATCACCAACCCGGTTGAGCTGGAAACCCAGATCAACGCGATTGTCGGCGTGGTGACCAATGGCTTGTTCGCGGCGCGTCCGGCGGATGTGCTGCTGCTGGGTACTTCTGAAGGCGTGAAAACCCTTAAAGCCTAAAGCTCAGCGCTAATTTCCTGTGGAGACAGGGCTTGTGTGGGAGCGGGCTTGCCCGCTCCCACATTTTGATTTGTGCTCGACTCGGACTCCATGTAACAAAACCGCTACTTTTCGCAGCATCCCCGCCCAAAACCGTGCGCCACGTCACGGCATCCCACGCCTTTATTAGTATCAAATCCGTTACAAATTACAGCCAGGCGACCCAGGCGTTTAACAATGCGCCACTTCGCGCTCGCCCATGGAATGAGGCGCGCATTGTGCAAAGGGTCTGAGCTGGAAAACTTCAATCACCTCAAGGAAGACCTTGTGATAAAGCCCCTCGCCCTCGCGATCAGCGTGGTCGGCAGCCTGGTGTCGGCGCAAACCCAGGCCTACGATTACGGCCAGCACGCCAATATCACCCTGGAAAAGCTGATCAACGATTACCCTGGCCGGTATCGCGGCACCGCCAATTTCGCAGGCGCCGCGGATTGGATGCAAAGTCAGATGGGTTCGGCCTACAGCCTCAGTCGCCAGAACTTCACCTGGAACAACGGCAGTCGCGCCTCGCAAAACGTGGTGGCCTACGCCGCCGGCACCAAACCGCAGTACGTGGTGATTGGCGCGCATTTCGACACCTACTTCGGCCGCCCGACCCTACAAGGCCTCGACGACAATGGCTCCGGCGCCAGCGTGCTGACTGAGGTGGCAAAAAACCTCAGCGGCCTGCAGTTGGAAAACGGCCTGCAAATCGTCGGCTTTGGCGCCGAAGAAGAAGGCCTGCGCGGCTCCAAGGCGTTTGTCGACTCACTCAGCGCCAGCCAACGCGCAAATATGCTGGCGATGATTAACCTCGACAGCCTGATCACCGGCGACATGATGTACGCCCACGCCGGCCAGAACAGCACTGCCAACCCCGCCCTGGCGTCATTGCGCGAGCACACGTTCCAGATCGCCAAGGAGTTGAACATTCCGCTGTTCACCAACCCAGGCTTGGACCCGCAATACCCCAAGGGCACCGGCTGCTGCAGCGATGGCGAGCCTTTCGAGCCGTTGAATATTCCGCTTCTGTATATAGAGGCCACTAACTGGGAGCTGGGTGACCTGGACGGCTACACCCAGACCAACAACTCGAAAATCCCCGGCGGCTCCACCTGGCACGACCCGGCAGAAGACAACAAAGCCGTGCTCACCGACGCCTTCGGCCAAGCGCGTATCGACCAGCGCCTGCGCGATTATTCGCGCCTGCTCAGCCGTTTGGTACTGGAGCTGACCAACGCCGACCTGATGGCCTCGACTGCCTCCGGCGGCGCCGTTGCGCGCAATATGCAGGACAACCTGCAGCGCCAGCACCAAGCCATGGTGCACCTGCATGACCGCCGCTGGCTGACCTTGCAAGCCGCCAGCCGCGAAGTGGGCAGCTTTGACGGCGAGATCGGCGTGGACGGCGAATACAGCCCGGACAACGGCTTCGACAGCCCGCTCAATCCCGAGGCGCGGCGCCTGGGCCTGCATGCACTGGGTGACTTTCAGCTCACTTCCAGCCTGAACATCGGCGCCAGCCTAAGCTACCTCAATGGTCGCGACAAACTTGAGCATCGCGGCAAACTGGACAGCGACACCTGGCAGGCGGCCGCCTACGCTTTGCTCCACGACGGCGGGCCAAGCTGGCTCGCCGGTGACGTGAGCGTCGGGCACACGCGCTTTGAGTCCAAGCGCAACCTGCTGATCCAGGCCAACGGCGGCCCGATCCTGCTCAACCAGCACCTGAGCGGCAATACCGACGCCCTGTCCTTGGGCGCGCGGGTGCTCGGCGGCTATGACTTCGACTTTGGCGCGATCAAAAGTGGACCATTTGCCGGCCTGGACTACAGCCATTACCGCATCGATAAATTCCGCGAGAAACAGAATTTGCGCACGGCGCTTGAGTACGAAGAGCAAGCCTTCGATTCCCTGGAAGCCAGCCTCGGTTGGCGCGTGCGCGGTACGGTCGCCCTGCCCTACGGCATGAGCCTCCTGCCTTACGGCGACATCGCCTGGGTTAAGGAGCTGGCGGATGGTCGCCTGGATGACCTCGATCTAACCGCCCGCGCCGATGGCCAGGCGCGTACCGCCAAACTGGGCTCAATGGACAAAAGCTTTGGCCGCGCGCAAATCGGCAGCCAGTTGGCGATCACCCCGCAGCTGGGTGTCTACGCCGAGGTAAACAGCCGCCTGGGGCATGCCGAGGGAAGCCAGACCGGCTATTCGTTGGGCGTACAATGGATGTTTTGATCAGGGCTTTTTGAACACGTAAAACAGGTTCGGCTCGCTGACCAGGTACAAGCTGCCTTCGTCGTCCATGGCGATACCTTCGGCCTGTGGCACACGTTTTTGCAGACCATGGCGCCCGTTGAGCAGAGAAAGGCTGCTTAACGGGCGACCGTCGATGTCCAACTCCAGCACCAGAAACGACTCATCCGACAGCGCCAGCAAATGCCCACTGCGCTCGTTGTATTGCAGGCTCGACAGGTCGCGCACAAACAGCCCGGCATCGCGCTTGGGGTTGTTGATCACGTGCACCGAATAGGTTTTTTCCGGTTTGAAATGCGGAAAACCATGCACCTCGTAGATCAACATCGGGTCGCGCTCCTTGGCCACAAACAGACGCTTACCTACCGAGTCGTACGCCAGGCCCTCAAAACCCTTGTTGCCACCCATGTGCACACCCAAAGTCATCTGCTCCGCGTCGGCGGCGTCGAGGAACTGGGTATCGTCGTTCACATGCACCTTGATCAGCCGCTGCTGGGCCTCATCACTGATTACATAAATGTTGTCGCTGATGAACTCCACTGCCTCCGCATCGCCAAAGCCCACCAGCGCAATGCGCCGCAGGATCTTGCCGTCCAGGGACAGCTCGACCAGCTCGGCGTTTTTATTGGTGACGGTAAACAGGCTTTTGCGCACCGGGTCGTAGGTGAGGGCCGACACGTCATCGTCGAGGCCTTCGATCACTTTGGCTTCCAGGCTGACACGGTAATCGGCCAGGCCGATGGAGCGCTCATTGGCGGGTTGGCGCCAGGCCTGCCAATTGAACCACGCGCGCTCGAACAATCGAAATTGCTGTGCAATCACCCCGCCAGCGACCAGGGCGATCAGCAACACCAATAAAAACGCGGGTTTGGGACGGGCAAGTCGACGCATCAGGCAGGCTCAAAGTCAAAAAGTGGCGAATGAATATCACGCCTGTCTGAATTTAAACTTAAACGCTGCCTGATGGGTGGCGAATGCCGCTATTAGCGCGGTACCCGACGTAATCGTGGGTTATTTCTGCTTCTCGAAACGGTAGAACAGGTTCGGTTCACTGACCATGTACAACGTGCCGTCCTCATCCATGGTCACGCCTTCGGCACGTGGAATGGTGTGCTTGAGGCCGTTGAAGCCGCCAAGCAGGGTCATGAAGCTGACTTGCTCGCCCTTTTCGTCCAGCTCCAGCAACAGGTGAGAGTCGGCCGACAGCACTAGCAAGTGCCCGGTACGCGGGTCGACGGCCAGGGCTGAAAGGTTGCGCATATCCAACTCGGTGCTGGCGAGTTTTTGCTTGTCGCCGGTCAGCGTGGCGCCATCGCTTTTCCAGGTAAACAGCGCGGGAGGGCGCTCTTCGCCAAGCACGATTTGCTGGTTGCGCTTGTCCCAGGTGACACCTTCAAAGGCTTTGTTCTGGTCTTTGGACGGGCCCAGGTCGTAGGTCTTGAAGTCAGCGAGGTTCAGCTGTTGGGTGCTGGCATAGACGTTCACCACGGTGAGCGTGTGCATGCGCTCATCGACAATGGCCATCAAGCCATTTTCCATCACCGTCACGCCTTCCGGGTTGTTCCAGCCAATGAGTGGCATCTTGCGCAGCACGTCGCCTTGCAGGCTCAACTCAACCAGGAACGGGTTCTTGCCCATCACGGAAAACAGGGTTTTGGTCTGCGGGTTGTAGGCCAGGTCCGAAGCCTCGTCCTTCTCCATGCCGGGCAGCAACTTGCCGTCGATGACCGCGCGATAGTCCGGCAGCCACACACTGGCTTGTTGTTCAGCCGGCGTATCAAAGCGCTCCGCCAACCACAGCACACCACGATCATCCCAATGCATAAGCCAGGCAACGCCATACACAATCGCCCCGGCCAGGAACAACCAGGAATACCAGCGCAGGGCAAAACGTGAACGGGGCTTGGGTGTAGCGGTGGGCAAGGTCACGGCCATTGAGCGCTTTTCCGGAAAGTCAGCGTTAGGTGATAGCACAGGATCAACGGGCCCGCGCGCAGGAGGCTGAAATTATCCGGACGGCGTGTGAAAAAAATGCAAAAGCCTCCGATTCTGCTGATGTACGCAATCAAATGTGGGAGCGGGCTTGCTCCCACATTTTTGACCGCGTTTGGCCTGGTTCTTAGCGAACGCTGCTTTCGAAGCGGCTCACGCCCGCCAACTCCAACACCAGCTCATCCCCCACACTCAACGGCCCCACACCGGCCGGGGTGCCGGTGAGGATCACGTCGCCAGCCTGCAGCGAGAAGCAGCCGGCCATGTGCTGGATCATCGGGATGATCGGGTTGAGCATCTGCGCGCTATTGCCGTCCTGGCGCACTTCGCCGTTGATACTCAGGCGAATGCCGATGTCGGTCACGTCCGCAAAGGTGCTGCTCACCACAAACGGTGCAATCACCGCGGCGCCGTCAAACGACTTGGCGATTTCCCACGGCAGGCCCTTGGCTTTCAGCTCGGCCTGTTTGTCACGCAGGGTCAGGTCCAGGGCCGGGGCGAAGCCGGAGATGGCGTCCAGCACTTCTTCACGGCTGGGTTTGGCGGACAAGGGTTTGCCGATCAATACCGCGATTTCGGCTTCGTAGTGCACCGAACCGCGCTCAGTCGGGATGGCAAAGCCGCCTTCCAGTGCCACCACACAACTGCCCGGCTTGATGAACAGCAAGGGCTCGGTCGGTACCGGGTTGTCCAGTTCCTTGGCATGTTCGGCGTAGTTACGCCCGATGCACACCACTTTACCCAGGGGGAAGTGGATGTTGGTGCCGTCGACGTACTTATGCTGGTAGCTCATGAAACGACTCCTTCAGGGCGATTAAACAGCGAAGATCTTGCCAGGGTTCATGATCCCGTTAGGGTCGAACACCGCTTTCACTGCCTTCATGTATTCGATTTCAACCGGTGAGCGGCTGTAGGTCAGGTAATCGCGCTTGGTCATGCCCACGCCGTGTTCGGCAGAGATCGAGCCGTTGTACTTCTCGACGGTCTCGAACACCCACTTGTTCACGGTGGCGCACTTGGCGAAGAACTCGTCCTTGCTCAGGTTTTCTGGCTTGAGGATGTTCAGGTGCAGGTTGCCGTCGCCGATGTGGCCGAACCAGACGATTTCGAAGTCCGGGTAGTGTTCGCCGACGATCGCGTCGATTTCCTTCAAGAACGCCGGCACTTTGGAAACAGTCACCGAAATATCGTTCTTGTATGGGGTCCAGTGGGAGATAGTCTCGGAGATGTACTCGCGCAGCTTCCACAGGTTGTGCAGTTGGGTTTCGCTCTGGCTCATCACGCCGTCCAGCACCCAGCCCTGCTCAACGCAGTGCTCGAAGGTTTCCAGGGCGTGGTTGGCGACTTCTTCGGTGGTGGCTTCGAATTCCAGCAGTGCGTAGAACGGGCACTCGGTTTCGAACGGTGCCGGTACATCGCCACGGCCCATGACTTTGGCCAGGGCTTTGTCAGAGAAGAATTCGAAGGCGGTCAGGTCCAGCTTGCTCTGGAACGCGTGCAGCACCGGCATGATCGAGTCGAAGTCCGTGGTACCAAGCACCATGGCGGTGAGGTTTTTCGGCGCACGGTCGAGGCGCATGGTGGCTTCCACCACAAAACCCAACGTACCTTCGGCACCGATAAACAGCTGGCGCATGTCGTAACCGGTGGCGTTCTTGATCAGGTCGCGGTTCAGCTCCAGTACGTCACCTTTGCCGGTGACGACTTTCATGCCGGCGACCCAGTTGCGGGTCATGCCGTAGCGAATCACTTTGATCCCGCCGGCATTGGTGCCGATGTTGCCGCCAATCTGGCTCGAACCCGACGAAGCAAAGTCCACCGGGTAGTACAGGCCTTTTTCCTCGGCGACGTTCTGCAATTGCTGGGTGACCACGCCCGGCTGGCACCTGGCGGTGCGGTCGGTGAGGTTCACGTCGAGGATCTGGTTCATGTAGTCGAACGACACCACCACCTCGCCATTGGCCGCAACGGCAGCAGCCGACAAGCCGGTACGACCACCGGATGGCACCAGCGCCACCTTGTGTTCATTGGCCCAACGGACGATGGCTTGCACCTGTTCGATGGTCTTGGGAAAGACGATGGCAGACGGTGCAGGTGCGAAGTGCTTGGTCCAATCCTTGCCGTAAGCCTCCAGGGAGTCTGCATCGGTCAGCACTTTGCCGGGCTCAACCAGGGTCTTTAGCTCATCAATCAGGGCAGGATGGGTCATCGACAGAACTCTCGAACAATTCATGGTCATCCTGAGAACGCTTCACGTCGCAGGAATAGGTGTTTAGCGGGGCGCGTATGCTAGCATACCGCCCCCGCAGGACAGAGCCCAAGGGCGTTTCTGCGGTGACGGCTTTCCTGCCGTCCGGGTCAGCTCTTGTGCACTGATTCAAGGCACTAACTGCTCGATTCCCTGCCATTTTTCTCCGGGATACAGGTTTACGCAGATGAGCAAGACTTCTCTCGATAAGAGCAAGATCAAGTTCCTTCTTCTGGAAGGCGTCCACCCATCGGCTGTCGACGTACTGAAAGCCGCTGGGTACTCCAGCATTGAGTACATCACCAGTTCTCTGCCGGAAGCCCAGTTAAAGGAAAAGATCGCCGACGCGCACTTTATCGGCATTCGCTCCCGCACTCAGTTGACCGAAGAGATCTTCGACCACGCCAAGAAGTTGGTGGCTGTCGGCTGTTTCTGCATCGGCACCAACCAGGTCGACCTCAACGCTGCGCGCGAACGCGGCATCGCGGTGTTCAACGCACCGTACTCCAACACCCGTTCCGTTGCGGAGCTGGTATTGGCCGAGGCCATCCTGTTGCTGCGCGGCATCCCTGAGAAGAACGCTTCCTGCCACCGTGGCGGCTGGATCAAAAGCGCGGCCAACTCCTTCGAAATCCGCGGTAAGAAGCTGGGTATCGTCGGTTACGGCTCGATCGGCACACAGTTGTCGGTGCTGGCCGAAGGTCTGGGCATGCAGGTGTTCTTCTACGACACCCTGACCAAACTGCCGCTGGGCAACGCCACTCAGGTGTCGAGCCTGACCGAGCTGCTGGGTATGTCCGACATCGTCACCCTGCACGTTCCGGAAACCGCTGAGACCCAGTGGATGATCGGCGAGAAGGAAATCCGCGCGATCAAGAAAGGCGGCATCCTGATCAATGCTGCACGCGGCACCGTGGTAGAACTGGACGCCCTGGCTGACGCGATCAAGGACAAGCACCTGATCGGCGCCGCCATCGACGTGTTCCCGGTAGAGCCACGCTCTAACGACGACATCTTCGAAAGCCCGCTGCGCGGCTTGGACAACGTGATCCTGACCCCGCACATCGGCGGTTCCACCGCTGAAGCCCAAGCCAACATCGGCCTGGAAGTGTCGGAGAAGCTGGTCAAGTACAGCGACAACGGCACCTCGGTGTCTTCCGTCAACTTCCCCGAAGTGGCGCTGCCGGCTCACCCTGGCAAGCACCGCCTGCTGCACATCCACCAGAACATCCCTGGCGTGATGATGGAGATCAACAAGGTCTTCGCGGAAAACGGCATCAACATCTCCGGTCAGTTCCTGCAGACCAACGAGAAAGTCGGCTACGTGGTGATCGACGTTGACGCCGAGTACTCGGACCTGGCGCAAGAGAAGCTGCAACACATCAACGGCACGATTCGTAGCCGCGTGTTGTTCTAAGGCTTTAAACGCTGCATAAAAAATGGGAGACCCGCAGGGGTCTCCCATTTTTTTGTCTGAACAAATCTTACTTGACGGTAACCGTGATCACTTTCGAGGCTACAGTCGGGTTGAACTGCATGTGCAGCTTGTCGCCAGCTACCAGTTGCAAGGTGTGCTTGCCGGGGGTGAGGGTCAGCTCGGTTTCGGTCTGGGCCTTACCGTAGTGAATCACGGTGTCGGTGGCCGGAATCGGCACGCTGGCGTCAGGCAGTTCTTTTTGGTCGATCAGCAGGTGGTGGTGGCCAGTGCCTGGATCCTGATTAGTGGCCGGGGCCAGTTTGAGACCTTCCATGCCGAATTTGACGGTGAAGGTTTTATCGACGGTGGCGCCGTCTTTTGGCGACACGATAAATACTTTGGCGCCTTCAGGTGGCGCACTGCGCGGGATACCATCAGCAGCAGAGACCAACATCGAAGCACCCAGCAACACGCTGGCCAGGGTGGCACGGGACAATAAGGCTTTCATTCGCTTCTCCAGTTTTTCGAGGAATTCTGTTGGGTAATGACAACTTCGCGACAAATTGCTGTCCAAGGCACTCAACACCATAGCAAAGCGACGCTGAACGGCGCCTCGCACATTAAAACTCTAGGAGCGACCATGCGCTTTTCGCTTGGCCTTGTACTTTTGCTTCCTCTTCTGAGCCCTTTGGCTCATGCCGAACTGATCGATGATGTGTTTGATCGCGGCGAGCTGCGCATCGCCCTGGAAGCCAACACACCGCCGTTCAATTTCAAGGACGGCGACAAGCTAACCGGCTTTGAAGTGGAGCTGGGTGAACAACTGGCCAAGGAAATGGACGTACGCCCCTCGTTTATCACCACCGACGACGCGGACATGCTGTCAGGCGTTGAATCCGGCAAATACGACGTGGCCATCAACCATATCGCTATGACTGCCGAGCTGCAGCATCGGTTCGATTTCAGTGAGCCCTATAAGAAAACACCTGAGCTGGCGATTCCGTTCCAAAAGGGCAACCCGGCGTTTAAAAGTAGCTTGGACAAGGCGTTGCAGCACGTGAAGGCCGATGGGCGCTTGAAGGCACTGACGCAGAAGTGGTTTGTAGGCGACACACCGGCCGTGAAGACACAATAAATCAGCTGTGGGAGGGGGCAGGCCCCTCCCACATTTTGATCTAGGTAAGGCTTGAGAGCTGGGCTAGGGCAGCCGCCGCTTCAGGCAATTCAAGCTCGCTGAACACCAACACCCCATGGCGCTTGAGCAGCGCCGCCGTCACCCCTTCGCCGCTCACCTTTACGCCGGTGAAGGTGCCGTCATAGGTCAGCAGGTTGCCGCACGAAGGGCTATTGGCCTTGAGGATGGCGACACGGATGGCGTGCCGTTGCACCAACGCCAGCGCGTGGCGGGCGCCATCGAGAAAAGCGGCACTGAAGTCTTCGCCTTCGGCCGTCAGCACTTGGGCGCGGCCTTCCCACACATCGATGCCTTGCCCGCCCGGAATCTCGGCGCAGGGGCGAGGCGTCGGCAAACCACCCGACACTTCCGGGCAGATCGCAACCACACGACCTTCAGCCTGCCACGCTGCCAACTGGGCGAACGGACCGCTGGCACCACCGTCGTAACGCACCTTGTGCCCGAGCAGGCAGCGGCTGATCAGAATCTTTTCCATACTTAAAACGGCTCGTTACCCCGCCGGCGAAACCAGCCGGTCAGGGACAGGCGTTCACGCGTAGCGGGAAGGACTTCGTGGGGCACCTCGCCGGACAGGAACACCACCAGGCTGCCGCCGGTGGGCACCACATCGTACTCCACGCCGTCTTTGAGGTACATGCGCAACTGGCCACCATGCTCAGGCAGCCAAGCGTCATTCAAGTAAACCACCGCCGAGACCATACGCCGGTCGTCGTCGCGAAAACGGTCCACATGCTTGAGGTAAAACGCACCCGGTGGATACATCGCGAAGTGGCTTTCGAAATCCTCCAGGCCCAGGAAGAGGCCGCGATTCATCACCTGGCGCAGGCTGTCCATCACGCCCATGTAGGTCTCGCAGACCGCCGCATCACCCTCTTCCAGCCACTGGATATGGTCACCGCGAATACCCTCGCGAATCTCCTGGGCCGGGCCGCGTCCTACGGCTGCTGGTGCCAATTCGCCCTCAGCCGCACGTTTGCGGCACTCAGCCGCCAGTTCCAGGGTCAGAGCCTGGGGCAGGAAGCCGTTCTGCTGCGACCAACCTTTTTCGGCCAGGTCGTCGACAATGCGCTGCAGCAGGGGATGATCGAGGGGTATTTGCATGGCGCGCATAGTATCCATACGCCTGTGAATCCGACAGAGCCGCCGAGCGTCTGAATACACTTTAGTCAGGTGACCGATAGGATTTCTCGACAAATCCTACGCCCGACACGGACAATAGTGGCCGACTGACAGGAGTCCATATGCGTCGTTTGTTTTTTTCCATGCTGATGTTCTGCGTTTTGCCCGCGTGGGCAGACGGCTATGACCCGTTGTACAAGGTCGCCGGCTGGGCCGAACAACGTGCGCATTTCAATGACGCCCTCAGTGCCGCCCAGCAACGCTACCGCAATAGCCTGCCGCCAGCGGTGTACCAGGCGTTGGTGGACAACAGCAATAAACGCTTTGCCGCCCAGGCCATGGACCAGCGTGCCGAAGCGCAGTTGCGCAAAAACCTGCCGGACCCGAAACCCGCCCTGGCGTTTTTCCAGTCGCCGCTGGGCCGCAAGATTGTCGCGGCCGAGTTGCTGGCTACCCGGCGCGACCAGTTGGCAAAAAATGCCAAAGGCCTGCCGCACATCGAAGCCGACGCGACCCGCAGCTTGATCATCGGCCACTTGGCACAGGCGTTGCCCGCCCGTGAAGCCGGCGCGGAGGTCAGCCTGGCAATTGCCGGCGTCGCGGCCGACAGCTTGAGCCAGATGATTCCCGGCCTGTTGGGCGGTGGACAGGCCCAAGGCATGCTCAATGGTCAGCGCGAGCGTTTAATGCAACAGATCGGCAACGACCTGAATAACACGCTGCTGTACGTCTATCGGGATTTGTCCGACCCGGAGCTGGAAGAATTCGCCACGTTTGCGGAGTCGCCGCAAGGTAGGGCGTATTACAAGGCAGCTCTTGCAGCCATTCGCGCGGGTCTTGCCGTTGGTCAAAGCACTTCCAGCCTGGCGCAGTAACCAATGTGGGAGCGGGCTTGCTCGCGAATGCGGTGTGTCAGCCGCTGTATTAGTTGACTGACGGGCCGCTTTCGCGAGCAAGCCCGCTCCCACATTTGGTCCGTGTTACTTCAGATGGTCCGTCAAATACCGGAAGTATTCCTGGCGAATCTCGGGAATTTCATTCGCCAAGTGATGCCTGCCCCGCGGCAGCATCAGCACTTCGGGCCGATCGAACTTGCTGCGCAGCACCTGCAGGTTGTGCTGCCAATCCACCGTCATGTCTTCCTCGCCCTGCACGATCACCGGCCGCCGTGGGCTGCGCGGTGCGGCTTCGATACGCTTGATCCAGCGCGCCAGCGCACCCACCCAGGCGGTAGGCAGTTGGCGTGGCTGAAGGGGATCAGCTTCCAGGAACGGCTTGAATTTGGGGTCGTTGGTGTTCTCGCTGAACCGCCGCGCAATGCCTTTGACGAACGGTCGCAGCAGGTAGTAGCTGACCTGCGACCAGCCCCAGGCACGTGGCCGCACCAACGGTGACAGCAGGAACGTCTTGCCCTGCGCCGGGCTGTCGGCGCCGTGATTGAGCAAATGGTCCACCACCACCGCGCCACCGGTACTTTGCCCGAACAGGTGCCAGGGTTGCGGCAGTTGCAGCGCCTTCGCCTGCACAAACAGCGCCTGTACCACGTGCTGATACACCGCAAAATCATCGATGCTGGCACGTGCGCCACTGGACAGGCCATGGCCCGGCAAATCGCAGGCAATCACCACGCAGCTCTGGTCCAGCGCCCAGTTCACCACGTTACGGTACAGGCCCATGTGGTCGTAGAAACCGTGAAACATGAACAGCGTCGCCACCGGCATTGGCGGCCACCACACTTGGGCGACCACCTGGAAGCCATCCACCTCAAAGCGCCCCAAACGGCTCACCGCCGGTACTTTGCGCGCGGCCAGGTCCAGCCCGTAGAAACGCTGGTAGACCCGCGCCTCGGCGCTGAGCGGTTGCGCATCCACAAGGGGTCGCAAGCTTTCGCGCAGATGATCGGGGTCAAAGCTGACAGGCATAAAGGGTTCCAGACTAACCGTGAAGATGAATATCGAGCGGTGATATTCATCTGTCAGGGCAAGCATGGCAAGCTACGCGACCTTCGAGGATTGATCTGAATGCGACAGCCCTACCGCTCCACCTTGTTCGCCAGCGTGATAGTGATCATCTGCGCCGGCGTGCTGTGGGCGGCGTATGACTGGTTCCAGAGTCGCTACCTGCGCGCATTCAGTGAACATACTGCGGTGTTTTCCGGCGACGCCCTGCGCCTGCCCGCCGAACTTGCTGGCCCAGGCCCGATCCGCTTGGTGCATTTCTGGGACCCGGCCTGCCCGTGCAACGTCGGCAACCAGCAGCATCTGGGCGAGCTGATTGAGCGCTACGCGCCCCAGGGCGTTGAATTCTATGCCCTGCAAAAAGCAGGCAGCCACGGCCAACTGCCCGATAACCTGCGCAAGATGAAAACCCTTAATACCCTGTTCGGTGCCGACCACGTGCCGGCGACTCCGGCTGTCGGGATTTGGGACCGCACGGGCAAACTTGCGTATTTCGGGCCGTACAGCGAAGGGCTCACGTGCAACTCCAGCAACAGTTTTATCGAGCCGATCCTGCAAGCCCTTGAGGCCGGGCGCGAGGTCGATGCCACCCATACGCTGGCGGTGGGCTGTTACTGCGCATGGAGCAAGGCGTCAAACTGAACACAGGCTGTTCAAAGGACAAACTCCAATCATCCGGCCAACCGGCTGCTGTATCGTACGCTTTCGGTAAGATTGTAAGCATAGGAATACATGAGCCAGTTAACCATCATCCTCTGGATGCTCAACGTGATCGTTGATACGTCCGGCCAGTTGGCGTTCAAAGCCGCCGCCTCGGCCAGCGCCGAACATGACGGACTGGCCCACTGGAAACACATGCTCAAGCGTCCGTGGATCTGGCTGGGCGTGATCTGCTACGTCTTCGAATTCGTCTTATGGCTGGCGTTTCTCACGCTCGTGCCGTTGTCAGTCGGCGTGATGCTGGGCTCCATCAACATTGTGGTGATCATGATTGCCGGGCGTTTCCTGTTCAAAGAAAGCCTGAGCAAATGGCGCTTGATCGGCATCATGCTGATCGCCTGTGGTGTGACTGTCGTAGGGTTTGAATGATGAAACGCTTTTATATCCTGGGTTTCCTGGCGCTGATCATTTTCGACACCTTGGCGCAGGTTAGTTTCAAATTCGCCTCGGTGCATGCTGAGCCTCTGACCATGGATGCTGCGTGGCTGGTCCGGGTGTTTGGCGCACCGTGGATCTACGGCGCCTTTGTCGGCTATATCGGCGCCTTCTTCACCTGGATGACGCTGCTCAAATACGCGCCGGTGGGCCCGGCCTTTGCGGCCTCTCACCTGGAGCTGATCAGCGTGACGCTGATCTCTGTGTGGCTGTTCGATGACACCTTGACCCTGCCAAAAGTCATCGGTGGCGCGCTGATTATTGCGGGCATTCTCTGCTTGGCGCGTAGCGAAGATAAAGAGAGCAAACAGGTCGAGGTCGAGCCGTCGCAGGCCCCGGCGTCATGACACGCCCGTGGGAAATTCCGCCGACCGCAGGGCTCCCTTTGCGTTGGCGGGATCTGTTCGGTTGCTCTGCAGACCTGGCCGATTCGCTCGCCCGCCAATTCTCGATCCCACGGCCAGCGCTGCCTTGCTCCGGCACCGCTGCGCTGATCATCGCCTTGCGCACCTTGCAGCAGCGCATGCCCGGCCGCACCCGGCTCATCGTGCCGGCCTACACCTGCCCCTTGGTGGCATTGGCCGCCCATTACTGCCCACCGTTGCGGGTGGTGCCCTGTGATTTGCAGCCCAACAGCATTGACCTGGATGAACGGCAGCTGGCGCAGCTGTGCGACGACAGCACGCTGGCGGTGGTGGTCACGCATCTGGCCGGGCGCGTGGCGGATGTCGATACAGCCAAACGCATTGCTGGCGCAGTCGGCGCGGCGATCATTGAAGACGCGGCGCAAGCCATGGGCGCACTCGACGATGGCAACAGCGTCGGGCTAAAGGGCGATGTGGGTTTTTTCAGCCTGGCACTCGGCAAAGGCCTGACGACGGCGGAAGGCGGCGTGCTGTTCAGTCGCGACCCTGTCTTGCACCAGGCGCTGCACCGACAATGCCAACAGGACCTGCCTTTCAACCTGCGCAGGGAACTGCAGCGCAGCGCCGAACTGTGGGGTTACGCCCTGGCCTATCAGCCGCGTGGCTTGTATTACGTGTATGGCAAAGGGCTGAGGGCCGCGTTGGCGCAAGGCGATACAGTGGCCGCAGTGGGCGACGACTTTTCAGTCAGCGACATCCCGCTGCACCGCCTCGGCGGCTATCGCCAGCAGGTCGGCGCCGCCGCGCTGGCTCGCCTGCCGGATTACTTGCAGCAAGGCCGCACCCGCGCATTACGCCGTGCGGCACGCTTAAATGCTTTACCCGGCGTCTCAGTCATCATGGACAGGCCAGGGCAACAAGGTACCTGGCCCTTTCTGCTGGTGGTGATGCCGTCCGCACAAGCGCGTGATGCGGCAATGGCACCGTTGTGGACGTCAGGGCTGGGCGTGACTCGCCTGTTTATCCACACATTGCCGGGCTATCCCGACGTGATCCCGCTGTTGCAGCCTGGCGGCGATATCACCCAAGCCCAGGCATTCGCCACCCGCACGCTGTCGATCAGCAACAGCCACTGGCTGACGGATGAGCGCTTCGAACAGGTACTGGCCCAGCTCAAGGTTATTGTCGCCAACCCTGATTGATACGGGCCACCAAGCGGCTGTTCAGCTCATTCTGCTGCTGTTGCCAGATCTGTACCTGCGCCGCAGGCAGTTCTTCCTGACCATCGGATGCACTCAACCAGCGCTTAAACTTGCTTTCATAGTGATAGGCCGACACATCGCCGGTGATGTCCGCGCCGATAATCCGGCCCTGACAGGCACTGATCAAGTCGTTCAAATGCTGTTCCAGAAACTCGCCCTGGTCCCAGTTGGTGTTGACCACCTCCGGGCTCAGCACATCTTTGTCGATGGACACGTACACCGGCAATGAACGATCAAATTGCGCCAGGAACGCCCCCATCAAATCATCCGGGTTACTGAAGGCGCGATTGCTGCGACCCGCACCGACCCAGTTCATCCAGCGCGTGTCGACGTTGACGTTCCAATAGGTCAGCTTGCGCTTGAGCAGCGGCGACCAATGATTCTCCCAGGCGTGGCCCAGGCCGATATCCTGCGAACCAATGCCGAGCACATGCACATGCTCGACCTGCGGCAAGCGGCTGGCCCAGTAAACCCATGAGCCGCAGTGGATGCCGAATGGGTAGCGCATGTTGTCCGGATGGTTGTCGCAGATGATCAGCTGGAATTTCTGCTGCGCCGGCAGGCGGTTCAACAACAGCTGGCTGAGGTGGTGATAATCGCCACTGCCGGTAAACACACAGCCGTAATCGCCGGGCATCTGTGCATGCAGGGCGGTTTCCAACTCTTTGAACTGCGCCCAACGGCAACCGAAGCGGATTTTTTCCTGCCAGTCCTGCAGCGGCAACGTCAGCGCGCCGGGAATGTCGCTGACGGCGCCATCAAAGTCGAGGATCAGCGGCGGTCGATCCTGGCTCATGAAGTGTGCTCCTGTTGCCACTGAGCATCGCTTTCAAAGTGATGGCGGAATCGATTGCCCAGTTTGCGCAACAGCGGGTTGCGTACCCACACCAGATGGCGGGTGAAGGTAAAGTCGGCGCCGAGGCTGGCCTTGACCTGCGGGTCGGTCCAGCCGGCCACGTAAAACTTCAGGTCGTTGGCCACCGCGTACTCCAGGTTTACAAACCAACTGACAAAGTACAGGTTGAACTCCAGCGCCAACGGGTAATTCAGACCGATGTACTTGTCGAGCAGCTTGTCGCCCTCCACGTAGCACAGGTTGTAGCCAATCAGCTCGTCGCAGTGCCAGTAGCAGAATACGCGCCCATTGCTGGTGGCATCCTTGAGCAAGCCACTGAAAAATTCAGGCGTGAGCAGGTCGAAATGGATCTCGCTCTGGTCATACACCGCCCTGTACAGGCCGTACAACTGCGCCAGCCAGGCTTCATCATTGAAGCGCGCATCGCCGGTGTTCAGGACGTCCACGCGAAGCGCCTCACGACTGCGCAGCTTGCGTCGGATGTTACGGCGACGGCTGTGGGACAAGCGCGCCAGGTACTCGTCAACCGTGCTGAAGTTGATCGGTACATACGCCAGCGCCTGGCCTTCCAGGCTGATAAAGCCGCGCCGAGTGCACGCCTCGATCAAGTCGTGGGCGTAGCGATTGTCCGCATCGCTGAGCAGCGGCGAGTCGCACGGCACGTCTTTGATGACCGTGAGCTTGCGCTGCGGTGTACATTCATAGTGCAGCCACTGGGCGAGGTCCTGAGGCGAAACGCCTTGAGGGAACGGCGAGTATTCGCTGACCGTGGTGCCGACAAAGCAGCTGTCGACACGCAGCCAGGAATGCCAGAAACGGTACCCTGGCCAGCCACGGACACGTTTCTCGAACGCATCGTCTGCGGTGGTCAACAAGTCGAATGGCGTGAAGAAGTACGGCAAGCCCTGATCTGACAGCCGGGCGTCAAAACCCACCGGCGGATGCTGCAGAAAGCGCCTGATCAGCGATTGCGCTTCCAGGCAGCACGTATAGGCAACCTCGCGGTCGCTGGAGTTCGGCATAGGTTGCATGGCGCCAGTCATAAAAAAAAGCTCAAAGATGACAGCTGGGATGATAGCCCCTAAGGCGTGCTGCGCACTTGAACCTCGGCTGTCGGCGAGGCACATCAGCATTTCCCTCAGCCCCCGCCAAACCTATTAGACTCCGTTGACTTGAAAGGTGAATGACCAAGGATCGTCCATGAAACGCAGCCTGACCGTGCTCGCTATCCTGATTGCCGCCCTCATGGCTGGTGCCGGCTGGTATGTCTACAGCAAACAGCCGACCCGCCAGGGCACCGAAACACTGGCCAATCTGCAAGGCACGGTCACGGTGCGCTACGACGACCGCGGCGTGCCGCATATCCGCGCCGAGAACGAGACCGACCTGTATCGCGCCTTAGGCTATGTGCATGCCCAAGACCGGCTGTTCCAGATGGAGATCATGCGGCGCCTGGCCCGTGGCGAACTGGCCGAGGTGCTGGGGCCGAAGCTGCTGGAGACCGACAAACTGTTCCGCAGCCTGCGCATTCGTGAACGTGCCTTGAGTTACGTGGAACACATTGACCACGATTCAGCGCCATGGAAAGCCCTGCAAGCCTACCTTGACGGGATTAACCAGTATCAGGACACCCACGCCAGCCCGATGGAGTTCGACGTGCTGGGCATCCCCAAGCGGCCGTTTACCGCCGAGGACACCATCAGCGTCGCCGGGTACATGGCCTACAGCTTTGCCGCTGCGTTTCGTACCGAACCGCTGCTGACCTACGTACGCGACCAACTGGGCAGCGACTACCTCAAGGTCTTTGACCTGGAATGGCAACCCCAGGGCGCGCTCAACCTTGCCGCCAGCGACTGGAACAGCCTCAGCGCCATCGCCTCCTTAAGCGAGCAGGCACTGGCCGATAACGGCTTGCCACAATTCGAAGGCAGTAACGCCTGGGCCATCAGCGGCAGCCGCACCAAAAGTGGCAAGCCATTGCTGGCCGGCGATCCGCATATCCGCTTCTCGGTGCCGTCAGTGTGGTACGAGGCCCAGCTCTCGGCACCGGGCTTTGAGCTGTACGGTTATCACAACGCGCTGGTGCCAGTGGCGTTTCTGGGCCACAACCTGGATTTCGGCTGGAGCCTGACCATGTTCCAGAACGATGACCTCGACCTGATCGCCGAAAAGGTCAACCCGGACAATCCCAACCAAGTCTGGTACCACGGTCAATGGGTCAACATGACCAGCAGCGAGCAGCAGATTGCGGTGAAGGGTCAGGCGCCGGTCACGCTGACACTGCGACAGTCGCCCCACGGCCCGATTATCAATGACGTGCTCGGCGAAAATGCAGGCAAAACGCCGATTTCCATGTGGTGGGCATTCCTGGACACCGACGACCCGATCCTCGAAGGGTTCTACCAGCTCAACCGCGCGGACACCCTGGCCAAGGCCCGCGCCGCGGCGGAGATGGTCTCGGCGCCAGGCCTGAATATCGTCTGGGCAAACGCCAAGGGCGATATCGGCTGGTGGGCAGCGGCGCAGTTGCCGATCCGCCCAGCTGGGGTGAATGCCGGTTTTATCCTCGACGGCAGTACCGCCCAGGCTGACAAGCTGGGCTTTTACCCATTCAGTGCCAACCCGCAGGAAGAGAACCCGGCGCGCGGCTATGTGGTGTCGGCGAATGCCCAGCCGGCGTCGCCCACCGGCATGGAGATCCCCGGTTATTACAACCTCGCCGACCGTGGTCAGCAGTTGAACACGCAGTTGAGCGACAAAAGCGTGAAGTGGGACGTAAACAACAGCCAGGCCCTGCAACTGGGCACCACCACCGCCTACGGCCCACGCTTGCTCGCGCCGCTGTTGCCGGTGCTGCGTGAGGTGGTCAAAGACCCGGCGCAGGTGAAACTGGTGGAGCAGCTGGCAAGCTGGAAGGGTGATTACCCGCTGGATTCCACCAGCGCCACACTGTTCAACCAGTTCCTGTTCAACCTCACCGATGCGGTCTTCCACCCGAAGCTCGGTGACGGCATGTTCAAGACCCTGCTCACTACGCGGGTGATCGATGCCGCCCTGCCACGCCTCGCCGCTTCGCCGGATTCGCCCTGGTGGGACGGCAAGCGCGCCGACACGGTCAAGCTCGCCTGGGACAACAGCCTGGCGCACCTCAAAGCCACCTTCGGTGATGACCCGGCCCAGTGGCAATGGGGTAAGGCTCACACTCTGACCCACGGCCATCCGCTGGGCATGCAGAAGCCGTTGGACAAGATCTTCAACGTCGGCCCGTTCCCTGCGCCCGGCACTCACGAAGTGCCGAACAACCAGTCCGCCATGATTGGCCCTGCGCCGTGGCCAGTGACGTACGGCCCCTCGACCCGTCGCCTGATCGACTTCGCCGACGCGGCCCACGCCCTGACCATCAACCCGGTGGGGCAAAGCGGCGTGCCGTTTGACTCCCACTATGGCGACCAGGCGCAAACTTATATCGAGGGTGGGTACGAGCAGGCGCATTTCAGTGATGAAGAGGTGACGGCGAATACCCGTGGCACGCTGAAGCTGTTGCCAGCGAGAAAATAGCGCTAGAAGAATGCGGTCAATGTGGGAGCGGCGGTGCGGTGCGACGATTCGACTTGCTCGCTCCCACATTTTTGACCTGTGTTTTGGCGACTAACGAGCTCGCATTCGCCCCGGCGCCTCGCCATAGGTTTCCTTGAATTTCTTGCTGAACGCCGCCTGGGACTGGTAACCCACCTGCGCAGCGATATCCAGCAGGCTCAGGCGCGACTGGCGCAGCAGGTTGAACGCCAACTCCATGCGCAGCTGCGTGAGCAGCACCCACGGCGACACGCCCGCCACTTTTACAAACGCGCGCATGAACGTCGCCCGCGACATCGTCGCTGCGGCTGCCAGGCTGTCGATCGTCCACTCGTGACCAGGCTCGGCCAGCATCGCCTGCCAGGCTTTGCTCAGGCGCTTATCGGCGAGCAACGCGAAGGTGCCCGCCACGGGTGTCTGGCGAGCCAGCCAGGCACGCAGGATTAAAGTGAACAAGGCCGACGACAGCGCGTCTATAAACGAGCGGGCGCCCAATTGCTGGCCGTCCGCCTCGCTGCGCAGTAAAGCAATCAACGCGGCCAGCTGCCCATCGCCCTGCCACTGGCGGCTAGACACCACCAAAAATTCCGGCAACGCACCAAGCAACAACGATTGACGGTTGTAGTGAAAGTTGCCGCAGAGCATGTCCACTTCCGGCCGTTCGCCACCCAGGCGATACACCGGCAGTACACCGCCTTCGATCACGGTGGGCTGCACCGGCCGAATCCGCTCACCCTGGCTGCGCAGCAAATGGGTTGCGCCGCCGGGCATCAGCAGGATGTCGCCCTCCTCCAGCGTCACGTGCTGGCCGCCCGATAATTCGGCGCGGCAAGTTCCGCTAATGACGATGTGGTACGGCGCCACGCCGAGATTCTCCGGGGTGTGTTCCAGCGCCCAGTCACCCTGGAACTGGCAACGTAAATCCAGACTGCCGCGCAGGTTGGCCAGCGCAATAAGGGTGTCGATCGAATTCATTTGCGAACATCGGTCAAAAAGATGAGTGGATCGAACAATCATACCAACCCCGAACGGCACAGACTGGCTTCACACCCAACCCGTTCAGGAGTTACCGCAATGTTCAATAACTGGTCCGACTTGCTTGCTAAAGTGAATAAAACCTTTGGCGCGCTGGGCAAGAGCAACCCGAAGATGGTCAAAGCCTATATGGCGCTGGACGAGGCTGCCGAGGAAAATCATGTACTCGACGCCAAGACCCGCGAGCTGATCTCCATCGCCGTGGCAATCACCACGCGCTGCGACGGCTGTATCGCCGCGCACGCGGATGCGGCGATCAATGCCGGCGCGACCCGAGAAGAAGTTGCCGCCACCTTGGCCACCGCCATCTCGCTGAATGCAGGCGCCGCGTATATCTACTCGCTGCGCGCGCTGGAAGCCTACGACACGCTCAAACCGGCGCCGCAAAGTTAAGCCGGAACTGTTGCGGCGTTACGCCCAGCCGGCGGTTGAACACGCTGCGCATGTGCTGGGCATCGCGAAACCCACATTGATAGGCCACGGTCTTGAGCGGTGCGGCGTTGCTTTCGAGCATCACCCGGGCCGTGATCCTGGGCCAGCAGGAACAGCGACAGGTCGGCGGCGTCGTTCCAGTGAGTGGCGATGGTTTTGCCCATGAACAACACACCTTCTACGGGTGGAACATAACCCCCTGTGGGAGCTGGCTTACCTGCGATGAGGCCCTGTCAGTCGACTCATCTGCCGACTGACACGCCGCTATCGCAGGCAAGCCAGCTCCCACATTTTTACTCCCCTGCGGCAGTTAGACCGGTGCGGGCGCCCGGCGCTTGTCCGGCTGTTGCCAGCCGTCCGCCGCCGCTTCTTCAATCGCTTGCTGAATGGCCTTCTTGCGATGTTCTTCGGCACGGCGGCTGAAGAACCACACCAGGAAAGTCACCAGCGATACTGCCAACAGAATCAGGCTAGCCACGGCGTTGATCTCAGGTTTAACCCCAAGACGCACCGCCGAGAACACTTCCATCGGCAAGGTAGTCGAACCCGGGCCGGATACGAAGCTGGCGAGTACCAGGTCATCCAGCGACAGCGCGAACGACATCATGCCGCCCGCTGCCAGCGACGGTGCGATCATCGGGATGGTGATCAGGAAGAATACCTTCCACGGCCGCGCGCCCAGGTCCATGGCCGCCTCTTCGATCGACAGGTCCAGTTCACGCAAGCGCGCCGACACCACCACCGCCACATACGCTGCACAGAAGGTGGTGTGGGCGATCCAGATGGTGACGATGCCACGTTCCTGGGGCCAACCGATCATCTGCGCCATGGCCACGAACAGCAGCAGCAGCGACAGACCGGTGATCACCTCTGGCATCACCAATGGCGCCGTCACCAGGCCGCCGAACAGCGTGCGGCCCTTGAACTGGCTGATACGCGTCAGCACGAAGGCCGCCAACGTACCCAGCGCCACGGCAGCCACCGCCGTATAGCAGGCAATTTCCAGTGAGCGTGCCACCGAGCCCATCAACTGGGTGTTGTCCAGCAAACCCACGTACCACTTGATCGACCAACCGCCCCACACCGTCACCAGTTTGGATTCGTTGAACGAGTAGATCACCAGGATCAGCATCGGCAGGTAGATGAACAACAGCCCCGCCACCAGCATAAAACTCGAGAAACTGAAGCGCCTCATATCTTGCCCTCCATCTCTTTGGCTTGGCTGCGGTTGAACAGGATGATCGGCACAATCAGGATCGCCAGCATCACCACCGCCAGGGCAGACGCCACCGGCCAGTCACGGTTGTTGAAGAATTCTTGCCACAACACTTTACCGATCATCAGGGTTTCCGGGCCGCCGAGCAGCTCTGGAATCACGAACTCACCCACCACCGGAATGAACACCAGCATGCAGCCGGCAATGATGCCGTTCTTGGACAGCGGCACGGTGATTTTCCAGAAGCTGTTGAAGGTGCTAGAACCCAGGTCGGACGCGGCCTCCAGCAGACTCTGATCATGTTTCACGAGGTTGGCGTACAGCGGCAGGATCATGAACGGCAGGTACGAATAGACCACGCCGATGTACACCGCAATGTTGGTGTTGAGGATCTGCAGCGGCTCGTTGATCAAGCCGATGGACATCAGGAAGCTGTTGAGCAACCCGTTGTTGCTGAGGATGCCCATCCACGCATACACGCGAATCAGGATCGCGGTCCAGGTCGGCATCATGATCAGCAGCACCAGCACGGTCTGCATCTCTTTGCGTGCACTGGCGATGGCGTAGGCCATCGGATAGCCGATCAACAGGCACAGTAGCGTGCTGAAAAACGCCATCTTCAGCGAGCCCAGGTACGCGGCGATGTACAACTCGTCGTCGCCGAGCATCGCGTAGTTGCCCAGGTTGAGCACCAGTTGCAGCTTTTGCTCAACGAAGGTGTAGATCTCGGTGTAAGGCGGGATCGCTACGTCTGCTTCGGCAAAACTGATTTTCAAGACGATAAAGAACGGCAGTGCGAAAAACAGGAACAGCCAGAGGAAAGGGATCCCGATGACCACATGCCGGCCACCGGGTGTTATTCGTTGCAGCTGGCGTTTGAACTTCTTCATATTCATGAGCGAAGCACCACGCCGCTGTCGTCTTCCCACCACACGTACACCTGGTCACCCCAGGTAGGGCGCTGGCCACGGCGTTCGGCGTTGGCGACGAAGGACTGCACCAGCTTGCCGCTCGGCAGTTCAACGTAGAACACCGAGTGGCCGCCAAGGTAGGCAATGTCGTGCACCTTGCCGCTGGACCAGTTGTGTTCGCAGGTCGGCATTTCGGTGGTGACCAGCAGCTTTTCCGGGCGGATCGCGTAAGTGACCGACTTGTCTTCCACCGAGGTGGCGATGCCATAGCCCACGTAGATGTCGCGGTCCAGGTCCGGGCACTTGAGCACCGCGTGGCCTTCGGCGTCGTCTACCACTTGGGTGTCGAAGATGTTGACGTTGCCGATGAACTCGCAGACCAGGCGGCTGGTAGGCGTTTCGTAGATGTCGATCGGACTGCCGATTTGAGCGATCCAGCCCAGGTGCATGATCGCGATGCGCTCAGCCATGGTCATGGCCTCTTCCTGGTCGTGAGTCACCATCACGCAGGTCACGCCGACGCGCTCGATGATTTCTACCAGTTCCAGCTGCATCTGCGAACGCAGTTTTTTGTCGAGTGCGCCCATTGGCTCATCGAGCAGCAGCAGTTTCGGACGCTTGGCCAGGGAACGCGCCAAGGCCACACGCTGACGCTGGCCACCGGACAGCTGGTGCGGCTTGCGCTTGGCGTACTGGCTCATCTGCACCAGCTTGAGCATCTCGGCCACGCGGGCGTCGACTTCTGCCTTGGGGATCTTGTCCTGCTGCAGGCCAAAGGCGATGTTCTGCGCTACGCTCATGTGCGGGAACAAGGCGTAGGACTGGAACATCATGTTGATCGGCCGCTCGTACGGCGGCATGTCGGTGATGTCCACACCGTCGAGGTAAATGCGACCTTCCGTTGGGCGCTCGAAGCCTGCGAGCATGCGCAGCAAGGTGGATTTGCCCGAACCCGAACCGCCGAGCAAGGCGAAGATCTCGCCTTTCTTGATTTCCAGGGACACATCGTCCACGGCAATCGTCTCGTCGAACTTCTTCGTGACCCGGTCGATTTTGACCAACACCTTTTTCGGTGTCTGGTCGCCCTCGAGGGCTTTCTTATAGGCGCCGGAGGCAACTGCCATTTACGAAACTCCCAACAAAATTTGAGGTTCGCCCAATGCGGGCGAAACCTTGGATAGTTTGAGCCTTAAGCCTTACTTACCCGTCTTGACCTTGGTCCAGCTACGGGTCATTAAACGCTGCACGTTCGGGGGTAACTCGAAGTTGACAAACGTCCGGTCGAGAACCGCCTGCGGTGGGTAAACCGCTGCGTCAGTGCGTATCGATTGCTCCATCAGTTTGTCCGCCCCTGGGTTAGGGTTGGCGTAACCGACGTAATCACTGACCTGAGCGATCACCTCAGGTTGCAGTAAATAGTTGATGTAGGCGTGAGCCTCTTTAACGTTGCTTGCGTCTGCCGGGATGGCCAGCACGTCAAACCACAAATTGCCGCCTTCTTTCGGAATCGTGTAGGCGATCTTCACACCCTTGCCGGCCTCGGCCGCACGGGCCTTGGCCTGGAACACATCACCGGAAAAGCCAGCCGCCACGCAGATGTTGCCGTTGGCCAGGTCCGAGATGTACTTGGACGAGTGGAAATACGTCACGTAAGGACGCACTTTCAGCAGTTTCTCTTCGGCCTTTTTGTAGTCGGCCGGGTTTGTGCTGTTGGGGCTCAGGCCCATGTAGTTGAGCACCGCCGGCAGCATTTCATCCGCCGAGTCCATGAACGAGACACCACAGGTCGCCAGCTTCTTCATGTTCTCCGGCTCGAACAGCACGGCCCAGGAATCGATATGGTCAACGCCCAGCACTTCTTTGACTTTGTCGACGTTGTAACCGATTCCGTTGGTGCCCCACAGATACGGCACGGCGTACTGATTACCCGGGTCGTTCTTTTCCAGGCGCTTGAGCAGCGTCGGGTCAAGGTTGGAATAGTGAGTCAGCAATGACTTGTCGAGCTTCTGGAACGCCCCGGCCTTGATCTGTTTGCCAAGGAAATGGTTTGACGGCACCACCACGTCGTAACCGGTGCGCCCGGCGAGCAACTTGCCTTCCAGGGTTTCGTTGGAATCAAACACGTCGTACACAGGCTTGATGCCGCTGGCCTTTTCGAAGTTGGCTAAGGTGTCCGGTCCGATGTAGTCCGACCAGTTATAAATGTGCACAGTTGGCGCGGCCTGCACGCTGACAGCCAGCGTGATACCTGCACCCACCAGCACGGCTTTACGAAATAAAGAAATTGGCAAGTGGAGGTCCTCTTAAATAGTTGGGCCAAAAGTTGTTGCCCGGCAACAAAACCGGCGCGCAACTTACCCTCGATAAACCGATCCGGCAAAGCTTTCTGTCATTTAATGTGTGGGGGCGGCGGTTCGCCGCCCCCACAAGTATCAAGGCTTATCTGCCCGATTTGATTTTGGTCCAGCTGCGTGTCATTTCACGCTGAGTTGCAGCCGGCAAGTCAGCAATGGCGTAGAGCTTGGCTTGCACATCCGCTGGCGGGTAAATGCCCGGGTCGCTGGTGATGTCTTTATCGACCAATGCGGTGGCTTTCTCGTTACCGTTCGGGAACCGTACGCTGTTGGTGATGGACGCCATTACTTTTGGCTCCAACAGGTAGTTCATGAACGCGTAGGCCGCATCGACGTTTTCGGCATCTTTAGGGATGGCGACCATGTCGTAGAAGCTACCGGCGCCCTCTTTCGGAATGTCGTAGGCAATCTTGACCTTGCCCCCGGCTTCAGCCGCGCGGGACTTGGCCTGCTGGATGTCACCCGAATATCCCACGGCTACGCAGATGTTGCCGTTGGCCAGGTCCGAGATGTACTTGGACGAGTGGAAGTAGCCGATCGATGGGCGCAGCTTGAGGAACAGGTCTTCGGCTTGTTTCAGGTCAGCCTTCTTCTGGGTGTCGGTCGGCAAGCCCAAGTAATGCAGGGCCACCGGCAGCATTTCGGTTGGCGAGTCGAGGAAGCTCACGCCACAGCTTTTCAGCTTGGCGATGTTTTCGGGCTTCATCAGCACGTCCCAGGAATCAATCTTGTCCACGCCCAGCGCAGCCTTGACCTTCTCCGGGTTGTAGCCGATGCCGATTGAGCCCCACATGTACGGGAAGGCGTGCTTGTTGTCCGGGTCGCTGACCGACACGGCTTTAAGCAGGGATTTGTTCAGGTTGTCATAGTTGGGCAGCTTGGACTTGTCCAGCGTCTGATAGACACCGGCCTTGATCTGCTTGGCGAGGAAGTTGTTCGACGGTACGACGATGTCGTAACCGGACTTGCCTGCCAGCAACTTGGCTTCGAGGGTCTCGTTGCTGTCGAAAACGTCGTACACCACTTTAATGCCTGACTCTTTTTCAAAGTTGGCGATGGTGTCCGGTGCAATGTAGTCGGACCAGTTGTAGACGTGCAGCACTTTATTGTCTGCCTGGGCCGCCCCCGCCATTGCGCCCATCAGGGACAAGGCGAGGAGGGTCTTGCCAGCGTTCTTCAAACCTAATGCCTTCATTTGGTGATGCTCCAATTTTTTCTTTTTTGGGCCACGTTCTTTAGTCGTCTCACGTCCCTTCCAAAGGGCAATAAAACAGGGCGACAGTCTGGCAAGTTCAGGGGCAGGCTTTCAACCAAAGCCCCTTTTATTACTGCGTTTTGGTAACTGTCCAGACGCAACGCCCGAAGCCGCTGCGCCCTGAGCCTAGCACTTAGCCCTGCAATGCCGCTAAAGTCAGGTCCAGGCACTGGCGAGCCTTGGTCACCAACTCGTCGATTTCCGCCTTGCTGATCACCAGCGAAGGCGAAATGATCATGGTGTCGCCCACTGCGCGCATGATCAGGCCATTTTCGAAGCAGAACGTGCGGCAGATCATGCCCACACCACGGCCTTCGTAACGCTTGCGCGTGGCCTTGTCCTGCACCAGCTCAATCGCACCCAGCATGCCCACACCGCGAACTTCACCCACCAACGGGTGATCAGCCAGCTCCCTCAGACGTTTCTGCAAATACGGTGCCGTTTCTTCGTGCACACGGTTAACGATTTTTTCATCGCGCAAGATGCGGATGTTTTCCAGGGCCACTGCTGCTGCCACCGGGTGACCGGAGTAGGTGAAGCCGTGGTTGAAATCACCGCCTTCGTTGAGCACGGCGACCACGTCGTCGTGCACGATCAGGCCGCCCATGGGGATGTAACCCGAGGTCAGGCCCTTGGCGATGGTCATCATGTGAGGCTTGAGGTCGTAGAAATCGCTACCGAACCACTCACCGGTGCGGCCGAAACCACAGATCACTTCGTCGGCGACGAACAGGATGTCGTACTTGGCGAGGATTTCCTTGATGCGCGGCCAGTAGGTTTCTGGCGGCACGATCACGCCACCGGCACCCTGGATCGGCTCGGCAATAAAGGCTCCGACGTTGTCCACGCCCAGTTCCAGAATCTTCTCTTCCAACTGGTTGGCCGCCCAGATCCCGAATTCCTCAGCGCTCATGTCGCCGCCTTCGCCATACCAATACGGCTGGGCGATATGGGTGATGCCCGGAATCGGCAAGTCGCCCTGCTCATGCATATAGGTCATGCCACCCAAGCTGGCGCCGGCCACGGTGGAGCCGTGGTAGCCATTCTTGCGGCTGATGATGGTTTTTTTGTTCGGCTGGCCTTTGATCGCCCAGTAGTGGCGGACCATGCGCAACATTGTGTCGTTGCCTTCCGAGCCGGAACCGGTGAAGAACACATGGTTCATGCCAGCCGGCGCGATCTCGGAGATGACCTTGGCCAGCTCCAGCACCGGGGGGTGTGCGGTCTGGAAGAACAGGTTGTAGTAAGGCAGTTCTTTCATCTGCTTGGCGGCAGCATCAGCCAGTTCATCGCGACCGTAACCGATCGCCACGCACCACAGGCCGGCCATGCCATCGAGGATCTTGTTGCCTTCGCTGTCCCACAGGTAAACGCCGTGGGCTTTGGTGATGATCCGTGGGCCTTTCACTTTCAATTGCTTGAAGTCGCTGAACGGCGCCAGGTGGTGATCATTGCTCAAGGCTTGCCATTCACGGGTTTGCGGGTTGTTGCTGGACATACCAATCTCCTAGACTTTTCAGGTGAGGGCGCGCCAATCCTAAGGCGCGCCCGACGCATCAGACGGCGAAGAGCAGGAATTCCCGCTCCCACGAACTGATCACGCGCTTGAAGTTTTCATGCTCGGCCCGCTTGACCGCGACGTAGCCTGTGATGAATTTTTGACCCAAATATTTTTCGATGGTCTTGCTGTTTTCCATGCGCTCCAGAGCGTCTTCGATGGTCAACGGCAGGCGCAGGTTGCGTCGCTCGTAACCACGGCCCACCACGGGCGCGCTCGGGTTATGGCCTTCGACCATGCCGATGTAGCCGCACAACAGGCTGGCGGCAATCGCCAGGTACGGGTTGGCGTCGGCGCCCGGCAGGCGGTTTTCCACGCGACGGTTCTGCGGGCCGGCATCCGGCACGCGCAGGCCGACGGTGCGGTTCTCTTCGCCCCACTCCACGTTCACCGGCGCCGAGGTATCGGGCAGGAAGCGACGGAACGAGTTCACGTTGGGGGCAAACAGCGGCAGCAACTCAGGGATGAATTTCTGCAGGCCGCCAATATGGTTAAGGAACAGCTGGCTCATGGTCCCGTCTTCGTTAGAGAAGACGTTCTTGCCGGTGGCGATGTCGATGATGCTCTGGTGCAAGTGCATCGCGCTGCCAGGCTCGCCAGTCATTGGCTTGGCCATAAAAGTGGCAGCCACGTTGTGCTTGAGCGCGGCTTCGCGCATGGTGCGTTTGAACACCAGAATCTGGTCAGCCAGGGACAGGGCATCGCCGTGACGGAAGTTGATTTCCATCTGCGCCGTGCCGTCCTCGTGGATCAGCGTGTCGAGGTCCAGTTCCTGCAGCTCGCACCAGTCGTAAACGTCTTCGAACAAGGGGTCAAATTCGTTGGCGGCTTCTATCGAGAAAGACTGTCGACCGGTCTCCGGGCGACCGGAACGGCCAATCGGTGGCTGCAGCGGGAAGTCCGGGTCTTCGCAGCGCTTGGTCAGATAAAACTCCATCTCCGGCGCCACAATGGGCTGCCAGCCCTTGTCGGAATAGAGTTTCAGCACCTTCTTGAGCACGTTACGCGGCGACAGCTCGATCGGGTTGCCTTGCTTGTCGTAGGTGTCGTGGATCACCTGAGCGGTGGGCTCGATGGCCCAAGGCACCAGGAACACAGCGTTCTGGTCGGGACGGCAGATCATGTCGATGTCGGCCGGGTCGAGCAATTCGTAATAGATGTCGTCTTCGACGTAGTCGCCGGTCACGGTCTGCAAAAGAACACTCTCGGGCAGGCGCATGCCTTTTTCGGCGATGAACTTGTTGGTCGGCGAGATCTTGCCCCGGGTGATGCCGGTGAGGTCGCCAATCATGCATTCGACTTCTGTGATCTTGTGGTCTTTCAACCAATCGGTGAGCTGGTCGAGGTTGTTACTCATAAATGCCTCTGGGCTGGGTTTCCTGACATCCATTAAAAGGTCAGGCGTTGGTTGACGCAGCATCCGCGTCGTCTTGTCGTTCAGGATAGAAGCTTACCCGCCATTTGCTGCAGCGTTGCATTCCTCACGCCAAAGTCGTGCAGAATCATGAGCAGCACCCTGGACGGGAGCTGCTCAGAGGCAGGCACGAGAGAGATGAGGGAGCAAAAAAGAGGTCCGCCAAGGCGTCAAGAATATTGGCCGGGGCGCGGTCGTTCACAAGGAAAAATTGGACGGATGACAAGACTTGACTGAAGCAGGTTGAAACGCCGAGTAGCGGCAGGCGAGACATGAAGCACCCCGGTATTATTGCTGTTATGGGTTTGAATCGAGCTTAGCCTTGTTCATTTTTTTACACAACACCCCCGTAAAAAATACAACACGGCCCGCTCAAGCCTGCTAGTCCCAAGCCGGTCAAACCCAAAAAAACGCCCCAAAAAGCCTCAAAAAAGGCCTCAAGGCGCTTTTTTAGAGCAAAAAAGCCCTCGCTTGACTTCGGCATGCCGTTCGGGTTGACTGAAACCAGAAAAGATCAATGATTGATATTTTTAACAACAAAGGTGTTGCATCATGTCGGTACCCCCGCGTGCCGTTCAGCTTAACGAAGCGAACGCGTTCCTTAAGGATCATCCTGAGGTTCTGTACGTAGACCTTCTAATTGCGGATATGAATGGTGTGGTGCGCGGCAAGCGCATCGAACGCACCAGCCTCCACAAGGTTTACGAGAAGGGCATTAACCTGCCTGCCTCTTTATTTGCCCTGGATATCAACGGCTCAACGGTGGAAAGCACCGGCCTGGGTCTGGACATCGGTGATGCTGACCGAATCTGTTATCCGATCCCTGACACCCTGTGCAATGAACCCTGGCAAAAGCGCCCAACCGCGCAATTGCTGATGACCATGCACGAACTTGAAGGTGAACCTTTCTTCGCCGATCCTCGCGAAGTGCTCCGCCAAGTTGTCAGCAAATTTGACGACCTCGGTCTGACCATCTGCGCCGCCTTCGAGCTTGAGTTCTACCTGATCGACCAGGAGAACGTGAACGGCCGCCCACAACCGCCCCGCTCGCCGATCTCCGGCAAACGCCCGCACTCGACACAGGTCTACCTGATCGACGACCTCGACGAATACGTCGACTGCCTCCAGGACATTCTGGAAGGGGCCAAAGAGCAAGGTATCCCGGCCGACGCCATCGTCAAGGAAAGTGCCCCGGCGCAGTTCGAAGTGAACCTGCACCACGTCGCCGACCCGATCAAGGCCTGCGACTACGCGGTACTGCTCAAGCGCCTGATCAAGAACATCGCCTACGACCATGAGATGGACACCACCTTCATGGCCAAGCCTTACCCAGGCCAGGCAGGCAACGGTTTGCACGTACACATTTCGATCCTGGACAAGGACGGCAAGAACATCTTTGCCAGCGAGGATCCCGAGCAGAACGCCGCATTGCGTCACGCGATCGGCGGTGTGCTCGAGACCCTACCCGCCCAAATGGCGTTCCTGTGCCCTAACGTCAACTCCTACCGCCGTTTCGGCGCACAGTTCTACGTGCCGAACTCGCCGTGCTGGGGCCTGGATAACCGTACTGTGGCGATTCGCGTACCAACCGGCTCGTCCGACGCCGTACGTATCGAACACCGTGTGGCAGGCGCCGATGCCAACCCTTACCTGCTGATGGCTTCTGTTCTGGCAGGCGTGCACCACGGTCTGACCAACAAGATCGAACCTGGCGCACCGGTGGAAGGCAACAGCTACGAGCAGAACGAACAGAGCCTGCCGAACAACCTGCGTGACGCCCTGCGCGAGTTGGACGACAGCGAGGTGATGGCCAAGTACATCGATCCTAAGTACATCGATATCTTCGTCGCCTGTAAGGAAAGTGAGCTGGAAGAGTTCGAACACTCCATCTCCGACCTTGAGTACAACTGGTACCTGCATACCGTGTAAGCAGTGGTTGTACTGAAAAACGCCTCCGGCCTTTGGTCTGTGGCGTTTTTTTATGGGTTTCTTCCGGTTCACCGAGTCGGCCTCATCGGGAGCAAGCCCCCTCCCACAGTTGACTGCATTTCAAGGTTGGAACTCAGTCAACTGTGGGAGGGGGCTTGCTCCCGATGGCGCCTTGGCAGACAACACCGGTTCCTGCTCATACAATGCCCGCTGCCTTGTAGGAGACTTCCATGACCACCCGCCCTGCCGCCCCTCGCAAACCCCGCGCCCGCAGCCAGGCCCGGATCGAGGCGATCCTCGACGCCGCCCGCACCTTGCTGGCGACCGAAGGCGTGGCCAGTTTGTCGATCTACAGCGTGGCTGAGCGCGCGCAGATCCCGCCGTCATCGGTGTATCACTTCTTTGCCAGTGTGCCGGCGTTGCTGGAAGCGTTGACCACAGACGTGCATGCGGCTTTCCGCGCGGCGATTCAGGCGCCCATTGACCATGATTCACTCAAAGCCTGGCGCGACCTGTCCTACATCGTCGAGCAACGCATGCTCAGCATTTACAGCAACGACGCCGCTGCGCGCCAGTTGATCCTGGCCCAGCACGGGCTTACCGAAGTAACCCAGGCCGACCGCCAGCATGACTTGGAGTTGGGAGACTTGATGCTCGAAGTGTTCAACCGCCACTTCGAAGTGCCGACCTTGCCCACCGATGTCGATGTATTCGCCTTGGCGCTGGAGTTGAGCGACCGCGTGTATGCGCGCTCGGTGCATCAGCACGGGCAGATTACGCCGCGCATGGCTGAAGAAGGGATGCGGGTGTTTGATGCGTATGTGGGGCTTTATTTGCCGGCGTATTTGCCTAAGCGGGTGGCTGCGCGCTGATTGTCTGCGGTGCCTGGGCAGGCGCTATCGCAGGCAAGCCCGCCCCCACACTTTTGATCTGTGAATACACTCAAGTGTGTGAGCTGGCTTGCCTGCGATAGCGATTTCAAAGCCGACAATCACAACTTCGCGATCGACACCTCGGTGGACTTAACGAAGGCAATCACTTCGCTGCCAATTACCAGTTCCAACTCTTTGACCGAGCGCGTGGTGATCACAGAGGTCACGATGCCCGACGCCGTCTGCACGTCGATTTCCGACAGCACGTCGCCTTCGACGATTTCCTTGATGGTGCCTTTGAATTGGTTACGCACGTTGATGGCTTTAATAGTCATGGTGTTCTTCCTTCGTAGGACAAGTGAGTTATTGAGCCCAACGCAATTGCGTAGGCAGCGGTGAAACAGGTTCAGGTTCCGGTGGCGAGCCTGGCAACGACAGCACACGGTTGAGCACTTCGGCTTCCAGCGCGGCCAGGCGATGTGAGCCCCGAGCACGTGGACGCGGCAGTTCGACGATCAGGTCGAGGCCGACTTCGCCGTCTTCGATCAGGATCACGCGGTCGGCGATGGCCACCGCTTCGCTGACGTCGTGAGTGACCAGCAACACCGTGAAAGCGTGTTTCTGCCAGAGCTTTTCAATCAGTTGCTGCATCTCGATGCGGGTCAAGGCGTCCAACGCGCCCAAAGGCTCATCCAGCAGCAGCAAGCGCGGTTGGTGGATCAGCGCACGCGCCAGAGCCACGCGCTGCTTCTGGCCACCGGACAAGGCCGCCGGCCACTCATCGGCACGCTCGGCCAGGCCGACCGCTTCCAGGGCCTCCAGCGCTTTAGGCCGCCAGTTACCTTTGAGACCGAGGCCAACGTTGTCGATGATCTTTTTCCACGGCAGCAGGCGCGCTTCCTGGAACATCAACCGCGTGTCTTCATTGGCTTCTTCGAGCGGCGCGGAGCCGGCCAGTAGCTCGCCGCCGCTGGCTTTGTCCAAACCGGCCAACAGGCGCAGTAAGGTACTTTTGCCGCAGCCACTGCGACCGACGACAGCCACGAATTGACCGGCCGGAATATGCAGGTCGATCTCCTTGAGTACTTCCCGCGCGCCAAAGGCCTTGCGCAGTTTGCGCACCGCCAGCGGGATGCCCTTGAGCAGGCGCGGAGGTTGTTGAGCGGTCATGCCGCACCTCCTTTATTCACTTGGTAAGCCGGGTGCCAGCGCAGCCATACACGCTCCAGGCCACGCGCAGCCAGGTCGGCGAGCTTACCGAGGATGGCGTACATGACGATGGCCAGTACCACCACGTCGGTTTGCAGGAATTCGCGGGCATTCATCGCCAAGTAACCGATACCGGAGCTGGCCGAGATGGTTTCCGCCACAATCAGCGTCAGCCACATAAAGCCCAGGGCAAAGCGCACGCCCACCAGGATCGACGGCAGTGCGCCCGGCAGGATCACCTGACGGAACAGGCTGAAGCCGGACAAGCCGTAGCTGCGCGACATTTCCACCAATGCCGGGTCGACGTTGCGGATGCCGTGATAGGTGTTCAGGTAAATCGGGAACAGCGTGCCGAGGGCGACCAGGAAAATTTTCGCGGTTTCGTCAATGCCGAACCACAGGATCACCAGCGGAATCAGCGCAAGGTGCGGTACGTTGCGGATCATCTGCACCGAGCTGTCCAGCAGGCGCTCGCCCCATTTCGACAGGCCGGTGATAAAGCCCAACGCGAGACCGATGCTGCCACCGATCACAAAACCCAGGCCCGCACGCCAGCCGCTGATGGCCAGGTGTTTCCAGATTTCCCCCGTACGAACCAAGTTGACCCCAGCTTCGAACACCGCGCTCGGCGCCGGCAGGATACGGGTCGACAACCAGCCCGCCGACACCGACAACTGCCACACCGCCAACAACAGGATCGGCAGTACCCACGGCGCGATGCGATGGCTTAATTTTTCAACGTTCATGACGACGCCTCAGCTCTGCGACGCAGCTTTGGGAAGGATGTCGTTGGCGACCATTTCGCCGAACGGGCTGACGTAACCAGCGTTTTTCGGCAGCTCGGGATGTTCGATATCCAGGTGCGGGAACAACAGCTCAGCCACGCGATACGACTCTTCCAAGTGTGGATAACCGGAGAAAATGAAGGTGTCGATGCCCAGCGCCGCGTATTCATTGACGCGTGCCGCGACGGTTGGGCCGTCGCCCACCAGCGCAGTGCCGGCGCCGCCGCGGACCAGGCCGACGCCGGCCCACAGGTTGGGGCTGACTTCGAGGTTGTCGCGGTTGCCGCCGTGCAAGGCGGCCATACGCTGCTGGCCGACGGAATCGAAGCGCGCCAGGGATGCCTGGGCACGGGCGATGGTCTCGTCGTCCAGGTGGGAGATCAATTTGTCGGCGGCTTTCCACGCTTCATCGTTGGTTTCGCGCACGATCACATGCAGGCGAATGCCGAAGCGCACGGTGCGCCCAAATTTTGCGGCCTTGGCGCGCACCTGCTCAATTTTTTCCGCGACCGCCGCCGGCGGCTCGCCCCAGGTCAGGACCATTTCCACTTGTTCGGCTGCCAGGTCCTGGGCCGCTTCGGAGGAGCCGCCGAAGTACAGCGGCGGGCGCGGTTGCTGGATCGGCGGATAGAGTAATTTGGCGCCTTTGACACTAATGTGCTCGCCGTCGTAATCGACGGTTTCACCTTCCAGCACGCGGCGCCAGATGCGCGTGAACTCTACTGAGGCTTGATAGCGCTCCTCGTGGCTGAGGAACAAACCGTCACCGGCCAATTCTTCCGGGTCACCACCGGTGACCAGGTTGAACAATGCGCGGCCGCCGGACAGACGGTCCAGGGTCGCCGCTTGGCGCGCAGCCACCGTCGGGGAAATGATCCCGGGGCGCAATGCGACAAGGAATTTCAAACGCTGGGTCACGGGGATCAGCGAGGCAGCCACCAGCCACGAGTCTTCGCAGGAGCGGCCGGTAGGGATCAGCACACCACCAAAACCCAGCCGATCAGCGGCCTGGGCCACTTGCTGCAAGTAACCATGGTCGACGGCGCGAGCGCCTTCGGCGGTGCCAAGGTAATGGCCGTCGCCATGGGTAGGCAGGAACCAGAAAATATTGAGGCTCATGGAGTTTTCTCCTGAAGAAATAGGATTACGGCGCTGTGGCGACAGCGGCGGATGGCGTCCAGATCACGTCCTTGATGCTCAAGGGTTTGGGGATCAACTTGAGTTGGTAGAAGCTGTCGGCGATTTTCTGCTGGGCGGCGACCACTTCTGGTGTCAGGAACAGCGCGCCGTAGCCTTGGCGTTTCACCGAAGTCAGGGTGATATCTGCTGACAGGCCAAGCAGCGGCGCCACTTGCTCGGTGACTTCTTGCGGGTTGGCCTTGGACCATTCGCCCACTGCGCGCACTTCTTCTACCAGCGCCTTGATCACTTCAGAGTGCTGCGTGGCGTAGGGCTTGGTAGCCAAGTAAAACTGGTGGTTGTCGGCGATGCCGGTGCCGTCACGCAAAGTGCGCGCTTGCAGTTGTTTCTCGGCGGCAGCCTGGTACGGGTCCCAGATCACCCAGGCGTCCACGCTGCCACGTTCGAACGCAGCACGGGCGTCGGCGGGTGGCAGGAATACCGTTTGTACGTCGGTGTATTTCAGGCCGGCATCTTCCAGTGCACGTACCAGCAGGTAGTGCACGTTGGAGCCTTTATTGAGCACGATTTTTTTGCCTTTGAGCTCGGCGACGGATTTGATCGTCGAGTCTTTCGGCACCAGGATCGCTTCGCTGGTCGGCGCCGGGGGTTCGTAGGCGACGTAGAGCAGATCGGCACCAGCCGCCTGGGCGAACACCGGTGGGGTTTCGCCGGTGACGCCGAAGTCGATGGAGCCGACGTTAAGGCCTTCGAGCAGTTGCGGGCCGCCGGGGAATTCAGTCCATTGCACCTGCACGCCCTGGGCAGCCAGGCGTTTTTCCAAAGTGCCCTTGGCTTTGAGCAGCACCAGCGTGCCGTACTTCTGATAACCGATCCGCAGGGTTTCGGCGGCCTGGGCTTGAATAATGGCGCCGAAGGACACAGCCGCAGCAAACAGTGCGACCAGACCACGACGCAAGATGACAGTGCGCATGGCGCTCTCTCCAAAAATGCGATTAGGGGGTTGGCTGCACCTGCTTGGCCGTTGGCGGCTGAGTAAGGTGAGTACTACACAATCGGGTAAGGCTCAGATGCTCCAGCGAGCACTCAACAAACGTTCATTCAACACATTGGGGTCCAGCGGTTTCGGGCGACGGGCCATGGCGTCGTAGAGCGTTTCCAGGGCCTCGTGCAAACGCTGTTCAAGCACCGGCACTAACTGCGCCTGGGCACTGCCTTCGGCGTAAGCGATCTGGCTGTCTTCGGCAAAAATGCCGTGGAGCAATTCCTGAGCCTTCAGTGCCGACAACACGGGTTTCAAGGCGTAATCCACTGCCAGCATGTGCGCGATACTGCCGCCGGTCGCCATCGGCAACACGATCTTGTGGGCCAGGGCGCGCTCGGGTAGCAGGTCCAGCACGGTTTTCAGCGCGCCGGAAAACGAGGCTTTGTACACCGGCGTGGCAATCACCAGGCCGTCGGCGTTGGCCACTTGTTGCAGCAGGTCGATGACCTTGGGGCTATCGAAGCGCGCGTGCAGCAAGTCTTCGGCCGGGAAGTCGCGTATCTGATAACTCACCACTTCCACGCCTTTGTCTTGTAGCCACTGACGGGTTTTTTCCAGCAAGACCCCGGAGCGGGAACGCTGGCTGGGACTGCCTCCAAGTGTTACGACCAGCATGTAGGAAATTCCTTGAGCAAGTGTCGGCGGTTCGCTGTGTGGCGATGGCGCCAAGATGGGACAGACCTTAGCAGCAGATTCATATATCTATAAATCTTATTTTTTCATTTGTTTATTCCATAAAAACATATGAAATTTGTAAAGCTCAGGACGAAAAAAAGGCCGTCGAAACGGCCTGAAAACCCCTGCTAGGTGATTCGGTTTTAACTCAAATTCGGTGGTGCATGTACCGGCGCCATCGCGGTCTCAGCCTTAGCGGTTAGGTTGTGGGGTAAGCCGCAGGTACGGCGTCACCGCACGGTAACCCTTCGCAAAGCGCTTCTTGATCTCTTCCTCGTCCTTGAGCGACGGCACGATCACCACGTCATCACCGTCCTGCCAGTTAGCGGGCGTGGCGACCTTGTGGCTGTCGGTCAGCTGCAGCGAGTCGATAACCCGCAGGATCTCGTGGAAGTTGCGGCCGGTGCTGGCAGGGTAGGTGATCGTCAGGCGAATCTTCTTGTTCGGGTCGATCACGAACAAGGAACGCACGGTGAGGGTGTCACTGGCATTCGGGTGGATCAGGTCGTAGAGGTCCGAGACCTTGCGATCGGCATCCGCCAGGATCGGAAAGTTGACGATGGTGTTCTGGGTTTCGTTGATGTCTTCGATCCACTTGTGATGCGAGTCCACCGGGTCCACAGACAAGGCAATGGCCTTGACGCCGCGCTTGGCGAATTCGTCCTTGAGCTTGGCGGTAAAGCCCAGCTCCGTGGTGCACACCGGGGTGAAGTCAGCCGGATGGGAGAACAGCACGCCCCAGCTATCGCCCAACCATTCGTGGAAACGAATTTTGCCGGCGCTGGAATCCTGCTCGAAGTCGGGGGCGATGTCGCCCAATCTTAGGCTCATGGTGTGGCTCCTGGTGAGTGCTTATGGAGCCCACTGTGCATGGGTTGATGATTATTTAAAAAGAATAAATATCAATTTATTTAGACGATAAACGAATATTAAAAATCTGTTCATTGGACTTCTCTACTGGCGAGGATCAACATCCACTCCAAGGTTCGAGAAGGCCTTGAGACGCTGTACAAAGAGGAACTCAGGAAGGGCTTGCGGGGGTTGAGCCCGACTTGAGAAAGCGCAAAAAAAACCTCGCGCAAGCGCGAGGTTTTTCAACAACTTCCCTTAGTGTTACAGGAAGCTATAGGTGTAGTTGAAGATCAGACGGGTCTGATCCTGGTCCTGGATACCAGTACCGCTGCCACGATAAGCACCGTGACGCAGTGTGGTGCCGAAGCCCTTCAGCGCACCTTGCTGAATGGTGTAGTCGATACGCATATCGCGTTCCCACTCGGACTGATCACTGCCGCCGTTTTTGGCTTTGATGTTGTCACCATGCAGGTAGGCGATCGAGGTTTTCAGACCCGGAACACCTAGCGCAGCAAAATCATACGAGTATTGGCCGAAGGTGGTATTTTCACCAGCGCGGACAAAGGAGTTGATCATGCTGTCGGTGAACAGATAGAAGCTCGAGCCGCCGGCACCTTCGTTACGTCCATTACCGTCTACAACGCTACCTTGGTTCAGCCAAACAAAACCACCGTCATCGTTGACGCGTTGATGGCCGAGCAGGAAGGCATTGCCACCCAAGGTGTAGGTGAACATGGCACTCCAGGTCTTGTTATCAACCTCGCCATTGTTCTTCGCATAGCCACCGTTGTTGTTGAACGCATACCCAGTCTTGCCGTTCTTGCCATCAGAACTGCTGTCGAAGTAGCGCAAGTCAGTCTTGAACGACTGCCCCTCGGTGATCGGGTAAACGTGTACCAGACCGAGGAACTGTTGCTTGTAGTAGTCTTCCAGGTTCGCGTAGTAGTACTGCAGGGTCAGGTCTTTGGTGACCTTCCAGTCAGCGCCACCGAAACGGAATTGGTTACTGTCTCTCGTACCACCATTGACAGCCAAGCCAGTGCTGTTGCTTGAAGCACGGCCAGTAGCATGTTCAAGTTGACCGGCATTAAAGGTCACATTGTCGATTTCTTTGGAGGTGATAGTGCCGCCTTCAAAGGTTTGTGGCAGCAGACGACCGTCGCTCGCAATGACGACCGGCAAGTTCGGCATCAGAGCACCACCCAAGTGAGCCTCTGTCTTGGAGAAGCGGGCCTTGACGTTGGCACTCGCGCTGCTCCAACTGCTGACGGCAGACCCATCGGTATCACTTGGAACGAAGGAGTTGCTGTTTGGGTGATGGCCACGACCACCATCCAGGTGAAAACCGACCAGTGCCTGAGCGTCAATACCAAAGCCAACGACGCCTTGAGTAAAACCAGACAGGTAGTTGAACTTCAAGCCTGTGGCTGTTTCGCGCTGATCTGCGCCGCCATCACGCTGGTCGTTATCAAAATACAACGTTCGGGAACTGACGCTTGCCTTGCTGTCTTCGATGAAACCGGCAGCGCCTGCATGCTGGGCGATTGCGCCCAAAGCAACAGCCAAAGCCAAGGTGGACTTCTTCATGTACCGCTCCTCTCATTTCTAATTTTTGTATTTCTTTGGTCCCGGGTCTGACGCCCTGGATCCACAGATGCGCGATTAGCGCCAGATAGTGACTACCAAGTCAATCGTAACTTTGTACCTCTACTACCTTCGTCTAACCGCAGTTGATTTGGTCCCTGCAGGGTAATGAGTTTTTCATACACCCAAAAAGAATTGTTTCATTCTTTTTCATACGATCCAGGAATAAGCCTTTCAATGAAGCGAAACGATCAGCGTAGACCAACCGCTCCATAAGCTAATTCCTAAAGGGTATTTATTAGCCTTTTTTTAGATCGATTAGTGTGACTGTACGGTTACATACGTCACCCACGATCAAAAAGGCGACGCCATCATGGCCAAAGGCACATCCTCCCGTCAATTTGTTACAGTTTTTGTGTCACTAATTATTTTATGGTGTCAGAGCCGCCGATTTAACCATCGGTTAACAAACCGGCATTGATCCCAGCAAAGTCCCTCAGGCCGACGGCCTCTATGAAAAAGCCATCGGCGAGAAGATTGCCTGGCGCCGCTTCAACAGTGGGCCAGAAGTTGTAACCGCGATCGCATCCGGCGATGTTCAAATCGGCAACTTGGGCTCCAGCCCTCTTGCGGCAGCGGCTTCACGCCATCTACCTATCTTGGCCTTTATCGTATCGGCACAAATCAATGCTTCTGAAGCTTTGGTGGTGCGCCACGGCAGGGGCATCGACAAACTGACGGTGCAAACACCGCCGATATCCCCCAACTATTGGCCAGCAGCACATTCCCGGCTGCGCAGGTACAACAAACCGATGCCCTGCTTAAGGGGGCACGGCGAAGGCGACTGGGGAGACGACGACGTTTTTGAAGACGCTGGGGAAGGTTGCGACGGTGCTGCCGAGCTACTCGGACTTTGTGACCGAAACACTCCTAAGCGAGTAAGGAAGGTCAAATGTGGGAGCTGGCTTTCTCCCACATTCAAACCGGGTGCGTTTGCGCAGCCGACGGTTTACAGAGCCTTCTCGAAAATCTTCGAATTACGCTGGTAGTTGTACAACGACGCCCGCGCCGATGGCAGGCGATCCACGCTGCTCGGCACAAACCCACGCTCACGGAACCAGTGGGCGGTTCGGGTGGTAAGGACAAACAAGGTCTTCAAACCCTGGGCCCGGGCGCGAGTCTCAATGCGCTCCAGCAAGACATCACCGCGTGCGCCGTGACGGTACTCCGGGTTGACCGCCAGGCACGCCAGCTCCCCCGCATCCGAATCCGCGATCTGGTACAGCGCCGCACAGGCGATGATCATGCCTTCACGCTCAACCACGCTGAATTGCTCGATCTCACGCTCCAGCACTTCCCGAGAACGCCGCACCAGGATGCCCTGCTCCTCCAGCGGGCTGATCAGGTCGAGCAGACCGCCGACGTCCTCAATCGCGGCCTCCCGCACCAGTTCGAATTGCTCCTGGGCCACCAGCGTACCGCCGCCGTCCCGGGTGAATAGTTCGGTAAGCAAGGCGCCGTCTTCGGCGTAGCTGACAATATGGCTGCGCCCTACCCCGCCACGGCACGCTTCGGCAGCGGCATCCAACAGTTCAGCTTGATAGTTGCTGCCCAGGCGCTGCAGATGCGCCGGAACTTGTTGCGGGCGCAATTCGCGGACCAATCGACCATGTTCGTCGATCAGCCCCAGATCGGCGCCAAACAGCAGCAACTTGTCGGCGCCCAGGTCGATGGCGGCGCGGGTGGCGACGTCTTCGCAGGCCAGGTTGAAGATTTCCCCGGTCGGCGAGTAACCCAACGGCGACAGCAGCACGATGGAACGCTCGTCCAGCAGGCGGTTGATGCCCTTGCGATCGACCCGGCGCACTTCGCCGGTGTGGTGGTAATCCACGCCTTCAAGCACACCAATCGGCCGTGCCGTAACTAGGTTGCCGCTGGCGACGCGCAGGCGCGAGCCCTGCATCGGCGAGGAGGCCATGTCCATCGACAGGCGTGCCTCGATGGCAATGCGTAGGTGGCCGACCGCGTCGATCACGCACTCCAGCGTCGCGGCATCGGTGATGCGCAAGCCTTCGTGGTAAGCCGGGGTGAGGCCGCGCGCTTCAAGACGCGCTTCGATTTGTGGGCGCGAACCGTGGACCAGCACCAGCCGTACACCCAGGCTGTGGAGCAGCACCAGGTCGTGGACGATATTGCCGAAGTTGGGATGTTCCACACCATCGCCGGGCAGCATGACCACAAAGGTGCAGTCGCGGTGGGCATTGATGTAAGGCGAAGCGTGACGAAGCCAATTGACGTATTCGGGCATAAAACCTGGGCCTGTAATAAAAAGCAGCCTAAAAAGGATGAATCGTGAAAGCGCACAGCGGGCTGATGGTTATCGTCGGAACAGGCTTGGCGACACGCTCGCTCTCCTTATGTACGAATGGGCTGGGGTTAATTTATGCAGGTTTCAGGCAGTAATGTTCGATCAGTTCCCGCAATAGACGCACTGTAGGCGTCAAGCGTGACATTTCGAGGTACTCGCCCGGCTGGTGAGCGCAGGCGATATCGCCAGGACCGAGCACCAAGGTTTCACATCCAAGGCGCTGAAGATAAGGCGCTTCGGTGCCGAACGCCACTGCTTCGGCACGATGACCGGTCAATCGTTCAGCGACCCGCACAAGCTCCGCGTCTTCGGCCTGCTCGAACGGTGGCACTTCGGGGAACAGCGGCGCGTAGTCGATCTTGACTTTGTGGCGCTCAGCCAAGGGTTCGAGCTTCTGCCGAATCGCGTCGCGTAGCACCTGCGGGTCCATCCCCGGCAAGGGCCGCAGGTCGAATTCCAGAGAGCATTGGCCGCAGATGCGATTGGGGTTGTCGCCGCCGTGAATACAGCCGAAGTTCAGGGTCGGTTGCGGCACGCTGAATTGCGGGTTGCGGTACTCACGCTGCCAGGCCAGCCGTAGGCCGCGCAGTTCACCGATGGCGTCATGCATGGCTTCCAGGGCACTGTGGCCCAGACTTGGGTCCGACGAATGGCCGCTTTGGCCAAGGATGTCGATGCGTTCCATCATCACGCCTTTGTGCAGGCGGATCGGCTTGAGGCCCGTCGGCTCTCCGATCACCGCCGCGCGGCCCAACGGGCGCCCGGCCTCGGCCAGCGCGCGTGCGCCGGACATGGAGCTTTCTTCGTCGCAGGTGGCGAGAATCAGCAGCGGTTGCTTGAACGGCTGATCCAGCAGTGGCAATACCGCTTCGATCGCCAGCGCGAAAAAGCCTTTCATGTCACAACTGCCCAGACCCACCCAGCGACCGTCGACTTCCGTCAGCTTGAGCGGGTCGGTCTTCCACAGCGCAGCGTCATAAGGAACGGTATCGCTATGCCCAGCCAACACCAGCCCGCCAGGGCCGCTGCCGAAACTGGCCAGCAGGTTGAACTTGCCGGGGCTGACTTGCTGGATGTCGATGGCAAAACCCAGGTCACCCAGCCAACCAGCGAGCAGGTCGATCACCGGGCGGTTGGTCTGATCGAGAGACGCTTGGGTGCAACTGACCGACGGTGCGCCAATCAACGCGGCGAACTGCTCTTTCATAGACGGTAATGGCATGCGCGGTCTCTCAACTTCCCGGATGAGCCTCACTATAGAACCATCTGCACGACACAATAAACCGTTGCGGCGCGTTGCCGGGCTCACTCCTGTACACTGCACGACCTTGGCAGCCACTCTTTTCCCCGGCTGCGCTCCCGATCCTGGATTTTCCGGCCATGCAGAAAGAAACCGAAATCAAGCTCCGCGTCAGCCGCGAAACACTCGCCGCGCTGCGTGAGCACCCGTTACTGAAAAAACGCAACAAAAGTGGCTGGGAACGCCGTGAGTTGATGAACCAGTATTTCGACACCCCCGAACGCGACCTGGCACAGGCCAAAGTTGCCCTGCGTTTGCGCAAGGACGGTGACGAAATCATCCAAACCCTCAAGACCCGCGGCCAGAGTGTCGCCGGCTTGTCGGAGCGTAACGAGTACAACTGGGACCTGCCCAAAGCCAAGCTCGACGTGAAGAAACTCGACGGCGAGTGCTGGCCCGAGCAATTGGCCGAGCTGGACAAGAAGACCCTCAAACCGATATTCACCACCGACTTCGTGCGTGAACGCGCCGAAATCGCCTGGGGCCGTGGCAAGGCCAAGGTGGTGATCGAAGCAGCTCTGGACCTGGGCCATGTTGTGGTCGGCAAACAGAAAGAAGAAATCTGCGAGCTGGAACTGGAACTGCGCGAAGGTGAACCGGCCGCCCTGCTCGAGCTGGCAGCCGAACTCGCCGCGACCCTGGCCCTGATGCCGTGCGACATCAGCAAGGCCGAACGGGGCTACCGGCTGTACGACGCCAGCAGCTACTCGCTGAGCCTGCCGGCCCCGCAGATCCAGGCCGAAATGCCGTTGGATGATGCGTTCGCCGCGATCATGTGGCACCTGCTGGGCAGCAGCCAGCGCCTGGCTGAGCAATACCGTTTCAATGGCCACTGGCGCCTGCTGCAGGACTGGGTCGAAAACCTCGGCGAACTGCGTGCGCTGATCGGCAGCCTCGGTCAAGCCGCTCCACGTCAATCCACCAGCGAACTGCGCAGCGCACTGGATGCGTTGCTGGAAGACTGGCGCCCACTGGTGCAGGCCGGTGACGACGACGAAGACATCCGCAAAGCCGCGCCGGAACAGTTTATTGAAGAACTGCAAGACGTGCGCTGGGGCTTGTTCTCGCTGAACACCTCGCGCTGGTTGCTGGCCCGCAGCTGGACTGCCGACCGCAACGTGCGTGGTAACCGCCAGGGCGCCGCGCAGATCACCAACTGGCTGCCACGCTTGTTGGCTGACGACGCCGTTGCCCTGCAACTGTCGCGTTACCAGCAGCAACCGGAAGACCTGGCCGAACAACTGCCGCGCATCGAACGTATCCAGGCTTGGCTGCACCATGCACGTCAGGTGGTGGATATTCCTGAACTGGACCGTTTGTATGGCGAGCTGAACAAGCTGGCGCAACTGGCTAACCAGCCGATTACCGATGAATCGCTGGATGCGCGTATGCATCAGGCGATTGCGGTGTATCAGAACCGTGCCTGGAAGACCCTGCTGCGCCTGTAATACCGCGCAATTCGATCAACTGTGGGAGCGGCGGTGCGACTTGCTCGCTCCCACAGGTTCGGCGCTAAACCGGCAGGCTGGTGGTGGACTTGATCTCAGATAAGGCCACAATCGAATTCACCTCCTGAATCCCCGGTACCATCGACAGCTTCTCGAAGAAAAACTGCTCATACGCCTCAATATCCGAGGTTACGATGCGCAGCAGAAAATCCACCGCACCCATCAGTACATAACACTCCAACACTTGCGGAAACCCACGAATCGCATCGGTGAACTCCGTGAAGTTGGATCGGCCGTGGGCGTTGAGTTTGATCTCGGCAAAAATCTGCGTGTTCAGGCCGATTTTCTTGCGGTCCAGCAGCGTGACCTGGCCGCGAATGACGCCCTCGTCCTTGAGCCGCTGGATACGTCGCCAGCACGGTGACTGCGACAGGCCTACCTGTTCGGCGATCTGCGCACTGGAAAGCGAAGCGTCCTCTTGCAACAGGGCAAGGATGCGGCGGTCGTAGGCGTCCAAATCACTGCGCATAAAAATACCTATTTCCTTGCTTATCTTGAATTACATTACTCAAGTATCTGCGATTCAAGCCCATCTTAGATAAGAAATCTCCGTTGGAGAATGTGAAAATTTCTCCAGTCATTCCGGAGAGTCAGCATGCACGCGGTCGAAACCAACCACCCCACCACCCGCGACGATGCGTGGGCAGTCAACAGCGCTCATTGCCAGGCGCTTTATCAGATCGTGGCCGAAGCTGAACCGGACGTGCTGTGCCGGGTGCTGAACTATTTCGCACTGCAGTTCCTGACGCCGCAACAGGTCAATGTGAATCGCGAAGGAGACTCTCTGAGCATAGATATTTTGATCGATGGTTTGAGCTGGCACCGCGCCCAAGTGATCGGTGAAAAGATTCGAAACCTGATCAGCGTGTGTTCGTTGGAGCTGGGGCCAGCTGATGCCTTGCGGCCTCAGATCGTGACAGCGGTTGCGCAGTAAAAACCTGCAATACACCCTAGGAGGTGATTTTTCAGGGGCTGACTAGCCTGGGATTACGCCCGACGCCACCCAGGAAATCCCATGCCCACTGCCTTGCATGATCACCCATTGGAATTGCACCGACTGTTGCCTGCTATGGTCGAGCAGGGTCTGATTACAGCGCAAGTGGCGCATAAGCTGGCGACGGCACCCGCAACTCAACATCCTTTGGAATGCATCGCGGCTGAAGGGGTTTGCCTGGAAACCTTAACTCAATGGCTTGCCCAGCACGTCGGGCAGCCTTATCTGCGTATCGACCCGTTGAAGATCGACGCCGCGGCGTTAGTGCCATTGATGTCTCACGCCTTCGCACAACGCCACGCCATCCTTGCGGTGGCGGTGGATGCGCAGACCGTTACCGTCGCCAGCGCCCAGCCCTATATCAGCGGATGGGAGGCTGGGTTGGCGCAGGTACTCAAGCGCTCGATCAAGCGCGTAGTCGCCAACCCCCGGGATATTCAGCGTTGCATCGACGAGTTTTACCGGTTGGCCAAGTCCGTCAGCGGCGCTGACCAAAAGGTGACAGCGGCTGGCAATTTCGAACTGCTCAACCTCGGCGCCAGCGACAAAGAACCGGACGCCAATGACGCACATATCGTCAATATCGTCGATTGGCTGCTGCAGTACGCCTTTGGTCAGCGGGCCAGCGATATCCATATAGAACCCTGTCGCGACCAGGGCCGGGTGCGTTTTCGTATCGATGGGTTGCTGCATGACGTCTATCAGTTCCCTCCCCAGGTCACCATGGCCGTCGTCAGCCGCCTGAAAAGCCTAGGCCGCATGAATGTGGCGGAAAAGCGCAAACCCCAGGACGGCCGGGTCAAGACCAAGAGCCCGATGGGGGCCGAAGTGGAACTGCGTCTCTCAACATTGCCGACGGCATTCGGCGAAAAACTGGTGATGCGAATTTTCGACCCGCAGGTACTGCTCAAGGATTTCGACCAGCTTGGCCTGTCGGCCGAGGACCAACAGCGCTGGCACAGCATGACCAGCCAGGCGAACGGCATCATCCTGGTGACCGGACCGACCGGCTCGGGCAAGACCAGCACGCTCTACGCCACGCTCAAGCAGCTCGCGACCCGAGAGGTCAACCTGTGCACGGTGGAAGACCCGATAGAGATGGTCGAGCCCGCCTTCAACCAGATGCAAGTGCAGCACAATATCGACCTGAGCTTCGCCAGCGGTATTCGCGCCCTGCTTCGCCAAGATCCGGACATCATCATGATCGGTGAAATTCGTGACCAGGAAACTGCAGAAATGGCGATGCAGGCCGCATTGACCGGGCACCTGGTGCTATCAACGCTGCATACCAACGATGCGCCCAGCGCTATCAGTCGCCTGCAAGAACTCGGCATTGCTCATTATTTGATCAAAGCTACGCTGATAGGCGTGATGGCGCAGCGCTTGGTGCGGCTGTTGTGCCCCCACTGCAAGCGTGCGGTGAACGCGTCGAATAACGTCCATGAGGCGGCCGGGTGCTTGGAATGTCGTGACAGCGGTTATCAGGGCCGGGCCGGGCTCTACGAAATCATGGTCATGGACGAAAAGCTCAAGGCGCTTATTACCCCTGGCACCGACACGCAGGCTCTACGCCGGGCCGCGCTTGGGCAAGGCATGTGCAGCCTGCGCATGACCGGTATCGATAGAGTGAACGCCGGCCTGACAACAATGGCGGAAGTCTTGCGGGTAACACCTGGGGATTCAGATACAAATGCTTTTATTGTTGGGCCATGAAACCGTCCTTATCTGTGACCAGACCGTTACAATCAGCCAAACGCTGTTTCACTGACATCATCAGATAGGGAATCGCAATGCAGATCGGAACCGTACTGCTTCTTTTCGTGGGTTTGGCCGTTGCCATCCTGTTCATGGGTTTTAAAGTGGTGCCTCAGGGCTACCAATGGACAGTCGAGCGTTTCGGCCGCTACACCAACACCCTCAAACCCGGCCTCAATATCATCATCCCGGTCATGGACCGCATCGGTCGCAAGATCAACGTGATGGAAAGCGTGCTGGATATCCCGCCCCAGGAAGTCATCACTGCCGACAACGCCACCGTGCAAATCGACGCCGTGTGTTTCTTCCAGGTGGTCAATACCGCCCAGGCCGCCTATGAGGTCAACAACCTCGAGCATGCCATCCGCAACCTGCTGCAAACCAATATCCGTACTGTGCTCGGTTCCATGGAGCTGGATGCAATGCTGAGCCAGCGTGACGGTATCAACGAAAAACTGCTGCGCACCGTGGACGAAGCCACAGCACCGTGGGGCATCAAGATTACCCGGATCGAGATCAAGGACATCAGCCCGCCTGCCGACCTGATGGCCGCCATGTCCGGCCAGATGAAAGCCGAGCGGATCAAGCGCGCACAGATTCTAGAAGCCGAAGGCCTTCGGGCATCGGCGATCCTGACCGCCGAAGGCAAGAAGCAGGCGCAGATCCTCGAAGCCGAAGGTGGGCGTCAAGCGGCATTCCTGGAGTCTGAAGCCCGTGAACGCCAAGCGGAAGCAGAGGCACGTGCGACACAGGTTGTTTCCGAAGCAATCGCCACCGGTAACGTGCAGGCCATCAACTACTTCGTCGCGCAAAAATACATCGACGCCTTGGGCAAACTGGCTTCGGCCAACAACAGCAAAGTCATCTTGATGCCGCTGGAAGCCAGCCAAGTGATTGGCGCCGTCGGTGGTATCGGCGAAATCGTCAAGGCAACCTTCGATAATAAGAAAGGCTGAGGCCATTGTGATGTGGGATTTCCTGCAGCATCTGTCGTTCTGGGATTGGTTGGCACTGGGGACGGTGCTACTGATTCTTGAAGTGTTCGGCGCCGGTGGCTACCTGCTATGGATGGGGATCGCCGCCGCCGCCGTGGGCGTGATCAAGTTCCTGATCCCGCCGCTCGGGCTGGAATGGCAACTGCTGCTATTCGCTGTGTTATCGATCCTGACGGCAGTGTACTGGTGGAAACGCCAGCGTAGCAGTGCCAAGGTCAGCGACCAGCCGGGGCTGAACATGCGTGGCTCGGAATTGATAGGGCGCACTTTCATGGTGCACCAGGCGATCGTAGATGGTCGGGGCAAGATAAAAGTCGGCGATAGCGTGTGGATGGCAACCGGGCCGGACAGCCCAATAGGCGCTCATGTACGTGTCATCGGTCAGGATGGCGTGGTTTTACAGGTCGAAACTGTTTAGTCAGTGATGGAACTCGATTGGGTTATCTACAATCAAACTGTTCAGATAACCCACCCGGAGTCACCCCCATGCGTCTCAAATATGCTGTCGCGACCCTCGCTGTGCTTTCCCTACCTGTCGGCTCAGCCATGGCCGACAGCTTCTGGCGCAATGTCATCTCGTCCGGCGCCACCACCGGCTCGACGTACTTGACCTTCAAGGACCACAAACTGGTAGTCGCCGCCCAAGATGACGCTGGTAGTTTTGTTGCCAGCGACGGCGGCATCCGTGGCCCATACCTTGAAGCTGCCATGCAGAAAGTCCGCGCCGATAACCCTGGCCTCAAAGCCACCGATATGGAATTGGCCAACGCTATCCTCGCGAAAAATGCTGTGACCGAGTAACGGCGACCTGTAAAAAATGCCGCTCTTTTGGAGCGGCATTTTTTTGCGCTGACTTTTCCTACCTTGACGGCACAGACATGGGTGCCTGAACAGGATAAGTCCTGTCGACCACTTCACGAGGGCGACCACAAGCTACCGATTCCTTTTCCACCAGCGAATCGACCACCATGCAAAAACTGTCTTCCCTTCTACTCCTCGCCGCGATCATCACACCGTATGCCCAGGCAGAAGGGTGGTACGGCTCGGCAAAGCTCAACAGTACCCGTCAGAATCTCTCCAGTTCCTTGCTGACCAGCCCACGCGTCACTCATCAGATAGATGCACCCGACAGCAACAAAGCATTCACCGGCTCATTCGCAGCAGGGTATGCCTTTGCCGAGGGCTGGCGCCTGGAGGGCGAATACACTACACGCAACAGCTCGACGTTCGACGCCTATTGGGCGCCCTTCAACGCCAACGTCAACCGTCTTGAAATCGATAGCCAGCGCTTGATGCTCAACGGCTATAAAAACATCCCGCTTAACGACTGGCTGTCGTTTTACGGCATGGCCGGCATGGGTATCGTGCACATTGACGCCGAGGGTTATCAGGGCAACCCTAACCGTCAGTTCGCCAGCAACCGCCAATACAACTTCGCCTATAGCGTAGGCCTGGGCCTGGACGCCAAGGTCAGCGAAAAACTGACCCTGGGCACCGGCTGGCGTTACGTGGACATGGGTCAGGTTGAAACCGGCTACAACACCTTCGTCAACCGGGCAAATGCCAAGGATGAGCAGCTCAAGGGCAAGCTCAAAGAGCAGAATGTGTTTTTTGAAGCTCGCCTGTCCTTCTGACACGCCACTGAAAATGCCGCTGACAAAGCGGCATTTTTTGTGCCTTATATGACGATTCATTCACGGGCGACAGGCTATATTCAGTCGAACCGTGCAACCATGCCGGTACTGATACGCCCCTCACTCATCGCCTATCTGAAACGGATGCCTTCGTCGTTATGAGCCAACAGCCCTTTCTGCCGTTTTCCAAACCTACCATTGATGAAGCCACCATCTCGGCGGTCGGCGATGTACTGCGCTCAGGCTGGATCACCAGCGGGCCTAAAGTGCAGGCATTCGAAGCGCAACTGTCGGAATACTTTGGCGGCCGGCCGGTGCGCACATTCAACTCCGGCACCTGCACCATGGAGATTGCCTTACGCGTGGCCGGTATTGGCCCTGGGGATGAAGTTATCACCACGCCGATTTCCTGGGTCGCCACGGCCAACGTGATTCTGGAAGTGGGCGCCACACCAGTATTTGCCGATATCGACCCGGTCACCCGCAATATCGACCTGGCCCAGGTAGAAGCGGCAATCACTCCGCGCACCAAAGCGATCATCCCGGTGTACCTGGCGGGCCTGCCGCTGGATATGCCAATGCTTTATGCGTTGGCCAACAAATACAACCTGCGCATTATCGAAGACGCCGCACAGGCACTGGGCTCCAGCTGGGACGGCGAGCGTATCGGGGCCACCGGCGACTTCGTGTCGTTCAGCTTCCAGGCGAACAAGAACATCACGTCCTCCGAGGGCGGTTGCCTGGTGTTGAACAACGCCGAAGAGGCTCGCCTGGCCGAAAAGTATCGCCTGCAGGGCGTTACCCGTACCGGTTTCGATGGTCTGGATGTGGATGTGCTGGGCGGCAAGTTCAACATGACCGACATTGCCGCAGCTATCGGCCTGGGGCAATTTGCCCATATCGAGAAGATCACTGCCCATCGCCAGAACCTGGCACGACACTACTTCAAGTGCTTCGGCAGTGACTTTGAAGCACAGTACGGCGCGCAATTGCCGCCGGCGGATTTCGAAAACAGCAACTGGCACCTGTTCCAGCTGGTATTGCCGGAGCGCCAGGACGGCCTGCCTGCACGCGCAACCTTCATGGAGCAAATGCAGGCCCACGGTGTCGGCATTGGCTATCACTACCCGCCGATCCACCTGCTGAGCCTGTATCGGGCACAGGGTTTCAAGGAAGGCATGTTCCCGGTAGCGGAGCGTGTTGGGCGTTTGATCGTGTCGTTGCCGATGTTCACGGCGATGACAGAGGCGGACGTGGAGCGGTCGGTCGCTGCGGTTAAAGCGGTACTGAAAGCGAGCTGAAAACAAACTGCCAGCTATCCGCAATCAACTGTGGGAGCTGGCTTGCCTACGATGGCATCAACACGGTGTAACCGCTACACCGAGGCGTCTGCATCGCAGGCAAGCAAGCTCCCACATTGATTTGTGCTGTTCCAACTGCTCGCGTTTACTCGCCGATGGCGGCTTTGTAGCCGGCGGCATCCAGCAGTTTTTCCAGATCAGCCGGGTTGCTTGGCTTGAGTTTGAAGATCCAGGCGCCGTACGGGTCGGAGTTCAACAGCTCAGGGCTGCCACTCAGCTCCTCGTTCACGGAAATCACTTCGCCAGCAACCGGGGCGTAGATATCCGAAGCAGCCTTCACCGACTCAACCACGCCAGCCTGGCCTTGAGCGTCAAACGGGGCGCCAACTTCCGCCAGCTCAACGAACACCACATCACCCAACGCTTGCTGAGCATGGTCGGAAATACCGACGGTCACGGTGCCGTCAGCTTCCAGACGGGCCCATTCGTGGCTCTCGGCAAAACGCAGGTCGGCAGGGATATCGCTCATAGTCTGTGTCCTCAAGAAGAAATGTCAGCGGCCTTTGGCCTGCCGGAAATAGTTAGATCAAGGTTTTGCCATGGCGCACGAAGGTCGGTTTGACCACTCGAACCGGGTACCACTTGCCGCGGATTTCCACTTCGGCCCGATCGGCAGTCGCCGTCGGTACACGCGCCAGGGCAATGGATTTGCTCAGCGTAGGAGAGAAACTACCACTGGTGATCTCCCCTTCGCCAACATTGGCGATACGAACCACTTGATGAGCGCGTAAAACGCCACGCTCTTCCAGTACCAACCCGACCAATTTGAACTGCACACCCGCAGCCTTTTCCGCCTCGAGGGCAGCGCGACCGATGAATTGACGCTCGGCCGGCTCCCACGCGATGCTCCAGGCCATGTTGGCCGCCAGGGGCGAAACATTCTGGTGAATGTCCTGGCCGTACAGGTTCATACCGGCCTCCAGGCGCAGGGTATCGCGAGCGCCCAGGCCAATGGGGGAAATGCCGGCGCCGACCAGGTCGTTGAAAAAACCCGGAGCCTGATCGGCGGGCAGGACAATTTCCAGGCCATCTTCACCGGTGTAACCCGTGCGGGCGATAAACCAATCGCCCTCTGCCTGGCCTTCAAAGGGCTTGAGCTGGTGGATAAGCGTGCCGCGAGACTGGGTGACCAGCTCGGAGATTTTCTGCCGGGCGTGCGGGCCTTGTATGGCGAGCATGGCCAATTCTGACCGCTCATGCAGCTGAACCGAGTAGTCGCCCAGCCGCGCTTGCATCCAGGCCATATCCTGATCACGCGTAGCGGCGTTGACCACCAGCCGGTAACCGGTTTCGGTGCGATAGACGATCATGTCGTCCACCACGCCACCCTGCTCATTGAGCATGGCGCTGTAAAGCGCACGGCCGCAGCCATGCAAACGATCGACATCATTGGCCAGCAGGTGCTGGAGCCATTCCTTGGCCTGAAGGCCTGTGACATCAATCACGGTCATATGAGATACATCGAACACCCCGCAGTCGCGTCGCACCTGATGGTGTTCTTCAACTTGCGAGCCGTAATGCAGAGGCATATCCCAACCGCCAAAATCGACCATTTTCGCGCCAAGGGCGAGATGCAGGTCATACAGAGGCGTACGCTGTCCCATGGGTTTCTCCTTCCGGGCTTGGCGAAGATGCGCAGAGCTGCCGCTTTACGCTGAACATACCGAATTACAAGGCCTGCAGCGATATACAGCGACTCGCTCCAAAAGACGGAGCGCACCGAATGCCGCGCATTGTAGCCGTAAGCCGTAGGACTGGCACCTAACCGATTTGCCGGGCGGAGCGCCGGATCAGGCCGATCACTGGCAACAGGCCCACCAACACCAGTGTCAGCGCCGGCAGCGACGCCCGCGCCCACTCCCCTTCACTGGTCATTTCAAAGATCCGCACCGCCAGGGTATCCCAGCCAAACGGGCGCATCAGCAGGGTCGCGGGCATTTCCTTGAGCACATCGACGAACACCAGCAGCGCCGCGCTCAACGTGCCCGGCAGCAACAGCGGCAGATACACTTTGCAAAACAGTCGCGGTCCACTCACCCCGAGGCTGCGTGCGGCTTCGGGTAACGCTGGGCGGATTCGCGCGAGGCTGTTTTCCAACGGCCCGTAGGCCACCGCCAGGAAGCGCACCAGATAGGCCAGCACCAGCGCCGACAGGCTGCCGAGCAACAAGGGCTTACCCGCGCCGCCGAGCCAACCCGACAACGGCACCACCAGCTCACGGTCCAGGTAACTGAACGCCAACATGATCGACACTGCCAGCACCGAGCCAGGCAAGGCATAGCCGACGTTGGCCAGGCTGATGCCGGAGCGAATTGCCCGTGTCGGCGACAGACGTTTGGCAAAGGCCAATATCAACGCCACGCTGACCGTGATCAGGGCCGCGATGCAGCCCAAGTAGACGGTGTGGATGATCAACCCGGTATAACGCTCATCCAGATCGAACCGCCCGCGCTGCCAGAACCAGACGACCAGTTGCAGCATAGGGATGACAAAGGCGCACGCGAACACCAAGCCACACCAGGTACTGGCCGCTGCGGCCTTGAACCCGCGCAGGTGGTACAACGCCTTGCCCCGTGGCCGTTCATTACTCGGACGGCTGGCACCTCGCGCGCGCCGTTCGCCGTATAGCACCAGCATCACCACCAACAGCAGCAGGCTGGCCAGTTGGGCGGCGCTGGACAGGCTGAAAAAACCGTACCAAGTCTTGTAGATGGCCGTGGTGAAGGTGTCGAAATTGAATACCGAGACAGCGCCGAAATCCGCCAGGGTTTCCATCAGCGCCAAGGCTACGCCAGCACCAATCGCCGGCCGCGCCATGGGCAGCGCCACACGCCAGAACGACTGCCATGGTGATTGGCCAAGCACCCGTGCCGCCTCCATCAAGCCTTTGCCCTGAGCGAGGAACGCCGTGCGCGCCAGCAGATAGACGTAGGGATAGAACACCAGCACCAATACGATGATTACGCCGCTGGTGGAACGCACGCGCGGCAGGCGCAAGCCATTTCCAAAACCTTCACGCAGCAGGGTTTGCACCGGCCCCGCAAAATCCAGCAGCCCGACAAACACAAAGGCCAGCACATAGGCCGGAATCGCGAAAGGCAGCATCAACGCCCAGTCGAGCCAGCGCCGCCCAGGGAACTCGCAGAGACTGGTCAACCAGGCCAGGCTCACGCCCAACAGCGTTACGCCGACACCGACACCCAGCACCAGCGTCAGGGTGTTGCCCAGCAGACGCGTCATCTGGGTTTCCCACAAGTGGGACCAGATCTGTTGATCGATGCTTTGCCAGGACAGCAACAGCACGCTCAGCGGCAGCAGCACCAGGGCGGCGACGGTAAAAACCGGCAGGTACCAGCGGCGTTGGGCGGGGTGAGCCAAGGAAAAACTCTCAGAGTGTCAGTTGTCTTGAAAGCACCATCCACCAATGTGGGAGCGGGCTTGCTCGCGAAAGCGGTGTATCAGTCACGCATGTATCAACTGACACGACGCATTCGCGAGCAAGCCCGCTCCAACATTTGATCTGCGGCGTTCTAAAATTTAGTTCCAGCCAGCGCGATCCATCAACCGAATGGCCTCAGCCTGACGCTTGCCCGCGACTTCCACCGGCAAGGTATCCGCCACGAACTTGCCCCAGGTTGCGACTTCCGCTGATGGCGGCACGGCCGGGTTGGCCGGGAATTCCTGATTCACATCGGCAAAGATTTTCTGCGCCTCAGGCGTGGTCATCCATTCGACCAACGCCTTGGCGGCTTCCGGGTGTGGCGCATGCTTGGTGAGACCAATGCCCGACAGGTTCACATGCACGCCACGGTCGCCCTGGTTCGGCCAGAACAGCTTCACCGCCAGGTCTGGCTTCTGCTTGTGCAGGCGCCCGTAATAGTAAGTGTTGATGATACCCACGTCGCACTGCCCGGCGTTGATGGCTTCGAGCACGGCGATGTCATCGGAGAATACGTCAGTGGACAGGTTGTTGACCCACCCCTTGACGATTTCTTCGGTCTTCGCCACGCCATGGGTTTCGATCAGCGTCGCGGTCAGCGACTGGTTATAGACCTTCTTCGCCGTGCGCAGGCACAGACGGCCTTCCCATTGCTTGTCGGCCAGGGCTTCGTACGTGGTCAGGTCACCGGGTTTTACCCGGTCGGTGGAATAGGCGATGGTTCGCGCACGCAGGCTCAAGCCGGTCCAGGCGTGGCTGGAAGAGCGATACTGCAGAGGAATGTTCTTGTCGATCACCGCCGAGGTGAACGGCTGCAGGATGCCCATTTGCTCGGCCTGCCAGAGGTTACCGGCGTCGACGGTGAGCAGCAGGTCGGCGGTGGCGTTTTCGCCTTCGGCCTTGATCCGCTGCATCAGCGGGGCTTCCTTGTCGGTGATGAACTTCACCTGTACGCCGGTTTTTTGGGTGTAGGCGTCGAACACCGGCTTGATCAGTTCGTCGATGCGCGATGAGTAGACCACGACTTCGTCGGCTGCCTGCACGGTGGTGCTGCCGATAAGGGTGAGTGCCAGGGCAGTCAGGAGGCGTTTGGGTGCCAACATGGGTGCGGTCTCTCATTTGCAAAAAGAGGGCAAATGATAAAGACTCACATTTGGTAACGCTCGACGGAGGCGTTACCAGATGTTGCGCGGTCGCCTCAAGGCTTGGCCAGCTCCGGCAGATCCCCCGTCAAACCGAGCGCCTGGCGCACAAAAACCGCCTTGGCTTCGGGCATCTGGTCGACCATCTTCAACCCGGCGTTACGCAGCCAGCGCAAGGGCAATTGATCGGCCTGGAACAAGCGCTCAAAACCTTCCATCGCCGCCATGAGCGCGAGGTTATGCGGCATGCGCCGACGCTCGTAGCGGCTCAGCACCTTCACATCGGCCAGGCGCTCGCCGCGCTCGGTCGCTGACAACAATACTTCGGCCAGCACCGCCGCATCGAGGAAACCCAGGTTCACACCCTGCCCCGCCAACGGGTGAATCACGTGCGCCGCATCGCCGATCAGCGCCAGGCCTTCGGCCACGTAGCGTTTGGCGTGGCGTTGGCGCAACGGTACACAGACACGCGGGTCAGCGCTGATCACCGTACCAAGCCGGCCTTCAAAGGCGCGCTCCAATTCACGGCAAAAGCGTTCATCATCCAGCGCCATCAGGCGTTCGGACTCCGCCGGGGTGGTCGACCAGACGATGGAGCACCAATCCTCTTGCCCATCGCGTACCAGCGGCAAAAATGCCAGCGGGCCAGTGTCGGTAAAGCGTTGCCACGCCGTACGCTGGTGCGGCTGGCTGCTGCGCACGCTGGTGACAATGGCGTTATGCAAGTAATCCCATTCGCGGGTCGCGGTGCCGGTCAGGCGACGTACGGCGGAGTTGGCGCCATCGGCGGCGACCACCAGTGGAGCACGTAACTTGCGGCCATCGGCAAGGGTCAGCAGCCAGTCATCGCCGGAGCGGCGCATCTGCTCCAGGCGTGCGTTGGCCAAAAGGCCCAGGTCGCAGTCGTGCAGGCGGTCAAGCAAGGCATCCTGAACCACACGGTTCTCGACGATATGCCCGAGTACTTCGGCATGCACGCTGGCCGCCGAAAAGTGGATCTGCCCGGTGCCGCTGCCGTCCCACACTTGCATTTCGCCATAAGGGCTGGCGCGCCGCGAGACGATGCCGTCCCACACCCCGAGGCGCTCGAGGATGCGCTGGCTGGCGGCCGACAACGCGCTTACGCGGGGTTCGAAGGCCGCGTCCTGATCGAACGGTTTGACGCTCAGCGGGCTGCCGTCCAGCAGCAACACCTGCAGACCACTGCCCTGCAACGCCAGCGCCAGGGCGCTCCCGACCATTCCGGCCCCGACAATCAGCACATCTGCGCGCATGTCCATGCTTTAAGCCTGCTTTGCTGGCGGCTTGCGCCGCACGTAAAGGGTTTTGTCGACCCGCGCCACCAACGTGCCGGAGCCGTCATGAATCTGTACCTTGAGGTGGGGCAAGTACTTCTCGCCACCTTCGGTCTGCCTGCGAATTTCGTCCAGCAAGGCCTCGTCGATGGAAAATTCGGCGTATACCGGGCCTTTACCCGGTGACACAAAGTCGATGCTCGCAGCCTTATCCCACACGATGTAGTCGCGGCCCAGGTTCTCCATCAACAGCAACATGTAGAACGGGTCGACCATCGAATACAGGCTGCCGCCAAATTGCGTGCCGACGTAATTGCGGTTGTACCAGCCAAGCCCCATGCGCACTTTGACATGACGAAAGTCAGCGCTCATGTGCTGCACGCTTATCCCCGCCCCCAGATAAGGCGGATAAAGAGTCATGACCCAACGCAACAGCCGCGCTTTACCCAAACGCTGGATCAACCACTTACGCATCGGGACGCGTCCCCAAGCCCATGGCCTGACGGGCGAACCAGCGTTTGGCAGGCGGTAGCAGGTCCAGGCCCAGCAGGCCCATATTACGGCCCATGGCCACCAATGGTTGAGCGCTGCCAAACAGGCGCGTGACTTGATCGGAGAAGCCCACGGTCAGTTGCTGGTCCCGGCGTTGGCGCTCGCGATAGCTTTGCAACGTCGCCAAATCGCCCGGCACTGCCGGCCCGGTCAGTAAGGCCTCGGCCAAGGCGCTGGCATCGCGCAGGGACAAATTGAAACCCTGCCCGGCAATCGGGTGCAGGCTGTGAGCGGCATTGCCGAGCACGGCCAAGTGCGAGCGTACTTGCTCTTCAGCTTCCACCAGCGTCAGCGGGTACAGGTGCCGCGCGCCGACTTGCTTCAGGGTGCCCAAGCGGTAACCGAACACGCCCTGTAACTCGCTGAGGAAACTGCGCTCATCGAGGTTGGCCAGACGCTGAGCGTCCATGCCGATGCGCGTCCACACGAGCGCGCAACGGTTGTCCGGCAGCGGCAGCAAGGCCATCGGGCCTTCATCGGTGAAACGCTCGAAGGCCTCGCCGTTGTGGGCTTCACTCGGGGTGATATTGGCGATCAGCGCACTCTGGTTATAGGGCCGGGTTTTCACGCCGATGCCCAGTTGCTCGCGCAAACCGGAGCGGCCGCCATCAGCCAATACCGCGAGGTCGCATTCCAGCACGGTTTCATCGTTGAGGGTCAGGCGATAGCCATCGGGCAGCGGCTCCATGCGGGTGACTTCAGCAGGGCAACGCCAACTGACCACTTCTTTGTCCAAGCCTTGCCACAGGCATTGGCCGAGCCAGGCGTTTTCCACCACATAGCCGAGGGCCGGCACGCCCTCCTCCATGGCGGACAGGCGCGCGGTGGAGAAGCGGCCACGGTCCGACACGTGAATCTGTTTGATCGGCTCGGCGCGACGGGAAATGTCCTGCCACAAACCCAAGCGCTGATAAATCTGCCGAGCGCCGTAGGACAACGCCGAAGAACGCGCGTCGTAACTCGGCTGGTAACTGTCACCCGGCGCGAAGGGTTCGATCAGCACGATCTTCCAGCCCCGCGCCTTCGCACCCGCCTGCAACGCCAACGCCAAGCTGGCTCCCACCAGGCCGCCACCGATAATTGCCAGGTTGACGCGGCTCATCGGGCAGCCGCCATCAGCGCTTCGATCTCGGCGACTGTTTTTGGCACGCCGCCGGTCAGGATTTCACAGCCTTGCTTGGTCACTACCACGTCGTCCTCGATGCGTACGCCAATGCCACGCCATTTCTTCGCCACGTTCTGGTTATCGGGCGAAATATAGATGCCGGGTTCCACGGTCAAGGCCATGCCGACTTCCAGCACCCGCCATTCGCCGCCCACTTTGTACTCGCCCACATCGTGCACATCCATACCCAGCCAGTGGCCGGCGCGGTGCATATAAAAGGTGCGATAGGCTTCGCTGGCAATCAGCTCGTCGACGTCGCCTTGCAGCAGCCCTAACTTCACCAGCCCGGCGGTGATGACTTTCACCGTCGCCTCGTGGGCCTGATTCCAATGTTTGTTCGGCGCGATCTCGGCAAACGCGGCTTCCTGGGAGGCCAGCACAATCTCGTAGATCGCCTTCTGCTCGGGCGAAAACCTGCCGTTGACCGGCCAGGTGCGGGTGATGTCGCTGGCGTAGCAGTCGATCTCGCAACCGGCGTCGATCAGCACCAGGTCGCCGTCCTTGAGCACGGCGTCATTCTGCTGGTAATGCAGAATGCAGCTGTTGCGCCCGGCGGCGACGATGGAGCCATAGGCGGGCATTTTCGCACCGCCCTTGCGGAATTCGTAATCCAGCTCGGCTTCCAGGCTGAATTCATGCAACCCCGCGCGGCTGGCCTGCATCGCCTTGACGTGGGCGGCGCAAGAAATTCGCGCGGCCTCGCGCATCACCTTCACTTCTGCCGCCGATTTATACAGGCGCATGTCGTGGAGCAGATGATCCAGGGCAACAAATTCGTTCGGCGGCTGGGCGCCCAGGTGTGCTTTAGAGCGGATCACGTTGATCCACTCCATTACATGCCGGTCGAATTCGGCGTTGCTGCCCATCGCCGAGTACACCCGGTCGCGCCCTTCGATCAGGCCAGGCAGGATGTCGTCGATATCGGTGATGGGGAACGCATCATCGGCGCCAAAATCGCGGATCGCGCCTTCGGTGCCAGCGCGCAGGCCGTCCCACAATTCGCGCTCGGCATTACGCTCGCGGCAGAACAACACATACTCGCCGTGCAGGCGACCGGGCATCAGCACGATCACCGCTTGCGGTTCAGGGAAACCGCTCAGGTACTGGAAGTCGCTGTCCTGGCGGTAAACGTGCTCGACATCGCGGTTGCGGATCGCCACGGCGGCGGCCGGCAGGATCGCGATGCTGTTGGGTTCCATCTGCGCCATGAGCGCCTTGCGGCGACGGGTGTATTCCGCCTTGGGGATATTGATCATGGGCAGGTGGGCTTCCTTTCTTAGTGCAGCGACGGCTTGGGTGTAGCAGGCTCAGCCGATTTTTTGGTCTCGGTGAACAGCAGCAACGGCGCGACGCGCAGGTACTCCATCACTTCCATGTAGTCGCCTTCGCCGTCTTCAGATTCTTCCAGGGCGTCTTGCACCTGGGAGATCGCCGCCAGGTCCTGCAGCACCTCCTTTGCGTCGGTGCTCAATTCAAGGCCGCCGGCGTTCACGCCAAAACCGTGGAGAAAACCCTGGCACCATTGACCCAGTGCGGCAGCGCGTTCGGTGAGCGGCGCGTCGTCGGTCGGCAGCAGCAGGACCACGGTGACGTCGTCGCCGGTCAGCTCGCCTTTGACCATCTCTTGCAAGCCGATCAACGCGTTACGCACGTTCTCGGTCGGCTCGGTTTCGAGCAGTTCGGCCACATCAGCCAGCCAGTTGTCGGCATCAAAGCCAACACCGGTGCAACTGCGGCCCAACAGCACGCCGTGCAGTTCGGCAGGCGAGCAAGGATGACCGCTGGTGCTCAGCAGTTTGGAAAAAGCATCGTACGGGGAGTTCTGAATAGGCATGGTGAGCTAGGCGCCAGACGGCGCAATGTCTAGAATGAAGCGCTGTATCCTAGCACCGGCAGACGTACCAAGACTATCGAGGGCGTCAGATCGTTTATCCTGCAGTTGCCATTCATCAGACAAATCCAGTGGAACCCAATGGAAGACACCGACCTGCAAGCGCTGATGGCCAGACTCGAGTTGCTAATTGATCGGGTCGAGCAACTTAAGAGTCAAAACGGACTCCTATTAGCTCAGGAAAAGACCTGGCGCGAGGAACGCGCTCACCTCATTGAAAAAAACGAAATCGCCCGGCGTAAGGTCGAATCGATGATTTCGCGCCTGAAGGCCCTGGAGCAAGACTCATGAGTTCAAGCAATAGCGTTACCGTGCAGATCCTCGACAAAGAATATTCGATCATCTGCCCCCAGGAAGAACGCAGCAACCTGGTGAGTGCTGCCCGCTACCTGGATGGCAAGATGCGTGAAATCCGCAGCAGCGGCAAAGTCATCGGCGCCGACCGTATCGCCGTGATGGCCGCGCTGAACATTACCCACGATTTGCTGCATAAGCAGGAACGGCCTGACGTGCAGGCCAGTGGTTCAACGCGCGAGCAAGTGCGTGACCTGCTGGAGCGGGTTGATCTGGTGCTTTCTACCGATCCAGAGCCACCCAAGGGCTGATTGCCGAGACTGTTTAAGGTATACTCGCCCCACTCCCTGGCGTGTTTGCCAGTCGGCGATGTCCCTGAGCCGATTCGCACTACCCTGGAAGTTGCACGTTGGGCTGGTGTGCATGTCCGCTAGACGGAAAGCCTTAAAGCCTACTGCATCTTCCACCTTGAACTTTCGGGTTCAAGGGCTAAGTCGACAGCGGCTCTGTCGGGGAGCCTGAATTCCCAAACTCAATGCCAGTCCCAGGACTGGCATTGTTTTATGAGCCGAAAAACCATGAACGAACCTGCGCCGCTTTCCCGCCCGCAACTTCGACGCATGTTGCGCAAGGCTCGCCGCGAGCTGACGCCGAGCGAACAACGTAAAGCAGCCCAAGGCTTGTATCGGCAACTGGCACAGCACCCGCTGTTTCGCCGTGCCAAACATATCTCTTTGTATCTACCGACGGACGGTGAAATCGATCCGCGCCTGCTGCTGCGCGCCGCTCAGCGACGGGGCAAGGCCACTTACCTTCCGGTGCTCAGTGCCTGGCCGCGGACAAAGATGGTATTCCAGCGTGTGCGGCCTGGGGATAAGTTGTTGCCCAATCGCTTTCGCATTCTTGAGCCGCGCGTGAATGCCAATCGCCAGCGCCCGGTATGGGCACTTGATCTCGTGTTGTTGCCGCTGGTGGGGTTCGATGATGTGGGCGGGCGCCTGGGCATGGGCGGCGGGTTTTATGACCGCAGCCTGGCCTACCTCGCCAGGCGCAAAAGCTGGCGCACGCCGACACTGCTGGGTCTGGCCCATGAATGTCAGAAAGTCGAGCGCCTGGCGCAGGCAAGCTGGGACGTGCCACTGGCGGGCACCGTCACCGATGAGCGCTGGTATGTCGCAGAAACGTCGCTGGACTCAGCGACGCCTTGAAACGGTGTTAACGCTTGAACAGTTGTGGCTGCTGCTGAGCCAGCTCAACGGGCGCATCGGTCTTGTTCGACCACAAGCTCTGCGCATACCCGGTGGTCACGACGCCCAGACCAAACAAAATAACCAAAATCCATAGTAAATCCGGTTTACGTTGCATCGATTGCCCCCCTTCAGGCACCTCGTACACGATGACAACAACGTTCCAAAGTAGTCCGTTGCAGCTGCGTCAAGCTTAAAAGCGGGCATTCTGCGGTAACGCGAACCAACACGCAAACCTTGACGCCAACCGACTGTCGGTTTGTCATGGAATTGCCTGACAACTTATCCAATGCCTTTTTCAGGAGCCCCAAAATGGCCTACTGGCTGATGAAATCCGAGCCCGACGAACTCTCCATCAACGGCCTGGAGAAGCTCGGCGAAGCCCGCTGGGACGGGGTTCGCAACTACCAGGCGCGCAACTTCCTGCGGGCCATGGCGGTCGGTGATGAGTTTTTCTTCTATCACTCCAGCTGCCCCGAGCCCGGCATTGCCGGTATCGGCAAAATCATCGAGGCGGCCTACCCCGACCCCACCGCACTGGAGCCGCAAAGCCACTATTTCGACGCCAAGGCCAGCCCAGAGAAAAATCCGTGGAGTGCGATCAACGTGGCGCACGTTAAAACCTTCCCCAAAGTGCTTGGCCTGGGTGACCTGAAACAGCAAACCGCCCTCGCCGAACTGCCCCTGGTGCAAAAGGGCAGCCGGCTTTCGGTGATGGCGGTCACGCCTGAGCAGTGGGCCGCAATCATCTATTTGCTTTAACTGATCGATATCAAGACCCTGAAAGGAAAAACCGGTCACACTGGAACGCTAATGCCGCAGGATGCAGCCATGTCTACGAACCATCATTTGTCCCGCTTTTTCGCCATCGCACTGATTGTCCTGTTGCTGGGTGCCGGTGGCTTCGGTTACTGGCGTTCCACCCAAGACCGCTTGCCCGAAGGCCTGAGCATGGGCAATGGCCGCCTGGAATCCACCGAAGTGCAGATCGCCGCCAAGATCCCAGGGCGTGTGGACGAAGTACGCGTGGACGAAGGCGACAAGGTGCTCAAAGGCCAATTGCTGGCGCGCATGGACACCCGTACGCTCGAAGCCCAGCGCGCCCAGGCCGAAGCCGAAGTGCTGCGCGCCAAGGAAAACTTCGCCGCCGCCGAAGCCAACGTGCAACTGCGCCAGAGTGAACAACTGCTGGCCAGCCAGGAACTCAGGCGCACCCAGGAACTGTACAAGCGGGGCTTCGCCAGCAGCCAGTTGATCGACCAGCAGCAAGCGCGCCAGAACACCGGCAACGCCGCCGTGGTTGCCGCGCAAGCCCAGGTCAATGCGGTGAAAGCCGCCATTGGCGCGGCCCAGGCTCAGGTGGCACAGCTCAACAGCGAAATCGACGACAGCAGCCTGCGGGCGCCCATCGACGGCATTATCCAGTTACGCCTAGCCGAACCCGGCGAAGTGCTCGGCGCGGGTGGCCGAGTTTTGTTGTTGATTGATCCCAATGATCAGTACATGAACCTCTACCTGCCCGCCGCCATCACCGGTCGCCTGACCGTCGGCAGTGATGCGCGCATCCTGCTCGACGCCCTGCCCCAGCAACCACTGCACGCGAAAATCAGCTTTGTCGCCGACAAATCGCAGTTTACGCCCAAGGAGGTGGAGACCCGCGACGAGCGTCAGAAGCTGGTGTTCCGCGTCAAGCTGCGCCTGACTCAACCCAGCGCCGTACCGCAAGCCAAGCCAGGCATGCCCGGCGCTGGTTACGTACGCACGGCTGATATCGACTGGCCGGCCAACCTGCAATGACCGACCTGGCGCTGCACGCCACGGGGATAAATCACCGCTACGGCAAACAACAGGCACTCGTCGATATCGCTTTCAGCCTGCCCGCTGGCACCCGCTGCGGCTTGATTGGCCCGGATGGCGCGGGCAAGTCGAGCCTGCTGGGGTTGATCGCCGGGGTGAAAAAGCTACAGGCGGGTCAACTGGAAGTGCTCGGCGGCTCTATCGAAGACCGCCACCACCGCAACAGCCTGTACCCACGCATCGCCTTCATGCCCCAAGGCCTGGGCGGCAACCTGTATCCCGAACTGTCCATCAGCGAGAACATCCGTTTCTTTGCCACACTGTTTGGCTTGTCGAAAGCCGACTGCGAGCAGCGCATGCACAACCTGCTGCTGGCCACCGACCTCGCGCGCTTCGCCGAGCGCCCGGCCGGCAAGCTGTCCGGTGGCATGAAGCAGAAACTCGGCCTGTGCTGTGCGCTGATCCACGACCCAGACCTGCTGATCCTCGACGAGCCCACCACCGGCGTCGACCCGCTGTCACGCCGCCGCTTTTGGGAGCTGGTCGAAACCGTACGCCACGAACGCCCGCAACTGACACTGCTGGTGGCCACGGCCTACATGGAAGAAGCTGAACAGTTCGAGCATTGCCTAATGCTCGACCGCGGCAAACTGATCGCTGACGGCCTGAGCAGCGAACTGGCGGCCGCCACACCCAGTGGCAAACTGGATGAAGCCTTTACCCACTTCCAGGGCGACAGCGCCCACAACAATCAGCCGCTGGTGATTCCGCCGCGCAAAAGCGGCAATACCGATATCGCCATCGAAGCCCACGACCTGACCCTACGCTTTGGTGATTTCACGGCGGTGGATAAAGTCAGCTTCGCCATCGGCCGGGGCGAGATTTTCGGCTTCCTCGGCTCCAACGGCTGCGGCAAGACCACTACCATGAAAGTCCTCACTGGGCTGATGCCGGCCACCGAAGGCAACGCCACGCTGCTCGGCAACCCGGTGAATGCCAAGGACCTCGAGACCCGTAAGCGCGTGGGTTTCATGTCGCAAAGTTTCTCGTTGTACGGCGAGCTCAGCGTGCGCCAGAACCTGGTGCTGCATGCGCAATTGTTCGACTTGCCCAAGGCCGATGCCGGCCCGCGGATCGACGAGTTGATCAAGCGCGTCGACCTCAGTGATGTAGCCGAGCAACCGTCAGGCGAATTGCCACTGGGCCTGCGCCAGCGCTTGTCATTGGCCGTGGCGGTGCTGCATCGCCCGGAAGTGCTGATCCTCGATGAGCCCACCTCAGGCGTTGACCCGGCAGCACGGGATGATTTCTGGCGTTTGCTGATCGAGCTGTCCCGCGAACAAGGCGTCACGATCTTCCTGTCCACCCACTTTATGAACGAAGCCCAGCGCTGCGACCGCATCTCCCTGATGCACGCAGGCAAGGTGCTCGCCTGCGACACGCCCGACGCACTGCAAAAGCAATTCCATGGCGACACCCTCGAGGCTGCTTTCGTCACCTGCCTGGAACAGGCTCAAGGCGACCCCGAACCTGCCGCGCCAAGCGAAACCGTCAGCGAAACCGGCGTACCGCCCGTCAGCAAACAGGGGTTCAGCCTGGCTCGGCTATTGGCCGTGGCGGGACGCGAAGGCAAGGAGCTGCTGCGCGATAAAGTGCGCATGGCCTTCGCCCTGCTTGGGGCAATGTTCATGATGGTGATCTTCGGCTACGGGATTTCCCTGGACGTGGAAAACCTTGCCTTCGCTGTCTACGACCAAGACCAGACCCCGCAGAGCCGCGCCTACCTTGAAGCCTTCCGCAGTTCACGCTACTTCGCCGAACAAGCGCCCATCAGCGACGCGAACGAACTGCACCGTCGCCTGCAACGTTCGGAAATCAAACTGGCACTGGAAATCCCGCCCGGATTTGGCCGCGACCTCTACGCCGGTCACCAACCCACGGTGGCCGCGTGGCTCGACGGCGGCATGCCGTTTCGCGCGGAAACCAGCCGCAACTACGTCGAAGCCGTACACCTGGGCAACCTTCAGCACATGGCCGAACTGAGCAGCCTGCCCCGTGCCCCTCAAGCCGCCGCCAAGCTTGAAACGCGCTTTCGCTACAACCAGGACGTGGTCAGCGTGAATGCCATCGGCCCGGGCGTGATGGCGCTGATCTTGGCGTTTATCCCTGCAATGCTCACCGCGCTGGGCATCGTGCGCGAAAAAGAGCTCGGCTCGATCACCAACTTTTACGCCACGCCCCTGACTCGCCTGGAATTCCTGCTGGGCAAACAAGCGCCCTACCTCGCCGTGAGCCTGGTCAACCTCGCGCTGCTGGTGGCGATGAACCGCTGGCTATTCGGCGTGCCGTTCAAGGGCAGTGCCTTGACCCTGGCCTTCGGCGGCTTTCTGTATGTGCTGGCCACCACCAGTATGGGCTTGCTGATTTCCGCATTCACCCGCACCCAGATTGCGGCGATCCTCGGCACCATGATCATCACGAGCCTGCCGACCATCCAGTTCTCCGGGCTGATCGTGCCGCGCTCGTCTCTGGAAGGCGCGGCGGCGCTGATGGGCATGCTGTTTCCCGCCGGACACTTTTTGGATATTGCGGTGGGCACCTTTACCAAGGCCCTCGACCTGCGCCAGTTGTGGCCACAGTGCCTGGCGCTGTTCGGGTTTTTTGTCGGGTTCACCGGGTTGAGTTTGATCATGCTCAAGAAGCAGGAGGCCTGATGCACAAGCTCGCTCACATCCTGCGCCTGGGCATCAAGGAACTCACCAGCCTGCGCCATGACAGCGTGTTGCTGCTGTTTCTGGCCTACGCCTTTACGGTCGCGATCTACATGCCCGCCGCCGGGTCGGTAATTGGCGTGCACAACGCCAGCGTGGCCTTTGTCGATGAAGACCACAGCGCGCTGTCCCGGAAGATGGCCGAAGCATTGCAACCGCCGGAGTTTCAACCACCCGCGCCACTGGCGTATGACCAACTGGATAAGGTCATGGACAGCGGCGAATACACCTTCGTAATCAACGTGCCGGCAAACTTCCAGGCCGACGTGTTAGCCGGGCGTCAGCCGGGCGTACAGGTGAACGTCGATGCCACTGCGATGAGCCAGGCGTTCATGGGCGCGGGCTATATCGGCAGGATCTTCCAGCGTGAGCTGCTGAGCTACAGCGGCCAGGTCGGCGCGACCGACAAGACGCCCGCGCGGCTGACCACGCGGGCACTGTTCAATACCAACCTGGAAGGCGGTTGGTTTTTGGCGGTGATCCAGATCGTCAACAACATCACCATCCTGGCCATCGTGCTGACCGGCACCGCGCTGCTTCGCGAGCGCGAGCACGGCACGCTCGACCATTTGCTGGTGCTGCCGCTGACCGCGATGGAAATCATGCTGGCGAAAATCTGGAGCAACATGCTGGTGGTGGTGCTGTGTACGTGGCTGTCGCTGGAGCTGGTGGTCAAAGGCTTGCTTGGTGTGCCGCTGGCCGGCTCCATGAGCCTGTTCCTGTTTGTGACCGCGCTGTATCTGTTTGCCAGTACTGCGCTGGGAATCTTCCTCGCCACCCTTGCGCGCTCGACACCGCAGTTCGGCCTGCTGGCGATCCCGGTGATTATCCCGATGCTGTTGTTGTCGGGTGGCAGCACGCCACTGGACAGCATGCCCGAGTGGTTGCAGTGGGTGATGCAGGGCTCGCCGTCGACGCACTTTGTGAGTTTGAGCGCGGCGATTCTATTTAGGGATGCGGGTGTGAGCGTGGTATGGCCGGATTTACTGGCACTGGCGGGGATCGGATTGGTGTTTTTTGCGGTGGCGCTGGCGAGGTTCCGCAAAAGCCTGGCGTCTTAATAGAGGCGAGCGGGTTTGGCACAACAAGCCCACTCACCGCATGGAACCGTTACTGGATGATCAGGTTGTTGAACAACAGATCTTCCACCACCGGCTTGCCGGTCTCGTCATTCATCACTTGCTGGGTTTGTTTCAGGGCTTCCTGACGCAGCTTTTCCTTGCCTTCGACCGTACTCATGGCCTCAGTGGTTTGCTGAGTGAACAACGCCACCAACTGATTACGAATCAGCGGATCGTTGGCTTTGACGGCAGCGGCAGCTTCAGGCCCGGTCACGCGCAAGGCGATGTCGGCCTTGAACACCTTGAGTTTGGCAGTGCCATCCAGGCCGTAGTTACCCACGAACGGCGGTGTCAGGCTGATATAGCTGACCTTAGGCGCCTCGCCTTCTTTCGCTTCTTCGGCCTGGGCTGCCATCGGCAAGGTCAGGGCGAGCATCAACAGGATCCAAGCTTTCACGGTTCATTCCTCAAATTCGGTTGCCAGGTAGCATAACGCTAGCAAGGCTGAGCACAAGCTTATGGCCACTTATCAGGGCCGGGCATGCTCGTTGACCCACGGGCGTACCCTCCTACACTTATCGGCCACGACGCCAAAAGGAATAGTCCGATGAAAGCTGTGCTGTGCAAAGCCTTCGGCCCCGCCGAAACCCTGGTGCTGGAAGAGATCGCAAGCCCCGCGATCAAGAAGAACGAAATCCTGTTGGACGTGCACGCGGCCGGGGTCAATTTCCCGGACACCCTGATCATCGAGGGCAAATACCAATTCAAGCCGCCCTTTCCGTTCTCGCCGGGTGGCGAAGCGGCGGGCGTGGTCAGTGAAGTCGGTGAAAAAGTCAGCCACTTGAAAGTCGGCGACCGGGTCATGGCCCTGACCGGCTGGGGCAGCTTTGCCGAGCAGGTCGCCGTGCCGGGCTACAACGTGCTGCCGATCCCGCCGAGCATGGATTTTAATACCGCCGCCGCCTTCAGCATGACCTACGGCACCTCGATGCATGCCTTGAAACAAAGGGCCAACCTGCAACCCGGTGAAACCCTGTTGGTACTCGGCGCCTCCGGTGGTGTGGGCCTGGCTGCCGTGGAAATCGGTAAAGCCATGGGCGCCCGAGTAATCGCCGCCGCCAGCAGTGCGGACAAACTGGCTGTGGCCAAGGCGGCTGGCGCCGATGAATTGATCAACTACAGCGAAACCAACCTCAAGGACGAAATCAAGCGTCTAACTGACGGCAATGGGGTTGATGTGATCTACGACCCGGTGGGGGGTGATCTGTTTGACCAAGCTGTTCGTGGTATCGCCTGGAACGGCCGGCTGCTGGTGGTGGGTTTTGCCAGCGGGCGCATTCCGGAGCTGCCGGTAAACCTGGCGTTGCTCAAGGGGGCATCAGTGGTCGGGGTATTCTGGGGCGCGTTCGCACAGCGTCAGCCGCAAGACAATGCGGCGAACTTCCAGCAGTTGTTCAGTTGGTATGCCGAAGGCAAGTTGAAGCCGCTGGTGTCGCAGGTGTATACGCTGGAGCAGGCTGCCCAAGCGATCAATGACCTGGGGCAGCGCAAGGCGGTAGGCAAAGTCGTCGTCCAAACCCGCTGACCGACTTGACATGCAATCCAATGTGGGAGGGAGCTTGCCTGCTCCCACAGTTGAACTGCACCGCCATAAAAATCTGATACCGCCCCATACTTATCTATTAGCGACATGTTCATAAGAGAACATGCAATTGCTCCAATTTCCTGTGTTTGCAGATAAGAGGCGATGCTATTTTCGGTAACGAAACTGTAACATTCGCATCCGCAGTCAAAACAAGAAATTTGGAGCTCTTGAATGTTTGCTTTCTTTCGTCCTGCCGCACACCAGGCGCCTCTGCCTGAAGAAAAAATAGACAGCACGTACCGACGACTGCGCTGGCAGATTTTCGCCGGTATCTTCTTCGGCTACGCCGGCTATTACCTGCTGCGCAAAAACTTCTCCCTGGCCATGCCCTACTTGATCGACGAGGGTTATACCCGTGGTCAGTTGGGCCTGGCGATGTCGGCGATTGCAATCGCCTACGGCTTGTCCAAGTTCCTGATGGGCCTGGTGTCCGACCGCTCCAACCCTCGCTACTTCCTGCCCTTCGGCCTGCTGATATCGGCCGGAGTGATGTTCATTTTCGGTTTCGCACCTTGGGCAACGTCCAGTGTGACCATGATGTTCATTTTGCTGTTCATTAACGGCTGGGCCCAAGGCATGGGCTGGCCGCCAAGTGGACGCACCATGGTGCACTGGTGGTCGCAGAAAGAACGCGGCGGTGTGGTGTCGGTATGGAATGTGGCGCATAACGTCGGCGGCGGCCTGATCGGCCCGCTGTTCTTGCTGGGTATGGCGTGGTTCAACGACTGGCACGCGGCGTTCTATGTGCCTGCGACCGTGGCCTTGCTGGTGGCAGCATTTGCCTTCATCACCATGCGCGATACCCCACAATCGGTAGGCTTGCCACCGATCGAGAAATACAAGAACGACTACCCGGAAGGGTACGATTCCAGCCACGAAGACGAATTCAGCGCGAAGGAAATCTTCGTCAAGTACGTACTGCGCAACAAAATGCTGTGGTACATCGCCTTCGCCAACGTCTTCGTCTACCTGCTGCGCTACGGCGTACTTGACTGGGCGCCGACGTACCTCAAGGAAGCCAAGCACTTCGACGTGGATAAAACCTCGTGGGCGTACTTCTTCTACGAGTGGGCAGGAATTCCCGGTACGCTGCTGTGCGGCTGGATGTCGGACAAGATCTTCCGTGGCAACCGTGGCCTGACCGGCATCGTGTTCATGGCCTTGGTCACAGTGGCGACCCTGGTTTACTGGCTCAACCCGCCAGGCAACCCGACGATCGACATGATCGCGCTGTTCTCCATTGGCTTCCTGATCTACGGCCCGGTGATGTTGATCGGCCTGCAGGCGCTGGAGCTGGCACCAAAAAAAGCTGCCGGCACTGCGGCGGGCTTCACCGGTTTGTTCGGTTACCTGGGGGGTTCGGTGGCAGCCAGTGCGGCCATGGGCTACACCGTTGACCATTTCGGCTGGGATGGCGGTTTTGTGTTGTTGGTGGGCGCGTGTCTGTTGGCGATCGCCTTCCTGATCCCGACGCTGTGGCACACCAACAGCATCAGCACGGCACGTTAATCGCCGCCCGCCCCCTTCGTACAACGCTTGAGCCGCGCCTCCAGATTTTTATCTGGCATGGCGTGGCTACGCAGGGCGTTGACGGTCTGCTCGACATAATCGCGAGTGGTGCCGTAACGCCCGCAAGCGCTTTGCAGCACGTGATTGAGCACGATGTCAGGCAAGTTGCCGGCATAGCTGGGCAAGTGCCGCTCCAACACAAACCCCAACGCCTGCACCTGAGTGCCATCTGCCAGACGGCAGCTGAGCCAGTGCGGCCGATAAGAGGGGTAAGGCATCTCGCGCTGCCATAAGGCGTAAAGCGAGGCCTCGAGCTGATCTTCTGGCAAGCGGTAGGCAAACCCGCTGCAGGAACCCCCGCGATCCAGACCGAACACCAAACCCGGCGACTCCGGCGTGCCCCGATGCTCGTGGGACCACAGGTACAAGCCCCGGTGATAACCGTGAACCCGCGCCCGTACTCGCTCGGTCGACGAACATTCAGGCCGCCAGATCAACGATCCGTAAGCAAATAGCCAGACCGGCCCACCCTTATGCCGGGCCATGGTGGCCTGCATTGAGCTCATTAACTGTTCGTGAGTGAGTTGCGGCCCCAGATCGAGCCGCGGAGGGTAAGCCAATTGCAAAAGATCGGTTTCAATGGCGGTCATGGCGAAAAGCGTTGCGCCTCCTGTGTATTACCAGTTGTAAGCAACTTTACCGTAATAAAACGTGGCGCTGTAACCAGACGACGAAAAAGTGCTTTAGGCCAAATTGCCACCACTGCTGGCGTAGGCATTGACCTTCCCCAGGTATTTGTCGGTGACGTTGTCGCCGCCCAACGTGAAGGCCCAGCTCTTCTGAATTCATACGATTGGTCTGGCGGGCGGGACGGTCAGTTATGGGTTGCTGTCGAGAAGTCGTTAGTCGATTTACCTATGACCTAATGAGATTTCCCCTACAGAAGTAACACCTTAATTACATAAGTATAGGCGACCAAACTTTCAGCGCAGGTTCAGGCGCTTCAGGAGGTTAGCCGCCAAACTGTAGACGTTTAGCGACCCACATTAGCCGCCCGTTCAAACGACTATCGAGGTCGAACCATGAAGTACTTTTACTCTGGCTTGCTGCTCATGGCACACGCCGCTACTGCTCTGGCCTCTGAGGCGGCCGCTGAAGACGATAAGGGCTTCTGGTACGCCCAGACGAGCGTCTATACACGGCACTTTTCACCGGACCCCAAGCACAACAACAATCAGGATTTGATCAACCTGGAGCGCAACGAAGCGTCCGGGCTGGTGTATGGCGGGGCTACATTTCGCAACTCGTTCAGCCAGCGTTCATACTACGTCTACGCCGGTAAACGCTACGATCTTGGCGACTCGCCGTTCTACGTAAAGGTGACCGCCGGCGCGCTTCAGGGCTATCGCGGCAAGTACCGAGACAAAATCCCACTCAACCGCTTTGGCGTGGCGCCGGCGATCATCCCCTCCGTGGGCGTGAATTTCGGCCCGGTGGCCAGCGAGTTGGTGTTGTTGGGCTTTAATGCGGCGATGCTGACCGCGGGGGTGCGTTTCTGACAGCACCGCCTATCTGTGTAGGCGCTCGCTTGCCTGCTCACACATTAAGGACGCGGCGCGTAGGCGAAGACATCGGCACGCATCTGGTGTGCGTCCATGCCAGCGTCGACCAGCGCATCCAATGTGCCGTAGATCATCGCCGGTGAACCACTGGCGTAGACGTGAACGGCCTTAAGGTCGCTGATGTCTTCGCACACCGCTTCATGTAGCAGCCCGCAGCGCCCTTCCCAACCGCACAGGTCGCTGACGACTTTGTGCAGGAACAGGTTGGGCAGTTGCTTCCATTGGTCCCAGTGCTCGATTTCGTAGAAGTCTTCCGGGCGACGCACGCCCCAGTACAGGTGCACCGGGTGTTTGAAGCCAGAGGCGCGACAATGCTCGATCAGGCTGTGCATTTGCGCCATGCCGGTGCCAGCGGCGATCAGCACCAGCGGCCCGTCCGGCAGCTCTGCCAGATGAGTGTCGCCAAACGGCAGCTCGATGCGGGCCATCTGATTACGCTGAAGTTGCTCAATCAGGCTGCGGGCGCTGTCCTCGCGCACCAGCACATGCAGCTCCAGCTCACGCCCGGCGTGGGGCGCCGAGGCCAGGGAAAACGCCGACTTCTCGCCGTTCTCCCGCTCGATCATCAGGTACTGCCCGGCGTGGTAACGCACCGCTTTGCCGGCTGGAGCCCGCAGGCGCACGCGCCACACATCGCCACCGACTTCCACACATTCACTCAATTGGCACGACAACTTGTGCAACGGCAACTCTCCCGGCGCCAGCACGCCATCCCACAACACAATGCAATCTTCCAGCGGTTCGGCGATGCAGGTGTAGAACTCACCGTGATCACGCACCTCACCGGCTTGCTGCACCCGGCCCTCGACCAGCAGCGCCGCACACACATGGCAAACGCCGTTTCGGCACGCTTGCGGGCACTCGTAGCCCAGGCGGCGCGCGCCTTCGAGCACTCGCTCGCCAGGGATCAGTTCCAGTACCGCGCCAGAAGGTTGCAGGGTTACACGCATCAATCTATTCCCAATTCTTTCCAGATCGCATCCACACGTGCGGTCACGGCTTCATCCTTGACGATTACCCGGCCCCACTCGCGGGTGGTTTCACCCGGCCATTTGTGGGTGGCATCCAGGCCCATCTTCGAGCCCAGACCCGACACCGGCGAAGCAAAATCGAGGTAGTCGATCGGCGTGTTGTCGATCATCACCGTGTCGCGCTTGGGGTCCATGCGCGTGGTGATGGCCCAGATCACGTCGTTCCAGTCCCGAGCATTGATGTCGTCGTCGGTGACGATAACGAACTTGGTGTACATGAACTGTCGCAAAAACGACCACACACCGAGCATTACCCGCTTGGCATGACCTGGGTACGACTTCTTCATGGTCACGATGGCCATGCGGTAAGAGCAGCCTTCTGGCGGCAGATAGAAGTCGGTAATTTCCGGGAACTGCTTTTGCAGGATCGGCACAAACACTTCGTTGAGCGCCACACCAAGAATAGCCGGCTCATCCGGCGGCCGGCCGGTGTAAGTGCTGTGGTAGATCGGCTTGATCCGATGGGTGATGCGCTCGACGGTGAACACCGGGAAGCTGTCGACTTCGTTGTAGTAACCAGTGTGGTCGCCGTAAGGGCCTTCATCGGCCATTTCGCCGGGATGAATTACGCCTTCCAAAATGATTTCCGCGGTGGCCGGCACTTGCAGGTCGTTGCCACGGCACTTCACCAGTTCGGTGCGGTTGCCGCGCAGCAGACCGGCAAAGGCATATTCGGACAGGCTATCAGGCACCGGAGTGACGGCGCCCAGAATGGTCGCCGGGTCAGCCCCCAGCGCAACGGAGACTGGGAACGGCTTGCCGGGGTGCTTTTCGCACCACTCACGGAAGTCCAACGCGCCACCGCGATGGCTCAACCAACGCATGATGACCTTGTTGCGGCCGATCACTTGCTGACGGTAGATACCGAGGTTCTGGCGGTCTTTATTCGGGCCTTTGGTGACGGTCAGACCCCAGGTGATCAGTGGGCCGACGTCGCCAGGCCAGCAGGTCTGCACCGGCAGCATGCCGAGGTCGACATCATCGCCTTCAATGACCACTTCCTGGCACACCGCGTCTTTGACCACCTTGGGCGCCATGGCAATAATCTTGCGAAAGATCGGCAGCTTAGACCATGCATCCTTGAGGCCCTTGGGTGGCTCGGGCTCCTTGAGGAAGGCCAGCAGCTTGCCGATCTCGCGCAGCTCGCTGACCGACTCGGCGCCCATGCCAAAGGCCACGCGATCCGGGGTGCCGAACAGGTTGCCGAGCACCGGAATATCAAAGCCGGTCGGGTTCTCGAACAGCAGCGCCGGGCCCTTGTTGCGCAGGGTACGGTCGCAAATCTCAGTCATTTCCAGTACCGGGGAAATCGGCACCTGGATACGTTTCAACTCTCCGCGCTGCTCAAGTTGCTGCACGAAATCCCGAAGATCCTTGAATTTCATTAACCATGCCACCCGTAAAATAGGCGTACATCCTACCTGCTCTTACGAGCGCTGACAGCTTATTGCACGTCATTGAGACTCACATCCGGCTCAGCGGATGTGTTGTGTAGAGCGCGGAAGAAGGGCTCAAGGAAACCCTCCACAAGCTTGGAGCCTGCGATTGAAAGGTGATTGTCATCCGTGTAGAGCGCGTGGCCATCAAGCTCGACCCGGCACCAGCTGTTTACATCACACAGTTTCGGCGCAGGGTCCAGGACCCGAACCCCTGGGTCGGACGCCGCAATTCGCTCAAACGTGGCGCTGATATAGGCCTGACGCGCCAAGTGCTCGGCCAGTGGCAAGCCTTCTTTGTCGGTCCGGCGCCCCAGCATCGCCAAGCGGGCGAGCCGGAAAGGGACATCGAACTCCTGCAGTGGCACTTCCTGCACCAACCATACCCGGTAGCCACTGGCACGAAGTTGCTGCACCTGTGCAGTCAAACCCTCGGTGAACAGCCGCTGCGCGATAGCACGGTCATATTTGCCCGTCTGCGGGTCATGAATTGACGCACCGGTATCGCCGGAGCGCTCTCCATAGACGTAGAGACTCCAACGCGCGACAAGTACCACATCGCTGAAGTGGTCTCGTTTCAACAACGCTGAGGTGCGCTCATTGAATGCGCTGCAACCGAGAGTGTTTTCTTTGCGGTAAAAAGGCAGGCAACCGGCATAACCGGCCTGCGTGATGCTGAAGTCGTACTTATTCGAACCGTCATTCAACGCTGGAATCAGCGCCGAGGCGTGACTATCGCCCCACACCAGCGCTCGCGCTGTGCTTGTTAGCGGGCCAAAATGGCAAGGCTCGCTTCGACTGTTTTTCTTGTCGTCCCCTAAGCACTTCATGAGCTTGGGGCTCCAGGTATGGGTCTGGGCAAATTGCAGTGCCTGAGGTGACAATCGCTCGGCGAACCCATCCGACCACACCAGCCCTTTGCCAACCAGCCCCAGGCTTGCGAGTGCAACGACGCTCGCGACCAGGATCGACCGACGCCCCGCCAACAGGCGCCGCTCACGAAAGGGCCCCTCGACAAACCGCCAGGACCCATAACCCAGAATCAGGCTCAGGCAGAACAGCGCCGCCACCTCCCAGCGCGTCAGGCCAAAGATACTGGCGTACTTGCCAAACACCAGCACCGGCCAATGCCACAAATACCAGGAATAGGAAATCAGCCCTATGCCCACCAGTACACGACTGCCCAGCAACCGCCCAACCAGGGTTGTTTGCTGGCCGTTGGCCCAAATCAGGCCCACCACACCCAATACCGGCAGCAGAGCCGCAGCGCCCGGGAAGGCGGTGTCAGCGTCATATCCAAACACCGCAACCAGAATCAGGCCCAGGCTGATCAAGCTGACGGTCTGTGCCAACCTCGGGCTTGCCCGCTGAGCGCGCACCGGCAAAACCGCCAGCATGGCGCCCGCCAACAGTTCCCAGGCACGCATAGGCAACAGGAAAAAAGCTTTTTCGGGCGCATGAGCAACCGCCCAGACGCTTGCAGCAAATGACACCAGCGACAGCACAAACAAGGCGCTGCGCCATTGCTTTAGCCGGCTCGACAAGAACACCAGTAACAGCGGAAACGCGATGTAGTACTGCTCTTCAACCGACAGCGACCACGTGTGCAGCATCGGCTTCATATCGGAGGCCGTTTCGAAGTAGCCGTCCTGACGCATGAAGAACAGGTTGGAGATGAAAATCACCTGATTGTGAATCGAACGCCCCAGTTCTTCGTAGTCCTTAGGCGCCAGCAGATACCAGCCGACCACCAATGATGCGAGCATCATGACAACCAGTGCCGGCAGGATACGCCGGGCCCGACGCGCCCAAAAATCCAGAAAACTGAAACGCCCGGCCTCACGCTCGCGCCAGATGATCGAAGTGATCAGGAAACCTGAAATCACAAAGAACACATCAACGCCCACAAAGCCGCCAGTAACACCCGGAACGCCAAAGTGGAACAGCACAACAGCGAGGACAGCGATGGCACGCAGGCCGTCAATGTCTCTTCGATAAGCAAGAGAGGTCATAAATGTAGTCAGTTTGGTACGGGTGGAGGTTTTGTAGTTTCTTTACTGACACTCCTACCGTGCAAACCTCCCTTTTTCGTCGCAAAAAAAATGGCGCCCTAAAAGGGCGCCATTTTTCGGATCTGAAACGTCGTATTACTTACGCTTCATCGACAAGAAGAACTCGTCGTTGGTCTTGGTGGCTTTCAGCTTGTCGACCAGGAACTCGATGGCGGCTACTTCGTCCATCGGGTGCAGCAGCTTGCGCAGGATCCACATGCGCTGCAGTTCGTCGTCGGCGGTCAGCAACTCTTCGCGGCGAGTGCCGGAGCGGTTGATGTTGATCGCAGGGAACACACGCTTTTCCGCGATACGGCGGTCCAGAGGCAGTTCCATGTTGCCGGTACCCTTGAACTCTTCGTAGATCACTTCGTCCATCTTCGAGCCGGTTTCAACCAGCGCGGTGGCGATAATGGTCAGCGAGCCGCCTTCCTCGATGTTCCGCGCGGCGCCGAAGAAACGCTTTGGTTTCTCCAGGGCGTGGGCATCGACACCACCGGTGAGGACCTTGCCGGAGCTCGGGATCACGGTGTTATAGGCACGAGCCAGACGGGTGATGGAGTCGAGCAGGATCACCACGTCCTTCTTGTGCTCGACCAGGCGCTTGGCCTTCTCGATCACCATTTCGGCAACCTGCACGTGACGGGTTGGAGGCTCATCGAACGTCGAGGCAACCACTTCGCCGCGCACGGTGCGCTGCATTTCGGTTACTTCTTCCGGACGCTCATCGATCAGCAGCACGATCAGGTGAACTTCAGGATTGTTACGTGCGATGTTCGCTGCAATGTTCTGCAGCATGATGGTCTTACCGGCTTTCGGCGGTGCGACGATCAGGCCGCGCTGGCCTTTACCGATCGGAGCGCACAGGTCGATGACACGACCGGTCAAGTCCTCAGTGGAGCCGTTACCGGCTTCCATCTTCATGCGCACAGTCGGGAACAGCGGCGTCAGGTTCTCGAAGAGAATCTTATTTTTCGCGTTCTCGGGACGATCGTAGTTGATCGTGTCGACCTTGAGCAGGGCGAAATAACGCTCGCCTTCCTTCGGAGGGCGGATCTTGCCAACGATGGTGTCACCGGTGCGCAAGTTGAAGCGACGGATCTGGCTCGGCGAGACGTAGATGTCGTCTGGGCCGGCGAGATAGGAAGCGTCAGCAGAGCGGAGGAAGCCGAAGCCGTCCTGGAGAATCTCCAGCACGCCATCACCGGAGATTTCCTCGCCGCTTTTCGCGTGCTTTTTGAGCAGGGAGAAAATCACGTCCTGCTTGCGCGAACGGGCCATATTTTCTATGCCCATTTCTTCGGCCAATTGGAGCAGGTCGGTAATCGGCTTTTGCTTGAGTTCAGTCAGATTCATATAGGAATGACGTAATCATTTATGGAGGGGGGAAAATTAAGCTTTTGGCTTAATGAGGCCGCGCCGCAGAGAAGGCGACAGGATCGCGTACTAATCGAAAAGGAATGCGTCGGCGACGGCTTGCAGGGGGCAGTGGAGAAACCAGTGCGGGGCCGAATGTACCATCTGAGTTTCAGAGCGTCTAGCCCTGTTTCACGAAAAAGCCCCGCAATTTTGCAGGGCCTTTTTGACGACGCTTAGATGTTAGCGTCGAGGAAAGCTTGCAGCTGAGACTTCGACAGCGCGCCCACTTTAGTGGCTTCGACGTTGCCGCCCTTAAACAGCATCAGCGTCGGAATACCACGCACGCCGTGCTTGACCGGGGTATCCGGGTTGTCGTCGATGTTCAGCTTGGCAATGGTCAGCTTGCCTTCGTAAGTGGTCGCAATGTCGTCCAGAACAGGGGCGATCATTTTGCAAGGGCCACACCACTCAGCCCAGTAGTCAACCAGGACCGGGCCTTGAGCCTTGAGTACTTGTTCCTCAAAGTTCGCGTCGGTGACGTGCTTGATAAGATCGTTGCTCATGGATGTCTCCGGATTGTAAGCAAAAAATACGTTGCCCATCATAGCCGCCCTTCCCCCGTTCAGGAAGTCGCCTCTGATTTAGTCTTACTATGACAGTGCATGAGTTTGGATATAGCCCACTTCAAGGCGACATGGGGGTGACGAACGCAATGCCCGTGCGCAATGCCGCATTGCGTACGTGTTCCTGCATGGTTTTCTGCGCCGCCGCACTGGCACGACGGGCCAGGGCACGGAGGATCTTGCGGTGCTCCTGCCAGGTTTCCATCGCCCGTTCCGGCCGGATGAACGGTAGCTTCTGGCTCTCCAAAAACACCTCGACGCTGGCACTCAGGATGCTCACCATCGCCTGGTTACCACTGGCCAACAGGATCTGCTGGTGAAATTCGAAGTCCAGCCGGGCGGCGGCCTCAAAGTCACCGGCTTTGAGCACCTTGCGCATGTCCTCGACATTGTCTTCCAGCCTGTCCAACTCATCGATTGTCAACGTCATCGCCGCCAACCCCGCTGCAAAACCCTCCAAGGCATAACGCAACTGGAAGATATCCAGCGGCGTAGCCTGGGCCGCAAACGGCCAGGCAAACCCCGGAGACTCATCGGCTGCCTGCACAAACACGCCTTTACCGGGCTGAACACTGACCACGCCCAAGGCACTCAAGGACGACAACGCTTCACGCAGCGATGCCCGACTCACGCCCAACTGCACCGCCAGGTCGCGCTGTGAGGGCAACGCATCGCCCGCAGCAAAACCCTGTTCCTTGATCAATTTGCGGATGGCCTGCAGGGCCGCTTCCGGTACGGCTTGGGCGATGGAATTCATAAAAAACTCATAGTTCCAAACAACTGAGCGGCTAGTTGTAAAGCTATTCGCAGCCGGCGGCAAGCCACGCCCCAAAGGGGCTCGCAGGTTTTTTTCGACGCTCGAAAAGGGTGCGAAAAGCCTAAGCACTGTTCAGACCAGTAAGACCACTGCAGCTCAACAAACCCCGGCTTCGCGAACGATTCAGACAGTGATGGCATGGGCTGTGCAATGAGCCAAATCAGAAAATTCCTTTGCCTTTTTCGGAGAGTTGCCATGACCAAGCGCTACAGCGTCCTGCTCACTGCCTTGTTTGCCAGCCTGATGCTGAGCCAGGCGCCCGCCCAGGCCAATGGTCTGGACGACATCGTCGCCCGTGGCACCCTCAAGGTTGCCGTACCTCAGGACTTCCCACCGTTCGGCTCGGTCGGCCCCGACATGAAGCCTCGCGGCCTGGACATCGACACCGCCAAGCTGCTGGCCGAACAACTCAAGGTCAAGCTGGAACTGACACCGGTCAACAGCACTAACCGCATTCCATTTCTCACCACCGGCAAGGTAGACCTGGTGATTTCCAGCCTGGGCAAGAATGCCGAGCGAGAAAAGGTCATCGACTTTTCCAAGGCCTACGCACCGTTCTACCTGGCCGTGTTCGGCCCGCCTGACGCTGCCATCAGCACCACCGACGACCTCAAGGGCAAGACCATCAGCGTGACTCGCGGGGCCATCGAAGACATCGAGCTGACTGCTGTCGCGCCCAAGGAAGCTACGATCAAGCGCTTTGAAGACAACAACTCGACCATCGCCGCCTACCTGGCCGGCCAAGTCGACCTGATCGCCAGCGGCAATGTGGTGATGGTGGCGATCAGCGAGCGCAACCCGAAACGCGTACCGGCGCTGAAAGTGAAGCTCAAGGACTCGCCTGTGTACGTGGGCGTGAACAAGAACGAGCCGGCGCTGCTGGAGAAGGTTAACCAGATTCTGGTGGCGGCCAAGGCCGACGGCAGCCTGGAAAAGAATGCGATGCAGTGGCTCAAAGAGCCGCTGCCTGCGGGCCTTTGAAGCAACGGAGCTGAGTCATGGCGTATCAATTTGACTTTATGCCAGTGCTGGCCAATACCGACCTGCTGCTGCGCGGCGCCCTGTTCACACTTGAGTTGACGACCATTGGCGCGGTCCTGGGCGTTGCACTGGGCACTGTCGGGGCCGTGGTACGGGCGTGGAAGATCCAGCCGTTCGCCTGGTTTCTCGGTGTGTATGTCGAGTTGATCCGCAACACACCGTTTCTGGTGCAGTTGTTCTTCATCTTCTTCGGCCTGCCGTCGCTGGGGTTGAAAATCACCGAGTGGCAAGCCGCTGTGCTGGCGATGGTGATCAACTTGGGGGCCTACTCCACGGAGATCATCCGCGCCGGCATCCAGGCCGTCCCTCGCGGCCAGCTGGAGGCCGCAGCCGCACTGGCGATGACGCGTTTCGAGGCGTTCCGCCACGTGGTGCTGCTGCCAGCGCTGGGCAAGGTGTGGCCGGCACTGAGCAGCCAGATCATCATCGTGATGCTCGGCTCGGCGGTGTGCTCGCAGATCGCCACCGAAGAGCTGAGTTTTGCCGCCAACTTTATTCAGTCGCGCAACTTCCGCGCGTTTGAAACCTATGCGCTGACCACGCTGGTGTACCTGTGCATGGCATTGATGATTCGTCAGTTGCTCAACTGGATTGGCCGCCGCTTCGTGATGAGGAACAGTCGATGAGTGATTTTTCCTTCTGGGACATCGTGCGTAATCTGGCGACCGGCCTGCAATGGACCCTGTTGTTGTCGCTGGTGGCATTTTTCGGCGGTGGCCTGATTGGCCTGCTGGTGATGACGATGCGCATCAGCCGCAAAGCCTTCACGCGCAATGTCGCACGTACCTACATTGAACTGTTCCAGGGCACGCCGCTGTTGATGCAGCTGTTTCTGGTGTTTTTCGGCATCGCCTTGCTGGGGGTGGATATCTCGCCCTGGCTGGCAGCAGCAATTGCCTTGACCCTGTTTACCAGCGCCTACCTGGCCGAGATCTGGCGCGGCTGCGTCGAGTCCATCGCCCACGGACAGTGGGAAGCCTCGGCCAGCCTGGCGCTCAACCCGCTTGAACAACTGCGCTATGTGATCCTGCCCCAGGCGCTGCGGATTGCCGTGGCGCCCACCGTGGGTTTTTCGGTGCAGGTGGTCAAAGGCACTGCCGTGACGTCGATCATCGGCTTTACCGAACTGACCAAGACCGGCGGCATGCTCGCCAACGCCACCTTCGAGCCCTTTATGGTCTATGGCCTGGTGGCCCTCGGTTACTTCCTGCTCTGCTACCCCTTGTCCCTCAGTGCCCGCTACCTGGAAAGGAGACTGCATGCCTCTGCTTAGAATTTCCGCCCTGCATAAGTATTACGGCGATCACCACGTACTCAAGGGCATCGACCTGACCGTTGAAGAAGGCCAGGTGGTAGCGATCATCGGCCGCAGCGGCTCGGGCAAGTCCACCTTGCTGCGCACCCTCAATGGCCTGGAGTCCATCAACGACGGGGTGATCGAAGTCGATGGTGAATACCTTGACGCCGCGCGTGCCGACCTGCGCAGCCTGCGGCAGAAAGTCGGGATGGTGTTCCAGCAGTTCAACCTGTTCCCGCATTTGACGGTGGGCGAAAACGTCATGCTCGCACCACAAGTGGTGCAAAAAGTGCCCAAGGCCAAAGCCGCACAGCTGGCCAAGCAGATGCTGGAGCGCGTCGGGCTCGGGGAAAAGTTCGACGCCTTCCCTGATCGCCTGTCCGGCGGGCAGCAACAACGCGTAGCCATTGCACGCGCATTGGCCATGTCGCCCAAAGTGCTGCTGTGCGACGAAATCACTTCGGCCTTGGACCCGGAACTCGTCAATGAAGTGCTCAGCGTGGTGCGTCAACTGGCAAAGGACGGCATGACCTTGATCATGGTGACTCACGAAATGCGCTTTGCTCGTGAAGTCGGCGACAAACTGGTGTTCATGCACCAAGGCAAGGTGCATGAAGTGGGCGACCCCAAGACACTGTTCGCCAACCCCAGAACGCCGGAATTCGCCAACTTCATTGGCTCGGTGGCGCAGCCGAGCTGACCAGTTCGAAAATGCCTTGCCCCTCCAGACGCATCTCGCTGCCAACCTCCAGGGCGTCAGCCGGCAGTTCGGTGTCGATATCGACTTGGGCTGTCAATCTCAGGCCTACCACCGGCACACCCGCCGCTCGCGCCACCAAGGTCTGCCCGGGCAGCAACTGCCCGCCGACCGGCTCGCCCGGCAGGTGCGTAGCCGCCCAGTCGACGGCACGCCCATCCACCTGGGCGTGTTTCAGGCTCAGACGAAAACGCCCTTGGCGCCCAAACATAAACCCCTGGCCATCGGCGGCAACCCCGATAAAACGCAACGCCATCGGCGCAGGCTCAGTGCACAGAACGTTCACGTGCAACGAGCGAGTGCCGAGCACCATGGAGGCTCGTTCAACGAACGCATCCCTGCGAATGGCGCCATAGTCGATGCGCGACTGACTCACCGATAACAGACAGTTTTCGGCCCGCACGCCAGGCGCCGCCAGCATCGTGCAGAACAACGCCAAGGGCAAGCCTATAAGCTTAGCGGCCATGGCACACCGCCGAGGTGGTTTCATAGAACATGTCATTGTCTGGCTGGGACTCGGGGTCGATGCTTAGCAGGCAGGTGGAAGTGTCCGGCAATGAAACACGCAGATCCTGCAATTCATTGACGTCGTTGAGGAAAATCATGCCCTCACCCACCACGCTGGTCAGGAAGCGATCACCCTTGCCAAACACCGCAGCGCCCTGAGGCAGTGGCTGGCCCTGCTGATCCTTCGTGCTGAGCAACATTCGACGTACTTTCACCACATCGAAATTCACGGCATTGAAAGACCCTCGCCCGGCGGTGAGCACCTGGGTGCCGTTTTTCAGGTCGACACGCCTGGGCAAGGATTGGGTCTGCACCTCGACTCGGCTATGGGTGTAGACGGGTAAGCCGGCGATCACCGCTTGCCCACTGAAGTCGGTCCACACCGGACCTTGCGGGGTCTCGATTTTGGCTGCCCCGATATCGCCTACCGAGACGATACCGAACGTATCTTGCACGGCATAGGGTGAGAAGGTCAGCCCACCACCGTGAGCCACCACGCCGCCATGCAACTGCCCCGTGTAACTGCTGCCCTGAGGGTCGCGACTAACCCCCAGGCCAACCCGGGTATAACGTGGCAACAGGTCCACATTGCCGCGCACCGATTGCTCCCGGGTATTGAGGTCGCGCTCGACCCCCACTTCGTAATTCACGTACTCGTTAACCCGATCGCTGAGCGCTGTACCCGCAGTGAGCCGGTCACCGCGGCGACTGGTGTAGCTGTTTATACGACGATCCCCACCCAAGGGCACACTGACCTGCAACCGCAATGACAGGTCACTATCCAGCGTGTTGTCACGACGCCTGCCGCCCTGCGTGACACGGCTGGATCGAGTGCCACCCACCTGCGAATCGGCGATCAACGCGACATCGGCGCGGCTGAAAGACTTGTTCCACGAGGCCGACACATGTTCATTCGTTCGTCCGTCAAATTGGGCACTGCGCGTGTAGCCCACGGAGAATGTGCCGAGCGCGGGATCGGCCCAGCTTATGCCTGCCGTGTACTGGTTCTTGAAGCGCGAACTCAACTCATCGGCCCTGGATGGCCAGCCTGCTTCGGTTACCTCACGATAACCTCGGGTTTGGGTGGTTGCGCTGAGGTTGACGTCGACAGTGGCAGCTACCGGGCTGCTCACCGATACGCTGCTGCGCGCCCCGGACACTGCATTTTTGCTGTCTCGGGACAGATTTTGGCGGGTGCTCACAGAAACCCGCTGAAAAAAAACACTGCTGAGGGTACCACCTGCCGACCCGAATTCATCGGTGCTCAACAGCCCCAAACCCATAGACGAGTCACGTCCGAACCCCCAGGTGCTGCTGCCCAAGGCGACCACCGGTGTCGGGCCTTCTTCGCCAGCATTCCTGCGCAGTTTGCCCACTGAGAAATAGTAACCGCGCGCCGCCTGAGCAGCGCCTGTAAACGAAGCCGCTGCCACCACGAAACTGCGCCTGGCGCCGCGCACATCAATCACAGTGACGTCCAAGTCACTGGTGCCATTGAGCAAAGGCAACCCGGTCAGCCGGAAGGGGCCTTCGGGCACCAGCGTGGTGTGGATCAACACCCCGGACTGACGAACTTCAATGCGTGATGGGCTCTGCGCGAGCCCTTCGACCACCGCATTGTTGCTGCCCGCAGCGGTGCGAGATTGGCCATCAGGGGAAAACTGCAGGCCAGACAACTGAACGCCGCCAAACAGTGGGTTATTGCTGGAGAGCTGGCCCACCTGGAAAGTCGATTGCAAGGCGGCAATATCCCGCTGCGCCAAGGCGTACAAATGCTCGGTACGGGCCTTGCCATTGTCGGACACGTAAAACTGGCGACTGCGAACAATCCAGTCATCAAGGTTGAACCCTGCCTCGGTGTAAGCCGAAACGAACCGGCTGGGCCCATTGCGCGAACGGCTATCGAAACCCAATACCTCATAGTTGAAGAGCGCCGCCGTGCCGCCTTTGGAAAAATGCCCGCCGTCCCACTGGCGCTCACGTAATGACTTTGTAGGTACCACCAGCACTACCTCGTCCGTGCCGGGACGCAGCGTCACTATCGTTGTTGGGAATGCACCGAGAAAGTCATGGCAAGCCTGGCCCGGCGCGGCACCCTCGCGAATGATCGCGCCGGGGGTTACCAGCCCAGCTTTCTCCAGCAACCCAGGGGTGAAACACAATCGGCCTGCTTGATCAAATCGCGCATCCACCAACCCAAGGGGGTTGCCATTGACCCGCAACCCCACCACCTGAACACCTTCGCGAAAGCGCGCTGCGTTGCGAAAGTAGTCGGAAACCTTAGGGTCAATACGGTGGGTTGTCAGAGCTGCAACGTCGAAGCCCTCGCCCAGCTCCAACGCGGACACGAGACCAGGCAAACTCCACAGTGTCGCAAACCGCATGAGCAACGAGGGTCTGTAAAGCCGAAAGGATGCGGTCATGCTATTGCTCGATGAGCTGATCATGAGTCGATCAACTCTCTTCGGTATTGATCGGGGCGCGGTAGTTCTCTACCGAAAACCCATAAACCGTCGCCGGCTGAATCTCGACCTCAACCACGCCGCTCAAAGGGCCTTCGACCTTTGCGATCAATGCCTCACCCGGCAAAATGTAGGTGCGCTGCAACGTCGCCGGAAGGCCTTGTGGAAGCAGCCGTACGTCCGGCGCCAGGCGCACGACATAGGCACTGTCGTTGTGGACCGTGAGACGCTCCCCCGCCCGCTGCCACTTCAGTAACTCCCAGGGCCTGTGATGCCGAGGCAGTCCCTTTGGGTGCAGGATCAGCGGCAGATTCTGTCGAAGGGTGATGCCGATAGTCGCCCCCCCCGCAGCACGCGCTTGGGGGATGCCCTCAAAGGACACTCGTTTGAGCCGTTGAGTGACAAGCGGCTGTTTCAAGGTGCTGATGAAACGCACCCGTTGCGTGTCGCCCGCCTCCACACGCGTGATAGGCGGTGTGACAATCAATAAAGGTTCCAGGTCCTCAGGCACGTTCTCCACGACTGAATGAAGTAACGCAGGCCCCGCATCGGTATTCTTGATGTTTATCGTGGCTTCGCCCTCGTCTTCATAAAGCACCACCACGGTTGTTTCCGGCTGCATACCGTCCGCCACAGCAACAGTGGCAAAAAAGAAGCAAATACCTGCACGCCACAACAGCGCACGACTTATTATTGAAAAACCACGCACTCAATGTTCCCCGCAACTGATGAAGTCGACTATCGACAGTCAAGCGCTCACAGAAAAACAGCCAACAAAAAATAGTTAGTTCTTAGCTGGCTGCTTTCTATTGTTTAGATGTAACTCAATACAAGCGTGGCTCGCCCATCAATAGAGATATCGCGGCTCAGGTCCAGGTCTTGGGCCCTGTTGATGACCGCCTTCACCGCCAGAGTGCCCGTCAATTGGTTAATGGCGGCCGGTGCAAAGGTAGTGTTATTTCGCCACGAATACTGGGTAGGCGATTGAGTAACTTTGCCATCACTGCCCTGCCAGGCACCCGCGCCGGTACGCATGATCGGCTGCAGTGCAAAACCAGAAGACCGCAGATCCCTGAGGGTGACCGAATAGCCCCCGGTTCGCCGGGTTCCTACACTACCCAAACCAAAATTTTGCGCCTCGGTAAAGCCTGCACCCAGGATACCCGTCACCTTGCTGCCGGCCTGCAAGTCGGTAAAGGTAATCCCGAACCTGGCAGGCGTGGTGCCGCAATTGACGACCAGCGACGTGGTCCGTTCTTCACGCGGATTGAAGGCTACCTGGGACAATTCGCCTGAGCGAATCGTGCCGTAGTCGATAATGCCGCTGCCGGCCAGGCTGAGGTTGCAGGCAGCCGGTGTAATTGTGCCCCTGACAACCAATTGGGCGCTGGTGTTTGCCTGGGCAGTAAAAGCTGCAGCCAGGCACGCGATACCGAGAGTTAATCCAACCATTTTTTTCATGCTGTTCCTGCCAATAACATAGTTATCAGGTGTTCTTTATTTATGCCTTGGCGACTCCATCGCCTCTTTAGCTGTCTTCCCGGACATACACAACGACAAATAAATACCACCCAGGCACAATTGCCGGATGACAGTCTGTCGCTTTGGCACTTCATTTAAAAATCAGACAACGCATCAATAACTGTGGGAGCGGTAAAAATAAACAGTAGCCACAACCTAACTACACAGTAGTCCTGCACAAAAAAAATAAAGAGAACACCGACTCACACGCTGTAGGTAAATTCAGAATCAGCAATACAACAACATACGGTTAAAATGCACTACACCATCCGACGTCTTATTCACTACACATTTACAAAACCAACCTACATTCCCCACAAGAATTCCCCACAGCCTGCATCAGGCAAATTACTGAAGCACAACGCGTTGGCGTCAGCGGTCGATCGTGGCACGATGGTCAGGTTATCGACCGAGACCCCAAACCATGCCGCAATCCCAAGCCAAGAATCTGTCCCTGATCGCCGCCATCGACCTGGGCTCCAACAGCTTTCACATGGTCGTGGCCAAGGCCCAGAACGGCGAAATCCGCATCCTCGAGCGGCTCGGCGAAAAAGTGCAACTGGCTGCCGGGATCGACGACGAGCGTCAGCTCAATGAAGAGTCCATGCAGCGCGGGCTCGATTGCCTCAAGCGCTTTGCCCAACTGATCAATGGCATGCCCTTGGGCGCTGTGCGAATCGTGGGCACCAACGCATTGCGTGAAGCGCGTAACCGCGGCGAGTTCATCCGGCGCGCCGAGGAGATTCTCGGGCACCCGGTAGAAGTCATCTCCGGTCGTGAAGAAGCGCGCCTGATCTACCTCGGCGTGTCCCACACCCTGGCCGACACGCCCGGAAAACGCCTGGTAGCGGACATCGGCGGCGGCAGTACCGAATTTATCATCGGCCAGCGTTTTGAACCGCTGCTGCGCGAAAGCCTGCAGATGGGTTGCGTCAGTTACACCCAGCGGTATTTCAAGGACGGCAAGATCACCCCGGCACGCTACGCTCAGGCCTATACGGCGGCGCGCCTGGAAATCATGAGCATCGAACACGCCCTGCACCGTTTGACCTGGGATGAAGCCATTGGCTCCTCCGGCACCATCCGTGCCATCGGCCTGGCACTGAAAGCTGGCGGCCATGGCACCGGCGAGGTCAACGCCGAAGGTTTGGCGTGGCTCAAGCGTAAGCTGTTCAAGCTGGGCGATGCGGAGAAAATCGATTTCGACGGTATCAAGCCCGACCGCCGCACCATTTTCCCGGCCGGCCTGGCGATTCTCGAAGCAATCTTCGACGCCCTCGAACTGCAACGTATGGACCACTGCGACGGCGCGCTGCGTGAGGGCGTGCTCTACGACCTGCTGGGCCGTCATCACCACGAAGACGTGCGTGAGCGCACCCTCAGCTCGTTGATGGAGCGTTATCATGTCGACCTGGAACAAGCCGCCCGCGTGGAACGTAAAGCCCTGCATGCCTTCGACCAGGTAGCCGAGGATTGGGACCTGGAAGACGGCGTATGGCGCGAGCTGCTCGGCTGGGCCGCCAAGGTGCACGAAGTGGGCCTGGACATCGCCCACTATCATTACCACAAGCATGGCGCCTACCTGATCGAGCACTCGGACCTTGCCGGCTTCTCCCGCGAAGACCAACAAATGCTCGCCCTGCTGGTGCGTGGCCATCGCCGCAACATCCCCAAGGACAAGTTTGCCGATTTCGGCGGCGAAGGCATCAAGCTGATTCGCCTGTGCGTACTGCTGCGCTTTGCGATCCTGTTCCACCACATCCGTGGTACCCAGGAAATGCCCCAGGTGACCCTGCGCGCCGATGGCGACAGCCTGGACGTGGTGTTCCCGAAAGGCTGGCTGGATGAAAACCAGCTGACCCAGGCGGACTTCGCCCAGGAAGCGGAATGGCTAACGCGGGTTGGGTTCAGTCTGAACCTGCGCTAGAGCACACTACAAAACAAATGTGGGAGGGGGCTTGGCTCCCGATAGCGGAGTGTCAGTTGAACTGTTCATCAACGGACCCACTGCAATCGGGAGCAAGCCCCCTCCCACATTTTTTGACCCTGTCGGGCTTTAGTTCACCGCCAGAATCGGGCTACCCAGCTTCTCCAGCAACGTCGCCTGCGCACTGCGCGGGTTCTGGTTGCCGGTCGGGGTGTTGCGCAGATAACGGCCGTCCGATTGCAGGCTCCAGCTGTGAGTGTTATCGGTGAGGTAGCTTTCCAACTCCTTCTTGACGCGCATGATCAGCTTCTTACCTTCCACCGGGAAGCACGTCTCCACCCGCTTATCGAGGTTGCGCTCCATCCAGTCGGCACTGGAGAGGAACATCTGCTCTTCGCCGCCGTTGAGGAAGTAGAACACCCGCGTGTGTTCCAGGAAGCGGCCGATGATCGAGCGTACATGGATGTTATGCGAGACGCCGACAATGCCTGGGCGCAGGCAGCACATGCCGCGCACTACCAAGTCGATGCGCACACCGGACTGGCTGGCCTTGTACAGCGCGCGGATGATCTTCGGATCGGTCAGCGAGTTGAACTTGGCGATGATGTGCGCCGGCTTGCCTTCAAGAGCGAACTGGGTTTCGCGGGCAATCATGTCGAGCATGCCCTTCTTGAGCGTGAACGGCGCGTGCAGCAGCTTCTTCATGCGCAAGGTCTTGCCCATGCCGATCAATTGGCTGAACAACTTGCCGACGTCTTCACACAAGGCGTCGTCGGAGGTCAGCAGGCTGTAGTCGGTGTAGAGCTTGGCGTTGCCGGCGTGATAGTTACCGGTGCCCAAGTGCGCGTAGCGTACGATCTCACCGGCCTCGCGGCGCAGGATCAGCATCATCTTGGCGTGGGTCTTGAAACCGACCACACCGTAGATCACCACAGCACCGGCTGCTTGCAAGCGGCTGGCCAATTGCAGGTTGGACTCTTCGTCGAACCGCGCACGCAACTCGATCACTGCGGTGACCTCCTTGCCGTTACGCGCGGCGTCTACCAGCGCGTCGACGATTTCGGAGTTGGCGCCGGAGCGGTACAGGGTCTGGCGCACGGCCAATACATGCGGGTCCTTGGCAGCCTGGCGCAGCAGGTCGACCACCGGCGTGAAAGACTCGAAGGGGTGCAGCAGCAGAATGTCCTGCTTGCTCACCACGCTGAAAATATTCTCGCTGTTTTGCAGCAACTTCGGGATCTGCGGCGTGAACGGCGTGTATTGCAGCTCCGGATGGCTGTCCAAGCCGGTGATGCTGAACAGGCGCGTCAGGTTTACCGGGCCATTGACCTGATACAACTCGGACTCGGCCAAGTTGAACTGCTTGAGCAGGTAATCCGACAAGTGTTTCGGGCAGGTATCCGCCACCTCCAGGCGCACCGCGTCACCGTAGCGCCGCGAGAACAGCTCACCGCGCAGGGCACGGGCCAAGTCTTCGACGTCTTCGGAGTCCAGCGCCAGGTCGGCGTTACGGGTCAGGCGGAACTGGTAGCAGCCCTTGACCTTCATGCCCTGGAACAGGTCGTCCGCATGCGCATGGATCATCGAGGAGAGGAATACATAGTTGTCGCCAGCGCCCCCCACCTCTTCCGGTACCTTGATGATCCGTGGCAACAGACGCGGTGCCGGGATGATCGCCAGGCCCGAATCGCGACCAAAGGCGTCGATACCTTCAAGCTCAACGATAAAGTTGAGGCTCTTGTTCACCAGCAATGGGAATGGGTGCGTCGGGTCGAGACCGATCGGCGTGATGATCGGTGAAATCTCGTCGCGGAAGTAACGGCGCACCCAGGTTTTGATCTTGGTGGTCCAGTGGCGACGACGGATGAAGCGGACCTGATGTTTTTCCAGCTCTGGCAGCAGGATGTCGTTGAGGATCGCGTATTGGCGGTCCACATGGCCGTGCACCAGCTCGCTGATGCGCGCCAGTGCCTGATGCGGTTGCAGGCCGTCGGCGCCGGCTTGTTCGCGGGCGAAGGTAATTTGCTTCTTGAGGCCAGCGACGCGAATCTCGAAGAACTCGTCCAGGTTGCTGGAGAAAATCAGCAGGAATTTCAGCCGTTCCAGCAGCGGGTAGGACTCATCCAGCGCCTGCTCCAGCACACGGATGTTGAATTGCAGTTGTGACAGCTCGCGGTGGATGTACAGGCTGCTGTCATCCAAGTTGGTCACCGCGACCACTGGCGCGGGTGCGGGCGCTTCCGCCACCGCCACAGGCGGTGCGGGCTCCAGCTCTGGCGGGGTCTCGGTGACTTTTTCCACCACCGGGTGAGCGTCTTTTACGGCAACTTCTGAGAGTCCTTCGGTATTCATCGAGTGTTCCTGTGAGGGCTATTGTTGCTCTCTAAGCAATTGGGCGGCGCGGGCGGCGAAGTAGGTCAGAATGCCATCAGCGCCAGCACGTTTAAAGGCAGTCAGGGATTCGAGGATCACCCCTTCACTCAACCAACCATTCTGGATCGCGGCCATGTGCATGGCGTATTCACCGCTGACCTGATAGACAAAGGTCGGCACCTTGAATTCCTCTTTGACCCGGTAAAGGATGTCCAGGTACGGCATCCCGGGCTTGACCATCACCATGTCGGCGCCTTCGGCCAGGTCGGCCGCCACTTCGTGCAGGGCTTCATGGCTGTTGGCCGGGTCCATCTGGTACGAAGCCTTGTTGGCCTTGCCCAGATTCAGTGCCGAGCCCACCGCATCCCGGAATGGGCCGTAATAGGCGCTGGCATACTTGGCCGAGTAGGCCATGATCCGTACGTTAACGTGACCGGCCAGCTCCAGGGCTTCGCGAATCGCCTGGATGCGGCCATCCATCATGTCCGACGGCGCGACGACCTGAGCGCCTGCGGCTGCGTGGGACAACGCCTGCTTAACCAGCGCGTCCACGGTAATGTCGTTTTGAACATAGCCGTCTTCATCAAGAATGCCATCCTGACCGTGGGTGGTGAACGGGTCCAGTGCTACGTCGGTGATCACACCCAGCTGCGGGAAACGCTCGCGCAGGGCGCGGGTGGCGCGCTGTGCAATGCCTTGCGGGTTCCAGGCTTCGGCAGCATCAAGGGACTTGAGTTCAGACGGCGTCACCGGAAACAGTGCCAGCGCCGGAATCCCCAGTTCGACCCAGTTCGCCGCTTCTTCAAGCAGCAAATCAATGGTCAAACGCTCCACTCCCGGCATCGACGCCACCGCTTCCCGACGATTTTCACCGTCCAATACAAACACCGGGAGGATCAGATCGTTCGTCGTCAGCACGTTTTCACGCACCAGGCGGCGAGAAAAATCATCACGGCGATTGCGACGCAGGCGGGTAGCAGGGAACAGGCGATTGGCAGGGGTAAAGCTCACGACAGACTCCTGAGCCCGTGTTTACGGGCGAGCGTTGCAGTTATAAGCGGCCATTATGACGAAGGAATGACAGTTGTGCTTATCGATGCGACCTGTAGTCGCATTCGTCATTTACGTAGGAATTGTTCATCTCGTGACACATCTCGATACTTTCATGAATCTTCATGAAGGCGTAGGCTGCGCGTTCATTTCGCCAGCACCCCAGACCATGCTTCAACAATTTCTGCATGACTTCGGCTACTTTGCTCTCTTCCTCGGCACGTTCTTCGAAGGCGAGACCATCCTCGTGCTCGCAGGCTTCCTGGCGTTCCGTGGATACATGGATATCAACCTGGTGGTGGTCGTTGCCTTTTTTGGCAGCTACGCCGGCGATCAGCTTTGGTACTACATGGGGCGCAAGCACGGCCGCAAGCTGCTTGCGCGCAAGCCGCGATGGCAATTGATGGGCGACAAAGCGCTGGAACATATCCGTAAGCATCCGGACATCTGGGTGCTGAGCTTTCGGTTTGTGTATGGTCTGCGAACCGTGATGCCGGTGGCGATTGGCTTGTCCGGTTACCCGCCTTTGCGCTATTTGCTGCTTAACGGCATTGGTGCTGCGGTATGGGCGGCAGCGCTGGGCGCTGCGGCCTACCATTTTGGCGCAGTATTGGAAGGCATGCTGGGCAGCATCAAGAAATACGAGCTGTGGGTGTTGGGCGCGTTGCTGCTGCTGGGCTTAGGCCTGTGGCTACGTCGCCGCTTCAAGAACGCGCGCATTGCCCGCCAGGCCTGCGAAGATGCAAAGGCCCGGCTCGCCGCCGAGCCAGCCCCGATCGACGCGCCTAAGACGCCAATCGAGTAAGCCGGTCTCTGCAACAGTAGAGGCCGATCACGCTGAGCAAGCTGTAAGTCACCAGGCCCAGCCAGCCCAAGTTGCTGGCCGGCCACAACCCAACCAGCGGCGCCAGCCATACCAGTGGCACATTCAGCCCCAGGCGCACCATCTCAGCTTTTAATGCCCAAGGGCGATTCTCCAGGGCCACGCCCAGCGTAAACAACCCCAAGGCCATCGCACTCCAGCCTAAGACTAGCGCCGCCGTGGGCAACCCTTCGCCAAAATTCATCAAATAGCTGCCAAACCCCACATACGCCGCGAATTGCAGGGCAATGTAGACCTGCTGACGCGCGTCCAAAGGCACTTCGAATTTGCGGAACTGGCTCAAGTCGGGCTTGGTCAGCGGGTATTTGGCCTTAACATCCGCCGGCCGCCAGCCGGTGCGCATGAACCAGATACGCAGCTTGTCCCACCGGCTCTGCGTACGTCGCGCGTCACTCCACAGTTGCGCATAAAACTGCAGGTTGGCCCACAGGGGGTTCCAACTGGCCAACGGCGTGGTGACGCCAAAGATAACCGGTTCGTTATCGTCTTCTTCCTGGAAGCTGCCGAACAGCCGGTCCCAAATAATGAACACGCCGCCATAGTTGCGATCCATGTAAAGAGCATTCTGTGCATGGTGGGCCCGATGATTGGACGGTGTGACAAAGAACCACTCGAACCAGCCGAGCTTGGGCACGTGGCGGGTGTGCACCCAGAATTGATACAGCAGATTGAGCGAGGCCACGCTGATAAACACTACCAACGGCACGCCCACCACGGCCAGCGGCAAGTAGAAAATCCAGCTCAGCAGAAAACCGGTGCTGGTCTGGCGCAAGGCGGTGGTGAGGTTGTAGTCCTCGCTCTGGTGGTGCACCGAATGTGCAGCCCACAGGATATTGCGCTCATGCCCGCAGCGATGCAGCCAGTAGTAGCAAAAGTCGTAGAACACGAAGGCAAACACCCAAGTCCAGAGGTTCTGGGCTGGCAGTTCGATCAATGCCAGGTGCTTGAGGGCGAACGCGTAGGTCAGCAGGCCCACACCTTTGGTCAACAGCCCGGTGGTAGTCGACAGCACACCGGTGCTGAGGCTGTTGATGGCATCCGCCACCCGATAGTTGCGCTCGCCGCGCCAGTGGTCGGCCAGCAGCTCAACCACGATCAAGGCAATGAAAAACGGTACCGCATAAGGCACGAAGTCCATGGGCTAGTCCGGTCTATTTTTGTTACATCAAGATTAGGTGTAGCGGCGCGAGATCCCATTGGCAACAGGTGACAAATTAGTAGACATTTAACGCCATGAAACAGGGAGAAATACTCATGAGCAAAAAGATTGCAGTGATCCTATCCGGCTGTGGCGTGTATGACGGCGCAGAGATCCACGAAAGTGTGATCACCTTGCTGCGCCTCGACCAGCGTGGCGCTGAGGTCCAATGCTTTGCACCGGATATCGCGCAACATCACGTGATCAATCATCTCACCGGCGCAGAGATGCCCGAGTCGCGCAATGTGCTGGTGGAATCGGCGCGCATCGCCCGGGGTGAAGTGAAGGACATTCGTGAAGCCAGCGCCGAAGACTTCGACGCACTGATCGTGCCCGGCGGTTTTGGCGCGGCGAAGAACCTGTCGAACTTTGCCGTGGAAGGCGCGGGTTGCAGCGTTAACCCGCACGTGCTGGCGCTGGCCGAAGCGTTTGCCGAAGCGGGCAAGCCGGTGGGGCTGATCTGCATCTCACCGGCGCTGGCCGCGAAGATCTACGGCCCCGGCGTCACCTGCACCATCGGCAATTGCGCCGACACCGCCGCCACCCTGGACAAAATGGGCGCCACCCACCAGGAATGCGGGGTTGAGGATATTGTCGAGGATAAGGCTCGCAAACTGGTGAGCACCCCAGCCTACATGCTCGGCAAGAGCATCAGTGAAGTGGCTTCAGGCATCAACAAGCTGGTGGATCGCGTGCTGGAATTGACCCACGAAAATGATTGAGCGCGCTTAATGGTGGTTAGCCCGCTCGCCACAGCAACTCGTCAGCCACAAAAAGCACTGTTCACAAGGTCAGACCTCGCGCATCAACTGGGTCAGTATCCTGTCCAGCGCATTGGCAAATGCCTGCTTGTCCTTTTCCCCATGGGGCGGTGGGCCACCGCCCATCTGGCCCTGTTCACGCAGATCGGTGAACAGGTTACGCACCGCCAATCGCTCACTCATGTTCGCCGGGCTGAATTCCTTACCTCGAGGATCGAGGGCCGTCACGCCCTTTTTTACCAGCCGGTCGGCCAGAGGCACATCGCTGCAGATCACCAACTCACCGGGCACCGCGTGCTCAACCAGATAGTCATCCGCCGCGTCCGGGCCGCTGGGCACCACGATCAGCTTCACGCAGGCAAAACTCGGCTTGATCTGGCTCTGCCCCGCCACCAGCACCACTTCGAACTGACGCTTGAGGGCGAACTTCACCACCTGGTCCTTGGCCGCACGAGGGCAAGCATCTGCATCGATCCATACGCGCATGGTTATGCTGCCACACGGCGTTTTTCCGCCACGCGGCTGCGGCCGTACAGCAGCACAATCGCCAGGATCGCCATGACCTGCGCACTCAGCGAGTAGGCATCGGCGTGAATGCCCAGCCAGTCGAAGTCAAAGAACGCCACCGGCCGCGTGCCGAAGATGCCGGCTTCCTGCAACGCTTTCACGCCATGCCCGGCGAACACCACCGACAGCGCGCACAACAGCGCCGCGTTGATACCAAAGAACAACGCCAATGGCAGCTTCGCCGAACCGCGCAGGATCACCCAGGCCAAGCCCACCAGCAGCACTAGCGCCGTGGCGCCACCCGCCAATACCGCGTTGTGCCCGGCCGGACCGGCTTGCAGCCACAGGGTTTCATAGAACAGGATCACTTCGAACAACTCGCGGTATACCGAAAAGAACGCCAGTATCGCAAAACCGAAACGCCCGCCGCCGCTTACCAGGCTGCTCTTGATGTAATCCTGCCAGGCTGCCGCGTGGCGCCGGTCGTGCATCCACACGCCCAGCCATAGCACCATCACACTGGCAAACAGCGCCGTGCAACCTTCCAGCAATTCACGTTGAGCACCGCTGACGTCAATCACATACGCCGCCAATGCCCAGGTCGCCAGACCAGCCACCAGCGCCAGCCCCCAGCCGATGTTGACGCTGCGTACAGCCGATTGCTGGCCGGTATTGCGCAGGAACGCCAGGACCGCCGCCAGCACCAGAATCGCTTCCAGACCTTCACGCAACAGGATCAGCAAGCCGGAGATGTAGCTCAACGACCAGCTCAGTCCATCACTGCCCAGCAGGCCGGCAGATTCGGTGAGCTTGCCCTTGGCCACATCCAGGCGCTGCTGCACCTGCTCGATCGGTAAGCCGTCCTGCAACGACTGCCGGTAAGCCATCAGGGCTTTCTCAGTGTCTTTGCGCACGTTGGCGTTGACGTTGTCCAGGGAGCTTTCCACCAACTCGAAGCCTTCCAGGTAAGCCGCTACCGACAAGTCGTACGCCTGTTCGTGATCACCGTTGCGGAACGCGGCGAGGCTCTTGTCCAGGGTCGTCGCGGTGTAATCAAGCAACTGCGCCGGACCACGCTTGACCTGGGGCGGTTGCGCACGCTGGGCGCGGAACGTCGCCGCTGCAGCCGGGCCTTTTGCAGCCAGTACTTCGTTAGGGGTCTGGCGGGCCAAGTCCGCCAGGTTGAAGGGTTGTTCGCTTTTGGCCGCAGCCGGGTCGGCGGTGAAGCTGGCGATATAGGTTGCCAAGTCCCAACGCTGACGGTCATCCAATTGGTCGGCAAAGGACGGCATGTCGGTGCCTTCGACCCCCAGGCCCAGCGTGTTGTAGATCGCATAGAGGCTCAGGCGGTCCAGTCGCGCAGCGTCCCGCAAGTTAGCGGGCGGCGGCGTCATGCCCGTGCTGGCCGGGCCATCACCCGCGCCCACAGTGCCGTGGCATACCGAGCAATGCTGGGCGTAGAGCGGTGCGCCGCGCGTGGGGTCTGGTGTGATCGCCGGGGCTTGGCTGACTTCGTACGCCACGGCCAACTTGGCCCCTAATTGACGGGCTTGATGGGCGACGGTCGTGCCCTCTTCACGCGCGGTCACCGCCGCCAGTAATTCATTGACGCCTTTTATCAAGTCGGCGCGTTCGGGCTTCACGGGTAAATCCGCTACCAAGCCCTGCAATACCCCAAGAAACTCCACCTGCTCGCGGTATTCGGATTCATCCACGACCTTGCCCGCGTCCACCGTCGGCGGATAGTCAGCACCGATGTAATCCAGCAGGTGCAGGGCTTGAGGTGCGCCCTCGGCAGTCGCCGCCAACAGATTAAAGCTGCACGACATCAGCGCCGGCAGCATCAGCCAGGCGAGAAAACGGTAGAGGGCAGTCATGAATGAATCTCAAAGGGAAATGCGAAGTAACACATTGTTTAACTTTAAGGGGTTTGACTCAAGACGTCAGTAATAAAACGGTGGAAATATTGCCGTCGAAACAATCGCACTCCTACAAAAAACGCAGCAAAAAGCCATTGTTTTGCCAGTAATGGCGCCTATAATGCCGCGCCCTGTTATTTCGAAAGGGAATTTATTTCCTCGTTTTTATGAGGAATTAGCAGATCGGCTGATCACTTTCAGGGAAGAAGTTTGCATGGCATTTCGCGCCTTAACCCCGCTCGCGCTCGTAGCGATTACCTTGTTGTCCGGTTGCTCGATGTTTCGCAGCTACGACACTGAGCTGCAAGCCACCAACCAACAACTGGCCACCGGCAATGTCGACGGCGCATTGAACCTGTTGGAAAAGAACAACACCAGCGAAGATAAAGACCTGCTTTATTTCTTTGAAAAGGGCGAGTTGTTGCGCGCCAAGGGCGACCTCACCGGCAGCCAGATCGCCTGGCGCAGTGCTGATCTGCAAGTGTACAAGTGGGAAGAGTCGGTCAAGTTCGACAGCGAGAAGTACCTCGCCCAGTTCGCCAGCTTCATGGTTAACGACAAAGTGCGTCGCTATGAAGGCTATGACTACGAAAAAGTCATGCTGACCACCCAGATGGCCTTGAACCTGCTGGCCCTGAATGACTTCGACGGCGCCCGCACCGAGATCAAGAAGACCCACGAACGCGAAGCCGTGATCGCCGACCTGCGTGACAAGGAATACCTCAAGCGCGAAAACGAAGCCGAGCGCCAAGGCATCACCACCCAGATCAAAGACCTGCGCGGCTACCCGGTGGAAGCACTGAATGCGCCGGACGTGGTCGGCCTGAAAAACAGCTACCAGAGTGCGTTCAGCCATTACCTGGCAGGCTTTGTCTACGAAGCGCTTGGCGAACGAGACCTGGCTGCGCCGGGCTATCGCAAGGCAGCCGAGCTACGGCCCAACACGCCATTGCTGGAGCAAGCGTTGCTGGACCTGGATAAATCCAAGGTCGGCGCCGATGAGGCAGACGTCCTGATCGTGGTCCAGAGCGGCCTGGCACCGGCGCGCGATTCGATCCGCCTGCCGCTGCCGATCCCGATCAATGGCAATCTGGTGATCACCCCGCTGTCGTTCCCGGTAATCAAGGCCGATACCTCCACCGCGACCTTCGCCCAGATCGGCGTGGACGGCAAGCAACAGAACCTCACCGCACTCAACAGCACCACCGCCATGTCGCGCCGCGCCCTGCGTGACGACATGCCGGGGATCATCCTGCGCACCACCGTGCGCGCGGTCAGCCGTGGTATTGCGCAGAACAACCTGAACAAGACCAATCCCATGGCAGGCCTGGTGCTGGGCATTGCTTCGGCCGTCACCGAAGGCGCCGACACCCGCACCTGGCGCACCCTGCCGGACATGACCCAAGTCACGCGCCTGCGCCTCAAGCATGGTGAGCACCAGGTCAGCCTGCCCAACGCCCTTGGCGGCACGCTGGTAACGGTCAAGGCTGACCAGCGCTATCAGGTGATCACCCTGCGCGTGGTTGGCAACCAAGTATTCGCCGGTGGCCTGGCCGCTCATGTGGTGCCGAGCACATCCACCCAGGCCATCGCCCTCAAACAACCTTAAGGAGCACGCTATGCGTCATTTCATTCTCGGCGCCCTGGCGCTGGTCCTGCTTGCCGGCTGCGCCACCCCACCGCCGCCGGAACCCGGCAGCGCCGCCAGCAAAATCGTAGTGATGGGCAAGTTCAAAGGCATCGCCGTCGGCGCCATTCGTGTGGCCCGCGAAAACGGCTTCCTCACGGCCAAGGTGCAGTTGAGCAACATCACCAGCAGCAACCAGATGATGTATTACCGCTTTGCCTGGCTGGGTGCCGACGGCTTCCCGGTGGGCGATGAAGAAACCTGGAAGGTACTGAACCTGTACGCCAACCAGGCCACCTTCCTGCCGGCCATCGCCAATTTGCCCCAGGCGGCTGACTTCCGTCTTGAAGTGAAAACGCCTTGAAGCCCTCACCGATCAGTTTCCAGAGAGATTTCCCCATGTTTGCACGCTTCTCGATTCTCGCCGTCGTCGCCCTCCTCGCCAGCGGCTGCTCCAACACTTCGCCAGTACTCGGCGGCAAGAACATCAGCTACGGCGACACCAAGGCCGTGGAACTGGTGACCAACGAGTTCGGTTCAACCGACCTGCAGATGATTGCCGAAAGCATGACCCGTTCCCTGGCCCAATCCGGCATCTTGCAAGGCCGCCCGGTGGTGCAGGTGTATGACGTGAAGAACAAGACCAGCGAGTACATCGATACCCGCGAGATCACCACGTCGATCAAGACCCAGTTGATGAAGACCGGCACCGCCCGCTTCGCCAGCGACAACACCGACATGCAAAGCCAGGTCGACCAGTTGAAGCTGCAGAACCAGAGCGGTTTGTACAAGAAGTCCAGCGTCAGCAAGACTGGCAACATGGTCGCCGCCAAGTACCGCCTGGAAGGCTCGATCAGCTCCATCGTCAAGCGCAGCTCGGACTACAAGGACGTGTTCTATAAATTCAGCCTGCAACTGATCGACGTCGAAAGCGGCCTGGCCGAATGGATGGACGAAAAAGAAATCCGCAAGACCACGGAGCGCTAAGCAATGCGTGTATGGATCGGTTTGATCAGCTTGCTGTGCGCCTTTGGCGCCTCGGCTGCCCCGAAGATCGCGGTGACCGACCTGGCCTACGAGGCAAAGGTGGAGGAGTACATCCACGCGGTCTCGGCCAGCAACAACTTCCAGGCCAGCGCGTATCACGCCAGCGGTGCGTCGAACTACAGCGAGTATGAGAGCCGCACCCGCTACATCGAGCAGACCGAGCTGCGCAAATTCAGCGGTGATATCAAGGGCGAGATTCTCAAGTCACACCGGTTCCAACTGGTGCAGGGCACGCCTTACACCGCCGACGCCAAGGGTGACGTCTATGACGTGATCAAGCGCATCAAGGCCGGTCACTTCAAGGGCGCGGACTACGTGCTGTTCGGCACCTTGTCAGACATCGACTTCACCCAAGACATCAACGCACTGGACCACACCAACAGCTATTCGGCCGTGCTCGGCCTGACACTGGTGGCGGATTTCAGCCTGATCAACACGCGCACTTTCGAGATCACCTCAGCGTTCACCGCCATGGGCGAAGGCCAGGACACCAAGCTGGTGAACAGCCGCGACATGCGCGTGAGCCTGAACCGACCGCGTGTGGTGAAGGAAGTGTCGAAGGCACTGGGTGAGGACGTGGCACGGCAACTGGCAGAACAGTTGGGCGGCGGCTATCAAGAGCCTGGCCAGCCGGTGTTGCGCAATAACCTGCCAAGGGATGAAGCGCCGAAGATCCTGCGCTGAAGGGTAATCCTTTGGAAACACACAACCTATGTGGGAGGGGGCTTGCTCCCGATAGCAGGGTGTCAGTCAGCTTAGCTGTAACTGAGACACCGCCATCGGGAGCAAGCCCCCTCCCACACTTTTAACTCGGTTTCTTCAGAGGTACCGAGGTTTACGCTGTTGCGCGATGCAAGCTGGCCAGGAAACCCGCAGCCCCCACGAACAAGCCGGCAAACGTGCGGTTCACACGCTTCTGCTGCTTAGGCGTGCGCAACAGGCGCAAGACTTTCGACGCCAACCCCGTATAACCTGCCATCACGATCATATCAACGCTGATCATGGTCGCGCCCAGGATCAGGTACTGGATCAGCAAAGGCGCCTGCGGGTTTACGAACTGCGGCAGCACCGCCAGCATGAACACCAGGGCCTTGGGGTTGCTGGCGTTGACCAGGAAACCACGGAACATCATCGCCATCGGCTTACCGATCGGGCGTATCGCCGCGTCCTCGCTCATGTCCATGGGCAGGGCACGCCACTGCTTGATGGCCAGGTACACCAGGTACGCCACACCGAACCATTTGATCGCATAAAACGCAGTCGAAGACGCCGCCAGAATGGCACCCAAGCCGCCCGCGACCACGGCAATCTGCATCGCCAGGCCCAGTTGCAGGCCAATGGCATTCCAGTAACCGCGCAGGAAACCGTATTGCAAGCCGCTGGACATCGACGCGATTGCGCCGGCACCGGGGGAAAGGGAGATGATCCAACTGGCCAGGAAAAAGGCCAGCCATGTGTCGAGTGCCATTACACACCTCAGGGGGAGAGTTAGCGGTTGTACCTAAAGCTAACTCCGCCGACCAAAGGCTGGCTATCTATTTTTAATGGGTCGGGATATTAGCGGTCGCCCGGGAACACATGGGTGCCGGGCCAACGCCGCACCGAGCGCTGGAAGAACAAGCTGTTAGGCACTTGCACCATCGCGCTGCCGGTACCGGCATCTTCCACTTCGATCAGCGTGGTGTAGAGCAGGTTGATCGCCACTACCCGCCCCTTCACGCCGGGCTTATCGACGGTGTCCACCAACTCGACGATATCACCGAGGCGGAACGGCCCGACGGTGAATATCAAGATAGCGCACAGCAGGTTGGACAATACCGACCACATGGCGAAGAACGCCACAGCGGCAACCGCGACAAACCCTGACAGCGCCGTCCACAACACCGTGGCGGACACGCCTAGGCGGCCCAGCACGAAAATTAACGCACTGCCCATGATCAGCCAGCGCAGGCCGCCACGTAGAGGCATCAGCAATTGCGGCGGGAACGGGTAGCGCTCACCCAAGCGGGTGAGACCTTTGGCAACAAAACGCTGGGCCAGATAACCGGCCAGTAGAATCAGCAGGATTTGCACGCCAATCCAGGCCGGTTCCACCCATTGCGTCGGTAACGGTAGGTGCAGTGCTTCCATCAGGACAGCGCCTCCAGCTCCGCTTGCAGACTTTCCAGCAGCTCGAGGGCCTCCATCCAGGTTTCCTCCAACTGCTCTTCACGCACCTTGAGCTTGGCCTGTTCGGCCAGCAGGTCGCGCAGCTCATCCTTGCGCGCAGCCTCGTAGACGGCGCTGTCGCCCAGGCTGGTTTCGATCTTGGCCAGGCGCTCATGCACCTTGCCCAACTCGGCTTCCAGCTTGTCGGCTTCACGCTTGTGCGGCGCCAACTGCTGACGCAGTGCGGCGGCGGCCTGGCGCTGGGCTTTTTTGTCGGTCTTGTCCGGGTTGACCGGCGTGTTGCTGGCCGGCGCGTTGCGCAGGCGGTACTCCGTCAACCAGCGGGCGTAGTCGTCCAGGTCGCCGTCGAACTCTTCAACTTTGCCGTCAGCCACCAGCAGGAAGTTGTCGGTGGTGCTCTTGAGCAAGTGGCGATCGTGAGACACGACCAATACCGCACCACTGAACTCCTGCAGAGCCATGGTCAGCGCCAGGCGCATTTCCAGGTCCAGGTGGTTGGTGGGTTCGTCGAGCAGCAGCAGGTTCGGTCGGTCCCAGGCGATCAATGCCAGGGCCAGACGCGCCTTTTCGCCACCGGAGAAATTCAATACCGGCTCATCGATGCGCGCACCACGGAAGTCGAAGCCACCGAGGAAGTCGCGCAGGGTCTGCTCACGCTCGGTCGGGGCCAGACGCTGCAGGTGAAGCAACGGGCTGGCCTTGGAATCGAGTGAGTCCAACTGATGCTGGGCAAAGTAGCCCACCACTAGGTTCTCGCCACGGGTCAGGCGGCCGGCCAGCGGTTGCAGTTCACCCGACAGGTTCTTGATCAGTGTCGACTTGCCGGCGCCGTTAGGGCCGAGCAAACCAATACGTGCGCCCGGCGTGAGCTGCAGCTTGACCTTCTCCAGAATGGTTTTATCGCCATACCCCAGACGCGCATCTGACAGGTCCAGCAACGGGCTGGAGATCTTCACCGACTCACGAAATACGAAGTCGAACGGCGAATCAACATGGGCCGCCGACAGTTCTTCCATGCGCTCCAGCGCCTTGATCCGGCTCTGGGCCTGACGGGCCTTGGTGGCCTGGGCCTTGAACCGGGCGATGTAGCTTTCCATGTGCGCGCGTTGCGCCTGCTGCTTCTCGAAAGCTTGCTGCTGCTGCGCCAAACGCTCGGCACGCGCGCGTTCGAACGCGGTGTAGCCGCCACGGTAGAGGGTGATTTTCTTCTGTTCGACATGGGCGATGTTGTCGACCACGGCATCGAGGAAATCCCGGTCGTGGGAAATCAGCAGCAAAGTACCTGGGTAGCTCTTGAGGAAGTCTTCCAGCCACAGGATCGCATCGAGGTCCAAGTGGTTGGTCGGTTCGTCGAGCAGTAACAGGTCCGACGGGCACATCAGCGCCTGCGCCAGGTTCAGGCGCATGCGCCAACCACCGGAGAAGTCGGCGACCGGGCGGTCCATCTGCTCATTGGTAAAGCCGAGACCGGCCAGCATCTTGCGGGCACGGGCGTCGGCGGTGTAGCCGTCGGCGCTGTCGAGTTCCGAGTGCAGGCGGGCCTGAGCCGCACCGTCCTGGACTTTCTCGGCCTCGGCCAGGTCGTGTTGCACCTGGCGCAGGCGCAGGTCGCCATCGAGCACGTAGTCGATCGCAATGCGGTCGAGGGTGTCGATCTCCTGACGCATATGGGCGATGCGCCAGTCGGCCGGCAGCAAGCAGTCCCCGGAATCCGGGGTCAGCTCACCCAGCAACAGGGCGAACAACGTGGATTTACCGGCACCGTTGGCACCGATCAGGCCGGCTTTGTGACCGGCGTGCAGGGTCAGCTCGGCGTCTTCGAGAAGACGTTGCGGGCCACGCTGTAATGTTAGGCTTTGAAGTCGGATCATAATGGCGGCGGAGTCTACCAGCTTCGTTGCCCGCTGGCTTGGGTGTGAATATGTGCGCTGACCTGTGGAGCTTTGCCCTCTCGACTTACGCCCGACCGGGCGTCGAAGCCGCCTGCCTGCGCTTGCAGGAGCAAGGCGCAGATGTGTGCCTGTTGCTCTGCGCTGCCTGGCTGGAGCGGCGAGGTGTGGCGCTTGAGCCTGGGCGCATTCACGCGCTGCAGCAGGCTGCCCTGCCCTGGCAAAAAAACGTGGTCGAACCGTTGCGACAGGTGCGCCTGCAATGGCGAGCCATGGCCCAAGTGGATTTGCCTTTGGCGGCGTTACGCGAGCGGCTCAAAACCCTGGAACTGGAAGCCGAACGGGAGCTGTTGGCGCGCCTGGAAGTGTTGACGCAGGCATGGCCGACTGAAGAAGCGGATCAACGGGGATGGCTTGAAAGCTTGGCGGCCGGAACCGCCAACCTTGACCACGACGCGCTGCAGCAGTTGCGCGTCGTGGCCTCCGGCACTTAGGAAGCGCTGGTTGGGGTAGTGCTTGGCGCTACGGGTGCAGACGCGCTGCTGGCCGATGCCGTTGGAGCGGCGGGCGCCGTCGGCGTAGCAGGCGAGGCTGCCGGGGCGGCTGGCTTAGCGGCTGGTTTCGCAGCAGCAGGCTTGGCAGCTGGCTTAGCGGCTGGTTTTGCAGCGGCCGTTTTAGCAACTGGCTTGGCGGCCGGTTTTGCAGCAGCCGTTTTAGCAACTGGCTTGGCGGCCGGTTTTGCAGCAGCCGTTTTAGCAACTGGCTTGGCGGCCGGTTTTGCAGCGGCCGTTTTAGCAACTGGCTTGGCGGCCGGTTTTGCAGCAGCCGTTTTAGCAACTGGCTTGGCGGCCGGTTTTGCAGCAGCCGTTTTAGCAACTGGCTTGGCGGCCGATTTTGCAGCAGCCGTTTTAGCAACTGGCTTGGCGGCCGGTTTTGCAGCAGCGGTTTTAGCCGCTGGCTTGGCGGCTGGTTTTGCAGCAGCGGTTTTAGCAACTGGCTTGCCGGCTGGTTTCGCAGCAGCGGTTTTAGCAACTGGCTTGGCGGCTGGTTTCGCAGCAGCCGTTTTAGCCGCTGGCTTGGCGGCTGGTTTTGCAGCAGCGGTTTTAGCCGCTGGCTTGGCGGCTGGTTTTGCAGCAGCGGTTTTAGCCGCTGGCTTGGCGGCCGGCTTTGCAGCAGCCGTTTTAGCCGCTGGCTTGGCCGCAGCTTTCGACGCAACAGCTTTTGCTGGCGTGCGAGCGCCCAGCACTTTAGCCACAGCTTCTTTCACACGACCAACGCCCTGGGCCAGTTTCAGGCTTTCCTGAGCATCGCGTTTGAGTTGGGAAATGTAGGTGCGGGTTTCAGCTTGGCGATCCTTGAGGGCGTCCAACAGCTCCTCAAGTTCCTTGACAGCGTCTTTGGCTTTGGCTTGTGCCTTGGCCTTACCGGCAGTAGCGGCGTCCTGCAGTTTGGTGCGGGATTTGTGCAGCTTTTCTTGTGCTTTACCGCGTTGTTTTTCCAACTTGGCGAGCAGTTTTTCTGCATCGGCCAAGGCTTGGGAACATGCGCTTTCCAGATGTTCGAGCAAGCTGCCCGAAAGTTGTTGGAGTAAATGCAACGGGGTATTTACAGGCTTCTGTTTGGCCGACATGGTTTACCTCCTGGCTGACGTGGGTGCGGCTCATACTAGCCCTCTGCTCTTACCGCCGCTAGGGCATGTTGACAGTATCGTTTGCCTTGCGTTGCACCGCGCGCAAATTCTTATCGATATAACGAAAATCCACGACACTTTTTACGCACTCACACTGGCATAATCCGTCGCACTTTCGGCGGGAGAATACTCATGTCACGTCACCTTTTTTTAGTGCTTAGCTTGGTGGTTTTTGCAGCCAATGCGGGTGAGCAATCGCCGCCCAGAACAACTGCCCAAGACTCACACGACCTCGCCTACAGTCTGGGGGCCAGCCTCGGTGAACGCTTGCGCCAGGAAGTCCCCGACCTGCAGATCCAAGCCTTGCTCGACGGCCTCAACCAAGCCTACCAAGGCAAGCCACTGGCGCTGGACAACACGCGCATCGAGCAGATTCTCGCCCAGCACGAAGCACAAACCGCAGCCGACGCTCAGGCGCCACAAAGCGAAAAAGCACTCGCCGCAGAGCAACAATTTTTAACCAAGGAAAAAGCCGCAAGCGGCGTGCATGAACTAGCGGATGGCATCCTGCTTACGGAACTCACGCCAGGCAGCGGCAGCAAGCCATTAGCGAGTGATGAGGTGCAAGTGAACTACGTGGGGCGATTGCCCGATGGGACCGTCTTCGACAAAAGCACGCAGCCGCAATGGTTTCGCCTGGACAGCGTGATCAGCGGCTGGGCCAGTGCCCTGCGACAGATGCCGGTGGGCGCGAAATGGCGGCTGGTCATTCCATCTGCCCAAGCCTACGGCGCCGACGGTGCGGGTGAGTTGATACCACCGTATACGCCGCTGGTGTTCGAGATCGAATTGCTAGCCACACGCCACTGACCCAATAAAAAACGGTGCGCCATGCGCACCGTTTTTTATCTCGCCGCCGAGGTTCAGGCCTGGGTGGCCGCCTCTTCCTTATGGGCGTTGTGCAGCACTTCGATCAGGCAGTCTTCCAGTTCGAAACGCTCATGCAGCAACCCACCGAGCTCTTTGAATTTTTCCGCAACACATTTGCCTGCATCACACAGGTCGGTAAACGCCAGCAGCTTTTCCGTGATGACATCGATTCGCGGGTAAAGCGTCTCGGCCAAGTCCAGACCACGCTGATCATCAAAAGCTTCAGCCTCTTTGGTCAGTTGTTCGTAGACGCCGAAATGGCCGGCAGAAACGTAGTCCACCAACACACCACAGAATTCCTGCAACGGTTCGCGATTTTCAGCCAGTGCCTCAGGCTTTGCGCCGAGAGCATCAAAGGCCCGAACCAGTTCGTGACGTGCCTTCAACCAACTGTCGATCAGCTTGTGCACCCCACCCCAGCGTTCCTGAGCATTCTGACAACTTTCCAGCATGATGATCTCTCTTCCCTATAGGGGGGGCGCTGCCGCTCTGTGCCCGCGCAACACTTCAAGGATAAAGCGGCAGCCGGACAAGGCCGCATCTGACAACGGTTTCGATAATGCGTGCGGGCCAGATTATGCCCGCATGACTATGGCTTCAAGGTACGCAGGAGAGAAAGTTCATACAAGTGTTTAATCCCGTCCTACGCACTGTGACGTATTTTTACTGGCTCGCAAGGCCTAAACGGCGGCTCAGCAACAATGAAGAAAACTGCGTAATACCCAGGATCAACATCGCCACAAAGAACAGCAAGCTCCACTCGGGAAGGCTCAGGTCAAACAGTGTCCAGTTAATCTCTACGCAGTCGACGGTGCCTTTGACTGTTAACTGCAGTGCTTGCCACAACGACAGGTTTTCAATCATGAACTGCAGACTCGGCCAGCAATCCGCAGCCTGCTCCGTTGCGGCATTTTGTAGCAGCACCTGGCGCACGGCGGTGATGGCTCCGAGTAATGTACACCCCATGCTGGCCAGCCAGTAGAAATAGGCCGCAGAGGAGCGCTTGGGATTATGAATCGCAGCAACCAGATTGATCAGCGTGAAAGCTGCCAGAAAGACGCGCTGAACCTGGCAAAGGAAACACGGACGGAGCAGCGCGCCATACTCAAGATAAAAAGACGCACCCAACGTCAGCGCACCAGCCATGGACGCCAGGAGAAGCAAGGAGCGTGAAGGGGCCAAAGACATTGTTATCCGTACCGCAAGAGATAGGCCGTTACGGTAGAGGAAAGGCCCGACCCCTTTCAATACACGCTAGAGCAGACAATTCCGCGAGAGCATAGGGATATGCCGTCAGAAACTGGATGACTTCAAGCTGCTAGCAGTAGGAATTTACTGCGCAGCGCTTTAGACCCAGCGTTTAGAAGGCAATGGACGGTTGGCCCATAGAAGCATCTGAGCCAACCTTCGTCCTCTTTCCTACTTCAAACTCGCGCAGGCGCTGGCAACGGTGATGCCAGCAAACGGCTATCCAATAGGCCTAGGCCTTCTTGGAATAATTGATTGCTGCGCTCGGTGTCGCCCAATTGAGCCAGCAGACGCGCCAGCTCAGCACAGGCTTCAGGATTGCGCTGCACCTGCAGGCTGCTTTCCAAATAATCCCGCGCCTTGCCCCATAAACTGTTTTGCAGACAAAGACGGCCCAGGGTCAACAGCAAGCTGGCATCGCCCGAATGGTCCTTCAGCCAACCTTCGGCAAATTTCAACTGGCGGGCCGGGTCTGCACCACGCAGCAAGCCGTAAAGTCGAATCAGATGACTGTCATAACCGCGCTTGATTGCGCCGCGCAGCACTTCTTCAGCCTTGGCATAGGCTCCCAATCGTCGCAGCTGCTCAGCGTACGCCATCACCAGTTGCGGCTCCTGGCGCTGGGCGGATGTTAGTTGCTCCCATGCTCGGTCCAGAGACTGCAAACCGGCTTCGCCCTGCTCTTCACGCAGGGCAGCCAAGCCAAGGTTTTCGCCCCAGGCACGGCGCTCCAGCTCAGCCAATTCGCTGGCAGGAAGCACCTTGTCCTTGCGCAGCTCCGGCAGCAGACGAATCACCGCGGACCAATCGCCCCGCTGTTGATGCAAGCGCTGCAACTGACGCAATACCTGCGGGTTATGCGGATGACGCTCGTGCATCGCTTGCAGGGTGACCAGCGCACCTTCAGTGTCGCCACGGTCCATCTGCAACTGTGCATGGCTCAAAGCGACCGCCAGCTCAGCCTGGGGCTGACGCTCCAGGGCGCGCTCCAGAAAACCGTCAGACTCTTCATAACGGCCCTGCTCATTAGCCGCGCGCGCTGCGCCAAGGTAGTACAGCAACGGCTGACGCTCCGCTTCGGCGGCACGGTGCAGGTTGCGTTCGGCACTGGCCCAGCGACCTTCGGCGAGGTCCATCTGGCCCTGCTCAATCGCAATCTGTACCCGGCGGCTGCGGTTGCGCCGCGACCAAGGGTTGACCACCCCACCGGAGGTGGTAACCAGGCTGATCAGCACACGGACCAGGTAGATCACCAGGACCACTACAAACACCGCCACCAGTGTGGCCCACAGGCTCGACTCGTAATGCAGCAGATGCGGGTAGGTAATCAGCACGTAGCCGGTGTGTTTCGAAATACCCACGGCCAGTGCCAGGGCGATTGCAATCGCCAGCACCAAAATCACATAGAAACGCTTCATCAGCTCTACTCCTTGGCCGCCGGTGTGCCCGCCGAGGCCTTGGCTTCATCGGCAGACAGATGACGACGCTCAAGATAGGCCTGCACGGCAGCCAAACTCGCAGCCAGGTCCGGTGTGACCACGGAAACGGCCTTGGGCTCAAGCTCGGCAATCCGCGCAAGAATGGCCTTGCTCTGCGGGTTGTCCTGATTGAAGTTGTCCTGCAGCACGCTACGCGCCTCACCCAAGGAACGGCTGTACACCGCCGCCTCACCATTGAGCGCTGCCCATTGCGCTTGCTCCAAGGCGAGGCTCAAGGCCAGGCGCACCTGGCTCAAACCTTGGCCGGCGAGCAGCGGGCGAATATTATCGTCAGGGTTGAAGTCGATGCGGAAGTAGCGGGAAATCTGCTCCCACCATTGGCTCCAGCGACTGTCCATGTCAGTAGTCGGACGACCTTGGGAGGCCGGCTCGGTGAGCTGGTATTCCGGCGCGATCGCGGCCAATTGCACGACCTGATCACGCAAGGCCGCCAGTTGCAGGTACAGCCCGGTACGATCCGGCTGCTCGGTGCTACGCAGCGCGGCGAGGCTCTTAGCCAACTGCTCACGCGCGGCATACGAGCCCGGGTCGCTCTGCTCACGCAGAATTTCATCGGCGCCCTGAACCAGCGACTGAGCACTGTTGATGTCCTGCAGGGCAGACAGACGCAAGCTGGCCAGACGGATCAAGTGTTCCGCCTCGGCAAGGCGCCAGTCCTGGCGACTGGCGCCCAGTACGGTTTCCAGGCGCTGGCTGAGGCGCTGCTGATCACCCTGCAACTGCGCTACCAGACGGCGACGCTCCTCCAACTCATTCGCTGCGGGCAACTGCGCCAGGCGAGCGGCCAGCTGTTGCTGGCTCTGCTTGAGCGACTGGGATTGATCATCGAGGGTCTGCACCTGGCCCAGCTGTTGCTGGCTGCTGGCTTGCAGGGCGCGGACCTGCCAGATGCCCCAACCGCCGGCGGCAACACCTGCGGCACCGAGCAACAGGGCTACGATTACCAGGCCATTGCCACGGCGTGGCGCGGTGACCGGTGACTCAACCGGCGCATCAAGTGCGGGCTGGGTTTCATCTTTAGGCAAGGCTGTTTCGCTCACGTATCCGTCCTTTGCGTATCAGAGAGTGGGACGGCATGCCTCATCAGGCACAACTGCGCATCGCCACTAACAAAGCCGCGGCACTCGCGCCGCGACAATCCACAACGTTTACTGCGCCAGCGGCCCGCGCCATTTCATAGACACGCGGGCTGGGCACGAACAACGGCAGCTGCGCCACCTGTGACCAATCTTCGCCGGCCAAGGCTTGCAGGTGCAAAAAACCCTGCCCACTGCTGACCACCACGCCGTTCAAGCGTTCCAACTGGATACGTTGTATCAGCGCCCCCGGGCCGTATGCCGGAAGCAAACGACGATACAACTCCAGATAGTCGACACTAGCACCTTGCTCGCGTAAACGCTCAGCCAGCAACTCGCGTCCACCCTCGCCTCGCAGGATCAGCACCCGGGCGTTTGGGCCTGCGATAGCCTCGCGCAAGGCGGGTAAGGCAAGCAAGGCTTCGCTGTCGTCGCCGGTTTGCGGGTAGTGAACCGTGAGGCCATGACCGGCCAGTACCTGCGCGGTAGCCGCGCCGACACTGAACCAGGGTAGATGCGGCCAGGGCTTATCCAACTGGTGCAAGGCCAGTCGCGCGGCCGGCTTGCTGACCACGATCACTGCGCTGTAGCGGCCCAGATCGCGAAAAACGGCCTGCTGCTCGCCCGTCACTGGCAAAGCCTCTATGTCCAGCAACGGCAGGCTGCTGGTGAAAATGCCGGCTTCGGACAGCGTCGCGGCCAAGGCCATTGATTCCTCGGCAGGTCGCGTCAGCAGCACACGCCAGTCGGTCACTGCGGGCCGGCCTCGCCGTAGACTTTCTGTAGAATGGCGCCAGCGCCTTTTTCCAGCAATTCCTCTGCCACCTGGATACCCAGAGCGGTGGCATCACCCGTTGGCCCGCGCACCTCGGCAGTGAGCAGCGTGCCACCAGCCGGGTCACCTACCAAGCCACGCAGCCAAAGGTTTTCACCTTCGAGCACGGCGTAGCAGGCGATCGGCACTTGGCAACCACCATTGAGGTGTTTGTTCAGGGCTCGTTCGGCCGTCACGCGGATCTCGGTGTCTTGATGATCAAGGGGTTTGAGCAGGGCGTGAATCTCACTGTCGGCGGTGCGGCATTCAATGCCCACTGCGCCCTGGCCGCCCGCAGGCAAGCTATCTTCGACGCTGATGGCCGAGGTGATTCGGTCTTCAAAACCCAGACGAATCAAACCGGCGGCGGCGAGGATAATCGCGTCATATTCGCCGGCGTCCAGCTTGGACAGGCGAGTATTGACGTTACCGCGCAAAAAGCGGATTTGCAGGTCCGGTCGCCGGGTCAGCAGTTGCGCCTGCCGACGCAGGCTTGAGGTGCCGACGATACTGCCCAGGGGCAGTTCCTCCAGCGACGCGTAAGTATTGGAAACGAAAGCATCACGCGGATCTTCGCGCTCGCAGATGCAATACAAGCCGAGCCCTTCAGGGAAGTCCATCGGCACATCTTTCATCGAATGCACGGCGATGTCGGCTTCGTTCTCCAGCAGAGCGGTTTCCAGCTCCTTGACGAACAAGCCCTTGCCGCCAATCTTCGACAATGGCGAGTCCAGCAGCTTGTCGCCGCGACTGACCATGGGTACCAGGGACACTATAAGCCCTGGATGGACCTGCTCAAGGCGTGCTTTGACGTATTCGGCCTGCCACAAGGCCAGGGCGCTTTTACGGGTAGCGATGCGGATTTCGCGAGAGGACATGGATCAATCCGTACTGAATAGATACGGCAGATAATAACAGCTCAGGCAAATACGCTTTGATTTGAATCAGCAAGTGCGGGGCCTCCCTGGCCGCGTCGCACCGGGATAAAGCATGCAGACCGCGCCAAAGCCTTTGGGCTAAAGCTGCTGCATCATCTTGCGCACACCGGCGACGTGGCGTCGGCTGACAATCAAAGCGTCGCCGTTCAGCCCTTTCAGGAATAACTGAAAGTGCCCAAGGGGCGTGCGTTGCAGGCGTTCTATTCGCTCGCGGGCCACCAGCGCGTTGCGGTGGATGCGCACAAAGCGGTCGCCGAACTCATCTTCAAGGGCCTTGAGCGGCTCATCGAGCAAAACTTCACCGGCCTCGTGACGCAGGGTCACGTACTTGTGGTCGGCGATAAAGTAGACCACCTGGTTCAGGGGAATCAGCTCGATACCTTTACGCGTCCGCGCGCTGATATGGCTGCGCGGCCCGTTGCCACTCTGGGCTGCCGGCTGAGTCAGCGCCGCGAGTTGCAAGCGGTTAGGGCGCTCGGCTTTTTTCAGGGCCTTGAGCAGCGCTTCGGCGGTCACCGGCTTGGCGACAAAACTGACACCGCTGTCTTCGAGCGTCTGTGCAGAAAACTCTTCTTGAGCTGCACACAACACCACGGCAGGCGGCGATTCTCGCTCGCTCAGGCGGGCGGCCACTTGCAGGCCATCAAGGCCTGGCAGGCGAATATCGAGCAACACCACATCCGGCTTGAGGCTGTCGATCAGCGTCAACGCCTCCTCGCCGTTGGTGGCGCTCGGTTCAAGGACTGTATAACCCTCGAGCTCAGTGACCAAACGGCTCAGTCGCTCGCGGGCTTGGGGTTCGTCATCAACGATCAGGACATTCATATTGCGCTGGATTCCTGCGTGAGTCTCGCACAAGGATAGCGTAGACAGGTGCGGTGACTTGCGTCACAGCGATCCACGCTAAGACTAGCGCGAGCGGCAAAAAGTGCCCCGAGAGCGGCACCCAAATTTACCCGGACCTGTTCAATTGCGCCCAAGACCTGCTGCCTTCGGGCATCGTCGTAGGGTTTGCTGATACACAATCCGAATACCCCCCTTTTTTAATGGATAGTCAGGCTATGACCGCATCACCTGACTTTGGTGCATTCACGCTCTATCAGTGCAACTGTAGACGCTCGCAGAGACGATATTGCTCAATCGTCAAATATCGTTTCAATTAACGCCTCCCTCCAGTCTCTTCCCGGATGCGGTCGACGGCAAGGCACTTAGCCATCCTTCGCACAAATAAAATGCCGACCACCCGCAGCTCCCGCCTCCGCGGGCAACCCTGTTATCATCGGCGGCATACCTCCACGCCTCTTTTAAGCAGATCACGAGCGAACCCATGAGCACCGACAAGACCAATCAGTCCTGGGGCGGCCGCTTCAGTGAACCCGTCGACGCCTTCGTCGCGCGCTTCACCGCCTCCGTCACTTTCGACAAGCGCCTGTACCGCCACGACATCATGGGCTCGATCGCCCACGCCACGATGCTGGCCAAGGTCGGCGTGCTGACCGACGCCGAGCGCGACAGCATCATCGAGGGTCTGACCACCATCCGCGGTGAGATAGAGGCCGGCACGTTCGACTGGCGCATCGACCTGGAAGACGTGCACATGAATATCGAGGCCCGACTCACCGATCGCATCGGTGTGACCGGCAAGAAACTGCACACCGGCCGCAGCCGTAACGACCAGGTGGCGACCGATATTCGCCTGTGGCTGCGCGACGAAATCGACCTGATCCTGGCCGAAATCACGCGCCTGCAAAAAGGTTTGCTGGAGCAGGCCGAGCGTGAGTCGGACACCATCATGCCCGGTTTCACCCACCTGCAAACCGCACAGCCAGTGACCTTCGGCCACCACCTGCTGGCCTGGTTCGAAATGCTCAGCCGCGACTACGAGCGCTTGGTGGATTGCCGTAAACGCGCCAACCGCATGCCATTGGGCAGCGCTGCGCTGGCGGGCACCACTTACCCGCTCGACCGCGAGTACACTGCGCAACTGCTGGGTTTTGATGCCGTCGGCGGTAACTCTTTGGACGGCGTGTCCGACCGTGACTTCGCCATCGAATTCTGCGCCGCCGCCAGCATCGCGATGATGCACCTGTCGCGTTTCTCCGAAGAGCTGGTGCTGTGGACCAGCGCGCAATTTCAGTTTATCGACCTGCCAGACCGCTTCTGCACCGGCAGCTCGATCATGCCGCAAAAGAAAAACCCCGACGTGCCCGAGTTGGTGCGTGGCAAGAGCGGGCGTGTATTCGGCGCGCTGATGGGCCTACTGACCTTGATGAAAGGCCAACCACTGGCCTACAACAAGGACAACCAGGAAGACAAAGAGCCGCTGTTTGACGCCGCCGACACCCTGCGCGATTCACTGCGCGCGTTTGCCGACATGATCCCCGCAATCAAGCCCAAGCACGCGATCATGCGTGAGGCAGCCTTGCGCGGCTTCTCTACAGCGACCGACCTGGCGGATTACCTGGTGCGCCGCGGCCTGCCGTTCCGTGACTGCCACGAAATCGTCGGCCATGCCGTCAAATGCGGTGTGAACACCGGCAAGGACCTGGCGGAAATGAGCCTGGAAGAGCTGCGTCGTTTCAGCGATCAGATCGAGCAGGACGTGTTTGCGGTGCTGACCCTGGAAGGTTCGGTAAACGCGCGCAACCATGTGGGCGGCACTGCGCCGGCGCAGGTCAAGGCCGCCGTTGTGCGCGGTCAGGAACTGCTCGACAGCCGCCGAAAGCATCACAGGCAAGCCAACGCCCAGATTTGAATGGGTGCACAAATCAAAATGTAAGAGCGGGCTTGCCCGCGGACGCAAGGTGGCAGTCACCCGATATACCGACTGACCCACCGCTTTCGCGAGCACGCCCGCGACCATCTTGGATTTGTGCACGGCCGATTACTTCTTGGCAGCAAGCATCGCCATAAACGCCGGCATCGCCGCTTCCCTGTCCGCCGCCACCTTCTGGGCATTGGGCATCGCATGCAGTCGCTCCAGCAACGCTTTAGCCTTCGGCAACTCAGCCAGCAGATCCAGGCCAAACAGCTTCTCGCCCACCGCGCAGGCGAGGTTCACGCTGTACATGAAATACAGATCGGCAATCGTGAAGCGCTCCCCCGCAGCATACGGCGCAAATGTTCCGTGCCGACCTAAGGACTCGATCCCCAACAGCAATTCGGCCTTGGACTTCTCCTTGATCGCCTCCGGCACCGGCATCCCGAAGAACGCCTCGGCAAAGCACGCGCGGGCGGGCAATTCGATGTACAGCTCGATTTCCCTGCATAGCGCCAGCACCTGGGCACGCTGAAAAGGCTCGGCGGGGAGCAGCGAAGGGCCTTCCTGGGTGTGTTCGATATACTCGAGAATCACGCTGGTTTCGTTGATGAAGCCCTGCTTGACGCCCAGCACAGGTACTTTACCTCTCGGGCTGACAGCCAGGGTTTCCTGCGTCTGGCTCGGGTAAAATGGCACTTCCTCAAACGGCAAGCCTTTCTCCAGCAGCGCCAGTTTGACCATGTTGTAGTAGTTGCTGACCGAAAATCCGTAAAGCTTGAGCATCGCGAATGCCTCCAGGCCGGGTGTGGGGTTGGCAGCAGAAGTTATAGAGCGTCAAGCCCGGCTTGACCAGCAGCATCACCGACCTGAATGGAGGTAGACTGGCGCCCTTTCCTTGAGGAGCCTGCCATGAGCGAGCCGACCGATATCGACAACGACGAAGAAGAGTTCACCGAAAGCACGCTGATCCAAGCCATCGAAAACCAGATCGAAAGCGACAACCCGCCTGCCGCTAAAGCCACCCTGAACAAACTGACGCTGGTGGGTTACGAGCGCGAAGAGATTCTGAATCTGATGGCTCACGTGCTCGCCGTGGAAATCGACAAGATGCTGGAAGAAGACCGCGCCTTCAATACCGAATGGTACGAAACGGCGCTACGGGCGCTGCCTGAACTGCCGCCCGAAAACGACTGAATCCAGTACCTTTGTGGCCTGGGAGCCTGCTTCCTCGCCATAAACCTGCACCCTATCAAGACCCACGACTTTCTCACTGGACAGCCCGGCAAAGTGCGTTCACCTTATGCCCTGCTAGCCTCTAATAAATTTTAGAAAGTCTGGAGTCCTTATGTCGTATACCCCTGAGTTGGTTGCCGAACTGGAAATCCTTGTACTCTTCCCCTTGGACAGCACCAAGGAAGGTCTGAAAGTCCACCAGACCGCCGCTCCCACTGCCATCGCCGCTGCCAAGCGCCTCCATGCGAAAGGACTTATCGACCAGCCAGACGGTGGCTACCTGACCAGCCTTGGCCGGGATGCTGCAGAACAGGCCCAAACCCTGCTGACCATTCTGACTACCACCAACACCAAAGAAGCTGCCTGACACCTGGTACCGTCCATGGAGTCCGCCCTCTGCGGACTCCGCGGCCGTTGCTGTAGAAGGCACAAAATTCTGACGCCAAAAACCATTTACCTCTAAACCTCCTACGCTTCTGTCTGTAAACTCCTACACGGCCGCCCACGTCGGGCCCTGCGAGCCAACGAGTTCGACATGACCCGCACCCATGAAATCCGCCCCGACCTGGACGAAGGCATCGACCGCAAGGTGCTGACTCAGCTGCGCGCGCGGTTCCTGGGCCTCAACGAGGGCCGCCTGGCACGGGCGGTCGAAGGGCTGACGCCACGCCAACAAAGCGTGCTGACCCTGTTGCCACTGTTTTTCCACGTCAATCACCCGCTGCTGCCAGGTTATGTCTCGAGCAGTACGCCAGCCGGGCTATCGAACTTTGAACCGGATGCTCAGGCGCTCATCGAAGCCCAGCGCCTGACCCGGTCGTTTTCCTACAAGCCACGCCATGGCAACCCGCCTCGGCCAATACATGGCCTGTTCCTGATGGGCAGCCTCGGCACTTTGGCTCAAGCGGATCAAAGCGACATGGACGTGTGGGTGTGCCACGCGCCTGACCTTGACGAAACCGAACTGGCCGAACTGCGTAAAAAGTGCCAACTGCTGGAAGCCTGGGCCCTGACCATGGGCGCCGAGGCGCACTTTTTCCTGATTGAGCCGACGCGTTTTGTGCTGGGTGAGCGCGACACGCAACTAAGCTCGGACGACTGCGGCACCACCCAGCATTATTTGCTGCTGGATGAGTTCTACCGCACCGCCATCTGGCTCGCCGGGCGCACGCCGATTTGGTGGCTGGTGCCGGTGTACGAAGAAACCCGCTACGCCGAATTCACCCACGCACTGATCTCCAAGCGCTTTATCCGGGCCGATGAAACACTCGACCTTGGCCACCTGGCCCACATCCCTCCGGGCGAATTCATTGGCGCTGGGCTGTGGCAACTGTTCAAGGGCATCGAATCGCCCTACAAGTCGGTGCTTAAACTGCTATTGACCGAGGTCTACGCCAGCGAACATCCGAACGTGCACTGCCTGAGCCTGCGCTTCAAGCGTGCGGTATTTGCCAACCAGATGGACCTGGATGAGCTGGACCCGTACATCGTGGTCTACCGCCGCATCGAGGAATACCTCAAGGCGCGCAACGAGCCTGAACGTTTGGAACTGGTACGGCGCGCACTGTACCTGAAGGTCAACCGCAAGCTCAGCGCTGGCCAACGCGGTACCAGCTGGCAGCGACTTCTGCTGGAGCGCCTGGCCCACGAATGGGGTTGGGACCAGCGCCAACTGACGCTGCTGGACAGTCGTAGCCAATGGAAAGTGCGCCAGGTCGCGGCCGAACGTCGTGCGCTGGTCAACGAGCTCAATCACAGCTACCGCTTTCTCACCCAGTTCGCCCGCACCGAACAGACCGTCAGCCTGATCAACAAGCGCGATCTCAATGTGCTTGGCCGGCGTCTATATGCCGCGTTCGAACGCAAGGCCGGCAAGGTCGAATTCATCAACCCCGGCATCGCACCGGACTTAGCCGAAGACACCCTGACGCTGGTGCAATCGCCCAACCGCAAAGAGCCCGGCCAGCAGCATTGGGGCCTGTACAACGGCAACCTCACAGCGCTGGAGTGGGAGCACTTTGCGCCGATCAAACGCAGTCGCGACCTGCTGGAAATGCTCACCTGGTGCCACCGCAACGGCGTCATCGACAGCAGCACTCGCCTGGCGCTGCACCCGGGCGTCAGCGACATGACCGAGTTCGAGCTGTTCAACCTGTTGGGCAGCCTGCAACAGACCATTGCCCTGCCCTTGGCCAGCGTCGATGAGGAGCGCCTGTTGCGCTCAGCGGTACCGGAAGAAGTATTGCTACTGATCAACGTAGGCGTCGACCCGCTCAAGCATCACCGCGACCTGAATATCTTGATGACCACCGAGCGCACCGACTCGCTGAGCTATGCCGGTGTGCGCGACAACCTGGTGCTGACCCTGGACCAGGTCACGCTCAACAGTTGGAACGAGGTGATGGTCAGCCGCTACGACGGCCCCCACGCGCTGCTCGACTGTCTGCGTGACTACCTCAACCAACTGCCGTCAGACCATTTACCGCGCCTGCGAGTGCGCTGCTTCTGTCACAACCGTGCGCAGTTCATTGCCCAGCGCGTGGAGGAAATCTTTGATACCGCGCAGAGCCTACTGCTTGGCAAGTCCAACCACCGCTATCTGCTCCAAGTGCAGCAGCACTATCACGTGATGGAACTGGTGCCGGGCCAGGCGACCCATGTGTCACTGCCGACCCAGGATGCGCTGATCGCCTACCTCAGCGAAGAACTCGCCAGCTACAGCCCGCTGCACCTGGACGCCATGGCCTTGGAAGACCACGACCTGGCGTTGCTGCTGCCAATGGGCGTGGCCGATTGCGTGCAGGTGTTCTACCGAGTCAATGAAGGCATCGCCGAGTTGTATGTGCTGGATGAGTTCAACGCACTCTGGCAGCAACGCTTGCCGTTTCATGACGAGCAGAGCCTGTTGGCGCCATTGCAGCGCTTTTTGCAGTCAATCATCTATCGCCGGGAGGCGCTCTCGCCGCTGGATACTCAGCCGTTAGGTGAAGTGCAAACCTTGTATTACAAACTGTTGCCGTCGGGCAACAATCGCGCACGCGGCGTCGAACCTCGCCCGGCACCGCAAAACCCGGCCAACAAGCCGTTTTATGACGTGCAGGCGATCATCGGCAAGGGCGCGCCTGGCCAGGTGGGCATCACTCTGTACTGCAATCAGCGGGAGTTTTCCGAACTGGAGTTTGGCGACCAGCTGTTTGCAGTGGTCGCCCAGGAAATCGTCGGGCAGCGCCGGGAACCCGAGCGCTACCGCTGCTACATCACCGACCTGGACTTGTCCGGCCTGCTCGGCGATGTGCAAAGTCCGAGCAACTTGTATCTGCGTTACAAGGCCGAGCTGGAGCTGTCGTTGAATGCGGCGCTGAGCCGGATTTAAAGAGGGAAGGCGCCGCCATCTTTGGGCTGGCCTTCAACGCTGAGCAATTCAAGCTTGAGGGTTTTACCGCCGGGCGCTGGCCAATCGATATGCTGGCCTACTTGCAGGCCGAGCAAGGCGCTGCCTACCGGCGCCAGAATCGAGATCTTGCCTTCGTCGGCATTCGCGTCCTTGGGGTAAACCAGGGTCAGGTGGTAGTCCTTGCCGCTGCCTTGCTCACGGCAATGCACACTGGAGTTCATGGTCACGACACTTGCAGGCACTTCATCGTGGCCAACCACTTCTTCGGCACGGTCGAGCTCGGCTTGCAGCGCGACAACCCCCGGCTGAGTCTCGTCCATACGGTCGATCAGTTGCTCAAGACGCTGCACGTCGAGACGGGTAAGTATGATGGAAGGTGCGGTCATGATTCAGGCAGACTCCTTTTTTCTGCACAAAAAAGCAAAACCCCGCCAGAAAAAGGCGGGGTTCTCACGGACCTCGATGAGTTGAGGTGTACCGGGACACTACCACAGCGACACAAATAAACAAGACGACCTCAGGCACGCTCCCTGCGTTGCTCGGCCTCGGCGCAGATCACCCGGCGCCGGCTATCGTCGGCGGAGCGCCACTCACGAATGTCTTCCACATGGCGGAAGCAGCCGAGACAGACTTTTTGCTCGTCCAGGCGACATAAACTGATACAAGGTGACGGCACCGCCGGGCTGACATTACTGAACAGCGGCTTGGGCGGACGTACAGGTGCGGGCTGGGTCACGATCAAATCTCGTCGAAGTCCAGCTCAGCGCCGGCTTGTTCCTGAACCAGCCGCGCGAGCATTTCGCTCAACAGCTCATCGCTGGTATCGCACTGCCAATTGTTGTCTTCTTCGTTATAGTCGAAGTGAAAACCACCCGAACGTGCCGCCAGCCACAGCTGACGCAGCGGCTCCTGACGGCTGAAGATCAGTTGGGTGCCGTTTTCAAATTTGACGGTCAGCACGCCGGCCGAATTTTCCAGGTCCACGTCCAGGCCGCTGTCGTCGAAAATATCTTCCAGCGCCTGCTGGGTCGAATCCACCAGGTCGTGAAAACGGGCTTCGGTCAAACTCATTGTGGCAACCTCAAAAGTGTCTGGTTTTGCTCAAGCGCCGCACAATACGGGCGAGCCCCGCTGATTGCAAAGGATACCGAGTTCATTACCGATGACAGTATGAAATATCCGCAACCAGCGTAGCCTGCTTCCGAAGTATCTCGGCAAACCCCTGCCGGACGGGTATTGCAGCGCATAGGCAAGCTGGCGGGTGGTCGGTATACTCGGGCGCAATTAATGCATATTCAAGGATTTCGCCATGAAGCGCCTGATCTCTTCCCTTGCTGCGCTCGTCGCGGTCGCTTGCCTCGTTAGTGCCTGTGGTCAAAAAGGCCCGCTGTACCTGCCCGATGACAGCAAAGACCCGAATGAACAGGCGCAATCGTCGCAAAAGCCGGCAAAAGCGCACAAGCACGACACCTATTAAGGGAAACTCATGGACGCTTTTAACTACCGGGACGGCGAGCTGTTCGCGGAAGGCGTGGCGCTGTCCGCGATTGCCGAGCAATTTGGCACCCCAACCTATGTGTACTCGCGTGCGCACATCGAAGCCCAATACCGCTCTTTCACCGACCCACTGAACGGCGTTCCACACAGGGTGTGTTACGCGGTCAAGGCCAACTCGAACCTGGGTGTATTGAATGTCCTGGCGCGCCTGGGCGCTGGTTTCGACATTGTCTCCCGTGGCGAGTTGGAGCGTGTACTGGCTGCTGGTGGCAAGCCTGAAAAAATCGTGTTCTCCGGCGTCGGCAAGAGCCGCGAAGATATGCGCCGTGCCCTCGAAGTAGGTGTGCACTGCTTCAACGTTGAGTCGACCGACGAGCTGGAGCGCCTGCAGATCATCGCTGCCGAGATGGGCGTTCGCGCCCCGATCTCCCTGCGCGTCAACCCGGACGTCGACGCCGGTACCCACCCATACATTTCCACCGGTCTCAAAGAGAACAAGTTCGGCATCGCCATTGCCGACGCCGAGGACGTGTACATCCGTGCCGCGCAGTTGCCGAACCTGGAAGTGCTGGGCGTCGACTGCCATATCGGCTCGCAACTGACCACCCTGCCACCGTTCCTGGATGCCCTCGACCGCCTGCTGGCGTTGACCGAGCGTCTTGGCGAGTGCGGCATCTACCTGCAACACATCGACCTCGGTGGTGGTGTGGGCGTACGTTATCGCGATGAAGAGCCACCGCTGATCGCCGACTACATCCAAGCCGTGCGCGAGCGCACCGAAGGCCGCGGCCTGACCCTGATGTTTGAGCCGGGCCGTTATATCGTTGCCAATGCCAGCGTACTGCTGACCCAGGTCGAGTACCTCAAGCACACCGAGTACAAGGACTTCGCCATCGTCGACGCGGCGATGAATGACCTGATTCGCCCGGCGCTCTATCAGGCCTGGATGGATGTGACCGCCGTCAAGCCACGCAGCGGCGAAGGTCGCACCTACGACATCGTTGGCCCGATCTGTGAGACCGGCGACTTCCTGGCCAAGGATCGTCAGCTGGCCCTGGAAGAAGGCGACCTGCTGGCCGTGCACTCGGCCGGTGCCTACGGGTTTGTCATGAGTTCCAACTACAACACCCGCGGCCGTGCCGCCGAGGTGCTGGTGGACGGTGATCAAGCGTTTGAAGTGCGTCGCCGCGAGACGGTAGCCGAGTTGTATGCTGGCGAAAGCCTGCTGCCGGAGTAAGCCATGCTGCTGCGTTTTACCAAGATGCACGGGCTAGGCAATGACTTCATGGTTCTCGACCTGGTCAGCCAGCACGCGCACATCCTGCCCAAGCACGCCAAACAGTGGGGCGACCGTCACACCGGCGTCGGTTTCGACCAGTTGCTGATTGTCGAGGCACCGAGCAATCCGGAGGTGGATTTCCGTTACCGGATCTTCAACTCCGACGGCTCCGAAGTGGAACAGTGCGGCAACGGCGCGCGCTGCTTCGCGCGGTTTGTGCTGGACAAGCGCCTGACCGCCAAGCGTCAGATTCGGGTCGAGACCAAGAGCGGCGTGATTGAGCTGGATATTCGTGACGACGGCCAGATCAGCGTCAACATGGGCGCGCCACGTTTGGTGCCGGCGGACATTCCGTTTCAGGCCACTGAGCAATCCACCAGCTACCCAGTGGATGTCGATGGCAAGATCGTCGACTTGGCGGCAGTGTCGATGGGCAACCCCCACGCCGTCCTGCGGGTCAATGACATCAATAACGCCCCCGTGCATGAACTGGGGCCGAAAATCGAACATCACCCGCGCTTTCCGGCACGGGTCAATGTGGGCTTCCTGCAGGTGATCGACCGTTCCCGCGCGCAATTGCGCGTGTGGGAACGCGGCGCCGGCGAAACCCAGGCCTGCGGCACCGGCGCTTGCGCCGCAGCCGTTGCCGCGATCAGCCAGGGGTGGATGGATTCGCCGCTGTTGATCGACCTGCCTGGTGGGCGTTTGTCCATCGAATGGGCAGGCCCTGGCCACCCGGTGATGATGACCGGGCCGGCCTCGCGCGTATACGAAGGACAGGTCCGTCTATGAGTGAGCAAATCTAATGACCGATAAGCCTCAAGTACCCGCCGAAGCATCCCCGAGCGAAAGTCTGGAGGCCGCTGCTGTTGCGGCGTACCTTGAGGCTCATCTGGACTTCTTCACCCTGCACGAAGAACTGTTGCCCGCCCTGCGAATCCCCCACCAACGCGGCGATACCGTGTCGCTGGTGGAGCGGCAGATGCAGATCCTGCGCGAGCGCAATATCGAAATGCGCCACAAGCTTTCGCACCTGATGGACGTGGCCCGCGACAATGACCGTCTTTTCGACAAGACCCGTCGCCTGATTCTTACCCTGATGGACGCCACCAGCCTGGAAGAAACGGTGATCGCCGTGGAAGACAGCTTGCGCCAGGACTTCCAGGTGCCGTTTGTGAGCCTGATTCTGTTCAGCGACAACCCTATGCCGGTGGGTCGCTGGGTCAGCGGCGCAGAAGCACAAACCGCCATTGGCGGCCTGCTCTCCGAAGGCAAGACCATCAGCGGCACCTTGCGCGAGCATGAGCTGGACTTCCTGTTTGGCGCCGAACAGCGCAAGCAGATCGGCTCCACCGCCGTGGTCGCCCTGAGTCATCAAGGCCTACACGGCGTCTTGGCCATCGCCAGCCGCGATCCGCAGCACTACAAAAACTCGGTCGGCACGCTGTTCCTGAACTATATCGCCGAAGTGCTAGGCCGGGTTCTTCCGCGCTTCACCACCGCCTTGCGCGCGGTGCGCTAGCCATGGAACGGCAACTGGACGCTTATTGCGCTCACCTGCGCAACGAGCGCCAGGTGTCGCCCCATACGCTGGAAGCCTATCGACGGGACTTAAACAAGGTCCTGACATACTGCGAAAAACATCAGATTGCCAGCTGGAAAGCCCTGGATATCCAAAGCCTGCGCAGCCTGATCGCGCGGCTGCACCAGCAAGGCCAGTCCTCGCGCAGCCTGTCGCGGCTGCTGTCGGCGGTGCGCGGCCTGTATCACTTCCTAAACCGCGAAGGCCTGTGCGACCACGACCCGGCCAACGGCCTGGCCCCGCCGAAGGGCGAACGGCGCCTGCCCAAGACCCTGGACACCGACCGCGCCCTGCAATTGCTCGACGGCGCCGTCGAGGATGACTTCCTCGCCCAACGCGACCAGGCAATCCTTGAGCTGTTCTATTCCTCGGGCCTGCGTCTGTCGGAGCTGACCGGCCTGAACCTCGACCACCTGGACCTGGCGGACGGCCTGGTGCAAGTACTTGGCAAGGGCAGCAAAACCCGCGTGCTGCCGGTCGGTCGCAAGGCTCGGGAAGCCTTGCAACTCTGGTTGCCGCTGCGGGCATTGGCCAACCCGGTGGATGATGCCGTGTTTATCAGCCAGCAAGGCCGACGCCTGGGGCCACGGGCCATTCAAGTACGGGTCAAGGCTGCGGGCGAGCGCGAGCTGGGGCAGAACCTACACCCGCACATGCTGCGTCACTCTTTTGCCAGCCACATGCTCGAGTCGTCACAGGACCTGCGCGCGGTACAGGAACTACTCGGCCACTCCGACATCAAGACCACGCAGATCTACACCCACCTCGACTTCCAGCACCTGGCAACGGTGTACGACAGCGCCCATCCACGGGCCAAACGCATCAAGGGCGGCGACTCATGAGTATCAAGCTGATCACCTTCGACCTGGACGACACACTCTGGGACAACGTACCCGTCATCATCAGCGCCGAAGCGTCGATGCGTGAATGGTTGGCGACCCATGCTTCCAAAGTCGGCGATTTGCCACTCGAGCACTTCGCGAGCCTTCGCCAGCAGGTACTGGAGCGCCATCCTGAACTCAAAAATCGGATCAGCGTGCTGCGCCATCGGGTGCTGATGCACGCCTTTGAAGAAGCCGGTTATCCACAGCCTGAAGCCACGCAGATGGCCGACGTGTGCTTTGAAGCATTCATTCACGCACGCCACCAACTCACGGTATTTCCCGAAGCCGAACCCATGTTGCAAGCCCTGCGCCAGCACTTCCTGCTGGGGGTTATCACCAACGGCAATGCCGACGTGCAGCGTGTAGGCCTGGCGGATTACTTTCACTTTGCCCTGCGCGCCGAAGATATCGGTATCGCAAAGCCTGATGCCCGCCTGTTTCAAGAGGCGCTGCAACGCGGCGGCGTGGATGCCCATCAAGCAGTACATATTGGCGATCATCCCGGCGATGACATCGCCGGGGCGCAGCAGGCGGGGCTTCGTGCCGTGTGGTTCAACCCGACGGGCAAGGCGTGGGAAGCGGATAAGCGCCCGGATGCGGAAATTCGTAGCTTAAACGAGTTGCCGCCGTTGCTTCGCAGTTGGCAGTAACGCTATAGCGGCAACACTGAGAATCAAAATGTGGGAGCGGGCTTGCTCGCGAATGCGGTGTATCAGTCAGCCCATCAGCAACTGACAGACCGCATTCGCGAGCAAGCCCGCTCCCACATTTGTTTTGTGGTGACCTGCAGGATTTATTACATGCATGAAAAAGCCCGCAGCGACGGCGGGCTTTTTCTTACAAGCAGGTGAGTGACCTCAGATAGGCCGGCTGCCGTACTTGTTATCCGGCTTCTTCGGTGGATCTGCCACCACATTAGCCTCGACTTCCTGCACTTTGCCGCCTTTAGCGAGGAACTCTTCCATCGCACGGGCCAGCGCATCGCGCTCTTTGTTCTTGGCTTCAACACTCGGCAGCTCATCTACCGAAACAGCGGCCTTGGCTTTGCCTTTGACTACTTTGACAGGCGCGTCATCGCCACCGTCATCGCCTTCGTCAGGACCGTCTTCAACCGCTGCCGCGTCAAGACTATCGTCGGTCTCGTCGTCGCCTACTTCAAGTTCGTCGTTTTCCAGATCATCGTCGCTCATGTTCTACCTCATGACTTGCGAAAAGCAGATTAGTTATAGCCCAGCTTCACCCTCTGTCGAGGTCGCTGGAAAAAAATCACATCCACTGGATAACCAGTGGCTTATGCCCCATCACCGTGCAAGGTGGCGAGGACTTTACGAGCACCGCCCTGATCACGGTGCTCGCCCAGATAAACACCTTGCCAAGTCCCTATCGCCAAGCGGCCGGCCTTGACCGGCAAACTCAGCTGGCAGCCCAGGAGACTGGCCTTGAAGTGCGCCGGCAGATCATCCGGACCTTCGTCGTTGTGTTCGAACCCTGCACGCCCTTGCGGCACCAGCGAGTTGAAAAAACGCTCGAAGTCACGGCGAACCGCCGGATCGGCATTCTCGTTGACCGTCAACGAGGCCGAGGTGTGCTGCAGCCACAAATGCAACAGGCCCACACGGCACGCCTTCAATTCAGGCAAGCCGGCGAGCAACTCATCCGTTACCAAGTGAAAGCCCCGGGGCTTAGCCCGCAGGGTTATCAGGGTCTGTTGCCACATACAGTTCTCCGCCCATCGGCGCGCATTCTAGCGCGCTCAGGGAAAAAACAAAGTGCCGAATACGCCTACATGCATGTAAGACTTTTGCACGATGAAAAGTACCGTGTGCGCCCCATCACAAACGCGCAGCAAAAACCGGTACAGCTTCCTATCACTGACAAACGCCAGGCAAAAAAATGCCCGGCAAGCCGGGCACCTTTTCTTCGCGTACTTACAAGTTGTAACCGCGCTCGTTGTGTTGCGCCAGGTCGAGGCCGACAGCCTCTTCTTCTTCGGTAACCCGCAGGCCCATGACCGCATCCAGCACCTTGAGGATGATGAACGTCACGATAGCCGTATAGATCACGGTGAAGCCGACACCTTTGCACTGGATCCAGACTTGCGCCGCGATGTCAGTGGTCGCTGCGTTGAAGCCGCCCAGCGAAGGGGCAGCGAACACGCCGGTCAGGATCGCGCCGAGGATACCGCCGATACCGTGCACGCCGAAGGCGTCCAGGGAGTCGTCGTAGCCCAGTTTGCGTTTCAGGGTAGTGGCGCAGAAGAAGCACACTACGCCCGCCGCCAGGCCGATCACCAGGGCGCCCATTGGGCCCACGGTGCCGGCAGCCGGGGTGATTGCAACCAGGCCGGCAACTACGCCCGAGGCGATGCCCAGTGCGCTTGGTTTTCCGTGGGTAACCCACTCGGCGAACATCCAGCCCAGCGCCGCAGCAGCGGTAGCGATTTGAGTGACCAACATCGCCATACCAGCAGTACCGTTGGCCGCAGCGGCGGAACCGGCGTTGAAGCCGAACCAGCCAACCCACAGCATCGCCGCGCCGATCAGGGTGTAACCCAAGTTGTGCGGGGCCATTGGGGTGGTCGGGAAGCCTTTACGCTTGCCGAGTACCAGGCACGCTACCAGGCCCGCCACACCGGCGTTGATGTGCACCACGGTGCCGCCGGCAAAGTCCAGCACACCCCAGTCGCCCATCAACGAACCCGGACCGCCCCACACCATGTGGGCAATCGGCGCGTAGACCAAGGTGAACCAGACACCCATGAAGATCAGCATCGCGGAGAACTTCATACGCTCGGCGAACGCACCGACGATCAGCGCAGGCGTGATGATGGCGAACGTCATCTGGAAGGTGACGAACACCGCCTCAGGGAACAGCGCCGCAGGGCCGGTAATGCTCGCCGGGGTCACACCCGACAGGAACAGTTTGGACAGGCCGCCCACGAACGAGTTGAGGTTGACGACGCCTGCTTCCATCCCGGTGGTGTCGAACGCCATGCTGTAGCCGTAAACGAACCACAAGATGGTGATCAGACCGGTGATGGCGAAGCACTGCATCATCACGGAAAGAATGTTTTTGGAGCGAACCATGCCGCCGTAGAACAGCGCCAGGCCCGGAATAGTCATGAACAGCACCAGCGCGGTGGATGTGAGCATCCACGCCGTGTCGCCGGAATTGAGGACTGGAGCGGGGGCTGGGTCCGCCGCCAATGCCAAGGCCGGCATTACGAGGGACAACAGGGCTCCTAGCCCTGCGAATTTACGCAGAGTCATATTGTTTTCTCCTGGGGCGTTGGGGGTTTGGCGGCTTAGATTGCGTCGGTATCGGTTTCGCCGGTACGGATGCGGATAGCCTGTTCCAGATTGACCACGAAGATCTTGCCGTCACCGATCTTGCCGGTGTTGGCCGCCTTGGTTATCGCCTCGATAACCCGGTCAAGATCCTTGTCGTCAATGGCGACATCAATCTTCACCTTTGGCAGGAAATCGACCACGTATTCAGCGCCGCGATACAGCTCGGTGTGACCCTTCTGCCGACCGAAGCCCTTGACCTCAGTAACGGTAATGCCCTGCACGCCGATCTCGGACAGTGACTCGCGTACATCGTCCAACTTGAACGGCTTGATGATGGCAGTGACTAGCTTCATGAAAACTCTCTCCCGAATTGGTGGACTTGCCCCAGGAAAACAAACCCGTCTCAAGTCTAAGCGCAGTGCCTGGCTTTGTAACGCGTCGTCACAAGGCAGTTGCCATTGCGACGCCAGCGAACCACTGGTGACGAAACCTGTACCCCTGATCCGTCGGCGCACTGCATTCGTCACAGCGACTGCATCAGTGCATGGGTCATGATCGTCTAAGCAGAAACCTTGCCAGCTCCGTAAAAATCACTGAAATCAGTCCCTTGTTCACTTATGCCCACCTGCGGGGCTTACCGGCGACCGCAATGCGCACAAAAACAGTGCGCAACCACACAGAGCTCTGCGCGAAAACCGTGCGCGACGCAGCCGTGGAAGGACTATAGACGCTGCGTGATACACTGCCGGCCAACAGTTTTCCGGAATATTTCCCATGCTCGCGCCTAAAGACCTCCTCGATGCCCTGAGCGGCCACGCCTCTCGCCTGTTCAGCGGCGACACCCCGCTGCCCCGCAACGAAATCGAAAGCCAGTTCAAGGCATTGTTGCAGAGCGGTTTCAGCAAGCTCGACCTGGTGAGCCGCGAAGAGTTTGATAGCCAGATGGTCGTGCTCGCCCGCACACGCGCACGCTTGGAGAGCCTGGAGGCGAAGGTGGCGGAGTTGGAAGCCAAGTTGACGCCGCCCTCTGCTGAATAAATGCGGTCAGTGTGGGAGCTGGTTTGCCTGCGAAAGTATCGCCTCAGTCTGCCTGATACACCGAGGCGTCTGCATCGCAGGCAAGCCAGCTCCCACATAACGCTCTGCGAACGACTCCAGATACGTTCTGTAAAACCTCCCCGCCTCGCTCTCCCCCGCCTCGTCTACCCTTGAAAAAACCCGCAGGAAGCGGCCTATCTTTCAAGGAACGACATGTCTCTCGCCATCGTCCACAGCCGCGCCCAGATTGGCGTGGAAGCCCCCGCCGTCACCGTCGAAGTGCATATGGCCAATGGTCTGCCATCCCTGACACTGGTGGGCCTGCCCGAAACTGCGGTCAAGGAAAGCAAGGACCGCGTGCGCAGTGCGATCCTCAACTCCGCCCTGCAATACCCAGCACGCCGCATCACCCTCAACCTCGCGCCCGCTGACCTGCCAAAGGACGGCGGGCGTTTTGATTTGGCGATTGCCCTGGGCATCCTGGCGGCCAGTGTGCAGGTGCCAGCATTGACGCTGGACGACGTGGAGTGCCTGGGGGAATTGGCGCTGTCGGGCGAAGTGCGCGCAGTAAAAGGTGTGTTGCCGGCAGCGCTGGCAGCGCGCAAGGCCGGACGCACCGTGATAGTGCCTCGGGCGAACGCCGAGGAGGCGTGCCTGGCCTCGGGGTTGAAGGTGATTGCGGTGGATCACTTGCTACAGGTGGTGGCGCACTTGAATGGCCATGTGCCGATTGAGCCTTACAAGTCAGACGGCCTGTTGTACTTGAACAAACCCTACCCCGACTTGAGTGAGGTACAGGGCCAGTTGGCAGCTAAACGCGCCTTGCTCATCGCGGCAGCAGGCGCGCATAACCTGCTGCTCAGCGGGCCGCCTGGCACCGGCAAAACCTTACTCGCCAGCCGCTTGCCCGGTTTGCTGCCGCCACTGAGTGAACAGGAAGCCTTGGAAGTGGCGGCGATTCAGTCGGTGGTCAGCCTCGCACCGCTGAGCCATTGGCCACATCGCCCGTTTCGCCAGCCACACCATTCGGCGTCGGGACCTGCGTTGGTGGGCGGCGGGTCAAAACCGCAACCGGGGGAGATCACCCTCGCCCACCATGGCGTGCTGTTTCTGGATGAGTTGCCGGAGTTCGATCGCAAGGTCCTGGAGGTGCTGCGCGAACCGCTCGAATCGGGGAATATCGTGATCTCCCGCGCGCGTGACCGGGTGAGTTTCCCCGCACGTTTTCAACTGGTAGCGGCCATGAACCCTTGCCCTTGCGGTTATTTGGGCGAACCCAGTGGGCGCTGTCGGTGTACGCCGGAGCAGATCCAGCGCTATCGCAATAAACTCTCGGGGCCGCTGCTGGACCGGATCGACTTGCACCTGACCGTCGCCCGGGAGACCACGGCACTTAACCCGCCCCAACAGCTTGGCGATGACACGGCGAAGGCCTCGGCCGAGGTTGCCGAAGCCCGCGAACGCCAACTAAACCGCCAGGGTTGCGCCAATGCCTTCCTTGATCTGCCCGGGTTACGCAAACACTGCCAACTGGCGAAAGCCGATGAAGGCTGGCTGGAAAGCGCCTGCGAGCGGCTGACGCTGTCGTTGCGAGCGGCGCATCGATTGCTCAAGGTGGCTCGCACGCTGGCCGACCTTGAGCGGGTCGAGCACATCGCTCGGCATCATTTGGCTGAGGCATTGCAGTACCGGCCTGCGGCGGTGGGCTAGCCTGAAAACCCAAAATCTGTGGCACGTTGGCTGTCGTGGCGAGTGGGCTCGCCACACAAGAATGCAGCGACCGTGACACGTTCTGTTGAGGCCTAGGCGGGAAAACCCAGCAACAGCCTCGCCACCTCCATGACCTCATCCAGCACGGCTTCTGCGGACTCGGCGGATGGGTTCAGCATCAAGTCATCGGCATACCCCATCGCCATCGCGAAGATCTGCCGGGCAGCGCGCCGTGGCGAGTCACAATGAAACACGCCTGCAACGACGCCTTGTTCGATCACCTCGGCGAGCATGCCTTGCCATTGGGCATTGATCACCAAATACGCCTGGGCCATTTGCGGGTCGTGCATCGCCTCGTCCCAGGCATCCAGCCACAATCCCCAGCCGGCGTCGGCAGTGCACGGCAGGCAATCGCGCAAAAACCCCACCAATGCTTCAAGCGGCGGCACACCCACCAGCGGCGCGCGGACTTCGTCCAACTGTTCGTTGGCGAAACGCACGAAGGCCTCACGGCGCAGTTCATTCCAGTCGCTGAAGTAATGGTAGACGTGGCTACGCGACAGGCCGGCATGTTCGGCCAGGTCACGGGTGGACACATCGGCAAACCCCTTGCTGCGAAACAGCTCCAAGGCAGCGGCGATGATCTGGTCTTTACGGTCGATACGCGACATGGGCAATTCCTTGGGGCGCCGGGAGATGAACGGCGCTTGCTTTTTGAGCGATCGCTCAAGGATACTTGAGCAGTCGCTCAATAATAGCGTCTATCACTCCTTTGGTGCACCCCATGTCATCCGTCACGCCACAAATTCTGATCGAAGAAAGCAAGAAAATCGGCCAACAGTCCGCCAGCCAGACGCTGAAAGCCATCGCTCGAGCCTACCCCGGCAAGCTGTTCTGTACCTTGTCGCTGGTTGCGCTGGAGAATGCACTGCTGCTGGCATACCCGCTGTTTGCCGGGTTCGCGGTGGATTCAATTATCCGTGGCGACGCCGGCAGTGCGTTGTTTTACGCCGTCGTGGTTTTGGCGTTCTGGGTCGTCGGCGCGGCGCGTCGTGCGTTGGACACGCGCACGTTCACGCGGATCTACGCCGACCTCGCGGTGCCAGTGATCCTCAACCAGCGCCTGCAAAACCACAGCACCTCACGGGCGGCGGCGCGGGTGGTGTTGGCGCGGGACTTTGTCGACTTCTTCGAAAAACACGTGCCGATCATTGCCACGGCGTTGGTGTCGATCGTCGGCGCGGCGGTGATGTTATTGGTGATCGAACCGTGGATCGGCCTGGCATGCCTGAGCGCGTTGCTGTTGTGCACCACGTTGCTGCCACGCTTTGCACGGCGCAATCAGGAGTTGCATGAACGCTTGAATGACCGCTTGGAGAAGGAGATCGGCCTGGTAGAGAAGGTCGGTGCACAGACGTTGCAGCGTCACTATCAGGTGCTGTCGCGTTTGCGCATCTGGCTGTCAGATCGCGAGGCCGCTGCGTTCCTGTTTATCGGTACGCTGGCAGCCTTGTTGTTTGCGGTCGCGATCAGCCAATTGGCGTCGTCGTCGGCGGTCAAGGCCGGTCACGTGTACGCGGTGATGACCTACCTGTGGACCTTCGTCAGCAGCCTGGACGAGGCGCCAGGCGTGGTCGATCAACTGGCGCGGCTCAAGGACATTGGCAAGCGCGTAGACCCTGGCCTGGGCGAGCGCTAAGTATCGGTCGCAGCCACGTTGTCCAACGCCTTGGCCACTCGCAGGCCTTGGCGATGTCTTCTGGAGTGGCACGCATGGTCAGGCCCCTTCCTTGACCGTCGCTACCGCCTCGGAAACCGGCGAAACCTGCACGCTGCGACGTGGCATGCGGCCATTGAGCAGCGTGTACGCGGCCAATCCGATCAACAATCCCCAAAATGCCCCGCCGATCCCCAGTAGGGTGATATTTGCTGCGCACGCCAGGAAGGTGATCAGCGAGGCCTCTCGGGATGTGACGTCAGCCATAGCGCTGGCCAGGCTGGCGCCAATGGTGCCAAGCAACGCCAACCCCGCCAGTGTGGTAATGAAAGCCGCCGGGAGCACCATAAATACAGCGGCCAGCGTCACCCCGAAAACCCCCACGAGTATGTAGAACACACCTGCGGCAACCCCCGCGAGCCAACGCTTGTGCGGATCCTGCGAAGCCTCCTTGCCCGTGCAAATGGCGGCGGTGATCGCCGCGACGTTGAACGCGTGAGAGCCGAACGGTGCCATTAACAACGAGCCCAACCCGGTAACCGTCAGGATGGGATTGGCGCTGGTCTTAAAACCATCGTTGCGCAATACCAGCATGCCCGGCATGTACTGGCCCGTGAGGGTGATCAGAAACAGCGGGAGCGCCACACTGAGCAGCGCATTGACCGAGAACTGCGGCGCGGTGAATACCGGCGCGGCCAACTGCAAGGACAGGCTCGACAGATCTACGCGCCCCTGCAGCAGCAGAAACGCCAGCCCCAGTAACAGAATGCCGACGACGGCGTAGCGCGCGGTAAACCGCTTGAGTACCCCGTAAGCGGCAATCAACAACCCGACCAAGACAGGGTCCAGGCTCATGCCACCAAACGCGCCGATACCGAACTGCAACAAAATGCCAGCCAGCATGGCCGCAGCAATGCCCGGCGGAACCAGCCGGATGACTTTTTCAAAGAAGCCGGACAGCCCCAGCAGTACAAACGCAGCGGCTGAAATCATGTAAGCGCCGACCGCCTCGGCGTAGGGCGTGGTAGAGAGCGCGACCACTAGAAACGCAGCCGCGGGAGTCGACCACGCGGTGATAATCGGCTCACGGCTCAGCCAGCTGAGAAGCAGCCCGGTCACACCAACGCCGATTGAAATCGACCAAACCCACGAGGCTGTCAGCTCCGGACTGAGCCCAGCCACCTTGGCAGCCTGAAACACCAAAATAAACGTGCCGCCATAATTGACGATGACTGAAATCAGCCCCGCAATCACGGGAGGGAGAAGGTCGCGCAGGCGTAGCGACGACGGCGATACCAGAGAAGACATGGGTGTATTGCTCCTTGCAATGAGAGGGATTGCGCCTCGCGTGATGGGTCAGCTACCGCGCAAAAGCCTGAGACACGGGTCCAAGCCTACGGCTAGACTGGCCTGCCGCTATAGACCAATTTATCCAAATAGGGCAGACCGCATGGCGAAAACCTTCGAGCTGGAAACGCTGCAGATGCGGCTTAACGAGGATGAGTTTCAGCTTCTGGATCTGCACCAACGCATTCAGCGCGCACTGCGTGCGCTTATCCTCGAGGGAGTGCTTGCGCCCGGTTTGAAGCTGCCCGCGACGCGGGTACTGGCCACTTCATTGGGAGTTGCCCGCGATACGGTGGAGAACGCCTACGTGCAGTTACACCGCGATGGTTTTATCGTACGGCGCGAGGGCTCCGGCAGTTATGTGTGCGAGGCCGTGGGCGCCGAATTGCGCGGCGCCTCCCGCCGACGCATCAAGGCACAGGAAGTCAAAAGCAACCCGGCGATAACCGGCGCTGGCTTGAGCCAGCGAGGGCGGATGATCCTCGACAGCGGTGGCGTGTGCGACCAACAGGTAATCAAAGCATTCGCCACTGGCCTGCCCGAAACCCGCTCCTTCCCGACCGACGTCTGGGAGCGCCTGCAACGCCAAGTGATGAAAGACTATCGCAGCAGCGTGCTGTTGCACGGTGACCCGCAAGGGGCCGAGCCGTTACGCAACGCCATCGCCACCTACTTGAACCTCGAACGTGGGGCTAAGTGCTCCCCCAATCAGGTCGTGGTGCTGAGCAGTACTCGCCAAGCCCTGTTTCTGTGCGCGCAGTTGCTAGTGGACGTCGGCAAACCGATCCTGCTGGAGAACCCGGGTTACTTTGGCGCCAGGAAGGCCTTTGAAACCGCCGATACCAAGGTGGTGCCCATCGATGTCGATGGGCAGGGCATACGCACCGACCTGCTGCACGCCGACCGCAGTGGCGCCAATTGTGTGTATGTCACGCCCTCTCATCAATACCCGACCGGCGCCACGTTAACGCTGGAGCGACGTTTTGAATTGGTCAACTGGGCCGCAGAAAAAGGCAAATGGATCATCGAGGATGACTACGACAGCGAGTTTCACTACGAAGGCAAACCCACTGCCTGCGTGCAGGGCCTGGACAAGTATCAGCGCACGCTTTACATCGGCACCTTCAGCAAGACCCTCTACCCCGGCCTGCGCATGGGCTACATGGTGCTGCCCCATGAACTGGCCAAAGCCTTCACCTACGCCCGCAGCATGATGGACGGCCACACGCCTCAAATCCTGCAACTGACACTGGCGCGCTTTATGGAGGACGGCCACTACAACGCCCATGTACGCGCGATGCGCAAGCTCTATGCCGGGCGCCAAGCCATTATGCTCGACGCTATCGGCAAACACCTGGGCGATGTCGTCACGGCATCTCGGCCCCAGGGAGGGCTGCAAATTCCCTGCCTGTTGCACGAGGGTTGGTCGGAAGAAAACACCATCCGCCAGGCCGCCAGCGCAGGCGTGCAACTGCCCGGTCTCAGCCGGTTGTATGCCGGCGACGAAAAGAAACAAGGCTGGCTATTGGGCTACTCATCTTTGACCGCACATGAAATCGAAACCGCCATGGTGCGCCTGGCGAACGCGCTCAAAACCTACTAGTTCAGGGCCATAGGGGCCGCTCACTAGCAGGCGCCCTTGTGTCACCTTCAGCGAAACCGGTCTACCTCATGGCGCAAACCGGCCGCCAGGGTTTCCAGTTCCTTAGCGGTAACGGCCAGGTTGGACACCACTTCACGCTGCTCGCTGTTGGCCAGCGCAATACTCTGCAAGTTACTGCTGAGCAACGTCGCGGTGCTGCTTTGCTCTTGGGTGGCGGTGGTGATCGCCGCGAACTGCTGACCGGCCGAGCGGCTTTGTTCGTCGATACGCGCCAGGGCCGAGGCCACGTCAGCGTTGCGCGACAAGCCTTCCTGCATCAACACATTACCTTGCTCCATGGTGCTGATAGCGTTGCCGGTTTCCTGCTGAATGCTTTGGATCATCCCGGAGATTTCATCGGTAGCCTGGCGCGTACGCGAGGCCAGGTTGCGCACTTCGTCAGCGACCACGGCAAAACCGCGGCCTTGTTCACCGGCCCGGGCGGCTTCGATGGCAGCGTTAAGCGCCAACAGGTTGGTCTGTTCGGCAATCGAGGTGATCACGCCGACGATCCCGCCGATCTCCTGGGAGCGTTCCCCCAACGTGTTGATCACGGTGGCCGTGCTGTTCAGCGCGGCGGCGATATGTTCCAAGGACGACGACGCCTCCTGCATCGAGGTACGGCCAATACGGGTCTGCTGCGCGTTTTCCTGGGCCAAACGCTCGGTGTTGCCCATGTTGTCCGCGATATTCAGCGAGGTGGCGCTGAACTCTTCCACCGCACCGGCCATGCTGGTGATCTCACCGGACTGTTGCTCCATGCCCTCATAGGCACCGCCAGATAAGCCGGACAATGCCTGAGCACGGCTGTTAACGTCTTCCGCCGCTTTTCGAATGTGCGAAACCATCGTCGACAGCGCCTCGCCCATCTGGTTGAAGCTGCGCGCCAATTGGCCGATTTCATCATGGCTGGACACATTCAGGCGCGCGCTCAAATCACCCGCACCGAGGGCTTCGGCTTGGCGCACCAAATCACTCAGTGGCTGTAATTTGCTGCGCAGCAGCCACACCGCCGCACCCACCGCGAGCAACATCGCCAATACGCTGCCGATCACCAGGCGAATACCCACCGCCCAAGTCACCGCGCGGATTTCAGACTTCGGCATGCTCGCCACCACCGCCCACGGGCCGCCGTCGAACGGTACCGAGACGCTGTAGAAATCTTCGTTTTTGTCGCTCCAGAAGCTGCCTTTGCCTGGGCTCTTGGCCAGGTCGAGCATCACCGGGATTGCCTGGTCCAGCGCCTGCACACCGGACGGTGGCACCAGCCAGTGTTTCTGTTCGTCCAACAGGGCCAGAGAGCCGGTCTGGCCGATACGGAAGCGCTTGAGATTATCGAACTGGGCCTTCTGCGCATCGGTGTAGTCGAAACCGACAAACAGCACCGCAATCACCTTGCCCGCAGCATCGCGCACAGGGGTGTACTGGGTCATGTAGGAGCGGTCGAACAGCACAGCTCGGCCGACATAACTCTGCCCGGCGAGCAGCCGTTGATAAGCCGGATGCTGGTGGTCCAGGACCGTACCGATGGCGCGGCTGCCGTCTTGTTTGGCCAGGGATGTACTGATGCGGATGAAGTCTTCGCCGCTGCGCACGAATACGGTGGCTACACCGCCGGAGGTGTCCTTGAATTCATCGACCTCATCGAAATCGTTGTTCAACAGGACGCTGCCCAGAAACAGGCTCGGCGTCTGTACGCCTGCCACCGTGACCTGCTGCTCACCACGCAGGCTCAAACCGGCGCCGAAGCGCTTTTCAAACAGCCCGCTCAAACGCTGGGTACTTTCGCGCAAGGTGCTGTGGAAGGTATTGAGTTGGTCGGCGAGCAAGCGAGCCTCACTGGCCAGGTGTTCCTCGCGGGTGTCGAGGTTGGCTGAGTCGAGGGAACGCAGGGCGAAAATCGTACTGCCGCTGATGACGACAGCCAGAATCACGGCGAGTGCGAGGCCTAACTGGGAGGCAATCCGAGCACGAGGTTGAGACATGACAGCTCCTGGCCGAGGCCAGGATCATCCTGATCTCATAGCACAGCTCGGCAAATTATCGAGTGGGAAACGTTGGCACACAGGCTCCAACACACCTTTTCGGCGGGCGCGGGCAATACTTGAGCGATTCACAGGGGTATCGCGCAAACGACTGCCCGAACGGACTGCAAAGCGTCAATCCAGGCGCTCGACCTGGGGCAATTCCATGGCCTTGACCTCCCCCTGGAGAAACTCCGCCAACCGCCGTAAACGCTCACCGCCGGGACGGGTTTTAGGCCACACCAAATAGTAATTTTCCCCACTCGCAACCGCCGTCGGCCACGGCAAGCTCAAACGCCCCTGCGCCACGTCTTCGGCGACCATCAGCAGATCGCCCATGGATACGCCGTAACCCCGCGCGGCGGCGATCATGCCCAACTCCAAGGTATCAAACACCTGCCCGCCCTTGAGTGACACCTGGGACGACAACCCCATGCGCTCCAGCCAATTGCGCCAATCGCGGCGGTCGGGCGTGGGGTGCAGCAGTTCAGCGGACGCCAGGCGTGTAACATCCCAGGGCCCGTCTTCCAGGAGGTTCGGGGCGCCCACCGGAATCAGCAGTTCGGGGAATAGGTAGCTGGCTTCCCAGTCCGCCGGAAAATGCCCATAACTCAATAACACCGCGCAGTCGAACGGCTCCTGGTTGAAGTCCACTTCATCCACGCTCATCCACGCACTGGTCAGTTGCACCTCATTACCCGGTTGCAGCGCCCGGAAGCGGCTGAGCCGCGCCAGCAACCAGCGCATGGTCAAGGTGGACGGTGCTTTCATGCGCAGAATGTCATCTTCGGCATTCAACGTATGGCAAGCCCGCTCCAGGGCGGCGAAGCCCTCACGCACGCCGGGTAGCAGCAGGCGTGCCGCTTCGGTGAGCTGCAGGTTGCGACCGCTGCGCTGGAACAGGCGGCAGGCGAAGTGCTCTTCGAGCGTGCGGATATGCCGGCTGACAGCACTTTGCGTGATCGAAAGTTCCTCCGCCGCTCGGGTGAAAGAATTGTGCCGTGAAGCCGCCTCAAATGCGCGCAAGGCATACAGCGGAGGAAGACGACGTGGCATGGATGAATCTCCGACAGAGCAATACCGAACCCTATCATGAGTTTTAATCATGCGAACGATCGCATTTATCCTTTTGTGTAATGCCGGGAGAGCGCCGAGAATCGACTCTTTCCCAGCCCTCTGACTTTTGAGCGTGATGATCATGCAGCATCCAGTGCGTACTGAACTCTGGGCCATTCTGCGGCTGTCAGGGCCGTTGATTGCCTCACAGTTGGCGCACATGTTGATGGTGCTGACCGACACCCTGATGATGGCCCGTCTGAGCCCCGAAGCCTTGGCCGGTGGCGGCCTGGGCGCAGCAAGCTATTCGTTCGTGGCGATTTTCTGCATCGGCGTGATTGCCGCTGTGGGCACCCTTGTAGCCATCCGCCATGGCGCCGGCGACATCGAAGGCGCCACCCGCCTGACGCAGGCCGGGCTCTGGCTCGCCTGGCTGATGGCCTTGGTCGCCGGCTTGCTGCTATGGAACCTCAAGCCGGTGCTGCTGATGTTTGGCCAAACCGAAACCAACGTGCACGCGGCAGGACAATTCCTGACCATCTTGCCGTTCGCCCTGCCCGGCTACCTAAGCTTCATGGCCTTGCGCGGTTTTACCAGCGCCATCGGCAAGGCAACCCCGGTGATGGTGATTAGCCTGTGCGGTACGGTGCTCAACTACTTCCTCAACCACGCATTGATTGAAGGCATGTTTGGCCTGCCCAAATTGGGCTTGATGGGCATCGGCCTGGTAACTGCGATCGTCGCCAACAGCATGGCCTTGGCACTGATGTGGTACATCCGCAGTAACCGGGCTTACGCAGCCTACCCGCTGAGTTCGGGCCTACTGCGGCTCAACACCCAGTATTTGCGCGAGTTGTGGCGCCTGGGCCTGCCGATTGGCGGCACCTACGCGGTGGAAGTTGGCTTGTTCGCCTTCGCGGCGCTGTGCATGGGCACCATGGGCAGTACGCAGTTGGCAGCCCATCAGATTGCCCTGCAGATTGTCTCGGTGGCGTTCATGGTGCCGGCGGGAATGTCGTACGCGATCACCATGCGCATCGGCCAGCACTACGGCGCCGGGCAGTTGCTGCAGGCACGCCTGGCTGGGAGGGTCGGCATAGGTTTTGGTGGGGCGGTGATGTTGGGATTTGCCGCAGCGCTGTGGCTGTTTTCCGATGCGCTTATCGGGCTGTTCCTCGACCACAATGACCCGGCCTTCCATGACGTTATCGTCCTGGCGGTCAGCTTGCTGGCCGTAGCCGCTTGGTTCGAATTGTTCGACGGCGTGCAAACCATCGCCATGGGCTGCATTCGTGGGTTGAAGGACGCCAAGACCACCTTTCTGGTGGGCTTGGGCTGCTATTGGCTGATCGGCGCGCCAGCGGCGTGGTTGATGGCGTTCACCCTCGGCTGGGGGCCAACCGGCGTGTGGTGGGGTTTGGCCTTGGGCCTGGCGTGCGCGGCTGTCAGCCTGACGTGGGCGTTTGAGGCGAAGTTGAAAGGGATGATCCGGCGGGAGCCGGAAACACAGCCTGCGTTTCATGCCGCACAGACAGAGTAGAAGCCTCACTCGATCAAAATGTGGGACCAAGCTCGCCCCCACATTTTTGATCGGGTTCGCAATTCAACCCAGCAGCGCCTGCTGGCTCTTACCGAAGGTCAAATACTCCACCAACTCCGGCAACGGCAACGGCTTGCTGATCAAATATCCCTGAGCCTGATCGCAGCCGAACAAGCGCAATAACGCCAGCTGCTCGGGCGTTTCCACGCCTTCAGCCACCACTTCCAGGTTGAGGTTGTGGGCCAGGTTGATCATGGCGTGCACCAGCTTGCGGTTTTCTTCGCGCTCTTCCATGCCGCCGACAAAGCTCTTGTCGATCTTCAGCAAGGCAATCGGCAGGCTGTTGAGGTGCACAAACGACGAAAAACCGGTGCCGAAGTCATCCAGGGAAAACCGCACGCCCAAGCGGCCGAGAGCGTCCATAGTCTGTTTGACCAAGTCACTGCGGCGCATCACGGCGGTTTCGGTCAGTTCGAATTCCAGCCACTGCGCCTCCACGCCACGCTCGGCAATCAGCCGGCTGAGGGTCGAAAGCAACTGGCTGTCCTGGAATTGGCGAAACGACAGGTTGACCGCCATGTGCAACGGCGGCAGGCCGCGTTCGCGCAGGTCTTGCATGTCGCGCAGGGCCCGGGAGATCACCCAATAGCCCAACGGCACGATCAGGCCGCTTTGTTCGGCCAGCGGCACGAATTCGCTGGGCGGCAGCAGGCCGCGCTCGCCGTGCCGCCAGCGCACCAAGGCTTCCAGACCGACGATATGCCCGTCGTCCAGGTCCAGGCGCGGTTGGTAGTGCAGTTCCAGTTCGTCCCGGCGCAACGCACGGCGCAGTTCACTTTCCAAGTCGGCCAAGCTGCGTGCGTTGCGGTTGATGCGTTCATTGAAGATATGAAAGGTGCAGCCTTGCGTGCTTTTGGCTTGCTGCATGGCGATGTGTGCGTGCCACATCAACGGGTCGGCACCGGCGCGCGCGCGCGCATGCGCCACGCCCAGGCTGCAGCCAATCAGCAGGCTTTCACCATCCACCCAATAGGGTTCGGCCATGGCTTCGGTGATGCGTTCGGCCATCCATTCAGCGCGCTGGGGCGCACGGCGGGTATCAATCAGCAGGGCGAATTCGTCGCTGCCCAGGCGCGCCAGTTGGTCGCCGGCTTCGAGCTGGCTCCTGAGACGCGAGACCACTTGCAGGATCAGCCGGTCACCGGCCTGGTGGCCCAAGGCGTCGTTGGCGTGTCGGAAATTATCGAGGTCAAGGTGGCCGAGGGCCAGGCCACGGCCTTCGTTTTCAGCCAGCCGCGCCGCCAGCAAGGTCTGGAACCCCTGACGATTGGCGATACCGGTGAGCGGGTCCTGTTCGGCCAGGCGCTGTAAGGTAGTCTCCAGCACGCCGCGCTCGCGGACATGGCGCAAGCAGCGGCGCAACGTGTCGGCATCCAATACATCGCGGATCAACCAATCGCTCACGCCCAGCGGCGAAACCAGCGGCTCCTGCTCCAACAGCAATACACACGGCAGATTGCAGCGGCCGGGGCCGGGTTGCAGGTTGGGCGTGGTCAATAGCACAGCACTGTGAGCGTCATCGAACAGACGACTCACCGAGTCCCAGTTGGGCGCACTGATCAGCACAGCCCCATCGCCCATCGGCGCCAGGCACTCGCGCAACAACGCTGCCCACGCTGGCTCATCGGCCAGTAGCAGCAAACGCAAGGGTTCGACAGGCGTAGACAAGCTAGCTCCCTAGACTCTGCAAAATTTCGTTGGCGGCCGGCATTATGACGCGCGGCCTGATAATCACCAATGATAAGGGTTATCAAATACGCTGACTGTAAGGATTAGCCTCAGAAAGCCCTTACATCCTGCGGCAAAGTATCAAAACCGGCAAATATAGATCGAGTGGTACGTCACACTGTCGTTCTGTAAGAGCAGAATCCTGCGAGCCTGTTAAAATGCCCGCCCTTTTGAACAACGACGCCTAAAAACTCTGTATGTCCCGACTCAATCCCCGGCAGCAAGAAGCCGTGAACTACGTCGGCGGCCCTCTATTGGTGCTCGCCGGTGCTGGCTCCGGCAAGACCAGCGTGATCACCCGCAAGATCGCGCACCTGATCCAGAACTGCGGCATCCGCGCCCAGTACATCGTCGCCATGACCTTTACCAACAAGGCGGCGCGCGAAATGAAAGAGCGTGTCGGCACGCTCCTCAAGGGCGGCGAAGGCCGTGGCCTCACCGTGTGCACCTTCCACAACCTGGGCCTGAACATCATCCGCAAGGAGCATGCGCGGCTGGGCTACAAGCCGGGTTTCTCGATCTTCGATGAGACCGATGTGAAGTCGCTGATGACTGACATCATGCAAAAGGAGTACGCAGGCGACGACGGCGTGGATGAGATCAAGAACATGATCGGCGCCTGGAAAAACGACCTGATCCTGCCGCCCCAAGCCCTGGAAAACGCACGCAACCCCAAGGAACAGACCGCCGCCATCGTCTACACCCACTATCAGCGCACGCTCAAGGCGTTCAACGCGGTGGACTTCGACGACCTGATCCTGTTGCCGGTGAAGCTGTTCGAGGAACACGCCGACATCCTCGAAAAATGGCAGAACAAAGTCCGCTACCTACTAGTGGACGAATATCAGGACACCAACGCCAGCCAATACCTGCTGGTGAAAATGCTGATCGGCAAGCGTAACCAGTTCACCGTGGTGGGCGACGACGACCAGTCGATCTACGCCTGGCGCGGCGCCCGTCCGGAAAACCTGATGCTGCTCAAGGACGACTACCCGTCCCTCAAAGTGGTGATGCTGGAGCAGAACTACCGCTCCACCAGCCGCATCCTGCGTTGCGCCAACGTGCTGATCTCCAACAACCCCCACGAGTTTGAAAAACAACTGTGGAGCGAGATGGGTCACGGCGATGAGATCCGCGTGATCCGCTGTCGCAACGAAGATGCCGAGGCCGAGCGCGTGGCCGTGGAAATCCTCAGCCTGCACCTGCGCACCGACCGGCCCTACAGCGACTTTGCGATCCTCTATCGGGGCAACTACCAGGCCAAGCTGATCGAGCTGAAATTGCAGCACCACCAGGTGCCGTATCGCCTGTCGGGCGGCAACAGCTTTTTCGGACGCCAGGAAGTAAAAGACCTGATGGCCTACTTCCGGCTGATCGTGAACCCGGACGACGACAACGCTTTCCTGCGCGTGATCAACGTACCGCGTCGTGAAATCGGCTCGACTACCCTGGAAAAGCTCGGCAACTACGCCACCGAACGCAAGATCTCGATGTACGCCGCCACCGACGAAATCGGCCTGGGCGAGCACCTGGACACGCGCTTCACCGATCGCCTGGCACGCTTCAAGCGCTTCATGGACAAGGTGCGCGAACAGTGCGCTGGCGAAGATCCAATCAGCGCCTTGCGCAGCATGGTCATGGACATCGACTACGAAAACTGGCTGCGCACCAACAGCTCCAGCGACAAAGCCGCGGATTACCGCATGGGCAACGTCTGGTTCCTGATCGAAGCGCTGAAGAACACCTTGGAAAAAGACGAAGACGGCGAGATGACCGTCGAAGACGCCATCGGCAAATTGGTGCTGCGCGACATGCTTGAGCGCCAGCAAGAAGAGGAAGACGGTGCCGAAGGCGTGCAGATGATGACGCTGCATGCGTCCAAGGGGCTGGAGTTTCCCTACGTGTTCATCATGGGCATGGAAGAGGAAATCCTCCCACACCGCTCCAGCATCGAAGCCGACACCATCGAAGAAGAACGGCGCCTGGCCTACGTGGGCATTACCCGCGCACGTCAGACGCTGGCCTTCACCTTTGCCGCAAAGCGCAAGCAGTACGGCGAAATCATTGATTGTGCCCCCAGCCGGTTCCTCGACGAACTCCCGCCGGACGACCTGGCCTGGGAAGGCAATGACGATACCCCGACCGAGGTGAAGGCCGTTCGCGGCAACACCGCCTTGGCGGATATACGCGCGATGTTAAAGCGCTAGAATCGACTACTTTTTAATCTACTTTCGGCGCACACCGCGCCATTAGAGGAAGCTTTCCGTGGAAGCACTGCACAAGAAAATTCGCGAAGAAGGCATCGTGCTTTCCGATCAGGTACTCAAGGTCGACGCCTTTCTGAACCACCAGATCGACCCGGCACTGATGAAACTGATCGGCGACGAATTCGCCGCGCGGTTCAAGGACTCGGGCATCACCAAGATCGTCACCATCGAAGCCTCAGGCATCGCCCCGGCAATCATGACCGGCCTGAACCTCGGTGTGCCGGTGATTTTCGCCCGCAAGCAGCAGTCCCTGACCCTGACGGAAAACCTGCTGTCGGCGACCGTGTATTCCTTCACCAAGAAGGTCGAAAGCACCGTGGCAATTTCCCCGCGCCACCTGACCAGCAGCGACCGCGTGCTGGTGATCGATGACTTCCTGGCCAACGGCAAGGCGTCCCAGGCGCTGATCTCGATCATCAAACAAGCTGGCGCGACCGTGGCGGGCTTGGGGATTGTGATCGAGAAGTCATTCCAGGGTGGCCGTGCGGAGCTGGATGCGCAGGGTTATCGGGTTGAGTCGCTGGCGCGGGTGAAGTCGCTGACGGGTGGTGTGGTCACTTTCATCGAGTAGTCGCTGCCCGAATGCAGTTAAACATGTGGGAGCGGGCTTGCTCGCGAATGCGGTGTGACAGTCAATGTATAAGTCGACTGATACACAGCTTTCGCGAACAAGACCGCTCCCACGTTTGGTTTGCGTTGGGCTGTCAGTGAGCGGTGGCCTGTAAGCCGGCGAGTAATAAACGCTGATAGAGGTCCTCTTTCAGCCCTTGCGGCTTGTCCAAACGCATCCGCTCCAGATGCTTGGGAAACACCTCCGGCTCCGGTGCGTCCAGCGCCGCCTTGCCCAACTCCAGAATCTCCGTCAGCTTGAATTTGCTCTTGAGCCAGTTCAATGCCCGCAACAGATCCTTTTCCTCATCCGTGAAGTCAGTGCCCAACGGATACTCCGGAAACAAACGGCGATGTCGCACCTCAATGCCCTTGAGCCGCTCAGGCGTATTGTCGGCAAAGCGTGGGTCCAGCTGGAAATCCTTGGGCAACTTGCCGGCCTTTTGCGCCTGCTCGATCAGGTCGCCCTGAAAGCGCGAGTCGGTAATATTCAGCAGCGCTTCAATCACTTTTGCATCCGTCTGCCCACGCAAATCGGCAATCCCGTACTCAGTGATGACGATATCGCGCAGGTGGCGAGGAATGGTGCAGTGCCCGTACTCCCAGACGATATTGGAACTGACCTCACCCGCCGACTCGCGCCAGCTGCGCAGGATCAGAATCGAACGCGCGCCTTCCAATGCATGGCCCTGAGCAACAAAGTTGTATTGCCCGCCGACGCCACTGAGCACACGGCCGTCTTCCAACTGATCAGCTACACCTGCGCCGAGCAGCGTCACTATGATCGCGCTGTTGATAAACCGCGCGTCCAGGCGCTGCAGGCGCTTGAGCTCTTCTTGACCGTAGAGTTCGTTGATGTAGCTGATGCGCGTCATGTTGAATTCGAGGCGCTTGGCGTGAGTCATTTCCTGCAAGCGCTGGTAAAAACTGCGCGGCCCGAGAAAGAAGCCGCCGTGAATCGAGACACCGTCGGACTGTGCCGCATCGTCTAGCGTGCCAGCGTTGGCTTGCTCCTGGGTCGCCACATCCGGGTAGACCTTGCGCCGGATAATCCCGGCGTCGGCCAGTACCAGCAGGCCGTTGACGAACATTTCGCTGCAACCGTACAAGCCTCGGGCGAACGGCGCGACGCCGCCTTCATGGCTGATCAAAGGCGCCCACTGATACACATCAAGGTCGGTCAGCAACAGTCGATAGGCCTCGTTATCGGCCTGGCGCGCCAGCAAGGCGGCGGTCAGCGCATCGCCCATGGAGCCGATGCCGATCTGCAAGGTGCCGCCATCGCGCACCAAAGTGCTGGCATGCACGCCGATGAAATGGTCCTGGAAACCCACGGGCATGTTCGGTGTGGAGAACAGCGTAGTGCTGTCCTTTTCGTCGATCAGGTAGTCGAACGCGTCCATGCCCAGTTCGGCATCACCGGGCATGTAGGGTAAATCGCTGTGAACTTGGCCAACGATCAGGATGGTTTCGCCAGCTTGGCGGCGCTTCTCGATCATGGGCAGCAGGTCGAGGGTGATATCGGGATTGCAGCTCAGGCTCAGGCGATCAGGATGCTCAGTGCTGCTGGCCACCAGTTGTGCCACCAAGTTGAGGCCAGCGGCATTGATGTCGCGGGCGGCATGGCTGTAATTGCTGCTGACGTAGTCCTGCTGCGCCGATGCGCTGTGAAGCAGGCTGCCAGGCTGCATGAAGAATTGCTGCACACGGATATTGGCGGGTAGGCTGTCTTTGTGCAGATCAGCGAGGAAATCCAGCTCAGGGTAGTCGCCGAACACCCGCTCGAGAAAGGGCTCGAGAAAGCGCTTCTGCAAACCATCGCCCATCGTTGGACGGCCCAAGACCAGCGCGGTGTAGATCGTCAGCGCCCGCTCCGGCAATTTGGCGATACGCCGGTACAACGCATTGACGAACAGGTTGGGCTTGCCCAGCCCCAGTGGCATGCCCATGTGGATATGCGCGGGCAAGCGCGCCAGTACGTCGTCAACTGCTTGCTCGATTGAACACAACTGCACCATCCGACCCTCCTGACATTCCATGATTAGGGGTTGGACCGAGCTTGCCGGGTCTTTGCTGCAATGAACAGCCTCTAAGTACAAATCCCAAGCACAAAAAAGCCGCTGGTCAGCGGCTTTTTGGCGGAGATCGGCAATTTACAGCCCTGACATCTTCTTGATCGCACCCTCAAGGTCCTCAAGGCTGCAATCAGCACAAGTCCCCATCGGAGGCATAGCGTTCAAGCCATGCTTGGCGACCTGGGCCAACCCCTTGGTCCCTTTCTGCGGATCCTCAATTTTGAGCTCCGCCAATACAGTATCCAAATGACCTACCCGTTCCTTCCAGGCAGCGGTATCACCGATCTTCGGAGCATTCAGCAACCCGGTGCCATGGCACGCGTTGCAATGCTTGGCGATCACCTCGTCCGGCGTTTTCGCTCCGCCACCGCCGCCCACTGCCACCGCCACTTCCATGCCTTTGCATTCCTGGCCTTGGACACAGACCTGGGCGACAGGCTCCAGGCGCTTGGCAATTTCATCATTGGTCGCAGCTTGAGCGCTGACAGCCCATAGGGACAGTACGGTTGCTGGTGCAGCCAGCATTTTCATAATTAGGTTCACGCGTTCACCCTCAATGGTGGCTATTCACGCCTGCGGCCACGGTTTCGCAGGCGGCGAAAGTATAACGGTTAGCCCGCCTGGCTGAAACAACCCTATTAAATAAAGGGAGATTCAGCTGCGCGGAACACTGCTTGGGTGCCTCTGCAACGCTGGCAGGACGCCTCTTGTGTCAAAAGTTCGCGGGTGTGGCTGCGCTGATTAGTCGCGCCGGCACATCGAACGGGTTGCGAAAACGATGCGGCTTAGTGCTTTCAAAGTAGTAGCTATCGCCAGCTTCGAGCACAAAAGTTTCAAGACCGACCACCAATTCCAGACGGCCCTCCACCAGAATCCCGGTTTCCTCACCTTCGTGGGTGAGCATTTCTTCGCCGGTATCGGCACCCGGCGGGTAGATTTCGTTAAGAAACGCAATCGCCCGGCTTGAGTGCGCGCGGCCAACCAGCTTCATAGTGACGGCGCCATCCGAGATGTCGATCAGCTCATTGGCTTTATAGACGATCTGGGTCGGTTTTTCCTGAAGGATCTCCTCGGAAAAGAACTCGACCATGGACATGGGAATGCCGCCCAGCACCTTGCGCAAGGAGCTGATCGAGGGACTGACACTATTTTTTTCGATCATCGAAATGGTGCTGTTGGTGACACCCGCGCGCTTGGCGAGCTCGCGCTGGGAAAGACCCTTCAGTTTACGGATGGATTGCAGTCGTTCGCCGACGTCCAATGCAGGAGCCTCCTAGGATTCAGGCTTTGTTGTAATTGAGCGTTATCATGGCGACAGCGTTCAGTATTTACAACACTTGGGCCTAAATCCCGGCGAGCCCCACTCGTCAGCTGTGTTCAAGCCTCGGAGTAGAGCCTTGGCACGCGGCGCAGGTTGCAGAATATCTGATAGGGAATGGTCTCGGCGGCAGCCGCGACGTCACTGGCGAGAATATTTTTGCCCCACAGCTCCACCGTGGAACCAAGGCCTGCCTGGGGCACGTCGGTCAGGTCGACACACAGCATGTCCATGGACACGCGGCCCAGTAACTGGCTGCACTGCCCCGCCACCAGTACCGGTGTGCCGGTCGGCGCATGACGCGGGTAGCCGTCGGCGTACCCCATGGCAACCACGCCGATGCGCATCGGTTTTGGGGTGATGAACCTGGCGCCGTAACCCACCGGCTCGCCAGCTGGTAGTTCGCGTACGCAGATGACTTTGGATTCCAGCGTCATCACCGGCTGCAAACGCGCGGCGATGGCTTGGTCTTCACCAAATGGCGTTGCGCCATAAAGCATGATGCCCGGGCGTACCCAATCGCTGGAAATGTTCGGCCAGCCCATCACCGACGGCGAGTTGCGCAGACTGACTTGCGCCGACAGGCCTTGGCGCGCCGCTTCAAACACCGCCACTTGTTCATCACTGCGCACACAATCGAGTTCGTCGGCACGGGCAAAGTGGCTCATCAAGACGATCTTGGCCACTTTGCCGCTGCCCAGCAGGCGCTGGTAAGCCTCATGATAGTCCTTGGGGTGCAGGCCAACGCGGTGCATGCCCGAGTCGAGCTTGAGCCAGATGGTCAGCGGCTGGCTCAAACGGGCTTGCTCGATAGCGTCCAACTGCCACAGCGAATGCACCACACACCACAAGTCATGCTCAATGATCAGCGGCAGCTCGTCGGCCTCAAAAAAACCTTCGAGCAGCAACACCGGTGCACGAATCCCGGCAGCGCGCAGCTCCAACGCCTCTTCGATGCACGCCACCGCAAACCCGTCGGCCTCGGCTTCGAGCGCCTGGGCCACGCGCACGGCGCCATGGCCATAGGCATCGGCTTTGACCACGGCGAGGGCCTTGGCCCCCGTGACTTCACGGGCCAATTGGTAGTTATGGCGCAGGGCTTGGAGGTCGATCAGGGCACGGGCAGGACGCATGGCGGCAGGCTTCTAGGCGGCAGAGTGAAGAAAAACCGGCACCGACCAACAACGTCGGCGCCGGGAGAGGGATCTGGGTTTAAGGCAGCGCGGCCACGACGGACAGCTCTACCAGGATTTCCGGTTCGCACAACTTGGCTTCAACGGTGGCACGGGCTGGGGCGATGCCTCTAGGCAGCCACTTGTCCCACACCGCGTTCATGCCAGCGAAATCGGCATTGATGTCTTTGAGGTAGATCGTCACCGACAGCAGCTTGGTTTTTTCAGTGCCGGCCAAGTCCAGCAAACGCTCGATATTGAACAGGGTTTCACGGGTCTGCTGTTCAATCCCGGCACTCATGTCGTCGCCGACTTGCCCTGCCAGATACACAGTACCGCTGTGAACAACGATCTGGCTCATGCGCTCATTGGTGAGCTGGCGCTGGATGGACATGTTTTGCGGACTCCTGGTGGTTGCCGTAACGGGAAATATCGAGGCCTTCGGCGCTGATCTGTGGGGTTTTCTTTGCCATCAGGTCGGCCAGCAAACGACCAGAGCCACAGGCCATGGTCCAACCGAGCGTGCCGTGGCCGGTATTCAGGAACAGGTTCTTGAACGGGGTGGCACCGACAATCGGCGTGCCGTCGGGTGTAGTCGGGCGCAAGCCGGTCCAGAACGAGGCTTCGGTCAAATCGCCGCCCTGAGGATAAAGGTCGTTGACGATCATCTCCAGGGTTTCACGTCGACGTGGGTTCAGCGACAGGTCAAAACCGGCTATTTCAGCCATGCCGCCGACGCGGATGCGGTTGTCGAAACGGGTGATCGCGACCTTGTAGGTCTCGTCTAGAATGGTCGAGGTCGGCGCCATCGCCGGGTTGGTGATCGGCACAGTCAGCGAGTAACCCTTGAGCGGGTACACAGGTGCCTTAATCCCCAGCGGCTTGAGTACCTTGGGCGAGTAGCTGCCGAGGGCCAGCACGTAACGGTCGGCGGTTTCCAGCTTGCCGTCGATCCACACGCCGTTGATACGGTCGCCTGCGTAGTCCAGGCGCTGGATGTCCTGTTCGAAGCGGAATTCCACGCCCAACTGTTTGCACATGTCGACCAGGCGCGTGGTGAACATCTGGCAGTCGCCGGTCTGGTCATTCGGCAGGCGCAGGGCGCCGGCGAGGATATCGGTGACGCTGGCCAGGGCCGGCTCAACGCGGGCAATGCCGGCGCGGTCGAGCAGTTCGAACGGCACGCCGGACTCTTTCAACACAGCGATGTCTTTGGCGGCGCCATCCAACTGAGCCTGGGTGCGGAACAGTTGAGTCGTACCGAGGCTGCGACCTTCGTAGGCAATGCCGGTTTCAGCGCGCAGCTCGTCGAGGCAGTCGCGGCTGTACTCGGACAGACGCACCATGCGCTCTTTGTTCACCGCATAGCGGCTGGCCGTGCAGTTGCGCAGCATCTGCGCCATCCACAGGTATTGATCGATATCAGTCGTGGCCTTGATCGCCAGCGGCGCATGGCGCTGCAGCAACCACTTGATCGCCTTGAGCGGAACGCCCGGCGCGGCCCAGGGCGAAGCATAACCTGGCGACACCTGCCCGGCGTTGGCGAAACTGGTTTCCATGGCAGCAGCTGGCTGACGGTCGACCACAACGACTTCAAAGCCGGCTCGCGCCAAATAGTAGGCACTGGTCACCCCAATCACGCCGCTACCCAAGACCAGAACGCGCATTTTTATATCCTCATCACGGGCTTAGCCGCTGACGTGTGTTATTCGAGCAATGATGAGCGCAGTGTAAAAAACAATGGGCAGTGCATTTCACTATATAAATGCCTATATTTGGCGACAATTCTCGGCAAAAACCCTTTTCACAGAGGCGTATCCCCTATGCGTACTAACACCCAGACCAAGCGGGAGCTGGACAAAATCGACCGTAATATCCTGCGCATCCTGCAAACCGACGGGCGTATTTCGTTCACGGAACTGGGTGAAAAGGTCGGGCTGTCGACCACACCATGCACCGAACGCGTACGCCGCCTGGAGCGTGAAGGGATCATCATGGGCTACAACGCGCGGCTCAACCCGCAGCATTTGAAGGGAAGTTTGCTGGTATTTGTCGAGATCAGCCTCGATTACAAGTCCGGCGACACTTTTGAAGAATTCCGCCGCGCGGTGCTGAAACTGCCGCATGTGCTGGAGTGTCACCTGGTGTCAGGCGACTTCGACTACTTGGTGAAAGCGCGGATTTCCGAGATGGCCTCGTACCGCAAATTGCTGGGCGATATCTTGCTCAAGTTGCCCCATGTGCGGGAATCCAAGAGTTATATCGTGATGGAAGAGGTGAAAGAGAGCCTGAACCTGCCGATCCCGGATTAACGGATACGCCGCAATCAAAGGTGGGAGCTGGCTTGCCTGCGCCCACCTTTTGCCCGAGTACATCCGCTAGACCAGCACCTGCCGGGTGCTCGCCATGTATTCATGGATCTGCTTTTCTACTCGCGGGTGAATCAGCTCCACCGGCCCCCGCCCATTGGGGCACGGCAAGGTCTTGGTGGTACCAAACAACCGACAGATCAACGGCCGCTCGTCATACACCGTGCAGCCATTTGGCCCGAGGTGTACGCAGTTCAGCTCGTCCATGGCCGCGTCCTGCTCAGCAGCGGTCTTACGTGGCAGTCGCGACATTTCTTCGGGCGATGTGGTCACCGGCCCACAGCAGTCGTGGCAGCCGGGGACGCACTCGAACGAAGGAATCTGTCGGCGCAGCGCGCTGATTTTCTGGCTGTTGCAACTCATCGAAACACGTACCGAACGGCGAATAGGCGTTGATTCTGACGCAAAACGCCCTGCGCAGACAGCTTCGTCCGACCGCTGTATCCTGCGTCAAATTTTCCAAACAGGGAGGCTCCCCATGACCGCCAGCGCCCGGCACACCGCTTCCTACTACGCCGCCAGCAGCGTCCCACAACCCGACTGCCCGGCGTTGGCGGGCGAAGTCAGCGCCGATGTGTGCGTAATTGGCGGCGGTTATTCCGGGCTTAACACGGCGCTGGAGTTGGCCGAGCGCGGTTTTAGCGTGGTGTTGCTGGAGGCGCGCAAAATCGGCTGGGGCGCCAGTGGCCGTAATGGCGGCCAGCTTATTCGTGGCGTCGGCCATGGCCTGGACCAGTTCGCCAATGTGATCGGCAGCGACGGCGTACGCCAGATGAAGCTGATGGGCCTGGAGGCCGTGGAGATCGTGCGCGAACGCGTCGAGCGCTATCAGATCCCCTGCGACCTGACGTGGGGCTATTGCGACCTGGCGAACAAACCTCAGCATCTGCAAGACCTGGCCGAGGACGCCGAAGAATTGCGCAGCCTCGGCTATCGCCATGAAGTGCGCCTGCTGCAAGCCAGCGAGATGAGCAGCGTGGTCGGCTCTGACCGCTACCTGGGCGGCATGATCGACATGGGCTCCGGCCACCTGCACCCGCTGAACCTGGCCCTCGGTGAAGCCGCCGCCGCGCAGCAGTTGGGCGTGAAGCTGTTCGAGCAGTCCGAAGTGACGCGCATCGACTACGGCCCCGAGGTCAACGTGCACACCGCCCTTGGCAATGTGCGCGCCAAGACCCTGGTGCTGGCCTGTAACGCTTACCTTAATGGCCTGAACCCACACCTGAGCGGCAAAGTGCTGCCCGCCGGCAGCTACATCATCGCCACCGAGCCGTTGAGCGAAGCACAAGCCGCCAACCTGTTGCCGCAGAACATGGCTGTGTGTGATCAGCGGGTGACGGTGGATTACTTCCGGTTATCCGCCGACCGCCGTCTGTTGTTTGGTGGTGCCTGCCACTATTCCGGACGCGACCCTCAGGATATCGGCGCCTACATGCGCCCGAAGATGCTCAAGGTGTTTCCACAACTGGCCGACGTGAAGATCGACTACCAGTGGGGCGGCATGATTGGCATCGGCGCCAACCGCTTGCCGCAGATTGGCCGGCTGGTCGACCAGCCCAACGTGTATTACGCCCAGGCCTACGCCGGCCATGGCCTCAATGCCACACACCTGGCGGGCAAGTTGCTGGCCGAGGCTATCAGCGGCCAGCAGCAAGGTCGTTTCGACTTGTTCGCCAAAGTGCCGCACATCACCTTCCCCGGCGGTAAACATTTACGTTCGCCGCTACTGGCGTTGGGGATGCTCTGGCACCGGTTCAAAGAGCTGATCTGATCAATCGCGCCAGAACGGTTTCAGGCCTTCCTGGCGCGCTTGTTCGGCGGTCAGCCCAACGTCGCGCAGTTGCTCGCGGGTCAAATGCAGCAAGGCTTTGCGCGTGTGGCGGCGGTGCCAGAACAGGCTCCATCGGCTGATATCGCGCGGCGCCGTCCCCCGCTCCTGCCCTGCCTGCAACTCCTGACTGTGTAGCATCAGACGCACATCGCTTATGCCGCTCATTTTGCTGCCCCTCATTTGCTTGTTGCCATGAGTGACTAGAGTGAGCGCGTACGCCAAACCATTACAGATTCAACCTACCTTTATTAAATCAATACAGATGCTGCCCATGGGTGCCTGAATCCTGTATTTTCCGGGTATCTGTACTGGTCCCTCAGGAGTGGCCGCCATGACCCTTTACGTCAACCTCGCCGAATTGCTCGGCACCCGCATCGAGCAGGGCTTCTACCGCCCCGGCGATCGTTTGCCCTCTGTACGAGCCTTGAGTGTGGAACACGGGGTCAGCCTGAGCACCGTGCAACAAGCCTATCGCTTACTGGAAGACAACGGCCTGGCAATGCCCAAGCCTAAGTCCGGCTACTTTGTACCCGTCGGGCGCGAGCTGCCGGCGCTGCCCGAGGTAGGCCGCCCCGCCCAGCGTCCGGTGGAAATTTCCCAATGGGATCAGGTGCTGGAACTGATTCGCGCAGTGCCGCGCAAGGACGTCATACAGATGGGCCGGGGCATGCCGGACGTATTGTCACCCACCCTGAAGCCCCTGCTGCGCAGCCTCGCGCGAGTCAGCCGTCGCCAGGATTTGCCGGGACTGTATTACGACAACATCCTCGGCTGTATGGAATTGCGCGAGCAGATTGCACGACTGTCATTGGATTCTGGCTGCCAGCTGACGGCAGAAGACATTGTGATCACCACGGGCTGCCATGAGGCCCTGTCCGCCAGCATCCATGCGATCTGTGAGCCGGGCGATATCGTTGCCGTCGACTCACCGAGCTTTCACGGCGCCATGCAGACCCTCAAGGGCCTGGGCATGAAAGCCTTGGAAATCCCCACGGACCCGGTCACCGGCATCAGCCTCGAAGCGCTTGAATTGGCCTTGGAACAGTGGCCGATCAAGGTCATCCAGCTGACGCCCAACTGCAATAACCCCTTGGGCTACATCATGCCGGAAGCGCGCAAACGCGCGTTGCTGACCCTGGCCCAGCGCTTTGACGTGGCGATCATCGAAGACGATGTGTATGGCGAATTGGCCTACAGCTACCCGCGCCCGCGCACGATCAAATCCTTCGACGAGGACGGCCGCGTGCTGCTATGCAGCTCCTTCTCGAAAACCCTGGCGCCTGGCCTGCGTATTGGCTGGGTTGCGCCCGGACGCTATCTGGAGCGGGTGCTGCACATGAAATACATCAGCACCGGCTCCACCGCGACCCAGCCGCAGATCGCCATTGCCGAGTTTTTGAAAAATGGCCACTTCGAACCTCATTTGCGGAGGATGCGCACCCAATACCAGCGCAATCGCGACTTGATAATCGACTGGGTCAGCCGCTATTTCCCGGCGGGCACGCGCGCCAGCCGACCCCAGGGCAGCTTCATGCTGTGGGTCGAGCTGCCGGAAGGCTTCGACACGCTCAAGCTCAACCGGGTGCTGGTTGAACAAGGCGTACAAGTGGCTGTGGGAAGCATCTTTTCTGCTTCCGGCAAGTACCGGAACTGCCTGCGCATGAACTACGCTGCCAAGCCAACCCCGCAGATTGAAGAAGCCGTACGCAAAGTCGGGGCCGCCGCGATCAAGATGCTCGCCGAAGCGGCTGACTGACCTTTCGCCGGAATTCGCCGTCCTATGCTCACAACCGCCCTGACCTGGAAGCAGCACCCTTGATGATTCGACGGCTTTTACCGTTTTTCCTGTTGGGCGCTTTGGCGTTGGGCGGTTGCGCTACGGTCGATACTCCGCACACTTCCAGCGACGCCTTGCCCGCCGCGCAATCGTCATTCGGCCGCTCGATCCAGGCGCAGGCGGCGCCATATCAAGGGCGCTCAGGCTTTCGCTTGTTGCCCAACAGCAGCGAAGCCTTCATGGCCCGCGCCGAGCTGATTCGCAACGCCCAAAGCAGCCTTGACCTGCAGTACTACATCGTCCACGACGGCATCAGCACACGCATGCTCGTGGATGAACTGCTCAAGGCGGCTGACCGTGGGGTGCGCGTGCGCATCCTGTTGGACGACACCACCAGCGATGGCTTAGATCAAGTCATCGCCACCCTCGCTGCCCACCCGCAGATCGAAATCCGCCTGTTCAACCCACTGCACTTGGGCCGCAGCACCGGTGTAACGCGGGCCATGGGCCGGCTGTTCAACCTGTCGCTGCAACACCGGCGCATGCACAACAAGCTGTGGCTGGCGGACAGCAGCGTGGCCATTGTCGGCGGGCGCAACCTGGGCGACGAGTATTTCGACGCCGAACCCAACCTCAACTTCACCGATATCGACATGCTCAGCGTGGGCCCGGTGGCTGAGCAGCTCGGCCACAGCTTTGATCAGTACTGGAACAGCGCACTGAGCAAGCCGATTAATGAATTCGTCTCCAGCACCCCGTCCAAGGGCGACTTGGCCTGCGCACGCGCGCGCCTGCAGGACTCGCTGGCAGACTCTCGCCAGCAGAACCACGCCCTGTACAACCGCTTGCGCACCTACCAGACCCAGCCGCGCATGGACATTTGGCGCCGCGAGCTGATATGGGCCTGGAACCAGGCGTTGTGGGATGCCCCGAGCAAAGTGTTGGCCAAGGCCGACCCTGACCCGCGGTTGCTGCTCACCACTCAACTGGCACCGGAGCTGGAAGGCGTTAATCATGAGCTGATTATGATTTCGGCGTACTTCGTGCCAGGACAGCCTGGACTGGTGTACTTGACCGGCCGCGCCGATGCGGGGGTATCGGTGAGCTTGCTGACCAATTCCCTCGAAGCCACCGACGTCCCGGCCGTGCACGGCGGCTATGCGCCGTATCGCAAGGCCCTGCTGGAGCACAGCGTAAAACTCTACGAACTGCGCCGTCAACCCGGTGACCCGAGCGCAGGCAGCGGCCCGCACCTGTTTCGTCGGGGCGCCTTCCACGGCTCGAACTCCAGCCTGCACAGCAAGGCGATGATCTTTGATCGGGAGAAGTCGTTTATCGGCTCGTTCAACTTCGACCCCCGCTCGGTGCTGTGGAACACCGAGGTCGGCGTGCTGGTGGACAGCCCCGAGCTGGCGGAGCACGTGCGCAACCTGGCGCTGCAGGGTATGGCACCGACATTGAGTTACCAGGCGAAATTGCAGAATGGCCAGGTGGTGTGGACCACAGAGGATAATGGCCAACTGCACACGCTAACTGATGAGCCCGGCAGTTGGTGGCGCCGGTTCAATGCCTGGTTCGCCACTTCAGTCGGCCTGGAGCGCATGCTCTAGGAACAATTCAGGCTCAGGCAGGCTGTGCAGCACCGAACGCCCCCTGGCGCAATAACAGCACCAGCAGCCCCAGTGCCCCGGCCGCCATCAGCAACGGCAATGCATGCCCGCTGATCCACTGGCTGCCCGCACCGGCCACCAGCGGCCCGATCAGGCAGCCGATGCCCCATAACTGCGCCACGTGGGCGTTGGCGCGCACTAGCGCATCGTCGCGGTAACGTTCGCCGATCAGGATCAGCGACAACGTGAATAACCCACCGGCACTGGCGCCGAAGACCACCCACACCGGCCAGATCAGCAGCGTGTGCAGCAGCAGCGGAATCGCCAGGCTTGAGGCCAGCAACAGCACCGCACAGCTCAAAAAAAGCGTGCGTCTCGGCAAATAGTCGGCCAATGCGCCGATAGGCAATTGCAGCAGCGCATCGCCGACCACCACCGTGCTGACCATGGCCAAAGCAATCTCGGCCGTGAAACCTTGCTGCAGGCAATACACCGGCAGCAGTGTCAGAATCATCGCCTCGAACGCAGCGAACAGCGCCACCGCCCAGGCAATCGCCGGCAGGCTCCGGCAAAAACGCCAAAGATCGTTGAAGGTGACGCTGAAGGATTCGGCCGTCGGCGCCCCAGAGCGGCCCAGCAACAGCAGCGGCGCGAGCATCAACAGGCCTACGCCCACCCAGAAGCCGTAATCATGGTCGGTGCCCAACACGCCCAGCAGCAATGGCCCCGACAATTGGCTCAAGGCATACGTGCAGCCATACAGCGCCACTAAGCGGCCACGCCATTGCTCGACCACAAGCTGGTTGATCCAACTTTCGCCAAGGATAAACACGATGGTCAGGATCACCCCGATCATCAGCCGCAGCATCAGCCAAACCGGGTAGCTGGGCAGGATTGCCAGCAGGCCGATGGACACCGCTCCCGCCCAGAGGCACAGGCGCATCAGGTTGGCGGTGCCCAGCCATGAGGCCATGCGGCTGGAGACCTTTGCGCCCAGTAGCACGCCGAAGGCCGGCATGGCTGCCATCACACCAATGGCGAAACTGCCGTAGCCCCAGCCTTCCAGGCGCAGGGACACCAACGGCATGCTGACGCCCAGGGCCAGGCCGACACTCAGTACTGAGGCCAGGACGGCGAAATAAGTCGCCCAACGCATTTCCACGCTCCTGTGGATAATTTTTTAAAACACAAAAAACAGTGTGGGAACGGGCTTGCTTCGCGAATGCGGTGTATCAGTCAAAACAACTGAGACTGTCATACCGCATTCGCGAAGCAAGCCCGCTCCCACATCTGGCCTGCGGTGTTTCCTACAGGGTTACAGCTTGATCCAGGTCGCCTTCAGCTCGGTGTATTTGTCGAACGCATGCAGCGACTTGTCGCGACCATTACCCGATTGCTTGAAGCCGCCAAACGGCGCGGTCATATCGCCGCCATCGTACTGGTTAACCCATACGCTACCAGCGCGCAGCGCCTTGGCGGTCAGGTGCGCCTTGGAGATATCCGCCGTCCACACCGCTGCGGCCAGGCCGTATTGGGTGTCGTTGGCGATGGCGATGGCTTCTTCGGCGCTGTCGAAGGTAATCACCGACAGCACAGGGCCGAAAATCTCTTCTTGAGCAATCTTCATGGCATTGGTCACACCGTCGAAAATCGTCGGCTCAACGTATGTACCACCGGTTTCTTCCAGGGTGCGCTTGCCGCCTGCGACCAGCTTGGCGCCGTCGGCGTGGCCAGCTTCGATGTACGACAGCACGGTGTTCATCTGCTGAGTGTCCACCAGCGCGCCGACGGTTGTTGCAGGGTCCAGCGGGTTGCCTGGCTTCCAGCCCTTGAGGGCCTCGATCACCAGCGGCAGGAATTTATCCTTGATGGAACGCTCTACGAGCAAGCGCGAACCGGCGGTGCAGACTTCGCCTTGGTTGAAGGCAATAGCGCCCGCGGCGGATTCGGCAGCCGCTTGCAGGTCTGGCGCATCGGCAAATACGATGTTCGGGCTCTTGCCGCCCGCTTCCAGCCACACGCGCTTCATGTTCGACTCGCCGGAGCGGATCAACAGCTGCTTGGCGATCTTGGTGGAACCGGTGAATACCAGCGTGTCGACGTCCATGTGCAGCGCCAGTGCGTTGCCCACGGTGTGGCCGTAACCCGGCAGCACGTTGAATACGCCTTTGGGAATACCGGCCTCAACGGCCAGGGCCGCGATGCGGATAGCGGTCAGCGGGGATTTTTCGGACGGTTTGAGGATCACCGAGTTACCGGTCGACAACGCTGGGCCGAGTTTCCAGCAGGCCATCATCAGCGGGAAGTTCCACGGCACGATGGCGCCAACCACGCCGACCGGCTCGCGGGTCACCAGACCCAGTTGATCGTGCGGGGTGGCGGCAACTTCGTCGTAAATCTTGTCGATCGCCTCGCCGCTCCAGCTCAGAGCATTGGCTGCGCCTGGGACGTCAATACCGAGCGAATCGCTGATCGGCTTGCCCATGTCCAGGGTTTCAAGCAGCGCCAGCTCTTCGGCATTGGCCTTGAGCAAGGCAGCGAAACGGATCATGGCGGATTTGCGTTTAGCCGGCGCCAGACGCGACCAAACACCGGAATTAAAGGTGGCACGGGCATTTTCTACCGCGCGCTGGGCGTCGGCGGCGTCGCAACTGGCAACGGTGGCCAGCAGGCGGCCATCGACCGGGCTGATGCATTCGAACGTGTTACCGGAAACGGCGGCGGTGTATTCGCCATTGATATAGGCGCGCCCTTCGATCTTCAGATCCTTGGCGCGTTGTTCCCAGTCGGCACGGGTCAGGGTGGTCATGCGAGTGTCCTCCTCTTATTGAATACAAGGGCCAGGTGATGTCCCCCGGCAGCCTCAAAGAATTCTTGCCCGGCCAGCCTGCTGTTCGGCTCAAGGCAGCTGCCACCCTAAACCAGCGGCTGGGGATGTTTCAATATATTTGACATAACGGCGGTAAACGCCCTTGCGATGTTCATTTTAATAAACATAGACTTTGGGCTTTCCAACCGCAGGCCAGACGGGACACGCACATGAGCATCCAGGACATCGTCGACTTCAGCCAAGCCAACACCGCCCCCGAACGCTACCGGCCTGCCGCCGAAAAAGTCCTCAAGGGCGATCCCGAGCAAACGCTCTACAACCATTACAACAGCCCGTGCGGCCAGATGAGCGCTGGAGTCTGGGAAGGTGAAGTCGGGCAGTGGAAGGTCAATTACACCGAGCATGAGTACTGCGAGATCGTGCAGGGCGTTTCGGTATTGCGCGATGCCGACGGCAACGCCAAGACCTTGCGTGCCGGCGACCGCTTCGTGATTCCTGCCGGTTTCAACGGTACCTGGGAAGTGCTGGAGCCCTGCCGCAAGATCTACGTGGTGTTCGAACAAAAGACCTGATCAGCAAATCGCAGGCAAAAAAAAGCCCGACTTGTGAGAGACGGGCTTTTTTTCACAAAGAGGAAAATCAATTACTTGATTTTGCCTTCTTTGTAGATCACGTGCTTGCGAACGCGCGGGTCGAACATTTTCTTTTCGAGCTTGTCCGGGGTAGTACGCTTGTTCTTGTCGGTAGTGTAGAAGTGACCAGTACCGGCGCTAGAGATCATTCGAATCAATTCACGCATGATAAAGCTCCTTAGATCTTGCCAGCGGCGCGGATTTCGGCCAGCACGACAGTGATGCCGCGCTTGTCGATGATACGCATGCCTTTGGCAGATACACGCAGGCGAACAAAACGTTTCTCTTCTTCAACCCAGAAGCGGTGATGCTGCAGGTTCGGCAGGAAACGACGACGGGTTTTGTTATTTGCGTGGGAAATGTTATTCCCAGTCACCGGACCCTTACCGGTAACTTGACAGACTCTCGACATGCCTCAGCCCTCTAAAACCACATGCCCAACCCGGCATGGGTTGGCCGCTTAATCTCTCAGTCATTTGGCGCCAGGCGCCGCGTTTCTTTAAGGGTCTTACCGGCTACACCTACAGTGAAGGAACCGGGCCCCTAGAAAAGAGCGCTGCTTTATACCAGAAAGACCCCAGTGCAACAACAGCCCGTGTATTTTTACCGGCGTAAATCTTGGCGATAGACGCCCGAACCGTTGCCAGGAGGGGCCGCTGCAACAGCCGACCACTCGTCGCACAGAATGATTTACCGCGCCCGTCCGCACACAAACGTGCGAGGACAAACGCGCTGAGGCGCCATCAAAACAGCATTTTGCCCAAATGCACAGGCAAAAATGGGCTAGTCATTTATCAATCAGACCTCTACGGTAGGCTTTTTCCAGACTGCACTCGCAGATGGGCCTTCGATCTGCAAAGGAAACCGAATATGCGCCTCGCTGCCCTACCGCTGTTGCTAGCCCCTCTATTTATCGCGCCGGCGGCCCTGGCGGCTACCAGTTTGAGCGTATGCACCGAAGCCAGCCCCGAAGGGTTTGATGTAGTGCAATACAACTCACTGACCACCACCAATGCCTCAGCCGACGTGCTGATGAACCGCCTGGTGGACTACGACGCGAACAGCGGCAAATTGGTGCCGAGCCTCGCGGACAGCTGGGACGTTTCGCCGGATGGCCTGACGTACACCTTCAGGCTGCACCCGGGGGTGAAGTTTCACCGTACCGAATACTTCACCCCAAGCCGTACCCTGACCGCTGAAGACGTGCGCTTCAGCTTCGAACGCATGCTCGACCCGGCCAACCCATGGCACAAGATCGCCCAGAGCGGCTTCCCCCATGCGCAATCCCTGCAATTGCCGACACTGATCAAGAAGATCGACGCCCTCGACCCGCTGACCGTGCGTTTCACCCTCGATCACGCCGACTCAACCTTCCTCGCCGCGCTGAGCATGGGCTTTGCCTCGATCTACCCGGCCGAATACGCCGACAAACTGCTCAAGGCCGGCAGGCCTGAAAAGCTCAATAGCCAGCCGATCGGCACCGGTCCGTTTGTGTTCGTACGCTTTCAGAAAGATGCGGTGGTTCGCTACAAAGCCAACCCGGAGTACTTCGCCGGCAAACCGGCTGTGGATAACTTAATCTTTGCCATTACCCCGGATGCCAACGTGCGGCTGCAGAAACTGCACCGTGACGAATGCCAGATCGCCCTATCGCCTAAGCCTTTAGACGTAGGCGAAGCCGAAAAAGACCCGGCATTGAAGGTGGAGAAAACCGCCGCCTTCATGACTGCATTCGTAGCCATCAACAACCAGCACCCGCCGCTGGACAAACCGCAAGTGCGCCAGGCGATCAACCTGGCGTTCGATAAGAACAGCTACCTCAAGGCAGTGTTTGAAGGCACCGCTGAGGCGGCAAATGGCATTTACCCACCCAACACATGGAGCTATGCCAAGGACTTGCCTGGTTATCCACAGGACATTGCCAAGGCCAAGACGCTGCTGGACCGCGCGGGACTCAAGCACGGCTTCAAAACCACTATTTGGACTCGCCCGACGGGCAGCCTGTTGAATCCCAACCCCAACCTCGGCGCCCAGCTGTTGCAGGCGGACCTGGCCAAGATTGGCATTCAGGCAGAGATCCGTGTGATCGAATGGGGCGAACTGATTCGCCGCGCCAAGGCTGGCGAACATGACCTGCTGTTCATGGGCTGGGCCGGCGATAACGGCGACCCAGATAACTTCCTGACCCCGCAATTCTCTTGCGCAGCGGTGAAATCCGGCACCAACTTCGCCCGCTACTGCGACCCCGCGCTGGACAAACTGATCAGCGCAGGCAAGACCACCAGCGAGCAAGGCGTACGCAGCAAGCTGTACCAACAGGCCCAGGCGCAGATCCAGCAACAGGCCTTGTGGCTGCCATTGGCGCACCCGACCGCGTTTGCCCTGGCCCGCAAGAATGTCGAGGGTTATCAAGTGAGCCCGTTTGGTCGCCAGGACTTCTCCAAGGTCAGCGTCAACCCCTGAGCCTCCACCCCGCCCCAGTGGGCGGGGTTACAGCCACCCGTATTCCGCCATCGACAGCGGGTCGCCATCGCCCACGATGATGTGATCCAGCACCCGCACATCCACGACTTCCAAGGCCTTTTGCAGCAACTTGGTCAATTTTCGATCAGCCGCACTCGGCTCGACGCTCCCCGAAGGATGGTTGTGGCACAGGATCAATGCTGCCGCGTTGTACTCAAGTGCGCGCTTGACCACTTGCCGGGGATAAACCACGGCAGCATCAATGGTGCCCTGGAACAACGCCTCGAAGCCCAGCACCCGGTGCTTTGAGTCGAGAAACAGGCAGCCGAATATCTCGTGGGGCTCATGACGCAACAACGCCTTGAGGTAATCGCGCACGGCCACGGGGCTTTCCAGCACCGACTCCTTGCGCAGGCTTTCGGCCATATGCCGCCGAGACATTTCCAGCACGGCCTGCAACTGGGCAAATTTCGCCGGCCCCAGCCCCAAATGCCTGCTGAACAGCGTCTGGCTGGCCTCAAGCAATGGGCGAAGGCCACCGAATTGCGCCAACAAGTGGCGTGCCAGGTCGACCGCGCTTTTGCCGGAAACCCCGGTGCGCAGGAAGATCGCCAACAGCTCGGCATCCGACAGGTTTGCCGCGCCCCATTCCAAAAGTTTCTCCCGTGGACGTTCCGCCACAGGCCAATCTCGAATACTCATCCCACCTCCGTGTGCGTGTGCGCCGCTGTTGCCAGGCAGACGCTGTGTTATCTTAAGCCCTCTTTTTTGCATGCGATTTCCCCTGGGGAGGGGGTGTCGCAGGCGTCACTGAACTGGAAAGGCAAACCAATGCAGCGTCTGTATCGGAAACGCATCGTTCTCGGCGTCGGCGGCGGGATTGCCGCCTACAAGAGCGCAGAGCTGGTTCGCAGGCTTCTGGACCAGGGCGCCGAAGTGCGCGTGGTCATGACCCGCGGTGGCAGTGAGTTCATCACCCCGCTGACCATGCAAGCCCTGTCCGGCCACCCGGTGCACCTCGACCTGCTGGACCTGGCGGCAGAAGCCGCGATGGGCCATATCGAGCTGGCCAAATGGGCCGACCTGGTACTCATCGCCCCAGCGACCGCCGACCTGATCGCCCGCCTGGCCCAAGGTATCGCTGACGACCTACTGACCACCCTGGTACTGGCAACCGACGCCACCGTCGCCATTGCCCCCGCCATGAACCAGGCCATGTGGCGCGACCCGGCCACCCAGGCGAACACCCAACTCCTGCAAAGCCGAGGCCTCAAAGTGTTCGGCCCCGCGTCCGGCAGCCAGGCCTGCGGCGACGTCGGCATGGGCCGCATGCTTGAAGCTACCGACCTGGCGCTGTGCGCCGCCGAGTGCTTCCAGCACCTGGCCCTGACTGGCAAGCACGTGCTGATCACTGCCGGCCCGACCCAGGAAAACATCGACCCGGTGCGCTACATCACCAACCATAGCTCAGGAAAAATGGGCTTTGCCTTGGCGGAAGCGGCGGTCGAGGCAGGCGCGCGGGTCACCTTGATCACCGGTCCGGTGCATTTGCCGACCCCTGATCGGGTTACGCGAATCGACGTAGTCAGCGCCCGAGACATGCTGGCAGCCTGTGAGGCAGCGATTCCCTGCGACCTGTTTATCGCCTCGGCAGCGGTTGCGGACTACCGCCCTGAAGTCGTAGCCCCGCAAAAGCTCAAGAAAGACCCTACAAGCGGAGACGGCCTGCTCCTGCAAATGGTGCGCAACCCGGACATTCTGGCAACTATCGCCACGCGTTCAGACCGCCCGTTCAGCGTCGGCTTTGCCGCCGAAACCGAGCACCTGCTGGACTACGCCGCACGCAAACTGAAAGATAAAAACCTCGACCTGATTGTTGCCAATGATGTCGCCAACCCGAGCATCGGCTTCAACAGTGAGGAAAATGCCATCAGCGTGATCGACCGCGAGTTGCACGCCACCGTTTTCGCCCAGACCAGCAAGGGCAAGATTGCCCGCCAACTGATCTCATTTATCGCCCAACGGCTGAACCAGGTTTAATTTACATGCACGCTTTGCAAGCCAAGATTCTCGACCCCCGCATCGGCAACGAATTCCCACTGCCGGCCTACGCCACCCCAGGCTCCGCCGGGCTGGACCTGCGCGCCATGCTCAAGGAAGACACCGTCCTCGAGCCGGGCCAGACCCTCCTGATTCCTACCGGCCTGTCGATCTATGTCGGTGACCCGGGCCTGGCGGCACTCATCCTGCCGCGCTCCGGCTTGGGCCATAAACACGGCATCGTGCTGGGCAACCTCGTAGGCCTGATTGACTCCGATTACCAAGGCGAGCTGATGGTGTCGTGCTGGAACCGTGGTCAGACCGCCTTCAACATTGCTGTCGGCGAACGCATCGCCCAACTGGTGCTGGTGCCGGTGGTGCAGGCGCGCTTCGAGCTGGTACAGGAATTTGACGAGACCCAACGCGGCGCGGGCGGCTTTGGGCATTCCGGCAGCCACTGACTAAGCTGAACCAGGCTGGGCACCTGTGCCCGGCCTGACGCTAACGCATGGCTTTTCCGGATGAACAATGCGCGCACCTTACAAGCGAGATTTCATAAGTGAAATCAAAGTATTACGAGGGAAAAAGCACAGAGCGCGAGCGCCGATGGCATTTGCGCACCACGAACTCTCTGCCGAAAAAGCCGTCATACCCTTCAGTTTGAGCCCGCCGGTCAACCACATTCAGGCCAGCTTTGCCCCCTTCAGATGGAGTTTCCCCTCGCGATGAGTACCGCAGCCCGAGTAGCCCCGACATTCCCCGACAGCATCTTTCGCGCCTACGACATTCGTGGCGTGGTGCCCAAGACCCTGACCGCCGAAACCGCTTACTGGATCGGCCGCGCCATCGGCGCCCAGAGCCTGGCCCAGGGCGAACCTAACGTCTCGGTCGGCCGTGATGGCCGCTTGTCCGGCCCGGAGCTGGTAGAGCAGCTGATCCAGGGTCTGGCTGACAGCGGCTGCCACGTCAGTGACGTCGGCCTGGTGCCGACGCCTGCGCTGTACTACGCAGCCAACGTACTGGCCGGCAAGTCCGGTGTCATGCTCACCGGCAGCCATAACCCGTCGGACTACAACGGTTTCAAGATCGTCATCGCCGGTGACACCCTCGCCAACGAGCAAATCCAGGCGTTGCACGACCGCCTGAAGACCAACGATCTGACCAGCGGCACCGGCAGTATCACCAAGGTCGACATTCTTCAGCGCTACTCCGACGAAATCACCGGCGACGTCAAACTCGCGCGTCGCCTGAAAGTGGTAGTGGACTGCGGCAACGGCGCGGCAGGCGTGATCGCACCGCAACTGCTCGAAGCCCTGAACTGCGAAGTGATCCCGTTGTTCTGCGACGTCGACGGCAACTTCCCTAACCACCACCCAGACCCGGGCAAGCCTGAAAACCTGGTGGACCTGATCGCCAAGGTCAAGGAAACCGGCGCCGATGTAGGCCTGGCCTTTGACGGTGATGGCGACCGAGTCGGCGTGGTGACCAACACCGGCGAGAACGTGTTCGCCGACCGCCTGCTGATGCTGTTTGCCCGCGACGTGGTGGCACGCAACCCCAACGCCGAAATCATCTTCGATGTGAAATGCACCCGCCGCCTCACCCCGCTGATCAAGGAATACGGCGGTCGCCCGCTCATGTGGAAGACCGGTCACTCGCTGATCAAAAAGAAAATGAAGGAAACCGGCGCGCTGTTGGCCGGCGAAATGAGCGGCCACGTATTCTTCAAAGAGCGCTGGTTCGGATTTGACGACGGCATTTACAGCGCCGCCCGTCTGCTGGAGATCCTCAGCAAGGAAAAATCCACGGCGCAGGAGCTGTTTCAGACCTTCCCGAATGATATTTCTACGCCAGAGATCAATATCCATGTGACCGAGGAGAGCAAATTCAGCATCATTGACGCACTGCACGATGCGCAATGGGGCGAAGGCGCCAACCTGACCACCATTGACGGTGTGCGAGTCGATTACGCCAAAGGCTGGGGCCTGGTTCGCGCGTCCAACACCACGCCGGTGCTGGTCCTGCGTTTCGAGGCGGATACCGAGGCTGAGTTGCAGCGCATCAAGGACGTGTTCCACGCCCAGTTGAAACGTGTTGCCCCTGATCTCCAATTACCGTTCTGATTTTTTACCGGAGCCCTGAATGACCCTCGAACGCGAAGCCGCTGCCAATACTGCCAAGGTCCTGTCCGAAGCATTGCCTTACCTTCGACGCTACGTCGGCAAGACGCTGGTGATCAAGTACGGCGGCAATGCCATGGAAAGCGACGAGCTGAAAACCGGCTTTGCCCGCGACATCGTGTTGATGAAAGCCGTCGGGATCAACCCGGTCGTGGTGCACGGTGGTGGCCCGCAAATCGGCGACCTGCTCAAGCGATTGTCGATCGAGAGTCACTTTATCGATGGCATGCGCGTCACTGACGCGCAGACCATGGACGTGGTGGAGATGGTCCTCGGCGGCCAGGTCAACAAAGACATCGTCAACCTGATCAACCGTCATGGCGGCAGTGCCATCGGCCTGACCGGCAAGGACGCGGAGCTCATCCGCGCAAAAAAACTGACCGTTACCCGTCAGACGCCGGAGATGACCCAGCCGGAAATCATCGACATCGGACAGGTCGGCGAAGTGATCGGCATCAATACCGACCTGCTGAACTTGCTGGTTAAAGGCGACTTCATCCCGGTGATCGCGCCTATCGGCGTGGGTGCCAACGGTGAGTCCTACAACATCAACGCCGACCTGGTAGCCGGCAAAGTGGCCGAGGCGCTGAAGGCTGAAAAGCTGATGTTGCTGACCAACATCGCCGGCCTGATGGACAAGGAAGGCAAGGTATTGACCGGCCTGACTACCCAGCAAGTGGACGAGTTGATCGCTGACGGCACCATCTACGGCGGCATGCTGCCGAAGATCCGTTGCGCACTGGAAGCGGTGCAAGGCGGCGTCGGTAGCTCGCTGATCCTGGACGGCCGCGTACCGAACGCGATCCTGCTGGAAATCTTCACCGACACCGGTGTGGGCACGCTGATCAGTAATCGCAAGCGTCCTTAATCGGCAGAAAATAAAAAGGCCCCGCTCAATCAAATTGAGCGGGGCCTTTTTTGTTTGCACTTGATCCAAATGTGGGAACTGGCTTGCCTGCGATGCCTGCACCTCGGTAAATCAGTTGTACCAAGGTGATGCTATCGCAGGCACCCACACGGGTCCGCGTCCCGGATGGGTTTCGGTGTCAGACGCCGAACTGCTCGCGGTACGCTTTGACCGCCGGCAAATGCTGCTTGAGCTGCGGATCGTCTTCCAGGAACTGCAACACCTGGTTCAGCGACACGATGCTCACTACCGGAATGCCAAAATCACGCTCCACTTCCTGGATCGCCGACAATTCGCCATTGCCGCGCTCCTGGCGGTTCAGTGCGATCAACACACCGGCGGCCTTGGCACCGTCCTGGGAAGCGATGATCTGCATCACTTCACGGATGGCGGTGCCGGCCGTGATCACGTCGTCGATGATCAGCACGTCGCCTTTAAGCGCAGCACCGACCAAGCTACCGCCTTCGCCATGAGCCTTGGCCTCTTTGCGGTTGAAGCACCACGGCAAATCCAGCCCATGATGTTCCGCCAACGCCACGGCAGTCGCGGCCGCCAGCGGGATGCCCTTGTAGGCCGGGCCGAACAGTACGTCGAAGGAAATACCGCTTTCAACGATGGCTGCCGCGTAGAAACGACCCAGCTGAGCCAGGGCCGAACCCGAGTTAAACAAGCCTGCATTGAAGAAGTAAGGGCTGGTGCGCCCGGACTTCAGAGTGAACTCACCGAAGCGTAAAACGCCGCGATCGATGGCAAAACGAATGAAATCGCGTTGATACGCCTGCATGAAAAAAGCCTCAGATACCACGGATTTAGCTAATTAGGTAGACGGCGTGTATCATACACGCACGCGATTTTTGGGGCCATTTATGCGGATCATCAGTGTGAACGTCAATGGTATTCAGGCTGCAGTCGAGCGTGGTTTGCTCAGTTGGCTGCAAGCACAGAATGCCGACGTCATCTGCCTGCAGGACACCCGCGCCTCCGCCTTTGAACTGGACGACCCAGCCTTCCAACTGGATGGCTACTTCCTTTATGCCTGCGATGCCGAAGTGCCCACCCAAGGTGGCGTGGCTTTGTACTCGCGGTTGCAACCCAAGGCGGTCATCAGCGGCCTCGGCTTCGAGACAGCCGACCGCTACGGGCGCTACCTGCAAGCCGATTTCGACAAGGTCAGCATCGCGACCTTGCTGCTCCCTTCGGGGCAGAACGGCGATGAAGACTTGAACCAGAAGTTCAAGCTAATGGACGATTTCGCCCGTTATCTGGATAAACAGCGACGCAAACGTCGCGAGTACATTTACTGTGGCTCGCTGTACGTGGCGCAACAAAAGCTGGATATCAAGAACTGGCGCGACAGCCAGCAATCCCCGGGTTTCCTGGCGCCGGAACGTGCCTGGATGGACGAGATTGTCGGCAACATGGGTTATGTCGATGCCCTGCGCGAGGTCAGCCGCGAAGGCGACCAGTACAGCTGGTGGCCGGACAACGAACAGGCTGAGATGCTCAACCTGGGCTGGCGTTTCGACTATCAGCTGCTGACCCCTGGCCTGCGCCGGTTTGTTCGCAGCGCACGCCTGCCGCGTCAGCCACGCTTCTCGCAGCACGCGCCGCTGATCGTGGACTACGACTGGACACTGACCATCTAAGGTCTTTTTCCAGGCACAAAAAAACCGACATCGCTGTCGGTTTTTTTGTGGGTGCTCATTATTTGACCAGCCGCCAGGTAAAGGGATAGCGATAGGCGATCCCCTTGTTGGCCTTGATCGAACCGATGATGGTCAGCACCACGGTCGCAATCGCCAAGGCAGTCATCAGGAAGAAACCAATCACCGCAAAGGCGAGCACGATGCAAACCAGCCAGGCAATGGCTACGGTGATCTGGAAGTTCAAGGCTTCCTTGCCCTGATCATCAATGAACGGGTCCACTTCTTTCTTCATCTGCCACAGGATCAGCGGCCCGACGACACTGCCGAAGGGGAACACAAACCCCAGAAATGCCGCGAGGTGACACAACATTGCGCCCTGGCGCACTTCGTAGGAAGGCGTGGGCACGGGAAGTTGACTGTCATTCATGGCGTTTCTCCTTGAGGCCGGTTCAGTCAGCCAGTGCGGCGTTCTGCAGTTCGAATATTTCGTTCATGCCTTTCTGGGCCAGGGCCAGCATGGCATTCAGGTCGGCTGGCTGGAATGGCGCGCCTTCGGCGGTGCCCTGCACTTCGATGAAACCACCGGTGCTGGTCATTACCACGTTCAGGTCGGTCTCGGCAGCCGAGTCTTCCAGGTAGTCCAGGTCCAGCACAGGCTCGCCCTGGTACATGCCGACCGACACCGCAGCAATCATCTGCTTGAGCGGGTCGCCAGCCTTGAGGCCGCCGCGCTTCTTGATCACTTTCAGTGCATCGACCAGAGCCACCATGGCGCCGGTGATGGAAGCGGTGCGGGTGCCGCCGTCAGCCTGGATTACATCGCAATCGACGTACAGGGTAACGTCGCCCAGCTTGGACATGTCCAGGGCTGCGCGCAGCGAACGGCCGATAAGACGCTGGATTTCCAGGGTACGCCCGCCTTGCTTGCCACGGCTGGCTTCACGCTGGTTACGCTCGCCAGTGGCGCGCGGCAGCATGCCGTACTCGGCGGTCAACCAACCCTGGCCCTGGCCCTTGAGGAAACGCGGCACACCGTTTTCGACGCTAACGGTGCAGATCACCTTGGTATCGCCAAACTCGACCAGTACAGATCCCTCGGCGTGTTTGGTGTAGTTGCGGGTGATGCGGATCGAGCGGAGCTGATCGGCAGCGCGACCACTTGGACGTTTCATAGGGGATACCTGTACGGAGGACGAAAAACTGCCGAGCATTATAGAGCCGCGAATCGTTTCGGGGCACTTCTAAAAAATTCGGTTACGAATGGCTAGCCTAGCGCCCATTGTTTGGGCGCGCTCGCCCCACTGCGCTACAATCCTGCGCCTTCGCAGCCTGTCGGCTTCAATTTACTCATCAGCCCGTATTTGCGGGACTGCATCGCGAGGTACCTCCATGGTGCACAGCATGACCGCCTTCGCCCGCGTCGAAAAAGCCGGCGCCCAAGGCACCCTGAGCTGGGAACTGCGCTCGGTCAACAGCCGTTACCTGGAGCCGCACCTGCGCCTGCCGGAATCTTTCCGTGACCTCGAAGGCGCCGTACGTGAAGCGCTGCGCCAGGGTATCTCGCGTGGCAAGCTGGAATGCACCCTGCGCTTTACCGAGGAAACCACCGGCAAACCGCTGCAGGTCGACCGCGACCGCGCTGCGCAATTGGTCGCCGCCGCCGAAACCATCGCCAGCCTGATCAAGCAGCCCGCCGCGCTGAACCCGTTGGAAGTGCTGGCTTGGCCCGGTGTACTCGTGGCCGACGCCGCCGACCCGCAAGCCCTCAACGCCGAAGCCCTCGCCCTGTTCACCCAAGGTTTGAAGGAGCTCAAGGCCGGCCGCGAGCGCGAAGGCGCCGAACTGGCACGCCTGATCAGCGATCGCCTGACCTCGATCGAAGCCGACGTAATCACCCTGCGCGAGCTGGTGCCGCAGATGCTCGCCACCCAGCGCCAGAAGGTTCTTGACCGTTTCACCGACATGAAGGCCGACCTCGATCCGACGCGTCTGGAACAGGAAATGGTCTTGTTGGCGCAGAAGAGTGACGTGGCCGAAGAGCTCGACCGCCTGAGCACCCACATCCTCGAAGTGCGCCGCGTGCTCAAATCCGCAGGCGCCGCCGGTCGGCGCCTGGACTTCCTGATGCAGGAACTCAACCGCGAAGCCAATACACTGGGCTCCAAGGCGTTTGATCCGCGCAGCACGACAGCTGCGGTCAACCTCAAAGTGTTGATCGAGCAGATGCGCGAACAAGTACAGAATATTGAGTAAGGCAACTTCCATGACCCACAGCACCGGCACCCTTTACATCATTTCCGCCCCTTCGGGCGCGGGCAAGAGCAGCTTGGTCAAGGCCCTGACCGACGCTGACGAGCAGATCCGCATCTCGGTCTCGCACACCACCCGCGCCATGCGCCCGGGTGAGGTGAACGGCGTGCACTATCACTTCGTCGAGCGTACCGAGTTCGTGAAGATGATCGAACACGGCGACTTCCTTGAGCGCGCCGAAGTGTTCGGTAATCTCTACGGCACGTCGCAAAGCCATCTGCAGCAGACCCTGGACGAAGGCCACGACCTGATTCTGGAAATCGACTGGCAAGGCGCCGAGCAAGTGCGTCAGTTGATGCCCAAGGCGCGCTCGATCTTTATCCTGCCGCCGTCGCTCGAGGCCTTGCATCAGCGTCTGACCAACCGTGGCCAGGACAGCGACGAGATCATCGAAGGCCGCATGCGTGAAGCTGTCAGCGAAATGAGCCACTACGTCGACTACGACTACCTGATCATCAATGACGATTTTGCCCACGCCTTGGATGATTTGAAGGCGATTTTCCGCACCAATCAGCTCCAGCAAAAGCGTCAACAGCAACGTTTCGGCAAATTATTGGCTGAACTGCTCGGCTGATTGGCTCTTCCCAAAACTGCTACAAGGGCTTTACATTGGCACTTGTAGCGGTTTTTCGAGGGCGCGGGAAAAATCAGCGCTTCCCTAAACGCTGGTGATTTTTTAAACTGTTTAGTCCGCTCGCCCAACCGGGCAGCGCGCATCTTGCATTCGCTCCGAGGAATACCATGGCCCGCGTAACCGTTGAAGACTGCCTAGAACACGTGGATAACCGCTTTGAGCTGGTCATGCTCTCTACCAAGCGTGCCCGTCAACTGGCCACTGGCGGCAAAGAGCCCCTGGTCCAGTGGGAAAACGACAAGCCTACCGTAGTCGCCCTGCGCGAAATCGCTGAAGGCCTGATGAGCTACGAGTTCATCGCCAACGCCGAAATCGTTGAAGACGAACCGCTGTTTGCAGCGTTCGAGGACGAGTCCAACGAGGCCGTCTAAGCCTATGCCTGGTCGACGTAGCACGGCGCAGGGTCACAGCCTTCGGCAGGAGTTAACACTTTGCCGAGCATAGACGCCCTCGCCGATCGCTTATCGACCTACCTCGGCCCAGACCAGGTCAACCTGGTCCGCCGAGCGTATTTCTACGCCGAACAAGCCCACGACGGTCAACGCCGCCGCAGTGGCGAGGCGTATGTCACGCATCCTCTTGCAGTGGCAAATATTCTCGCCGAGATGCACATGGACCATCAGAGCCTGATGGCTGCGATGCTGCATGACGTGATCGAAGACACCGGCATCGCCAAGGAAGCGCTCAATGCGCAATTTGGCGAAACCGTGGCCGAGCTGGTCGACGGGGTCAGCAAACTGACCCAGATGAACTTCGAGACCAAGGCCGAAGCCCAGGCGGAAAACTTCCAGAAGATGGCCATGGCCATGGCCCGAGACATTCGGGTGATTCTGGTCAAGCTGGCCGACCGGCTGCACAACATGCGCACGCTGGAAGTGCTGTCCGGCGAAAAACGCCGGCGTATTGCCAAGGAAACCCTGGAAATTTACGCGCCCATCGCCAATCGGCTGGGCATGCACGCCATTCGTATCGAGTTCGAAGACCTGGGCTTCAAAGCCATGCACCCGATGCGCTCGGCGCGCATCTACCAGGCGGTCAAACGCGCCCGGGGCAACCGCAAGGAAATCGTCAACAAGATAGAAGAGTCCCTGAGCCATTGCCTGGCGATCGACGAGATCGAAGGCGAGGTCAGCGGCCGGCAGAAACACATCTACGGCATCTACAAGAAGATGCGCGGCAAGCGCCGGGCTTTCAACGAGATCATGGACGTGTACGCGTTCCGCATCATCGTCGACAAGGTCGACACCTGCTACCGCGTGCTGGGCGCTGTACATAATTTGTACAAACCCCTGCCGGGGCGTTTCAAAGACTACATCGCTATTCCTAAGGCCAACGGCTATCAGTCGCTGCATACCACGTTGTTCGGTATGCACGGGGTGCCGATCGAGATCCAGATCCGCACGCGGGAGATGGAAGAAATGGCCAACAACGGCATCGCCGCCCATTGGCTGTACAAGTCCAGTGGCGACGAACAGCCGAAAGGTACACATGCCCGCGCCCGCCAGTGGGTCAAAGGCGTGCTGGAAATGCAGCAACGTGCCGGCAACTCTCTGGAATTTATCGAAAGCGTGAAGATCGACCTGTTCCCGGACGAGGTCTACGTATTCACACCCAAAGGTCGGATCATGGAGCTGCCTAAAGGCTCCACGGCCGTCGACTTTGCTTACGCAGTGCATACCGACGTTGGCAACAGCTGCATCGCCTGCCGGATCAACCGTCGTCTCGCGCCGCTGTCCGAACCGCTACAGAGCGGCTCCACGGTCGAGATCGTCAGCGCTCCCGGCGCGCGGCCAAACCCGGCATGGCTCAATTTCGTGGTCACCGGGAAGGCACGCACACACATCCGCCATGCCCTGAAACTGCAACGCCGCTCTGAGTCCATCAGCCTCGGTGAACGCCTGTTGAACAAGGTACTCAATGGTTTCGACAGCGCCCTGGAGAAGATCCCGGCCGAGCGAGTACACGCGATGCTCCACGAGTATCGCCAGGAAACCATCGAAGATCTGCTGGAAGATATCGGCCTGGGCAACCGCATGGCCTATGTGGTGGCCCGACGCCTGCTCGGCGAAGGCGAACAGCTGCCAAGCCCCGAAGGCCCGCTGGCAATTCGCGGCACCGAAGGCCTGGTGCTCAGCTACGCCAAGTGCTGCACGCCGATCCCGGGCGACCCGATTGTCGGCCACCTGTCCGCAGGCAAAGGCATGGTCGTGCACCTGGACAACTGCCGCAATATCACTGAAATCCGCCACAACCCTGAGAAATGCATCCAGCTCTCCTGGGCAAAGGACGTGACCGGCGAATTTAACGTTGAACTGCGCGTTGAGCTGGAACACCAGCGCGGCCTGATCGCCCTGCTGGCCAGCAGCGTCAACGCGGCCGACGGTAATATCGAGAAAATCAGCATGGATGAGCGCGATGGCCGCATCAGCGTGGTCCAACTGGTCGTCAGCGTGCACGACCGCGTGCACCTGGCCCGCGTGATCAAGAAGCTACGGGCCCTGACCGGCGTGATTCGTATCACCCGCCTGCGCGCGTAGCGCTTCAAATAGTCATCATCTCTTACAAGGAGTCACACATGACCAAGACTGTTATCACCAGCGACAAGGCCCCTGCCGCCATCGGTACTTACTCCCAGGCGATCAAGGCGGGCAACACTGTCTACATGTCCGGCCAGATCCCACTGGACCCAAAGACCATGGAACTGGTTGAAGGCTTTGAAGCACAAACCGTCCAGGTCTTCGAAAACCTCAAGTCGGTTGCCGAAGCTGCGGGCGGTTCGTTCAAGGACATCGTCAAGCTGAACATTTTCCTCACCGACCTGAGCCACTTCGCCAAGGTCAACGAGATCATGGGCAAGTACTTCGAACAGCCGTACCCAGCCCGCGCCGCTATCGGCGTTGCCGCCCTGCCAAAGGGCGCACAGGTTGAGATGGACGCAATTCTGGTCATCGAGTAAAACACCCGGCGCAGCCTCCACAGGCTGCGCCGACTTCGTTTCAGAAGGATTTCGTAATGCGCAAAGCGCTTGTAGCCTTATCAACGCTCGCCCTGTTGCTCGGCGGCTGCGCCAGCAACCCCGCCGACTTGGATGTAAGCGGTACTTGGATCAACCAGGCCGCCATCAACGCGGCAGCCAAGGGCGGCCCTTTGCGTGAAGCGCTGCAAACCTATGGCCCGAACCTTGAGTGGGAGGTCAACACCAAGGCTTCCCAGGCGCGTTACTACAACGGTTTTGAAGTCGCCGAAGGCAAGTTGGTCAGCGAAACACCCGGCGCCTGGAGCGTCGACTTCTATGGCAGCTCCGCCACCGAACTCAAGCGTAAAGGCAAACAACTGCTGCAAGTTGCCAACGACAATGAGCCGGAGCAACTGTTTGCCCGCGCCAAAGACCCAGCCCCAGAAGGTGCACCACTGGGCGCCAACTTCGAGCGCGCGTTGTATGCAGCCTACATGGGCGGCGATTGGAAGATCACCGACGGCACCGGTGACGGCGCCACAGTACAGTTCCAGCCTGACGGCAAAGTCGCCGGCTTGCCAGGCGTCGACCGTTACTCGCTGTGCCTGGCGGGTGATTGCGCCTCGATGAGCGGTGGTTACGACAGTATCTGGCTGCAGTTGAATGGCCAAGGCAACCCGTGGATCTTCGCCCGCAAAGGCAAGCAACTGGAAATCTTCCAGGCGGTGAACACCGCGCAAACGGACGAAGTACCTTCGTTTACGCCGGGGCCACGCCAGTGGTTGCTGGAAAAGAAATAAGCAGCCGCACCTGGATCTAAATGTGGGAGCAAGCCAGCTCCCATATTTTTTACCGACCTTATCCCTTCAGGATCGCCGCATAGCCCTCGCGGTAGGTCGAATACGTCGGCACCCAGCCCAGCGCCTTGGCTCGAGCATTGCTGCATTGCTTGCTGCCCGCCCGACGCACGCTGGCGTCCTCGGCCCATTCGGTCACGCCCAAGTATTCGCGCAACCAACCCACCACTTCCGCCAATGGCGCAGGCGCATCGTCCACGCCGATGTAGACCTTATCCAGCGAGCCGCCCTGCTCAACACGCCGCAGCAAAAAGGCGAGCAAGCCCGCAGCGTCATCCGCGTGAATCCGGTTGCCATATAAAGGTGGATCAACCGCCACACGATAGCCTTGGCGCACCTGGGTCAACAGCCATTCACGGCCGGGGCCGTAGATTCCGGTCAACCGCACGATGCTCGCCGGAATACCGCTGTTGAGGGCCACTTGCTCGGCCTCCAACATGACTTGGCCAGAATAGCCCTTCGCTTGGGTATCAGACGTTTCGTCGACCCACTCACCACTCTGCTGGCCATACACACTGCTGCTGGACACAAACAGCAAGTGCTTGGGTTCCTGGCCGTAATCGTTCAGCCACTCCAACACATGCTGCAAGCCTTGCACATAAGCCGCGCGATAGCCGGCCTCATCGTGGTCGGTGGCGGCGGCGCAATACACCAGGTAATCGACCCCGCCAATCGGCCAGGTGTCAGGGCAATCCTTTTTGAACAGGTCGCCGGCGATGCCGATCACACCATCGGGCAGGCGTGAAATGTCCCGTCGCAACCCGTAAACATCCCATTCCGAGGCCAGTAATTGGCTAGCCAGCCGACTCCCCACATCGCCGCAACCGGCAATCACAACAGAAGGCGCAGACATCATAAAACTCCGTTCTCAAAGGTCTAGATTAGCCTTCGCAGAGGACAGGCGGCCAGAAAAAGGACAAATAAAGTTACTGTATTACTTCTGTTAACAAGAATTACTTGCAATAATAACCACCCATTTGTCCTCGACCCGCTCAAGGTCTGGCAGGACGATCACTCATTTTTTCTCTCAGGTCCGGCCAGCATGACACGTAATACAACCCCCGCTTCGCCAACCAAGCCTCACAGTCCATCCCGCGCCTGGCGTGCGATTGCTGCGCTGCTGTTCAGCGTAATGCTGGCACCGACCGCCGCACTCGCTGATAACACCGCACCGTCAGCCGCTCCAGCCAACACGGCGCAAGCGCCAGCGGCCCCCGTCGAGCAGATGCCAGTACCAAAAAATGCGGATGGCACTGTCGACATGTCCAAGCTGCCACCGGAAGTCCGGGACGCGGTCGACGGCATCAACGCACTGGGCGAAGAAGCGCAAGCCGAGCAGGACAACAGCCTGGGCATGTCGCACGACCTGTCGCCATGGGGTATGTATCAGAATGCTGACGTGGTGGTGAAAGCCGTGATGATCGGCCTGGCTATCGCCTCGATCATTACCTGGACTATCTGGATCGCCAAGGGCTTCGAGCTGCTGGGCGCCAAACGTCGTCTGCGCACTGAAATCGCCCACCTGAAAAAAGCCACCACCCTCAAGGAAGCCAGCGAAAGCGCGACCAAAAAGGGCACACTGGCCAACCTGCTGGTACAGGACGCGCTGGACGAAATGCGCCTGTCGGTCAACACCCGCGAAAAAGAAGGCATCAAGGAACGCGTCAGCTTCCGCCTGGAACGCCTGGTTGCAGCCTGCGGCCGTAACATGAGCAGCGGCACCGGCGTGCTGGCCACCATCGGCTCGACTGCACCGTTCGTCGGCCTGTTCGGCACCGTGTGGGGCATTATGAACAGCTTTATCGGCATCGCCAAAACCCAGACCACCAACCTCGCCGTCGTTGCCCCCGGCATCGCCGAAGCCTTGCTGGCAACCGCCCTGGGCCTGGTTGCCGCGATTCCTGCGGTGGTGATCTACAACGTCTTCGCCCGTTCGATTGCCGGCTACAAGGCCCAGGTATCGGATGCGTCGGCAGAAGTCCTGTTGCTGGTCAGCCGCGACCTTGATCACCTGCCTACCGAGCGCAGCTCGCAACCGCACATGGTGAAAGTGGGGTAATCGGCCATGGGCCTGCATTTGAATCAAGGTGACGACGAGCTCGTCGAGAACCACGAAATTAACGTCACGCCATTTATCGACGTGATGCTGGTGCTACTGATCATCTTCATGGTGGCGGCACCGCTGGCAACCGTGGACATCAAGGTCGACCTGCCCGCGTCCAGCGCCAAGCCTGCGCCACGGCCAGAGAAACCGATCTTCCTCAGCGTCAAGGCGGACCAACGCCTGTTTCTGGGCGAGGAAGAAGTCAAAGCTGAAACTCTGGGGCCGGTGCTCGATGCCAAGACCCAAGGCAAGAAGGACACGACGATCTTCTTCCAGGCCGACAAAGGCGTGGACTACGGTGACCTGATGAGCGTGATGGATGCCCTGCGGGCAGCTGGCTACCTCAAGGTCGGCCTGGTCGGGCTTGAGACGGCAGCCAAGAAATGATCACGACGCGCCACAAACTGACGCGTTATGGCACCAGCCTCGCCGTCGTGCTGGGCGTGCATGCCGTCGCGATCATCATCGCGCTTAAATGGTCCGCGCCACATCAGGTGACGTTGCCTCCAGCGGCCATGGTCATCGACCTGGCACCGATGCCGGCACCGCCGCCACCCGCGCCGCCAAAGGTGGTTACGCCGCCGCAGCCGCCGACTCCGGTCGAAGAACTGCCCCTGCCGAAACTGGCCGAGGCGCCCAAACCGACGATCCAGGTACCCAAGCCGGTCAAGCCCAAGCCCAAGCCCAAACCTCAGCCGCCCAAGCCTGTGGAGAAGAAGCCCGAGCCGCCCAAGGAAAAACCTTCCGAGGACCCACCGAGCGAAACTCCAAAGACTAACGCCCCGGCTGAAAAATCCGCCCAGCCCGTGCCCGGCCCATCGCCAGCACAGGTCGCGGCCAAGGCTTCCTGGGAAGGTGCACTGCTGGCGCACTTGCAGAAGTACAAGAAGTACCCACCAGGCGCACAGCAGCGCGGCAAGGAAGGGCTGAACCGTTTGCGTTTTGTGGTTGATGCCGAAGGCAACGTGCTGTCCTATGAGCTGGTGGGCCGCTCCGGCAACGCCGACCTGGACCGCGCAACCCTGGACATGATTCGTCGTGCCCAGCCATTGCCCAAGCCACCGGCCGACATGTTGAAAAGCGGCAGCGTCGAGATCGTCGCGCCGTTCGTTTACAACATCGAAAAGCGTCGTCGCTAAAAATGCAGGGGTGAGGGTAATCCTCACCCCTTCTGCAAAATCTCCCGCACTCCCCGCTCAATCCCCGCCAAAGTTCTGATAACGTGCGTCTATCGATTGCAGCCGGTATGCTTGGCTCGCAACCTCATGGACGCCCGCTATGACTCTTACAGAATTGCGCTACATCGTGACCCTCGCCCAAGAGCAGCACTTCGGCCACGCGGCCGAGCGTTGCCACGTCAGCCAGCCGACGCTGTCGGTGGGTGTGAAAAAGCTTGAAGACGAACTCGGTGTGCTGATTTTCGAGCGCAGTAAAAGCGCCGTGCGCCTCACGCCAGTGGGCGAAGGCATTGTCGCCCAGGCCCAAAAGGTGCTGGAACAAGCGCAAAGCATTCGCGAACTGGCTCAGGCCGGCAAGAACCAGCTGACCGCGCCGCTGAAAGTCGGCGCGATCTACACCGTCGGCCCGTACCTGTTTCCGCACCTGATCCCACAACTGCACCGCGTCGCGCCGCAGATGCCGCTGTATATCGAAGAAAACTTCACCCACGTACTGCGCGACAAGCTGCGCAACGGTGAGCTGGACGCGATCATCATCGCCCTGCCGTTCAACGAGGCAGACGTGCTGACCTTGCCGCTCTACGACGAGCCGTTCTACGTGTTGATGCCCGCCTCCCACCCGTGGACACAAAAAGACACCATCGACGCCGGCTTGCTCAACGACAAGAGCTTGCTACTGCTCGGCGAAGGCCACTGCTTCCGCGATCAGGTTTTGGAAGCCTGCCCGACGCTGACCAAGGGCAACGACGGCGCCAAGCACACCACGGTGGAATCCAGCTCCCTGGAAACCATTCGCCACATGGTCGCTTCCGGCCTGGGCATTTCGATCTTGCCGCTGTCGGCGGTGGACAGCCATCACTACGCCCCCGGCGTGATTGAAGTGCGCCCACTCACGCCTCCGGTGCCGTTCCGTACAGTGGCGATCGCCTGGCGTGCCAGCTTCCCACGGCCGAAAGCGATTGAAATCCTCGCCGACTCGATCCGTTTGTGCTCGGTGGCCAAGCCGCCTGCTGCGAGCTAAGTAACTGTATGACTGAGCTGTCGCAGGTGTCAGTAACGGCACTCAAGGGTGTCGGTGAAGCCATGGCCGAGAAGTTGGCCAAGGTCGGCCTGGAGAACCTTCAGGACGTACTGTTTCACCTGCCCCTGCGTTATCAGGACCGCACACGTGTCGTGCCCATCGGCCATTTGCGGCCGGGGCAGGACGCTGTGATCGAAGGCACCGTCAGCGGTGCCGACGTGGTGATGGGCAAGCGCCGCAGTTTGGTCGTGCGCCTGCAGGATGGCACTGGCGGCCTGAGCCTGCGCTTCTACCATTTCAGCAATGCGCAAAAGGAAGGCCTAAAGCGTGGCACCCGCGTGCGTTGCTACGGTGAGGCACGGCCTGGCGCGTCTGGCCTGGAAATCTACCACCCGGAATACCGCGCCATTACCGGCGACGAGCCGCCGCCGGTGGATACCACCCTCACACCGATCTACCCGCTGACCGAAGGCCTGACCCAGCAACGCCTGCGTCAGCTGTGCATGCAGACCCTGTCCATGCTCGGCCCGAAAAGCCTGCCCGACTGGCTGCCGGTGGAGCTGGCCCGCGATTACCAATTGGCACCGCTGGACGATGCAATCCGCTATCTGCATCACCCACCCGCCGACGCCGATGTCGACGAGCTCGCCCTGGGTCATCATTGGGCGCAGCATCGCCTGGCCTTCGAAGAACTGTTGACTCATCAACTGTCTCAGCAGCGCCTGCGCGAAAGCATGCGCTCCCTGCGCGCGCCGGCAATGCCAAAGGCCACGCGTCTGCCTGCGCAATACCTGGCCAACCTGGGCTTCGCGCCGACCGGTGCCCAGCAACGGGTCGGTAATGAAATTGCCTACGACCTCAGCCAGCAAGAACCGATGCTGCGCCTGATTCAGGGTGACGTGGGCGCCGGCAAGACCGTGGTCGCCGCCCTCGCCGCCCTGCAGGCGCTGGAAGCCGGCTACCAGGTGGCGCTGATGGCGCCCACCGAGATTCTCGCCGAACAGCACTTCATCACGTTCAAGCGCTGGCTCGAACCCCTGGGCCTGGAAGTCGCTTGGCTGGCCGGCAAGCTCAAGGGCAAGGTTCGTGCAGCGGCGCTGGAGCAGATCGCCAATGGCGCGCCGATGGTGGTAGGCACCCACGCGCTGTTCCAGGACGAAGTGCAGTTCAAGAACCTCGCCTTGGTGATCATCGACGAACAACACCGCTTCGGCGTGCAACAGCGCCTGGCGTTGCGCCAGAAAGGCGTGGGTGGGCGCATGAACCCGCACCAGTTGATCATGACTGCCACGCCGATCCCCCGCACCCTGGCGATGAGCGCCTACGCCGACCTCGACACCTCGATCCTCGATGAACTGCCGCCCGGTCGTACCCCGGTCAATACCGTGCTGGTTACCGACACGCGGCGTGTGGAAGTAATCGAGCGCGTGCGCGGTGCCTGCGCCGAAGGTCGTCAGGCGTACTGGGTATGCACGCTGATTGAAGAGTCAGAAGAGCTGACCTGCCAAGCCGCCGAAACCACCTTTGAAGACCTCACCAGTGCTTTGGGCGAGCTGAAAGTCGGGCTGATCCACGGCCGCATGAAGCCTGCGGAAAAAGCCGCGGTGATGGCCGAATTCAAGGCGGGCAACCTGCAACTGCTGGTGGCCACCACGGTGATCGAGGTCGGTGTGGACGTACCCAACGCCAGCCTAATGATTATCGAAAACCCCGAGCGCCTGGGCCTGGCCCAATTGCATCAGTTGCGCGGCCGCGTTGGCCGGGGCAGCGCCGCCAGCCACTGCGTGCTGCTCTACCATCCGCCGCTGTCACAAATTGGGCGTCAGCGCCTGGGCATCATGCGCGAAACCAACGACGGCTTTGTCATCGCCGAAAAAGACCTTGAGCTGCGCGGCCCCGGCGAAATGCTCGGTACCCGCCAGACCGGCCTGCTGCAATTCAAGGTCGCCGACCTGATGCGCGACGCCGACCTGCTGCCCGCCGTGCGTGATGCGGCGCAAGCACTGCTTGAACGCTGGCCGGATCACGTCAGCCCGTTGCTCGATCGTTGGCTGCGACATGGGCAGCAATACGGCCAAGTGTGACGCCTGACTCACTTATCCAACCAACAGATGTATCAAGCTGGTTATACTTCGGTGACTGTACGAAATTGGATCAGGCCATGTCAGAAGTAGCCCTCGCCACAGCCCCACTGACCGCCCCGCCGGTTATTCGGGCTCTGCTCGCAAAGCTCGCCATCCCCTACACGGAAGTGGCGGAACACGCCGGCCTGAATCCCGCGCGAAAGATCCAGGCAGTGCTATTGGAAGATGCCGTTGGCGCACTCATGGTGCTGTTCCCGCAGAGCCAGTTGCTCGACCTCAACCGTCTCGCCGAACTGACCGGCCGCCGCCTCATAGCCGTGTCGCCAGACCGCATCGAGCGCATGCTGGCCAAGCATGACTTGAGCCTGCTGCCAGGCCTGCCTGCGTTGACCAGCTCGCCTTGCCTGTATGAAGGCAGCCTGCTCAGCGAGCCTAGCCTGCTGGTGCATTCAGGCGAAGCCGGGCTGCTGCTGGACATCGCCAGCGGCGACTTCAAGAGCATGCTCACCAAGGCCAGCGCCGGGCAGTTCGGCGAGCCGTTGAGCAACATCCGCCCCAACCTCGACCGCCCCAATGATGACCGCGAGGAAATCACCCAGGCGATGCAGGCCTTCACCGCTCGCCGCATCCAGCAACGTCTGGAAGCAACCATCGAGATTCCACCGCTGGCCGACACCGCGCAGAAGATCATCAAGCTGCGCGTCGACCCCAACGCCACAATCGATGACATCACTGGCGTGGTGGAAACCGACCCAGCGCTGGCGGCCCAGGTCGTCAGTTGGGCCGCATCGCCGTACTACGCGTCGCCAGGCAAGATTCGTTCAGTGGAGGACGCCATCGTACGCGTGCTTGGCTTTGATCTGGTGATCAACCTGGCGCTGGGCCTGGCTTTGGGCAAGACCCTGAGCCTGCCCAAAGACCATCCGCACCAGTCCACACCGTACTGGCACCAGTCGATCTACACCGCCGCCGTGATCGAAGGTCTGACCCGCGCCATGCCGCGCGCCCAGCGCCCGGAAGCTGGCCTGACCTACCTGGCCGGCTTGCTGCACAACTTCGGTTATCTGCTGCTCGCCCACGTGTTCCCACCGCATTTTTCGCTGATCTGCCGTCACCTAGAGGTCAACCCGCACCTGTGCCACAGCTATGTCGAGCAACACTTGCTGGGCATCAGCCGCGAGCAAATCGGCGCCTGGCTGATGCGCTACTGGGACATGCCGGACGAGCTGTCCACCGCCCTGCGCTTCCAGCACGACCCGACCTACGACGGGCAATATGCTGAGTATCCAAATCTGGTCTGCCTGGCCGTGCGCCTGCTGCGCAGCCGTGGCATTGGCTCGGGGCCGGATGAGCCGATTCCCGATGCGCTGCTGGAGCGCCTGGGGTTGAGCCGTGAGAAGGCTGAGGAAGTGGTCGCCAAGGTGTTGGATGCCGAGGTGCTGTTGCGCGAATTGGCATCGCAGTTCAACTAAGGGCAAATCTGTCGCCTGTTACACCGCTATCGCAGGCAAGCCAGCGCCCACCTTTGACCGAATTCCAACGGTGGAATGCAGTCAACGGTGGCAGCTGGCTTGCCCGCGATGAATTCAACTCGGTACAACTGAAGAAACCCTTCAGACCTTCTTCTTTTTCTTCGGCTTCAAATACTTGGTCAGCCCCTGGAACCAGATCACCAGCGCCGGGTTGCCTTTGATTTGGATCGACTTGTCCTGAATCCCCGTCATGAACGCCAATTGCTTGTTCTTCGCCTGCATCGTGGCGAAGCCGTAGGCGGCATCTTTGAAGGCGATAGCAAACGCAGGTTCCGGGTGAACACCTGAGCGGCTGGTAATGCGCTGGTCTTTGACGATGAAGTGACGGGCGACTTTGCCGTCGAGAGTCTGCAACTGGAACGCCAGGTCTTTGTCACCCAGCTGTTGCTGGAAAGCAGGGTTGGTGCGGCTGGCTTTGCCCATCATCAGGCCAAGCACCCACAGCAGAAGACGAAATTTCATGCACACGGCCTCGGTATCATTATTAAGTGGCCGAAGCAGTGTAACGATTTGTCTAAAGAACGCTACCGATCTCGCGCTTTAACGGGAGATCGGCTGGCGTTTAACGCTTATAGCAGCATCTTGCTTAAACGTTAGGGCAAGGCACCGGGGCCCAGTCGGCCAGGTTTGGATCGCGGCAGGTGCCTTCGATCTGCGCTTTACCAGCGCTGGCGACCTGCTTGCTTTCAGCTTGCTTGGCCTGAACGGTCCGAATGCTCTTCTCGGTGGTCACCGCTTCTTTCGGCACGGTTGGCAGCGATGCCTTCTTCGCTGGTTTTACGGGCTTTTTGCCTTTGGCTGGCACCACCGGCGGCGTCATGTCGGCGGTCGCTACCGTCACCACGTCGTTGCGCTGCACACCCACTTGTTGCAGGTCTTTCTCGTAAGCCTGGGTGTAGTTGTTCAGGTCTTCGCTGGCTTTGCCGTTGACCGCAACGATCAGGTCATTGGATTCCTTCAAGCCCGCTACGATTTCCGCCAGGCGCTTGCGGCCTTCGGTGTCGTTGACGGTCTTGGCTTTGCGGTCGGCGACCAACTTGGTGAACGCGCCCTGGTAGCACTGCTGGGACGCCTTGGCGTACGCGGTGCTACGGTCGATGTCGGAAGCGCTCTTGTTGAAGTCCGCGGAGTACGACGCAATGCGCTGGTTGTCATCGCTGATCTGCTTCTGACGCTCGGTGTAGTAACCCGCCGCACCGCCAGCCAAGGCGCCGCCCGCGGCACCGATGGCGGCGTTACGGCCACGCTTGTCGGAATCGCCGGTCAGCGCGCCCAACAGTGCACCGCCGGCAGCGCCGAGGGCCGCACCGGTGACGACGGATTTGGTCATATCCGAATCCGTCGCGCGCAGGTGCTGCACCGGCTCGTAGCAGTTCGGGTAGTACTCGACCTTGGTACTCGACGCGACCTTAGAGGACGGCGACGTGGCGCAACCGGTCAATACGGTGCTGAAACCGGCCGCGATCAGCAGCAGGTGACGCTTGGAAACTGCCTTACGGGAAAAAAGCATAGGTGTGTTCTCTTTTAAGTTTGACTTGCCCAGCACGGCCCATCGCCGCCTGAGTCCCTTCCAAGCTCGCCATACAACCAGCGGTCAAGACCGCTGACCGCTCGCTGCGAGCAATTCCTTCAAGATCGTTGCCGGGTCGGCCCGCTGTTGTTTGCGGTAGTTGCCGACATGGCGAACGAACAGTGTTGCGCGCGTCACCAAGCTCTTGCCGAGCACAGGTTTGCGATCCAACTCTTCCTTGATTCGTTGAAACTGCGCCTGGATCACAGCATCGGTGTAGCGCGTGCCGGTGGCCAAGTTGTCGATATAAATCGCCACCGCGCCATCAAGCGCGCTACGGCCATTGGTGATGGCCATGTCAAACAGCTGCGCGCTGGCCGCGTCGTTGCTGTCCAGGGACTGCTGGCGACTCTTCTGCAGGTTGGCCAGGCGGATGTTGTAGTTGGCGATGGTCTCAGCCACCAACGCGGCCGACTGAATCAGGTTGCCCGCCGCTTCTTCGCGTTGCTGGGCGATCAGCGAAACGTTGCGCTTGAGCTCTTCGTTGACCAGGCCCAACTCGGCTTGCAGCTTGGGGTCGGCGCTGGCGGCGATGATGCTGTCCAGACGTTTGGTCGGGTCCTGGGCGTCGTCGATGGCGTCGGTCAGCGAGGCAAGACGGCCTTCTTTCTGCCACTGGGCAAACAGTTCCTTGTAGCGCGAGCGCGGCGCCGACAACGCGCCAATCGCCACACGAAAACCGGTGGTCTCGTTGCTTTGCTCGGTGCCATCGGCAGAGAACAGCGGGTACTCGCGACGCATGCCGGTAAACAACGTGCCCTCGCCTTCCAGATAGTTACCGCCCTTGACCACAAAGCCACCGTAGGTGCCTTGGCGGCGCCCGGCGTGCACCAGCTGGAAAGACTCCTGGACCATTTCTGCGGCGTTGCCGATCACGTCGAACATACCGATGGGGTTGGGCAGTTTGGTGCCAATCGGCATCAGTCGCGCGGCCTGTCCGGTACCGCCGGCCACCTGGTTGAACACGGCGTAATCACCCAGCGGGCCGTCGCTTTCGCTGCCTTCAACGCGGCGTGGAAACAGGCGCCCTTCCAGGTCCTGACGGCTCACTGCCTGGCCACCGCGCGCGGCGTATTCCCATTCCACTTCGGTGGGCAGGCGCACAAAGCCCAGGCCACCGTCTTCCGCCGAGGAGCCGCGACCGCTGACGGGCAGCAAATCGCGGTGGTACTTCATCAACCAAGCGCTGTACACCGCCGAGAACCGCTCGGCCTCAAAGCGCGACAGTTTCACCTTGGGCAAACGCGCGGCCATGCCGGTGGGCAAATCGCATGCAGGGGCCGGCTCACCGCTGGCCAAAGACTGCGCCTGGGACATCACCTGGGCGTACTGGCGTGCGGTCACTTCATACTTGCCAATGAAGTACAGCATCGGCTTGAGCGGGGTTTTCGCGTCGGTCTTCGGCATCAACGGCGCGATGACTTTGTTCCAGTCTTTGGGCAGGTCCTTGAGGGTGAACTGGCCATTGATAAAGTCACGGCGGTAGCCGGAAATAAACGACTGCTTATAGCCCGCTTCGCCTTCACTGAACGGGTAGCCCAGGCTGATCTCGCGATCGTCCAGAGTGCCCTGGGCCAGCACGTAGGCGTAACGGAACACCATGCTGCCTTCGCACGGCAGCGGCAGGCTCACGTCGTCAGGCAACGGTTTGGGGTTGTCGAGTTTGTCACTCGCCTCATCAGCCCACGCCAGCGAGGCCAGGCCCAGCACCACACAGGCGCCCAATAACTTATACATCTCTGATTCCCTCAGAAGCCTGGATACGCGCCACCCGCCAACCACCACAGGCCGCCGCTACGGCGCTGACGCCGAGGACTGCAACCAAGGCCAGGCCGTAGTGACGCGCCAGCAGGTGACTGGCGTATTCGCCCGGCACCTGCACAAATAGCTTATTCAATGCCGCCTCGGCCAAGCCATACAGCCCGGCACTGAGCACGGCGGCAAAACCCGCACTGTAAAGCGCCTGCACCAGCACAAACAGCAACAGCCCAGCGGTGGAAAACCCCAACAGGCGCAACACCGACAATTCGCGCCGCTTGCGCGCCACAGCCGCCAGCGCCCCGGCAAAGATCGCCGCAAACGCACCCGCCAAGGCCAACCCGGCGATGATCCAGAATACGATCGACAGGTTGCGACTCAACGCCTGCACCTGAGCGATGGTTTGCGCTTGGGTCGACACCAGCAGGTTCTGCCCGGCGAAAAACACCCGCAGCGGTTCCACATCGGTGAGGCTGCGGGCATACAGGCGAAACGCCGGATAAACCCTCTGTTCGCTCACGCCGACTGCATCACCCTCCCAACCCAACGTCGGCACTGCCCGGCCATCGCGATAATCTTCCGCCGCTTCGAGCAAACCCACATCAGCAAACAAACCGTCACGCGCAAATGCTTCCAATGGCAATACCGCCAGCACCTGCAGCCGCGTGCGCTGGGCTTCGATGCGCCCCGCCACTTGCCGCGCAAAGCTGGTTTGCAACCAATCCCCCGGGCGCGCCGCGAGTTTTTCCGCGGCGGTGTGGCTCAGCACGATCTGGCCAAGGCCCCGAGGCATCGGCAAGCCCACGAGCAACGGATCACCCGGCGCGGTTGGGAGCATTTCCAAGGTCAGCGTGCCCACTTGCGCGGTCGCCGCAATTTGCCGTGTACGCGGTACGGCAAAGGCCACGTCGCTGCGCTGGCCAAGCTTCTCGATAAACGCTGCGTTGAATCGACCGCCACCCAACGGAATAATTTCACGGGTCGCGGGGTCGGTCTCCAAGCGTTCGGTCAAACTGCTAACCAGTCCAAATTTCAGGCCGAATAACACCAGCAACGGGGCGATGACGGCCACCAGTGCCAGCACCGAACAGGCCGACAGCCAGGCGTCGTTGCGATAATCCTGCCAGGCCAGAGACGCCACCAAACCGATGCGCATCAGCACACCCCCCCGAGGGTGGCGGTGACGCCGCCATCAGAGTCGCGACGGCAACTGATGCGCCGCACCTGCAGGCCACTGGCGCGAGCCAAGGGTTCGTCGTGCGTTGCAATTACACAGGCCGCGCGGTGTTCGCGGGCCTGGGCCAGCAGCGCTTGCATCACGCGTTCGGCGTTCAGCGGGTCAAGCGATGCTGTCGGCTCATCTGCCAGCACCAATTGCGGCGCATGGGCCAAGGCGCGAGCACAGCTGACGCGCTGGCGTTGGCCCACCGACAATGCGGCCGGCTTCTTGGTCAACTGGTCGCTGATTTCCAGCTGCTCGGCCAGACGCGCCACACTGCCGTCGTCCTTAAGGCCCAGCAATTGCCGGGACAAAGCGATGTTCCCGCGCACATCGAGAAAGCCCAGTAGGCCGCCGGTTTGCAGCACATAGCCCAGGTGCTTGCTGCGTAACTCGGCCAAACTGGATTGCTGACCCGCACGCCACAGGCCGCCGACATCGAACTGATCAAATTCAAACTGGCCGACCTGGTCCGGCGCCAACACCAACGCGAGCAAATCGAGCAAGGTGCTCTTGCCACAGCCACTCGGCCCGACAATCGCCAACTGCTCGCCCGCGCGTAGCGCCAGCGCCGGAATCACCAGGCTGTAGCGCTGGCTGCCGACGCCGCGGCTTTTGTGCACTGCGCTCAGGTTCAGCATTACGGCAGCGTCGACAATGGCACGCGGTACAACGCATCGCCCGGCTCGGCATCGCCGAAACGGACCCAGTTGGCCACGTCATTGTGAAAGGTTTCGTAGAGGCGGATTTTCGAATCCAGCTCGTCGATAAAGTCTTCCTGCTCAGCCACGCTCAACGACAACCACAAGTCCTGGGTCATGTTCAGCGACTTGCTGCGGTACGGCAGGCCTTCCAGGTATTCGCCAAGAATGCCGCCCTCAGCCAGGTTGCCACCCTTGCGCAGGGCCTGCGGGTCGCGGCTCATGTAGGCCGAGGCGCTGGCGATTTCCTGGAAGAAATCCTTCGGCGAAGTCTGGGTTTTGCGCGCCGCATCGACGATCAATTTCAGCGACTGCTGCAGATCGTTGAGCTGCAACTTGGTCAGCATCACGCACACCTGGAACGCCGGCAGCGCCGGGTTGGTCAGGTCGCGGTCGGCGGTCCAGGCGCTGACCAGTTGCGGAGCCTGGCTCGCGGTTTTGCGGCCGAGGAAGTCCATGTGCATGGCGTAGCCGACGGCGGCGGACTTGTCGGCCAAGGTCGGCGCGGCGCTCAGCAGCGGCACCGGTTGCGGGGTGTTGCTGCGCACTTGGTGCACGAGGTTGGCGAACACGCTGCCGATCTCATCGACACGCTCACCCAGCTTGCGCACATCGCCACCCGGCACCGGTGTGTAGAGGTCGCCGATCTGCGGGTTGGCGTCAGCGGTGAGCACGCGGTATTGGCTTTCGGCACCGGCATGGGTTTTCTTGCCGGCGTCAGTACGCAGGTGCAGGGCGTAGATCTTGATCTGCTTGCCCAGCGCCGCCTGGCGCACTTCGGCCTCGTTCATCTGGGTGGTGGCGAACGGGTCGTTCTTGCGCAGCGCACCGGCGTCGGTGACCAGCAGAATAATGCGCCCGCCATAGCCGGACCAATCCATGCCATCCACGGCCTGCATCACGCCAGCAAATGCATCTTCGTTGAACGAGTGGCTGGACACAGTGGAGGCTTTGACCTGGCGCGCCATCTCGAGAAAGCGCTGCGGATCGCGGCCCTGATCAAGGGTGATCAGGGTTTTAGCCACATATTCAAGGCCTGGGATTTTCTTGATGCTGTTGCGAAAACCCACCAGGCCAAAACTGACGCTGTCCAACTCACCACGTTCGGCGATGCGGGTTTGCAGCTCGTGCACCACGTCGCGAACCTGGTCAATGTAAGGCTGCATCGACACGGTGGTGTCCACCACCAGCACCACGGCGGTGCGGAAGGCATCGGCGTTGGCGTTCAGCGCTCGGGCGGCCGGCTTGGCGACAGCGCTGCTGCCGGGGTCGATAGACGCCACATTGAGCAACTGCACCGGCTGGCCGTTTTCGTCGAAGCTCTCTTTGGCGTCGAAGATCGGCAGCAGGTAAAACTGGTTCTGCGGCACCGCGCTGGCCGTCGGTTCCAGCGCAAGGACTTGCTGATTGTCTTCGCTGTTCTTCTGCGCCCTGGCCAGCACGCCTTTGGCGGCAGCAGGATCGGCCAGCAGCTTTTCCACCTCGCTGGATTGGCGCAGGAACATCACCGGCGCCCGGCCCGAGCGCTCGGTGAACTTGAGCACCAGGCTTTGCTTCCAGTCGCTGACCTGGCTGGCCAGCAACCAACCATCGCTACGCCCATCAGTGGCGGCGCCCACGCGTACCCACGGGCTGCCATCGACGTCTTTACGCTGGTACACGTAGAGCACCGAAAACGCTGGCAGCGCTTCGCCGGAGGCACCGCCGGCGTCATGGGACAGCTTGGCGCCGGGCTTGCTGAGCACTCGCTGGAACAGGGTCTTTTTACCCGCCATCAGCAAGGGCCGCTGACCGCCGTCCACATCGGCCGCAGCCGTTTTAACATCAGGAGGCGATGGCGTTTTCGGCACCACCGCAGTGGGCGGCGCCGCTGGCGTATCGCCGCTGCTCAACCACCAGTAGCTCGCGCCACCGATGGCCAGCGCGACAGCCACCGCGATGCCAGCCAGGGCCAGCACCGGCCCACGGCGCTGCTCGGACACGGCGTGGTGTTGCGTCGGCGTCACCACCGGCTGGCGCACCGGCTGCGGCTGGGGTTTGTCGGTCGGAATGTCGATCGACACGGGCGTCATACCGGCCAAGTCGAAGCTCAGCGGAATCGGCAACGGGCGCACCAGCGTGGCTTCCGGCGAGTCCGCCGGCAGTTGGTCCAGCGCGCGCAGCAACGCCGCCGCATCCGGGAAACGCTCCGCCGGGTCTTTGGCCAACAGTTTGCGCAGCACGTCTTGATAACGGCCGTGGTGCACCGGCAATTCCGGCAGCGGTTCGGTCAGGTGCGCCAGCGCCGTGGACAGCGCATCAGTGCCAGTGTAGGGCAGCTTGCCGACAAGGATTTCATAGAGCACCACGCCGAGCGCGTAGAGGTCGGCGCGGCCATCAATCTCCTGGCCTCGCGCCTGCTCAGGGCTCATGTAGCTTGGTGTGCCCACGGCAAACCCGGCCTGGGTGAACTGGGTGCGGTCGTCCAGGGACTTGGCGATGCCGAAGTCCGACAACACGGCGGTGCCGTCAGCGCGGAACAGAATGTTCGCCGGCTTGACGTCACGGTGCACCAAGCCTTGGGCGTGCGCATACCCCAGCGCCGAGGCGATCTGGCGGATCAGCGTCACGCCCTGCTCCGGCGTCAGGCCGGCGGCGATACGCTCCTTCAGCGTGCCGTTGGGCAGGTATTCCATGGCCATGTAATACAGCTCACCGACGTTGCCGATGTCATGGATGGTCACCGTGTGCGGATGCGACAAGCGCGCCAGGGTCTTGCCCTCGCGCAGGAAACGCTCGCAGAAGCTCGGGTCGGCCGCCAGCGCCCCCGCCATCACCTTCAACGCTACCTTGCGCTCCAACGAACGCTGGGTTGCCAAGTACACCCTGGCCATGGCGCCTTCGCCGATCTCGCCTTCAATGTCATAACCCGCAATCACGATGTTCATGGCGAAACCTTGACGACAATGGCGGTGATGTTGTCCGGCGCACCCCGGTTGAGGCCCAGGTGCACCAGGCTGCGCACAATTTCGTCCGGCGCGTCATGGCCCAGCACTTCGCGAATCTCGTGATCTTCGACGGTCTTGTTCAGGCCATCACTGCACAGCAGGTAGCTGTCGCCGGGGGCGATCAGCAGGTCGACCACGGCCAGCTCCAGTTGCGCCTCCACACCAATCGCGCGGGTAACGATATTGGCGCGTGGGTGCACGCGAGCATCGGCCTCACTGAGCAGACCGCTGTCTTGCAGGTCTTGCACGTAGCTGTGGTCGCGGGAAATGCCTTCGAGCACGCCGTCGCGTAGCCGGTATAGACGGCTGTCACCGGCCCACAAGCACACGCCACGCAGGCCGCGTGCGGCCAACACCACGACCGTGCTGCCCATCATGGTTACGCCGCGGTTGGCGGTTTCTTCGCGCACAGCGGCGTTGATCCGCAGCAGGTCATTGCGCAAGGCCGCCGAGTATTCGTCGAGGGAACGCCCCACCGGTACATTGCGCAGGCTGTCGACGATCAGGCTGCTGACGTAGTCCCCCGCGGCATGCCCGCCCATACCGTCAGCCACCACCCACAGGCGGTTTTCCGGCAGGTCCAGGCACGCGTCTTCGTTGACTTGGCGGACCATGCCCACATGGCTTTTGCTCGCGGATTTGAACGTCGACCCCATCTACACCACACCTTCTTGTCCGAGCAAAAACTGCGCAAAATCGCCGGCGGCAGGCAAACCCTGACACCGCAATAAACCTGGGGAAATCACCTGCGAGCCGCGGCCCCACCACAGGCTCGCGCCCTCGCAGGCCTGTTCGGCGAGCGCGGTCATGCGGCTGTGGGGCACGGTGGCGGCGACACGTTGCAGACCGGCAAAGCGGCTGTCCACGGCACGCTGCTCACTCGCCGGAATGCCCAGTTTGTCGAGGCCATCGTTGAAGCCTTCAAAGGTCGCGCTGGCATCCAGCGTGCTAAGCAACAGCTCCTCGGCCTGCTCGAACCACGTATCCGGCCCGCCTACCAGCGACGCCGGGTTGGTATCGTGATCGAGCAACGCCACCACTGCCAACGGAAAGTACCGCCCGACCCGGTCAATGCTCGGCATCACCACGCCCGCTGCCGCATCCGGCCCACACACACCTGGCGCCAGCACAAAGCGCCACAACGGGCTGACCAAGTACACGTTAAGCCAGTCGCCGCCCAAGCTGTTCTGACTGGCGAGCAAACCCGCCGCCAGCCAGCTGTCCCACGGGCCGATAAAACTCTGGGGCAAAGCGCGGCTGACAAAGTCACCGCGGCTGGCCAACTTGCCGTAGAAACCCAGCGTGGTCATAACCGCTCCGGCAGGCTGAAGCCGCTGAGCACGCGGCTCTTGAACGGGTTGAAGGCGCTGTTGGCGCGCAGCTCGTAGGCGATGCTCGCGCCGTCCACCCGCAAGCGCAGGTTGAAGCGGTCCGGCGAGTTGCCGGCGGTGAGGTCTGATTGCTCCAGCAAGCGGAACCAGGCCCACGGGCCATCCAGGGTCACGCCAGAACGGCCGCTGGCCGCGGGCGGCATGATCGAAATACGCACCACACCGATGCTGCCGGGGTTCGGCCATTGCATCGCCACCGGACGGCTTGGACCATGGTCGTAGCTCAATTGCTGGCCGTCCAGATCAAGCAGAAATTGGGTGATGGTCGGGTCCATCGACACCGGTTTGAGCTCGAAACGCACGATCGGCTGTGTGCCACCGGCGCGGAAGAACGCATCACGAATCGCCGCGGCACGCTGGAAGGTTTGCAGCACGCCCGGTGCAATCCCGAGCTTCTGCGCCGCACCCGGCTGCCAGCGCCAGGTCTGTGTGGACGTGTCCACGTAAGGCTGCAGGTACTTGCGGAAGTAGTTGTCCATCACCCCGCCCACGCCGAAAAACTGGCCGAAGTCGTCCAGCGTGGCGTCGCGAGCACTGCCCGGCGACATCGGGTAACGCCCGGCCAGAGACTGGCGGTACACGTTGACCACTTCGCTGACCCACGCCGCGTTCAGTTGGTTGCGCACGCCGCCCATCATGCTGTTGGTGGTGGAGTTGACCACCGACTTGACCATGCCCTGTACCAACGGCGGCTGGCGTTCGGCATTCAGACTGACCCGCGTGGCCGCCGCCGCCGCCTGGTTCTTCGCCTCGCCGAGTAAGGCATCGCCACTGGCGCCGACCATGGCACTGACCTGCACATACAGTGCGTTCATGTCCGCCAGCAGGCTGTCGATAGCGGCAGGCTCGCCTTCATTCTTGCTGACGATGCTGTTGAGTTCCGCGAAGTGCGCAGTCACCGGATCAGCCGCTGCCTGCGGCGCATTGGCCGTCGGTTGCTCCTGGCCGAGCAGACTGCCGAGGCGCTCCTTGAGCTTGTCAACACCGCCCTCCACCGGCACGCCTTTGGCCGCGAGTTGGCGCTCTTCAGCTTGTAGATCGGTTTCCTTGGCCACCGCCACCAGCAGCTTTTTCAGCGGCGAGGTTGGCCCGGAAATCACCCGCAGCACATCCGCTGCCTGGGCCACGCTGGTGATAGGCACGAAGTCGATGTCAGCGAGCAAGGCGTCCCATTGGCGCTGGTAGTCCTGGAAGTACAGGCGGCGCACATCGGCGGCGAGGCTGACCACGTTCTGCTGGTCGGCCTGCTCGCGCCCTAGCACCCATTGCTCTTCGGCGAGGGTGCCAGCCTGGTTCAGGCTGCTGAGCAGGAACGCCTGGCGATAGCCTTGGGCGGTGAAGAACCCACTCAGCGGCTCACCCAACGGTTTGCCACTTTTACGGCTGAACACCAACGCAGCATCGCGGCCGGCGGCCTCGTTGAGACGGAAGTCGGGGATGCCTTCGGGCAGTTTTTGACGTTTAACTCGGTCATACACGCGCTGGGCCACCGGCAGTTGTTGCAGTTGCCGACGCAAGTCGTCGATCAGCCGCGGGTCAAGCCGTGCGTTCGGTGGGTGGCGCTCGAACAGCGCCTGCAAGTGCCCGCTCAACGCCTGGCGCTGATCGGCCGGCAGGTCGCGCGGCAGGTTGCGATCCCAGTCCAGGGCGATCCAGGCCTTGATGAAGTCCGGATCGTAATGCTCAGCGTCGGCGAGCATCAGGTAAGCCTTAAGGCCCTCGTACAGGAAGTCGGAACTGCCGCCACCGTGCAGTTGCTCTTCGATGCGCGTCACCAGGCGTGGCGCGAAGACGGCAATCAACAGCTTGCGGTAGACGCTGGCGGACTCGGCTTCGAGCATGTCGCCTTGATACAAGCCCAGCCCTTCGGACCAGCTTGGCGAATCACCCGCGAGGTTCTTCACCGCATTGAGCAAAGGCAGCACAGCGAGAACCTCACGCTGCGCCGGGCTGAGGTTCTGCACCGTCTGGCCCAGTGGCGCAACCTTCTGATCGACCTGGGCGATATAGGCTTGGTTGGCGCGATAACTCACCCACCACAGGCCACTGACCACCACGACCAAGGCGATGGTGGCCGCCAACACACCGCGTGCGAGCCATTTGCGCCGACGCTCGACCTTCGGGTTCACCCCCACCAACCCACGCTCGGCAAACGCTACGGCAGTGAACAGCTTTTCGATGAAGTAACTGCGCCCGGTGCCGCTCTGGCGCGCCAAGTGCTGGCGGTCCAGGTTCATGCTCTGGGCCATGGCGCCGATCAAGCGGTCAATCGGGCTGCCTTCCTGGGTGCCGCTGGTGAAATACACGCCGCGCAGCAGCACGCGCTCTTCAAAGGCATTGGGTTTGAATACGCCTTCGAGGAAGCTTTGCAGGCAATCCTTCAGCGCGCCGAACTGCTGCGCAAAACCGTAGATCAGGTCGCGCCGCGCCGGGTCGCGCTCCTGTTGCAGGCGCTCTACCAAGCGTTCGTTGAGACGCTGTTCCAGCCCGGAAAACTCGCTTTGCAGCGTCGCCAGCGGACTGTCGCTGCTTTTGCCGTCATCCAGGGCAAAGGTCATGCCCCACACCTGCGCGCGGTCTTCCTTGCTCAGGTTGTCGAAGAACTCCATGAAGCCCGGTACCAGGTCGAGCTTGGTGAGCATCAGGTAGATCGGGAAACGTACGCCCAACTGGGTGTACAGCTCCTGGATACGCAAGCGAATCGCCGCAGCATGGGCGGCACGTTCGGCTTCACTGCCGAGCAACAAGTCCGATAGGCTGATGGCGATAAACGCGCCATCAATAGGCCGGCGCGAACGCTGCTTTTTCAGCAGGTCGAGGAAGCCCAGCCACGCGGCTTTATCCACCGTCGAGTTGCTGTCCTGGGTGGTGTAGCGGCCAGCGGTGTCGAGCAACACGGCTTGATCGGTAAACCACCAGTCGCAGTTGCGCGTACCGCCGACGCCGCGCACCGCACCGGCGCCCAACTGCGCGGCCAGTGGAAAATGCAGGCCGGAATTGACCAGCGCGGTGGTCTTGCCCGAGCCCGGCGGGCCGATGATCACGTACCACGGCAACTCGTAGAGGTTGCGGCGTTCATCACCGCCGAGCTTGGCCTTTTTCAGCAGCGCCAAGGCTTCGTCCATGCGCTGGCGCAGGGTCGATAACTCTTCGGCAGTCGCGACGTTGTTAGGGTCGACCGGCGTTTGCGCGGCCAGGCTGCGCATCACTTCGGCGGCCTGTCGGCGGGCCTGGAGGATGCGGAACACGCGGTAAGCGATCCACACCGCAAACACCAGAATAATCAGCGCCCAGCGCCGTCCTTCCGGCACCAGCACGTCGAGCAACGGCCCCACAAACCAGATGATCAGGCTCAGAGCGACCAAGCCCAGTACGGGGATCACCCAGCGAATCATGAAACTGAAAAACGCCTTCACTCGACGCCCTCCGCCAATACGGTGATTTCAACCCGACGATTGCGGGCACGGCCTTCTGCGGTGGCGTTGGTGGCCACAGGCTCGGTGTCGCTTCGGCCTTCGGCACTGAAGCGATCCGCTTGACCGGTCTTGGCCGCCAGAATCTCCAGCACCGACTTGGCTCGGGCCTCGGACAACGCCCAGTTGGACGGGAAACGCAGCGTGGCAATCGGTCGGTTATCGCTGTGCCCAGTGACGCGCACCTGGCCCTTGACCTTACGGATGGCGTCGGCGATGCGCAGCATCAGCGGCTGGTAGCCATCGACGATGCTGGAGCTGGCGGATGCAAATAACTCGTCGCCCCTGATCGTCACGACGGAACGGTCGACTTTGTCTTCCACAGCCACGCGGCCAGCCTTGATGTCTTCCACCAGAAAACCGGCCAAGCGTGGCCTTTCGATGACCTTCGGTTGCGCCACCGGACGGTCGATGGACTGCACCGGGATCTCGCCTAGGGCATGGATATTCTTGAACACTGGCTCGGCATCCGACGCCAGCTTCATACGCAAGCCGAACAGCAGCGCCAACAACAACGCCAGGCCGATGGCCACGGCGATCCACGGCGGCATGAATTGCGCCAAGCGGTCGCGCGCCACGGTCACGCCACGCCAGTGCGGCGACAGCTCGCGCTCGTGTTCGCCACGTGCACTGCGAATGGCGGCGGCGGTGCGTTCACGCAAGGCTTCCAACTGGCTGCGACCGTCGTTAATCACACGGTAACGGCCTTCGAAACCCAGGCACATACACAGGTACAACAACTCCAACAAGTACAGGCGTTCGCGCGGGCTTTGCAGGCAGTGGTCGAGCAACTGGAAGACTTTTTCGCCGCCCCAGGCCTCGTTGTGCACGGTGATCAACAGGCTCTGCTTGCCCCAGTCGCTGGTGCTACCCCATGGCGTGCTGAGCACTGCTTCATCAAGCGCGGTGCACAGTGCGTAACGCGCCAGCAGCACTTCGTTGCGCGCCACACCGGCGGCTTCGGCGCGCTCTTCGAACTGTCGCAGGTAGGCCAGCAACTGCGCGCGCAGGCTGGCCGGCGCCGGGTGCGCAATGGTGTTGCGCAAGCGTGTGAGCAGCGCCAGCAAAGGGCCGGCGGCGCTTTCCAGCGGGTTGAGGCCCTGGCTTTTGCCCGTCAGGATCGGCGCAACCGGCATCGACAGCGGCGCGGGTTCTGCACGCGCGGGTTCCGGCGCACGGCCGCCCGGGCGCGGCATGAACTGGGTGCGGTCATCATCATTGGGATGCATCGCGGATTATCCTCGGATCGCCCAGAAGGCCAGGTTCAAGCCCGGGAACTGCCCGGCGATGTGGAAGGCAAAACCGCCGGAGTTGCTCAACTGTTGCCAGTGCTCGCTACCACGGTCCAGCTCGTAATAGGTGGAGCCCGCGTGATAAGGAAGCTGGCGTGGCGCCACCGGCAACGGCAGCAGACCGATGCCCGGCAGTTGCAGGTTGACCATGTCGCGGATGTGTTCCACCGAGCCGACCTTGCTCTGCTGGCCGAAGCGCGCCCGCAGGGTTTCGCTGGGCACGTCGGCACGCACCACCAAAATGAAACTGGCGCTGTCGAGCAGGGTTTTGTCAGCGAGCATCGCCACGTGGACGCCGTAGGCTTTCTCCACGATCGGAATCGGCGTGGCCTTGCTGTCGATCAGCATCGACAGCGCCTCACGCAAGGCTGCCATCACCGGGGTGAAGCTCAGGGCCAGGTCGTCGTGTTGGTATTGCGGGTATTCCTGCGGGCGGCGGCCTGACGTTGAGAAGGTGGAAAACTCACCGGCCAGGCTGACCAGTTCGCTGAAAAACCGCTCCGGGTGCAACGGGCTCAACTGGCTGAAATGCTGGAGCAGCGGCTGCGCGCGGTTGACCAGTTGCAGCAGCATGAAGTCGGCAATCTCCGATGCACCACCGGCGCCCGAGGCGACCACACGGCCGGCCAGGGCTTCGCCACGTTGGTGCAGCAGGCCCAGCAGTTCGCTGCGAAACGCGGTCAGCGGCTTGCTGGCCGCAACGTCCAGGACCGGCGGAATGTAGGTGTCATCGAGGACCAACGCGCGGTCGGAGCGTTTTTCCTTGATGCGCACCACGCCGATAGCAGCGTAATCGCTGATACCATCTTGCGCGGTCAGCAGGCGTAACGCGCGCGAACCCACCGCCACCGGTGCACGGTTTTCGAACGGGGCGTTGTCGTCGCGCACTTCGCGCACCTGGCTGACGTAGCGGGCGGCACCGAGGTCTTCGCCGTCATCCACCGTGTCACGCGCGCCGGCACGTTTGAGCGGCAAGGCCAGGTAGACCAGGCCATCGCGCAGGTTGTCGTCGATATTCAACGGGCTCGGCGCCAAGTCGTCCTGGGGGATATTAAACGGCGTGCCATCCGGCAACAGGCCGCGCGCCGACACGATCGCCAGCTTGCCCTGAGCCAACAGGCCCTGGTCGATCAGCAACTCGGAGAAACCCCAGGCGTCGGCGGACAACGGGCGGCTGCGGGCGTCGATCAGGTTTTCCAGGTAACGGTCATGCTGCTGGAAGTGCTGCGTTCCGATGAACATGCCTTCCGACCAGACCACGCGATTGTTCCAGGACATGGGGGCTCCGATTGCTTGTTATTGGGCAGGGCTGGATGGGGGAACCACGACGTCGGCGCGCACGGCGCGTACATCGAGGCTGATCTGGTATTCGGTGTATTGGCGCGCTGGCACGATGAGTACCGTGCGCCATTGCGCGCGATCCAACTCGCGATAGCCCACCAGCAAGCCGATCTGGCGGGTGGACGGATCGAGGTCGCGCTGGATGCTCAGTTGCTGGCCGGGCTGCACCATCACTTCGTCCTGGTCCAGCAGGTCGAGGCCGAGGGTGGATTGCGCGCGATCAGCCAGCGCAAAGTAGTCGGCGCGACTGAAGGTAGCGGCGTTTTTCAGTTCGAAGATGCGCACGCGCACCGGCGCGGCCTGGCCGTTCGCGCCGGGGTTGAGCCCGGCAATCGCGTGAAAGTGCAGCTCGATGGCGGCGGTGCCAGCCTCAGCTTCGGCGGCCGCCTCGGGCTTGGCGGCATCCTTGGCACACGCCGTCAATAGCAGCGCTGTGGCGGCTGCGAGTAAAAACCTGGGAATCATCCTGCGTCCTCAATGACGTACTTAGCTATCCGTTTTATCCATTACTGCGTCGCGAATTAACGACGCTGTCGTGCGCTGTGTTCTTCGTAGGCTCGGCTGAATTCGCGGCCGAACAGGTCCTGGAAATCTTCCTGGGCCTCGCGGGAAATATTGCTGTAGAGCTCGGTGAACTGCTGCCAGTACTGGGCCTGGCGTGAGCCGTTGAAAAGGCTCGACAGCCCAACAGGCTTGCCCATGCGCTCTTCCAGCTGCGCCGGTTCAAAACGCATGAGCAGGTGTTTGATCGCCGCTTCCACGCCGGCCATCACGGCCAACTGGTGGGCGCGCAGGTCGTCGAAACTGTCGCGCACAGCGATATCCGGCGCCATAAACGCTTGGTTTCCATGACGAAGCAGCAGCAGTAAGGCTTCGTCGGCGTTCGGTGCAAATTTCAACGGATTGTTTTCGGCGGGCTGAATCATCGTCTGCTGCATGCGGAACTCGCCCTTGAGGCTGGCGCGGGCACGCAACACGTCGATCAAGCCTTCAACCATCAACCGATAGCTGCGACCGATGCTTTCCATCTGTGCTTCTGCTTGGGCCTTGTCGAGGCGCAATTGGTCGAGGCCAGCGCCACGCAGGAAAGCTTGCAGGAGGTCGGGCTGTTGACTGTCGGCCATGGGAAGCACGGACTCGACCACAGGTGGCGGCGGGATGACCGTAGCGGGTGTCGGGATGACCGCAGCAGGTGGCGGTGGTGGCGACGCAGGCGGCGGCGCGCTGACGACCGGTGCCGACGTATCGCCAAACAGGTCCCAGTCTTCGGGAATCACCGAACCGGACACCATCGGTGTCTCAACCACCGGCCTCTCAACCACCGGTACGGCGACCGGCGTCGGCGGGCGGAAGTCGTGTTGCTCGGACGGCACGTGGTCTGCCACGGTCGGTGGTGGCACGGCGGCGGGGCTGAGGAAGTCGAACAGGTCCGGCAGCGTGTCCATCGACGAGGCCCCCTGGAACTGCGGCGCGATCACCGGTGTGGCCGCTGGCGTACTAGCGACAGCGCCCATCAGCGCTTCAAAACTGTTCGGCGAATCACCGGCAAACGCCTGGCTGTCGACGGCTTGCACGTTGAAGTCGATGCGCGCCTGGATCTCATAATCGCCGATGCGGATCAGTTCGCCATCTTGCAGCAGCTCGCTGTTGCCCCTGCGCAGACGGATGCCGGCGTTAACCAGCTCAACACCGTTGGTGCTGTTATCGGTCAAATAATAACGGCCATCTTTGTATTGAATGACGCAGTGCTGTGAAGAAACCAGGCGCTCAGGGTCAGGCAATACCCAGTCATTATCCGAGCTGCGGCCGATAGCCAACGAGCCCTGGTTCATTGACTTTTCGGGGCACTGCCCTGGGGTAATCTTGTGATAACTAGTAATAGTCAAACACAGCGACATCTTGCCTCCTTGCTGATACTTCGCGCGCAGTCGATTCCCGGGGACGACGATTCCCCAGAGATCCCACCAGGTCGTGAAATCGACCCTCACAGCCTGCTAATGCCAGCATCATCGCTGATCTTAACTGGGCTCCATGACAAAAATCCTATTCAGGTGCACCACTCGACTCACCGGTCGCGCAGGTTGTTAAACACCGCACATCTGTCACAGAGGGCGAATAGCTTACCTTGACAAGGCCTAACTACTACACCAAAAATGCACAACTTCTTGAATACCAATGATGGCACTTTGAAATCAACTTGAGTTCAAAGTTCCAGTATGACCAAGAAAACATGCCTAGTTCATCGTGCAACTAGTGCATGAATTGCCCGCCATTTAACGGGCTGATAGGGAGATCAATTTCAGTGGATGTGCCGTTGCTGCTCACCGCCGTTTCCGCGACTTCGCCGTGTGGCGAAGACATGGAATATGACGCGGACTTTCTCCACCTGGAGCGTGCCGCCAAGGGCCAACCCGAGCGCAGCATGGGCGACTCGATCCTGCCTGCTGAACCGCCGGATTGGCGCAGCATCCAGCAACAAAGCCTCGACTTGTTGCAGCGCAGCAAAGACCTGCGCATCACCCATTTCCTGCTGCAAAGTTCCCTCGCCCTCCAAGGTGTCGCCGGACTAGCCGACACCCTCACGCTGATCAACGCGCTGCTGCGCGAATACTGGGCCGACCTGCACCCGCGCCTGGATGCCGACGACGATAACGACCCCACCGTGCGCATCAATGCCCTGTCCGGCTTGACCAGCGATGCGACCATTCGCCTGCTGCGCGAAAGCATCCTCACGCGCTCGCGCACCTTCGGCCCCGTGAGCCTGCGCGCCGCGCTGAACGCCAGCGGCTTGATGAGTTTCCCCGACGAACAGCTCGGCGCCCAGCAACTCAGCGCCGCGTTCCTCGACAGCGACCCCGAACAACTGAAAGCCACCCGCGATGCCTTGAGCGCCGCACGTGCCGCCTGCGAAGCCATCGAACAACAGGTCAGCGACCAGGTCGGTTCGGCCCAGGGCGTGGACCTCAGCCTGTTGAAGCAACCGCTCAAGCAGGCGCTGCAAGTCCTCAACCAATGCGTACCGAACAGCGATACCAGCAGCGAGCCCGAGGCCGTCAGTGACGACAATGCCCCCTCGGTTGAATACGCCGCTGCCCCCGCAGCCCCGCGCCCGACCGGCGACATCGCCAACCGCGATGACGTGCTGCGCAGCCTCGACAAGATCCTTGCGTACTACACCCGACACGAGCCTTCGAGCCCGCTGCCGGTGCTGTTGAACCGGGCGAAGAATCTGGTGCATGCCGACTTTGCGGCCATCGTGCGCAATCTGATTCCCGACGGCATGTCCCAATTTGAAAACCTGCGCGGCCCGGACGGCGAGTAAGCCGCCCAGCTGTGCAGTAACAACACCGTCGCTCAAGCGACCAGGAGCAGCAACGTGGCGAAGCAAAGTTCTCAGAAATTCATCGCGCGCAACCGCGCGCCTCGAGTGCAGATCGAGTACGACGTCGAGCTTTACGGCGCCGAGAAAAAGGTCCAACTGCCCTTCGTGATGGGTGTGATGGCCGATCTCGCCGGCAAGCCTGCCGAACCGCTCGCGCCCGTGGCCGACCGCAAGTTCCTTGAAGTGGACGTCGACAATTTCGACTCGCGCCTCAAGGCCATGCAGCCACGCGTGGCGTTCCACGTACCGAACGAGCTGACCGGCGAAGGCAACCTGAGCCTGGACATCACCTTCGAAAGCATGGACGACTTCAGCCCGGCCGCCGTGGCCCGCAAGGTCGACTCGCTTAAGCAGTTGCTCGAAGCCCGCACCCAATTGGCCAACCTGCTGACCTACATGGACGGCAAGACCGGCGCTGAAGAAATCATCATGAAGGCGATCAAGGACCCGGCACTGCTTCAGGCACTTGCCAGCGCGCCTAAGCCAGCAGGGGACCAGTAATCATGACTGACAATACCGCCCGCGAAGGCGCTCAGAACCTGGGCGCAACCGAGGAAACCAGTGAGTTCGCATCCTTGCTGATGCAAGAATTCAAACCCAAGACCGAGCGTGCCCGCGAAGCCGTGGAAACCGCCGTACGCACCCTGGCCGAACAGGCTCTGGCGCAGACGGACCTGGTATCGAATGACGCGATCAAGTCGATTGAATCGATCATCGCCGCCATCGACGCCAAGCTCACCGCCCAGGTGAACCAGATCATCCACCACCAGGATTTCCAACAGCTGGAAAGCGCCTGGCGTGGCCTGCACTACCTGGTCAACAACACCGAGAGCGATGAGCAACTGAAGATTCGCGTGCTCAACATCTCCAAGCCGGACCTGCACAAAACCCTGAAGAAATTCAAGGGTACGGCGTGGGACCAAAGCCCGATCTTCAAGAAGATGTACGAAGAAGAATACGGCCAGTTCGGCGGCGAACCGTACGGTTGCCTGGTAGGCGATTACTACTTCGACCAATCGCCACCCGACGTCGAACTGCTGGGCGAGCTGTCGAAAGTCTGCGCCGCCATGCACGCCCCGTTTATCGCGGCAGCGTCACCGACCGTGATGGGCATGGGCTCGTGGCAGGAACTGTCGAACCCGCGCGACCTGACCAAGATCTTCACCACCCCGGAATACGCCGGCTGGCGCTCGCTGCGTGAATCGGAAGACTCGCGCTACATCGGCCTGACCATGCCGCGCTTCCTCGCACGCTTGCCGTACGGCGCCAAAACCGACCCGGTGGAAGCCTTCGCCTTCGAAGAAAACACCGACGGTGCCGACAGCTCCAAGTACACCTGGGCCAACGCTGCGTACGCGATGGCGGTGAACATCAACCGTTCGTTCAAACACTACGGTTGGTGCTCGCGCATCCGTGGTGTCGAGTCCGGCGGTGAAGTGGAAAACCTGCCGGCCCACACGTTCCCGACCGATGACGGTGGCGTGGACATGAAGTGCCCGACTGAAATCGCCATCAGCGACCGCCGTGAAGCAGAACTGGCGAAGAACGGTTTCATGCCGCTGCTGCACAAGAAAAACACCGACTTCGCCGCCTTCATCGGCGCCCAGTCGTTGCAGAAACCGGCCGAATACGACGACCCGGACGCCACCGCCAACGCCAACCTGGCCGCGCGTCTGCCGTACCTGTTCGCCACGTGCCGTTTCGCCCACTACTTGAAGTGCATCGTGCGCGACAAGATCGGTTCCTTCAAAGAGAAGGACGAGATGCAGCGCTGGTTGCAGGACTGGATCCTCAACTACGTCGACGGCGACCCGGCGCACTCCACCGAAACCACCAAGGCCCAGCACCCATTGGCTGCCGCTGAAGTAATCGTGGAAGACGTCGAAGGCAACCCGGGTTACTACAACTCGAAGTTCTACCTGCGCCCGCACTATCAGCTCGAAGGGCTGACCGTGTCGCTGCGCCTGGTATCGAAGCTGCCTTCGGCGAAAAGCGCGTAAGTAAAAGCGAACTCGCTCTACTGTGGGAGCGAGCTTGCTCGCGAAGGCGCAGTGTCAGTCAGCACATGTATTGACTGATCCAACGCCTTCGCGAGCAAGCCCGCTCCCACACAAACCAAATCGAGTGGCGCACGCCACACAGGGAGAAAACATGGCTGTTGATATTTTCATCAAGATCGGCGACATCAAGGGCGAGTCCATGGACAAAGCCCACAAGGACGAAATCGACGTGCTGAACTGGAGCTGGGGCATGGCCCAGTCCGGCAACATGCATGTTGGCGGTGGCGGCGGCGCAGGCAAGGTGAATATCCAGGACCTGTCGCTGACCAAGTACGTCGACAAGGCCTCGCCGAACCTGATGATGCACTGCGCCAGCGGTAAGCACATCGACAAGGTCAAGCTGACCGTGCGTAAGGCCGGGGGCGAAAGCCAGGTCGAGTACATGGTGATCAACCTGGAAGAAGTGCTGGTGACTTCCCTGAGCACCGGCGGCTCGGGCACGGATGATCGCCTGACCGAAAACGTCACCCTGAACTTCGCTCAGGTGATGGTCGACTACCAGCCGCAGAAAGCCGACGGCACCAAAGACGGCGGCGCGATCAAGTTTGGCTGGAACATCCGTTCCAACACCAAGCGCTGATAGCCCTGTGGCCGTGGCACCCCGCCACGGCCACAGGCATATGCCCCCGCGTAAAAACCGTCCCCCTCACACCCCGTCCGTGGAGCTGCTTTAGTGGTAACTGAAATCGCTTCCCGCGACCGTCTGCAACCGTCCCTGTTGGACCGGTTGACCGACGACGACCCAACCAATCCCAAGGAAAGCGCCGACAAACGCGTGCTGTCCCTGACCCAATTGAAAGCCTCGGTTTTGCGCGACCTGGCGTGGCTGCTCAACACCACGTCGTTGCTGGATGCCGATGCCACGCTGCACACCCCAGCCGGTACGTCGGTGGTCAATTACGGCCTGCCGGCACTCGCGGGCAACAGCGTCTCCAGTGTCGACATCAAGGCCCTGGAAGCCCTGATCTACCAGGCGATCGCCACGTTTGAGCCGCGTATTTTGCGCCACACCCTGCGCGTCAAAGCCCGCGTCGGCCATGGCGAGATGAACCATAACGCCCTGAGTTTCGAGATCGAAGGCGACCTGTGGGCGCAGCCGGTGCCGCTGCGCCTGTTGCTGCAAACCGACCTCGACCTGGAATCCGGCCATGTGCGCGTAGTGAATGCCGACCAGCGGAGGCGCCCATGAACCCGCGCCTGCTGGAGCTGTACAACCAAGAGCTGCACCATGTGCGCGAAAGCGCCGCCGAGTTCGCTAAGGAATACCCGAAGATCGCCAGTCGGCTGACCCTGTCCGGTATGGACTGCGCCGACCCGTACGTCGAACGTTTGCTCGAAGGCTTTGCCTACCTCACCGCCCGCGTGCAACTCAAGCTTGACGCCGAGTATCCGACCTTCACCCACAACCTGCTGGAAATCGCCTACCCGCACTACCTGGCGCCGACGCCGTCGATGACCGTGGTGCAGTTGCAAACCGACCCCGACGAAGGCTCGCTGGCCAGCGGCTTCCCGCTGCCTCGCGACACCGTCTTGCGTGCCGCATTGGGCCGCGAAACCCAGACCTGCTGCGAGTACCGCACCGCGCACCCGGTGACGCTGTGGCCGTTGCAGGTCAGCGGTGCCGAGTACTTCGGCAACCCCGCCGCCGTACTCGGCCGCCTGGCTGCCAGCGAGCCGAAAGCCAAGGCCGGCTTGCGCCTGACCCTGCGCACTGGCGCCGAACTGCCATTCAACAGCCTCGACCTCGACAGCCTGCCGCTGTACCTGAGCGGCGCGGATGAACAGCCGTTCCGCCTCTACGAACAACTGCTGGGCAATGCCTGCGCGGTGTTTGCACGCAAGCCCGGCGGTGATTGGGTCGAGCGCCTGCCGCAAGACGCCCTGCGCGCCAAAGGCTTTGACGATGCGGACGCGGCCATGCCGGTGGTGGCCCGCGCGTTCCAGGGCTATCGGCTGCTGCAGGAATACTTTGCCCTGCCCCAGCGCTTCCTGTTCGTCGAATTCGCCGAGCTGAGCCGTGCGGTCAAACGCTGCGACGGCCAGGAGCTGGAGCTGATCGTGCTGTTCGACCGTCACGAGCCGAGCCTGGAAGGCAGCGTTGGCGCCGCGCAGTTCCTGCCGTTCTGCACACCAGCGATCAACCTGTTCCCCAAACGCGTGGACCGTATCCATTTGTCCGACCGCATCAACGAACACCATGTGATCGCCGACCGCACGCGGCCGATGGATTTCGAGATTCACTCGCTCAGTGGTATCACCGGCCATGGCACCGGGCCGGAGCAGCCGTTCCTGCCGTTCTATGCGGTGCGCGACCCGTCACGCTATGGGCGCGATCAGGCTTACTACACGCTGCGTCGAGAGCCCCGCGTGTTGTCCAGCGACCAACGCCGCAATGGTCCGCGCTCTACCTACGTGGGCAGCGAAACCTTTGTCAGCCTGGTCGACAGCCAGCAAGCGCCTTACCGCCATGACTTACGCCAACTTGGTGTGACCGCGCTGTGCACCAATCGCGATTTACCGCTGTTCATGAGCGTGGGAAACGGCAAGACCGACTTCACCTTGGCCGACAGCGCGCCGGTGTTGTCGGTGCGCTGCGTCTGCGGGCCGAGCCGCCCGCGCGCCAGCCACGCCCACGATGCCAAGGCCTGGCGCCTGATCAGCCAGTTGTCGCTCAACTATTTGTCGCTGAGCGAGCAAGGCCAGGGCGCCGCTGCCTTGCGCGAACTGTTGCGCTTGTATGGCGACAGCAACGACGCGGCGCTGCAATTGCAGATCGAAGGGTTGCGCGAGGTCAGCAGCAAAGCGGTGACCCGCCGCTTGCCGATGCCCGGCCCGATTGTGTTTGGCCGCGGCTTGGAAATCACCCTGGAATTCGATGAAAACGCGTTTCGCGGCACCGGCGTGTTCCTGCTCGGTGCGGTGTTGGAGCGCTTTTTGGCACGTTATGTGTCGATCAACAGTTTTACCGAGACGGTGATCCGTACCACCGAACGCGGCGAGATCATGCGATGGAAAGCCAAGCCCGGGCGTCGTCCGACCCTGTGAACACACTGAATGCGATGCATCAGGAGCCCTGGGAATACGATTTCTTCCAGGCGCTGCGGCGTATCGAGTGCGAATCGCCGGACCTGCCGCGCCTGGGCCATTCCCTGCGCCTGGCGGATGACCCGTTGCGCCTGGGGCAGCAAGCCGATTGCACCTTCGCCCCAGCCACCCTGGCTTCGGTCGATCCCGGCGGCGACGGCAAGCCGGCGCGGCTGGAGCAATTCTTCTTCGGCCTCGGCGGCCCCAACGGCCCGCTGCCGCTGCACATCACCGAGTACGTGCGTGAACGCCAGCGCAACAACGCCGACAGCACCAGCAAACAGTTTTTGGATGTGTTCCATCATCGCTTGCTCAGCCTGTTTTACCGAGCCTGGGCCGAGGCGCGGCCGACGGTCAGCCACGACCGCCCGGACGATGATTACTGGTCGGCACGCCTGGCGGCACTGAGTGGTAGGGGCATGCCGAGCCTGCTCAACCAAGGGCTGATTCCTGACACGGCGAAGCTGCATTACAGCGGCCACCTGTCAGCGCAAACCCGCTATCCGGACGGTTTGAAGGCGATTCTCGGCGAGTACTTCGGCCTGCCGGTGGAGATCGAAGAATACGTCGGCCAATGGCTGAAATTACCCGAACGCAGCCGCGTGAGTGTCAGCGCCAACCAACTGGGCGTGGACTTCTGCCTGGGCAGCCACGTGTGGGATCGCCAGCATAAATTTCGTATCCGCCTCGGCCCACTCAACCTGGATGACTACATGGGCATGCTGCCCGGCAGCCAGCCATTCAACGAGCTGGTGGCGTGGGTGGCCGAGTACCTGGGCCATGAATTGGACTGGGACTTGAACCTGGTTTTGCAACAACCTGAAGTCCCGAAGCTGCAGCTTAACGGCCAGTTCCGCCTGGGCTTCAACACGTGGCTCGGCTGCCCCGCGCACGACGCCAACGACCTAATCCTGGCACGGCACTACGCCGATCACGCCACCACCCCAAGGAATCCAGAGCATGGGTGAAATCAGTCGCGCCGCACTGTTCGGCAAACTCAACAGCGTGGCCTACAAGGCCATCGAAGCCGCCACCGTGTTCTGCAAACTGCGGGGCAACCCGTATGTGGAACTGGCTCACTGGTTTCACCAGTTGCTGCAGTTGCAGGACTCGGACCTGCACCGCATCATCCGCCAGTTCAACGTGGAGCCGGCGCGCCTGGCCCGTGATCTGACCGAGGCCCTGGACCGCCTGCCACGTGGTTCAACGTCGATCACCGACCTGTCGTCCCATGTGGAAGAAGCCGTGGAACGCGGCTGGGTCTACGGCAGCCTGATGTTTGGCGAAAGCCAGGTGCGCACAGGCTACCTGGTGCTGGGCATTCTGAAGACGCCGAGCCTGCGCCATGCGTTGCTGGGTTTGTCTGCCGAATTCGACAAGATCAAGGCCGAAGCCCTGAGCGAACGCTTTGACGAATACGTCGGCGACTCGCCCGAGAATGCGTTGAGTGCCAGTGACGGCTTCAACGCCGGCGCCGTGCCCGGCGAAGCCAGCGGCGCGATGGCGCCGAGCGCGATGGGCAAGCAGGAAGCGCTTAAGCGCTTTACCGTGGACCTGACCGAACAGGCGCGTAGCGGCAAACTCGACCCAATCGTGGGCCGTGATGAAGAAATCCGCCAGTTGGTGGATATCCTGATGCGTCGTCGTCAGAACAACCCGATCCTCACTGGCGAAGCTGGCGTAGGCAAGACCGCAGTGGTCGAAGGTTTCGCCCTGCGCATCGTCGCCGGTGACGTGCCGCCCGCGCTCAAAGACGTGGAGTTGCGCAGCCTTGACGTGGGCTTGCTGCAAGCCGGCGCCAGCATGAAAGGCGAGTTCGAACAGCGCCTGCGCCAAGTGATTGAAGACGTGCAGGCCTCGCCCAAACCGATCATCCTGTTTATCGACGAAGCTCACACCCTGGTGGGTGCCGGTGGCGCCGCCGGGACCGGTGACGCGGCCAACCTGCTCAAGCCCGCCCTCGCCCGTGGCACCTTGCGCACCGTCGCCGCCACAACCTGGGCCGAGTACAAAAAACACATCGAAAAAGACCCGGCACTCACCCGCCGCTTCCAAGTAGTGCAAGTCGCCGAGCCATCGGAAGACAAGGCGCTGCTGATGATGCGCGGCGTGGCCTCGACCATGGAAAAACACCATCAGGTGCAGATCCTTGATGAAGCCCTGGAAGCCTCGGTGAAGCTGTCGCACCGCTACATTCCCGCCCGCCAGTTACCGGATAAATCCGTGAGCCTGCTGGACACCGCCTGCGCCCGTGTTGCCATCAGCCTGCACGCGGTGCCCGCCGAAGTGGACGACAGCCGCCGCCGTATCGAAGCGCTGGAAACCGAGCTGCAAATCATCGCCCGCGAGCATGCGATTGGCATCGTGATTGGCGCGCGCCAACGCAACAGCGAAGCACTGCTGAGCGCTGAGCGTGAACGCCTCGCGACCTTGGAAAGCCGCTGGGCCGAAGAGAAAGCGCTGGTGGATGAGCTGCTCGCCACTCGCGCGACGCTGCGTGAAAAAGTCGGTGAGGTCGACAGCGGCAACGATGAGTTGCGCGCTCAACTTGTGGACCTGCAACAGCGCCTCACCGCTCTGCAAGGCGAGACTCCACTGATCCTGCCGACCGTCGATTATCAAGCCGTCGCTTCGGTGGTCGCCGACTGGACCGGCATACCGGTGGGCCGCATGGCGCGCAATGAACTGGAGACGGTGCTCAACCTCGACCAGCACCTGAAAAAACGCATCATCGGCCAGGACCATGCCCTGCAGATGATCGCCAAGCGCATCCAGACCTCCCGCGCCGGGCTCGACAACCCGAGCAAGCCGATTGGCGTGTTCATGCTGGCCGGCACATCGGGTGTGGGCAAGACCGAAACCGCGCTGGCGCTGGCCGAGGCCATGTACGGCGGTGAGCAGAACGTGATCACCATCAACATGAGCGAGTTCCAGGAAGCCCACACCGTGTCGACCCTCAAGGGCGCGCCACCAGGCTATATCGGCTACGGCGAAGGCGGCGTGCTGACCGAAGCGGTACGGCGCAAACCCTACAGCGTGGTGCTGCTGGACGAGGTGGAAAAAGCCCACCCGGACGTGCATGAAATCTTCTTCCAGGTGTTCGACAAGGGCGTGATGGAGGACGGCGAAGGCCGGGTGATCGACTTCAAAAACACCCTCATCCTGCTGACCACCAACGCCGGTACTGAGCTGATTTCCCAGGTCTGCAAAGACCCGGCGAATATCCCTGAGCCGGAAGAAATCGCCAAGGCACTGCGCCAACCACTGCTGGAGATTTTCCCACCGGCGCTGCTCGGCCGTTTGGTCACGATTCCTTACTACCCGCTGAGCGACGAGATGCTCAAGGCGATCACCCGCCTGCAACTGAACCGCATCAAAAAGCGCGTGGAGACTAGGCACAAAGTTGCCTTCGATTACGACGACGCGGTGGTCGACCTGATCGTCTCGCGCTGCACCGAAACCGAAAGCGGCGGGCGCATGATCGACACCATCCTCACCAACAGCCTGTTGCCGGACATGAGCCGTGAATTCCTCACGCGCATGCTCGAAGGCAAGGCGCTGGCGGGTGTGCGTATCAGCAGCCGGGATAACGAATTGCACTACGACTTCAGCGACGCCGATTGACCTGACGGAATGCGATCACAACTGTGGGAGAGAGCAAGCCCCCTCCCACAGTTGGATTAGGTTTCGTCAGATATAACGACATTTACGGGTTAACCGATGCTATTCAACCAAGCCTCACGCCTGGCCAAGATCACCAGCCCGCTCGGGCCGGATGTGCTGCTGCTCAATGAAATGGGCGGCGGTGAAGAGCTGGGCAGGCTGTTCAACTATGAGCTGCAACTGACCTCGCTGGACGCCAACATCGACCTCAACCAGTTGCTGGGCAAGCCGATGAGCGTCGGCCTGCAGCTGGCGGACGGCGGCGAGCGGCACTTCCACGGCATCGTCGCGCGGAGCAGTCAGAACATCGACCAGGGCCAGTTCGCCAGTTACCAGGTGACCTTACGGCCGTGGTTCTGGTTGCTCAGCCGCACTTCGGACTGCCGGATTTTCCAGAACCTGAGCATCCCGCAGATCATCAAGCAGGTGTTCCGCGACCTGGGTTTTTCTGACTTCGAAGACGCCCTGAGCCGGCCGTACCGCGAGTGGGAATACTGCGTGCAGTACCGCGAGACCAGCTTCGATTTCGTCAGCCGCTTGATGGAGCAGGAAGGCATTTACTACTTCTTCCGCCATGAACAGGACCGCCATGTGCTGGTGCTGGCCGACGCCTACGGCGCCCACACCACCGTGCCGGGCTACGCGTCGATTCCGTACTACCCCAAGGACGAGCAGCAGCGCGAACGCGACCATATGCACAACTGGCACCTGGCGCATGAAGTACAGCCGGGCTCGCTGGAGCTCAATGACTACGACTTCCAACGCCCCAGCGCCAGCATCGACGTGCGCTCGGCCATGCCGCGCCCGCACACCGCTGGCGACTACCCGCTGTACGACTACCCCGGCACCTATGTGCAAAGTGAAGACGGCGAACACTACGCACGCACCCGCATTGAAGCCCTGCAAACCCTGCATGAGCAGATCGAGTTCAGCGGCAACGCCCGTGGCCTCGGCTCCGGCCACTTGTTCAGCCTCACCGGCTTCAGCCGCCAGGACCAGAACCGCGAATACCTGATCGTCGGTTGCCGTTATTACATCGTCCAGGAAAGCCTGGAAAGCGGCGGTGGCTCGGGCTCCGCGCAGTTCGAAAGCAGCCTGACCTGCATCGACGCCCAGCAAAGCTTCCGCCCGCTGGCGAATACACACCGGCCCATCGTCAAAGGCCCGCAAACCGCCTTGGTGGTCGGCCCCAAAGGCGAAGAAATCTGGACCGACCAGTACGGCCGCGTGAAAGTGCACTTTTACTGGGACCGTCACGACCAATCCAACGAAAACAGCTCGTGCTGGATTCGCGTGTCGCAATCCTGGGCCGGGAAGAACTGGGGCTCGATGCAGATTCCGCGTATCGGCCAGGAAGTGATTGTGAGCTTCCTTGAGGGCGATCCCGACCGGCCGATCATCACCGGCCGCGTGTACAACGCCGAGCAGACCGTGCCCTACGACCTGCCGGAAAACGCCACCCAGAGCGGGATGAAAAGCCGTTCGAGCAAGGGCGGCACGCCGGCCAACTTCAATGAAATCCGCATGGAGGACAAGAAGGGACTGGAGCAGTTGTATATCCATGCCGAGAGGAATCAGGACATCGTGGTGGAGGTGGATGAAAGCCACTCCGTCGGGCATGACCGCAATAAGAGTATTGGGCATAACGAGACGGTGACGATTGGGAATAACCGTGTGCGCATCGTCAAGCACGAAGACATCCTTTCTGTGGGCCAGAGGAAAACCGACAGCATCAGCCAGAGCTACGTGATTGAAGTGGGCGAAAACCTGCGCCTGGTCTGCGGTAAAAGCATTCTGGAGTTGAACGCCAGCGGGCAGATCAACCTGAGCGGCGTCAATATCAGCTTCCACGCCAGCGGCGATGCCGAATTCAATACCGGCGGCGTCCTGCACCTGAACAACGGCGGCGGCCCCGGCGCAACGCCCGATGGCCAGGGCATGAAAACCAGCATCGACGCCAACATCAAAGCCGCATTCCCCGCGCCTAAAAGCTCCTGACGAGACCTGTTTGCCATGACGTACCGAATCAACGAATTCCAGTTTCAACTGCCTGAGGGCGAGCTGCAGGACGCGTCGATCAATATCCTAAAGTTCCCCGAACTTGGCACGTCCTTGATCATCAGCCGTAGCTTCCTCAGCGAAGGCGAAACCCTGCACAGCAACTTCGACGACCAGCTCAAGCGCCTGGAAAAACAGGTGCAGGATTTACGCTGCCAGCCGAGCGTTACCGTGCGTTTGGGCGCCGCCCAAGAGGTGGAAGGGATTGAGCTGCGCAGCCAGTTCAACAAGGGCAACGACAAAGTGTTCCAGTACCAGTTGGCCCTGGTGTTGCCAGGTACGCGCAAAATGCTCGCCTTGAGTTATGTGAAGGCGGACAAGCTTGGGGATGCTGAGGCGGGGCATTGGGCGACGATTAAGAACTCACTGTCGTTCGACGCTATTTCTTGATGAGCTGCCTACATGTCTGACGCGTTATGGGCGGCCCGGATGGGCGATGCGCTTTCCCACACTTCGATGATGGCGGACATCCTCGGTGGTGTGCTGGAAGTGGCGGCCAATATTGCGATCACTGCCGTGGCAACGGCTGCCGTGGTCGCAGCCACCGGCATTACCGTGGCCACCGGCGGCCTCGGCTGCTTCCTACTGGGCGCGGTAGTGGGCACGATTGTCGGCCTCGCCATGAGCAAGAGTGGCGCGGACAAAGGGCTGACCAAGATATGCGACGGCTTCAGCAACGCCCTGTTTCCGCCCACGGTGCAAGCGAACATTCTCACCGGTTCCACCAATACGCTCACCAACAACATCCCCGCCGCCCGTGCCGCCGGGGCGATCAGCTCCCATGTCACGCCGGCTGGCACCGAGCTGGAAGCGCCTAAGCCTGAACCGGAACCCAGTTACCTGGATATGGCCGAGGGTTTCTTCTCGCAAATGTGGCGCCCCACCGTCGCGACGCCCGCGCCGGGCGCCGTGCCTAAACCGCTGGACCTGGTCGTGTGCATGAAGCACCCGCCGATGCCGCCGCAGTTTCTCGCAGAAGGTTCGGAAAAGGTCACGGTCAATGGCCAACCGGCGGTGCGCAGCGGTGACCGCAGTACGTGCGATGCAACAGTGGTGTCGTCGGGGCTGATTTCCTCCAACGTGACCATCGGCGGCGGCTCGGTGGTGGTGCGTGAGATTCGCAGCGGCAAAACGCCGGGGGTTGGGTTGGCGGTCACGGCGTTGTTGATGCTCAAGGGTGGCAAGGGAAAATTTTTCAGCAAGCTTCCGTGCATGTTGGTCAGCGGTGCCACCTCAATGGCCATCAGCAGTGCCATGGGGGCTGCGGCCAATGCCGCGATGGGTTCGTCGAACCCGGTACATGCTGCGACAGGCGCGAAGATACTCGGCGATGTCGAGGAACTGGATTTCGTGCTGCCCGGTATCTTCCCAATTGACTGGCAACGCTTCTACAACAGCCGCGACGAACGCCAAGGCAGCCTGTTCGGTGCCGGTTGGAGCGTACCCTACGAAGTGTGCGTCGACGTACTGCCCCACCCCGAAGGCGGCGATACGCTTGTCTACACCGATGAACAAGGCCGGCCTATCGACATGGGTTCGATTGCCTTGGGCGCCGCAGTGTTCAGCGCCGGTGAAGGGCTGGCGGTGCGGCGACACCTCAATGGGCAGTTGCTGATCGAAAGTGACGACGGTGTGTACCGTTTGTTCGAGCCTGCGCCAGCAAACCCGTCGCGACTGCGCCTGAGCCAGTTGGGTGATCGTAACGACAACCGCATTTATCTCGACTATGACGCCGCCGAGCGTCTGGTGCGCCTGCGCGATACGTTCGATCTGGTGCAAGTTGAGCTGGTCCGTGATCAGGGCCATGTGACCCACATCGAACGCCTCTATCCGGACCAACGTCGCGAAGTGCTGGTCAGTTATGGCTATGACGCTGAGGGCAATCTGGCGCAAGTACGCGACGCAACCGGCCAGGTGCAGCGGCGATTCGCCTACGATGCCGGGCGGCGCATGGTGGAGCATCAATTGCCCACCGGATTGCGCTGCTTCTATGAGTGGGCATTGATTGAATGCCTGGAATGGCGTGTGGTCCGGCACTGGACCGATGAGGGCGACGCCTACCAGTTCGACTACGACTTGCAGGCCGGGCGCACCCGCATCACCGATGGTTTGCAGCGTGTCAGCACTCGGCACTGGAACACTCAGCACCAGATCATTCAGTACAGTGACAACCTCGGTCAAACCTGGCTGTTCGAGTGGAACGACGAACGCCAGTTGCTCAGCGCCACCGACCCGCAGGGCGGGCGCTACGAATACAGCTACGACGAGAGCGGCAACCTGATCGGCGAAACCGACCCGTTGGGCCGCAGTGATTCGACCTTGTGGCTGGAGCATTGGGCGTTGCCGCTGGTTGAAACCGACGCCACCGACAACAGCTGGCAGTATCGCTACGACCCACGTGGTAACTGCATCGCCGAGACTGATCCGCTGGGCTACATCACGCGTTACCGATATGACGCCCACGGTCAGATCGTGGAAATCATCGACGCCACCGGCAAAAGCAAAAAGCTGCGCTGGAACCCGTTCGGGCAATTGGTCGAGCATACCGATTGCTCGGGTTACCCAACGCGTTTCAGCTACGACGAGCGGGGTTATTTGCAGGTCATCACCGACGCTCTCGGTGAACGCACGCAGTTTAGCTATGACACCCTGGGGCGACTGCTGAGTTGCCAACTGCCGGATGGGCGCACCGAACATTTCCAGCGCGATGCCAGCGGGCAGTTGGTGGGCTATACCGACCCGGCCGGGCACACCACGCTCTATCAACACAACCGACGCGGCCAGGTACGCCAACGCACCGACGCGCATGGGCGGCAGGTGCAGTTCGGCTACGACAGCTACGGGCGGCTGCAAGCGCTGGTCAATGAGAACGGTGAAAGCTATCGGTTTGCGTGGGATGCCGGGGATCGGCTGACGGAACAGCAAGACCTCGACGGCAGCGCCAAGCGCTACGACTACGACCGGCTGGACAACATCACAGCGGTGACTGCCGTTCCGGCGCCATATGGCAATGGCTTGGCGGTGGTCCCCGAAACGCCGCCAGCGCCCATCGTTCATCGGCTGGATCGTGATGCGGTCGGCCGACTGGTCGCCAAGACCACCGACGATGGCCGCACTGAGTACAGCTACGATGCGGTGGATCAGCTCACGGCGGTCACCTTCACTGATCTGCAAGGCAATGCCCAGGCGTTGGGTTTCGCCTACGATGCTGTCGGCCAGTTGCTTGCCGAACAAAGTGCCGGCGGCAAGCTGCAACATCACTACGACGAACTCGGCAACCTGATCCAGACCCAACTGCCGGACGGGCGCTGGCTCAATCGCCTGTACTACGGCAGCGGCCACCTGCACCAGATCAACCTCGACGGCCAGGTCATCAGCGACTTCGAACGCGACCGCCTGCACCGCGAAGTGCTGCGCACCCAAGGCCAGCTCAGCACCCGCAGCGAATACGACCGCAGCGGCCGCCTGCGCTCACGCCAACGCCGCCTTAATAGCCAGCCATCGCCGATGCCCGCGGCGACGCAAAAGCAGTTCGAATACGACCCCGCCGACAACCTGATCGGCAAACTCGACCAGCAACCCGCTGCGCAACATCGTCAACTACTGCACTACGATGCCACCGGCCGCATCATCGCAAGCCAAGACAGCCTGCATGGGCAGCGCGAAACCTTTGCCTACGACGCCGCCGCCAACCTGCTGGACGGCCCGCAGGCCGGCGCCGGGTTGGTGGTGCATAACAAGCTGCTGACGTATCAGGACAAGCGTTATCGCTATGACGCATTCGGGCGGATGATCGAGAAGCGCAGTGCCAAGCGCGGTGTGCAGCGGTTTGCGTATGACGCTGAAAGCCGGTTGGTTGAAGTGCGTAATGACGATGGTAGCGTGGTCAGGATGGCTTACGACCCGCTGGGGCGCAGGGTTGGGAAAACCGAGCATGGCGGTGATGGGTATCCGTTGGGGGAAACCCGGTTCATGTGGAGCGGCCTGCGTCTGTTGCAGGAGCATAAACACAGCCAAGCAAGCCTTTATATCTACGAAGACAAAGGCTACCAACCCTTAGCCCGCGTCGACGGAATTGGGCCGTTACAAAAGATTCGCTATTACCACAACGACCTGAACGGGTTGCCAGAGCAACTGACCGAGGCCGATGGCCACACTGTATGGCGAGCGACTTACCGGGTGTGGGGTAACACGCTAGAAGAGGTGCGTGAGCCGTATTACATCGAAGAGCAGAATCTACGGTTCCAGGGGCAGTATCTGGATCGAGAGACGGGCTTACATTACAACCTGTTCCGCCATTACGACCCAGACATCGGACGATTCTCGACTCCAGACCCTATCGGTTTAGAGGGCGGATTCAATCTGTACGCATTCGTTTTGAACCCGTTCACCTGGACGGATCCTCTCGGTCTTGCTGGCTGTACGGTGAGCAAGGCGCGCTCGAAGCAATACGACTACAAACTGAGATTGAAACGCTCGGAGTATCCGGAAACATTCGGCCACATCGACGGGGCAATCAAGAAAGGCCATCCTTACATCGTCACCATTCAACGTGATACCGCCAAGCTCAACCGCAAACTCAGCTTGAAAGATATCAAAACCAAAACAGGCAAGGATCGGGACGAATGGCCAATGGCAATGTTTAAGGAGGGTGGCAGCGGTGCAAGCGTCAAATACATCGACCCTAGCGATAATCGCGGGGCGGGATCGAGCATTGGCAATGCCCTTTCAGACCTTCCCAATGGGACCAGAATTAAAATCGAGGTTTATTGATGAAAAACAACACGCAATCCGTAGATCTACTGATATCCCACAGCCAAATTCAATTTCGCTCGCGTCCCTTCGACGAGGCAGCCAGCCAATGGGGCAAGGTCAACCTTGAACAGGGCGCCGTACTTCATAGTGACTACGTTATATTCGACCCTCTGCCCGAAGACGCTTTCGGGGCGAACGTGAATCTGGCTCTTGCAAGCAGTTTCAACCTGGATGAAACGGCCCAGCGCTGCATCGTCGTGCCATTTCATGTTGCGGATCCCAAACATGTGGAAATTGCATCCGCGTCTGAAAAATTCAAAGTCGAGCTGGATCTGGAAAAGCGCGACTACGCGTTGTACTTCGAGGTTTGTGAAGGCGACGAAATTTTCTACAAAATCACCTTGGTACCATCTGACAGCAAAGTCGCTGCCAAGTACTTGCTGGACGATCCATGGGGGGGCGAGAAAGACCAGGCACTGGTCGAAGGCACTCGTTAAAAGCGCCAAACGCCCCCACAAAAAAATGGGCACCCGACCCAGTCGGTGTGCCCATTTTTTTCCAACCCGCCGCCCTTCAGACGGTACCGCTCTTACGGGTTGACGCTGTCTTTAAGCGACTTACCCGGCTTGAACGCAACGGTGTTGCTCGCCTTGATCTTCACAGGCTCACCGGTTTGCGGGTTTTTGCCGGTGCGGGCGCCGCGGTGGCGTTGCAGGAAGGTGCCGAAGCCAACCAGGGTGACGCTGTCCTTGCGGTGCAGGGCGCCGGTGATTTCTTCGAGAACGGCGTTGAGGACGCGGTTGGCCTGTTCTTTGGTGAGATCCGCTTTTTCAGCGATGGCGGCTGCGAGTTCTGGTTTACGCATAAGTGAAGCCTCTTTGACGGTTTTTTGTTGTTATGTCCGTGTTGCTCTCTTATGGAGCAACGCCCAAGGCGCCGCAGGCTCTACTCTGCGGCAGACGGGAGTGAGGATGGCATGCCCTCGCACGCTCCGCCAGTCTCGCGGCGACCTTTCTAGGGGTAAGAAGGTGCTGATTCCGACAGAACGACCGGTATTTACGCCAGTAACGGTGGAAGTTCTTTGTTCAAAGCCAGTTTTTCCATCACCGCACTGCCCGTCAGCGCGTAACCCAGTAGGCGGCCACTGGCGTCGCGGCACAAGGCCTTGATGTCGGCGCCCTGCCCTTCGACGCTCCACACGCCTTCGGTGCCGCGTGGCGGCGGGGAAACCACCAGTGGGCAGATCGGGGTTTTCACGGTGATCGGCATCGGCCCATAGCTCACGGCCGTGGCGTTGCCAGCCAGGGTCTGGGCCAGCGCGCGGGCGCAGCTCATCAGCGGCATCACGTACAGCAGGTTCAGGCCATCAACCTCGGCGCAGTCGCCCAGGGCATAGATGTTGGCGTGGGAAGTCTTGAGGTGACGGTCCACCATGATCCCACGGTTGATCTGCAGGCCAGCGGCGGCGGCGAGGTCTATGCGCGGGCGCAGGCCGATGGCCGAGACCACCAGGTCGCATTGGATCACTTCACCGTCCGACAGGTGCGCTTCCAGGCCATCAGCCGTGCGCTGCAGGCGGTTGAGCACCGGGCCCAGGTGGAAACGCGCACCGAGGCCTTCCAGCCCGGCTTGCACGGCAGCGGCCGCTGCCGGGTGCAGCAGGGTCGGCATGACTTGCTCGCATGGTGCGACCAGGTCGATCTCATAGCCACCCAAGATCAGGTCGTTGGCAAATTCGCAACCGATCAAACCGGCGCCGAGCACCAGCACACGGCGCTTGCCGGCAGCGGCGGCCCGAAAGCGTGCGTAGTCTTCGAGGTCGTTGATCGGGAAAATCAGCTCAGCCGCGTCACCTTCGACCGGCACGCGCACAGTCTCGGCGCCCCAGGCCAAGATCAGGTCACGGTAAGCCACCGCTTCTTCGCCGATCCACAGGCGCTTGTGGCCCGGGTCGATGCCACTGATGCGCGTGTGGGTGCGCACTTCTGCCTTGAGTTGCTCGGCCATGGCGCCCGGTTCCGCCATGCTCAGGCCATCGGCTTCCTTGTTCTTGCCAAAGCCGGTGGAGAGCATGGGTTTGGAGTAGGAACGCCCGTCGTCTGCGGTGATCAGCAGCAATGGGGTCTCGCTGTCGAGCTTGCGAAACTCCCGGGCCACGTTGTAACCGGCCAACCCTGTGCCAATGATCACGACAGGTGCGTTCATTCCGTTCTCCTTGTAGTACGTTTCTTAAGTCAATGATTAACCGATTTCGATCATTTCGAAATCCATTTTGCCCACGCCGCAGTCCGGGCACAGCCAGTCTTCCGGAACGTCCTGCCACAGGGTGCCCGGCGCGATACCGTCATCCGGCCAGCCGTCTTTTTCGTCGTAGATCAGGCCGCACACTACACATTGCCACTTCTTCATTACTTACTTCCTCAGGGTCCAGGCATCTTGGCCGACGGTCGGTAGACCAACGTTGCCGTGCGGCTCAGGGCGTTTTGTACTGATCGGGGCCGGCAGATGCAAGCATGTTCGGCGCAAACGGCCGGTTCCGCACGGCAAAAGCTCAGGACGCCATGGTAAGCTCGCCGCCTCTTTTGCTGCCAATACTGACTCACCGTGCCGCACTCAACCGCCCCGCCCGATGCTTGCCAATGGCTGACCCAGAGCCTTCTGCGCCCATTGCCCGCGCCCTTGGCACTCAATTGGCTGTTCGACAAAGGTTCGCTGACGCGGCGGCTGACGTGGCTGTCCAACGACGGTTTCAGCGTGACGCCGCTGTTCGAAGGCTGGCAGCCGTTGCGCGAGGATGAATGCGTGGTGCTGGGCCTGGCCCCTGCTAGCATCGGCTGGGTGCGCGAGGTGTATTTGCGCGGGCACGGCCAGCCCTGGGTGTTTGCCCGCAGCGTGGCGGCGCGCAGTGCCTTGCAGGGCGACGGCTTGCACATGGATGAGCTGGGTAGCCGTTCGCTGGGCGAGTTGCTGTTCTGCGACCACGCCTTCACCCGCCAGGCCATCGAGGTGTGCCACTACCCAAGGCAATGGCTGCCGACCGCGGACCAAGCCGACGGCCTGTGGGGGCGCCGCTCGCGGTTTGATCGCGGGCCGCTGAGCGTGCTGGTGGCGGAAATCTTCCTGCCGAGCTTTTGGCATGCACTGCATGACCATCCGGAGAACTGCTGATGTATCAACGTCTGCTCAAGTCCCTGAACCACCTGAACCCCAGGGCCTGGGATTTCATTCAGCTGACCCGCATGGACAAGCCCATCGGCATCTACCTGCTGCTATGGCCGACGCTGTGGGCGCTGTGGATCGCCGGTAAAGGCTCGCCTTCCTTTATCAACATCGTGATTTTCGTGTTGGGCGTGGTGCTGACCCGCGCCGGCGGCTGTGTGATCAATGACTGGGCCGACCGCAAGGTCGACGGCCATGTGAAGCGCACCGAACAGCGCCCGCTGGTGAGCGGCAAGATCAGCTCGAAAGAGGCCCTGGTTTTTTTTGCGGTGCTGATGGGCATCAGCTTTCTGCTGGTGCTGCTGACCAACGCCACGACCATCCTGCTGTCGCTCGGCGGCCTGGCGCTGGCGGCGAGCTATCCGTTCATGAAACGCTACACCTATTATCCGCAGGTGGTGCTCGGCGCGGCGTTTTCGTGGGGCATGCCGATGGCGTTCACCGCCGAGACCGGCCACCTGCCTGCCACGGCGTGGCTGTTATACATCGCCAATTTGTTGTGGACGGTGGGCTATGACACTTATTACGCGATGACGGACCGCGACGATGACTTGAAGATCGGCGTGAAGTCCACCGCCATTCTGTTCGGTGATGCGGACCGCGTGATCATCCTCACGCTGCAAGGTCTGTCGCTGGCCTGCCTGTTGCTAGCGGGTATGCGGTTCGAGCTGGGCGGCTGGTTCCACCTTGGATTGCTGGCGGCGGCAGGCTGTTTTGCCTGGGAGTTCTGGTATACGCGGGACAAGGACCGCATGAAATGCTTCAAGGCGTTTTTGCACAACCACTGGGCCGGGTTGGCGATTTTTGTAGGGATTGTGGCGGATTACGGGTTTCGATGAGGGGCCAGGCCCCTCACCTTTAGTGAGTCGTACTAAGGCTTGGCGACCTTCCAGGCCCCGTCCATTTTGCCGTCACCGGTCATGTCACCGGCCTTCTTGTCCATGACGAAGGTGTAGAGCGGCTTGCCGCTGTAGGCCCACTGGCTCTTTTCATCGTCACGGGTAATCACGGTCCACTTGCCCATGGGTGTGTCGGTGGATTCTGCCATCAGCGGCGGCCAGTTGGTGGCGCACGTGTCGTTGCACATGGATTTGCCATCGGCATCCTTGGCAAAGGTGTAGAGCGTCATCCCCTTATGGTCCACTAGTATGCCGCCTGTGGTCATCGCTGGCTCAGCCGAAAACGCCAGTGTCGGCAGCATCAACGCAGCCGTTACCAGCAGGGCTTTCCAGGAAAAAGTGCTTTGAGTCATCGGAACCTTCCTTTTGTGGTTGTCAGGATTCGGACCCAGAGGGTAGACCAGAGTGCCGAGAATTGCCCAAGCGACTAAATTACTGTCACACGACTGCAATAATTCCGTTATCTAATGCGGCGCAAGACAGTTAAATGACAAGAGGATTTTGAGCATGGTTGGCAGGAGCATTCTGATCGTCGACGACGAAGCGCCCATCCGCGAGATGATCGCCGTTGCGTTGGAAATGGCCGGCTATGACTGCCTGGAGGCGGAGAACTCCCAGCAGGCCCATGCCATTATCGTCGACCGCAAGCCGGACCTGATCCTGCTGGACTGGATGCTGCCCGGCACCTCCGGCATTGAGTTGGCACGTCGCCTCAAGCGTGATGAGCTGACCGGGGACATCCCGATCATCATGCTCACCGCCAAGGGCGAAGAGGACAACAAGATCCAGGGCTTGGAAGTCGGCGCCGACGACTACATCACCAAGCCATTTTCCCCACGCGAGCTGGTCGCGCGTCTGAAGGCCGTTCTGCGCCGTGCCGGCCCGACCGATGGCGAAGCGCCAATCGAAGTCGGCGGTCTGCTGCTGGACCCGATCAGCCATCGCGTGACCATCGACGGCAAGCCAGCCGAGATGGGCCCGACCGAGTACCGCCTACTGCAATTCTTCATGACCCACCAGGAACGCGCCTACACTCGCGGCCAGTTGCTCGACCAGGTGTGGGGCGGCAACGTGTACGTGGAAGAGCGCACCGTGGATGTGCATATCCGTCGCCTGCGCAAAGCCTTGGGCGATGCCTATGAAAATCTGGTACAAACCGTGCGCGGCACCGGCTACCGCTTTTCCACCAAAGGCTGAGCCAGCCCTCCCTTTCCTTAACAGCTGACAAGGACGCATGTTTAAGTGAACCAGAACTGGCATGGCACCCTGATCCGCCACATGCTGCTGTTGATCACCGGCTGCCTGGTGGTAGGCCTGGTCAGTGGTTATTACGGCTGGAGCCTGGCCGTCGGTATCGGTCTGTACCTGGGCTGGACCCTCAAACAGCTGCTGCGCCTGCATGAATGGCTGCGCCAGCACAAACCCGACGAAGCACCTCCAGACGGCTACGGCCTGTGGGGCGAGGTGTTCGACAGCATCTACCACCTGCAACGCCGCGACCAACGCGTACGCGGGCGCCTGCAAGCCGTGATCGACCGGGTGCAGGAATCCACCGCCGCGCTCAAAGACGCAGTGATCATGCTCGACAGCGACGGCAACCTGGAATGGTGGAACCGCGCGGCCGAAACGCTGCTGGGCCTCAAGACGCCCCAGGACAGCGGCCAGCCGGTGACCAACCTGGTGCGCCATCCGCGCTTCAAGGAGTACTTCGAACAGGAGAACTACGAAGAAGCCCTGGAAATCCCTTCGCCCACCAACGACCGCGTACGCATCCAGCTGTACCTGACCCGCTACGGCAACAACGAACACCTGATGCTGGTACGCGACGTGACGCGCATCCACCAGTTGGAACAGATGCGCAAAGACTTCGTCGCCAACGTCTCCCACGAGCTACGCACGCCGTTGACGGTGATCTGCGGCTATCTGGAGACGCTGCTGGACAACGTCGACGAGATCAACCCGCGCTGGAGCCGTGCTCTGCAGCAGATGCAGCAGCAAGGCTCGCGCATGCAGACCCTGCTCAACGACCTGCTGCTGCTGGCCAAGCTTGAAGCCACCGATTACCCGTCGGACAACCATCCGGTGGCGGTGCAAAGCCTGTTGCAGACCATCAAGAATGACGCCCAGGCGCTTTCCGGCGAACGCGGGCAACAGATCACCCTGGAAGCCGACCCGTTGGTGCTACTCAAAGGCAGCGAGGGCGAGTTGCGCAGTGCGTTTTCCAACCTGGTGTTCAACGCGGTGAAGTACACCCAGGACAAGGGCAATATCCGCATCCGCTGGTGGGCCGATGTACACGGCGCGCACCTGAGCGTGCAGGACTCCGGCATCGGCATCGACGCCAAGCACTTGCCGCGCTTGACCGAGCGTTTCTACCGTGTCGATTCCAGCCGCAACTCCAACACCGGCGGCACCGGGCTGGGCCTGGCCATCGTAAAGCATGTGCTGCTGCGCCACCGTGCGCGATTGGAAATCAGCAGCGTGCTGGGCCATGGCAGCACCTTCACCTGCCACTTTCTGCCGGCGCAGGTGAGCCATTCGCGGGCAATCGGCACAGACGAATAACCCAAATACACCGCCGGGATAATGTGGGAGGGGGCTTGCTCCCGATGGCGGTGGGTCAGCTGCCATCTATGTTTCTGATACTCCGCGATCGGGGGCAAGCCCCCTCCCACATTTGGATCTGTATGGTTTTGGAGAAGGCATTCCAAGCCCCATCCGGCAGCGAGCACTAGGCAAGCGCCCCATCAGCCGCTACATTGGCCGACTTGCGCCTGCCTTTCAGGCCTGTCTGTCACCCTTATTGAACACACGGAACCTGCAAAACCCCATCATGGACCCTTCCCCTGGTATCACCCTCGCAACACTCTTCGCCGACTTCGGCATGATTCTTTTTGCACTGATCCTGGTACTGCTCAACGGTTTCTTCGTTGCGGCGGAATTCGCCATGGTCAAACTGCGCGCCACCCGGGTCGAGGCCATCGCCCACAAAAACGGCTGGCGCGGGCAGATCCTGCGCACTGTTCACAGCCAGCTCGACGCTTACCTGTCAGCCTGCCAGCTGGGTATCACCCTCGCCTCCCTGGGCCTGGGTTGGGTCGGTGAGCCGGCTTTTGCGCATATCCTCGAGCCAATGCTGGGCGCCGTAGGCGTCGAGTCGCCGGAAGTGATCAAGGGCGTGTCGTTCTTTGCCGCCTTCTTCGTGATTTCCTACCTGCACATCGTGGTCGGTGAATTGGCCCCTAAGTCCTGGGCGATTCGCAAACCCGAGCTGCTCTCGCTGTGGACCGCGGTGCCGCTGTACCTGTTCTATTGGGCGATGTACCCGGCGATCTACCTGCTCAATGCCAGTGCCAACGCCATCTTGCGTATCGCCGGCCAAGGCGAACCTGGCCCGCACCATGAGCACCATTACAGCCGCGAAGAACTCAAGCTGATCCTGCACTCCAGCCGTGGCCAGGACCCGAGCGACCAAGGCATGCGTGTACTCGCCTCCGCCGTGGAAATGGGCGAGCTGGAAGTGGTGGACTGGGCCAACTCCCGCGAAGACCTAGTCACCCTGGACTTCAACGCCCCGCTCAAGGAAATCCTCGCGCTGTTCCGCCGCCACAAATTCAGCCGTTATCCGGTGTATGACGCTGTGCGTAACGAGTTTGTCGGCCTGCTGCACATCAAGGATTTACTGCTGGAACTGGCGGCGCTGGACCATATCCCCGAGTCGTTCAACCTGGCCGAGCTGACCCGCCCGCTGGAGCGCGTGTCGCGGCATATGCCGTTGTCGCAGTTGCTGGAGCAGTTTCGCAAAGGCGGCGCGCACTTCGCCCTGGTGGAGGAAGCCGACGGCAAGATCATCGGCTACCTGACCATGGAAGACGTGCTGGAAGTGTTGGTTGGCGATATCCAGGACGAACACCGCAAGGCCGAGCGCGGCATCCTCGCCTACCAGCCAGGCAAACTGCTGGTGCGTGGCGACACGCCGCTGTTCAAGGTCGAGCGCCTGCTGGGCGTGGACCTGGACCACATCGAAGCCGAAACCCTGGCCGGGCTGATCTACGACACCCTGAAACGGGTGCCGGAAGAGGAAGAAGTGCTGGAGGTTGAAGGCTTACGGATCATCATCAAGAAAATGAAAGGCCCGAAGATCGTGTTGGCCAAGGTGCTGTTGCTGGATTGACCCTCAATTGCCCAACGCAAAGTTGGGCAGTGTGCCGACCGGCTGGTTGAACTCGTAAGGGATCGATACCAGCCCGGCCTCGGTACTCTGCTGCACCACAAAATGCAGATGCGGCCCGCTGCTGTTGCCGGTATTGCCCGACAACGCCAGCGAGCTGCCCACCGTTACACGCTGCCCTGGCATGACACTCACCGACCCTTGCTTGAGGTGCAGGTACACGCCCTCACTGCCGTCATCGTGGCGCACCCGCACGAAATTCCCTGACGCGTCACCACCACGACCTGCCTGGCTATTCTCGATCTTCACCACCATTCCGCTACGCGCCGCGATAATCGGCGTGCCTTCGGGCATGGCGATGTCCATGGCGAAGCGGCTCTTGGCGTCAGTATGGCTGAAGCGGCCGTTGGGGCCTTGGGTCAAGCGAAACGGGCCTCCGCGCCAGGGCAGAGGATAGCGATAGGCTTGCGGGCGATAGCTCGATTTGGGCACGTCCAGCACGGGCCGCCGCACCCGCTCGACCCTGCGTTCCTGGATCACAAACGCCTGGGCGCCCGGAGTTTGCCGGTCACTGAAAACCACCACGCCATGAGCATCGGTGGATTTGTAGAGGGTCATGGCCAGGGTCGAGGTGGTGACCGAGGCCAGCCCGCAAAACAGCATTAAGCGCAAAAGCATGGCCTGAACCTGCCGGGATGACTGAACGGCAGGCTAGCAAGGGATCATGACAGCACTGCGTGCAGCACTGAAGATCAAATGTGGGGCAAGCCCACACACATTGGTTAGGTGTCGCTCTAAAAATCAGGCACCCGGCACAAAGTGCTTCTGCGCTGTACCGCGCGCGATCAGGCGGGAAATATAGTCGAGCTTCTGCGCATCCTGGTCGATGAATCGGAAGGTCAGTTGCAGCCAGTCACTGTCGGGCTTGGGCTCGTAAGCGACGATAGCGTGCAGGTAGCCGTTGAGGCGCGCCACCTCGGCGTTTTCGCCTTGCTCAAGGTCGAGTACCGCGCTTTCCAGTACTTGGGGCAGGACTTCACCACGGCGCACCACCAGCAGCGCTTCCTTGATGCTCAGCGCCTTGATCACGCATTGCTGAGTGCCACTGGACAGCCGCAGCTGGCCCTGGCCGCGACCGCCAGCCGGCGATGCTGACGGTGCCGGCTGCACGGAAGGGTTATTGAGCAGGCCTTTGCTTGGTGCGGCTGCCACCGGCGCGGACTTGACCGCTTCAGGCTTGCCACCGGTCAGGGCGCTCAGGGAATCATTGCCGAAAGCCGAGTTCATCTTGGTTGGCGCACTGGCAATCAGAGCATCGAGGCGGCCGACCTTGTGCAAGGCCTGCTTGACCTTGCTCAGCAGTTGCTCATTGGTGAACGGCTTGCTGACGTAGCCGGAAACCCCCGCCTGGATCGCTTGGACCACGTTTTCCTTATCACCACGGCTGGTCACCATCACGAACGGCATGGTTTTGAGATGAGCTTGCTCACGGCACCAGGTCAGCAGCTCAAGGCCGGACATTTCGGGCATTTCCCAGTCGCACAGCACCAGGTCGAAGGTCTCGCGCATCAGGATGGTTTGCGCCTTTTTGCCGTTCACCGCATCTTCAATCTTGATCCCCGGGAAGTAGTTGCGCAGGCACTTCTTCACCAGGTCGCGGATAAACGAGGCGTCATCCACCACCAACACACTGACTTTACTCATCGACCCTTCATCCTATAAAAACTTCGGCACGCAAAACGCCTGACTGGTGGCAGTTTGCCAAAACTTGCGGATCACAGAGGGACTTTATTACACCCTCTGCGTAAAAAATTCAGATGCCACAAACAAAAACGCCCGACCAAAGGCCGGGCGTTAATTTCTCGGGCAACTTACTTATCGTCAGGTACGCCCGGAACATTAGGGATTTGATCAGCTGTGCCTTCAACTTCGGCCTTCATGCGCTTGAGGCCCATGTGCCGTACGTCGGTGCCGCGCACCAGGTAAATCACCAGTTCCGAGATATTGCGCGCGTGGTCGCCAATCCGCTCCAGCGAACGCAACACCCAAATAATGTTCAAGACCCGCGAGATAGAGCGCGGGTCTTCCATCATATAAGTGGCCAGCTCACGCAGCGCAGTCTTGTATTCGCGGTCGATGGTCTTGTCGTACTGCGCCACCGACAGCGCCAGCTCGGCGTCGAAGCGGGCAAACGCGTCGAGGGCATCGCGCACCATGTTGCGCACCTGGTCGCCGATGTGGCGCACTTCCACGTAACCGCGCGGCGCTTCGCCTTCTTCGCACAACTGAATGGCACGGCGCGCGATTTTAGTGGCTTCGTCGCCGATGCGCTCCAGGTCGATCACCGACTTGGAAATACTGATGATCAAACGCAGGTCGGACGCCGCTGGCTGCCGACGGGCAAGAATGCGCAGGCATTCTTCGTCAATGTTGCGTTCCATCTGGTTGATCTGGTCATCGATTTCGCGCACTTGCTGGGCCAGGCCCGAGTCAGCCTCGATCAGCGCGGTGACAGCGTCGTTGACTTGCTTCTCAACCAGCCCGCCCATCGCCAGGAGGTGGCTGCGCACTTCCTCAAGCTCGGCGTTGAACTGCGCGGAGATGTGGTGGGTAAGGCCTTCTTTGCTAATCATGTTGGCGTCCTTGGAACGTCCGGTAAGGTGCGGAGAACCGCAGCATTCAGTGCAATCAGAACCACCGCGTTCTAGCCGTAACGACCAGTGATGTAGTCTTCGGTCTGCTTCTTGGCCGGGTTGGTGAACAGGGTATCGGTGTCGCCGAACTCCACCAGCTTGCCCATGTACATAAACGCGGTGTAATCGGAAACTCGCGCCGCCTGTTGCATGTTGTGGGTCACGATGACGATGGTGAACTTGGACTTGAGCTCGTAGATCAGCTCTTCGACTTTAAGCGTCGAGATTGGGTCAAGCGCCGAGCACGGTTCGTCGAGCAGCAAGACCTCCGGTTCCACGGCGATGGTCCGGGCGATCACCAGACGCTGCTGCTGGCCGCCGGACAGGCCGAGTGCCGAATCGTGCAGGCGGTCTTTGACCTCTTCCCACAGCGCCGCGCCTTTCAGCGCCCACTCCACCGCTTCGTCGAGGATGCGTTTTTTGTTGATGCCCTGGATACGCAGGCCGTAGACCACGTTTTCGTAGATGGTCTTGGGGAACGGGTTCGGCTTCTGGAACACCATGCCCACACGGCGGCGCAGCTCAGCCACGTCCTCGCCCTTGCGGTAAATATTGCTGCCGTAGAGGTTGATCGCACCTTCTACCCGGCAACCGTCCACCAGGTCATTCATGCGGTTGAAGGTCCGCAGCAGCGTGGACTTGCCGCAGCCGGACGGGCCGATAAAGGCGGTCACGCGCTGCTTGGGAATGTTCATGCTGACGTCGAACAGCGCCTGCTTTTCACCGTAGTACAGGCTCAGGCCCGGCACTTCGATGGCCACGGTTTCCTGGGCCAGGCTCAGGCTCTGCTTGTCGCGCCCCAGGGCCGACATGTTGATGCCGTGGGTGTGGGTTTCATGTTGCATGGGATGCTCCCTGTGCTACCAATTCGTTTCGTTGAACCACTGGCCTCATGATTGGGCCTGGCGGTTTACCTCAAATCTGTGTCTGGCGCGGTTCAGTGTGGGAGCGGGCTTGCTCGCGAAAGCAGTGTGTCAGCTGACAGATGTGTTTCTGATACACCGCATTCGCGAGCAAGCCCGCTCCCACATTTAGTCCGCGCTCATTTCAATTAACTATCCAGCGCTTTGTATTTTTCGCGCAGGTGGTTACGAATCCACACCGCCGACAAGTTGAGCGTGGCAATCACCAGCACCAGCAGCAAGGCCGTGGCGTACACCAGCGGTCGTGCGGCTTCGACGTTGGGGCTCTGGAAGCCGACGTCATAAATATGAAAGCCCAAGTGCATGATCTTCTGGTCCAAGTGCAGGTACGGGTAGTTGCCATCCAGCGGCAGCGACGGCGCCAGCTTCACCACACCGACCAGCATCAGCGGCGCCACTTCACCGGCGGCACGGGCCACGGCGAGGATCATGCCGGTCATCATCGCCGGGCTGGCCATCGGTAGCACGATCTTCCACAGCGTTTCCGCCTTGGTCGCGCCAAGGGCCAGCGAACCTTCACGCACGGTGCGAGGAATCCGCGCCAAGCCTTCTTCGGTGGCCACGATCACCACTGGCACCGCCAGCAGCGCCAGGGTCAGCGAGGCCCACAGCAGGCCCGGCGTACCGAACGTCGGTGCTGGCAGGGCTTCGGCGAAGAACAGGCGGTCAACCGAACCACCCAGTACATACACGAAGAAGCCCAGACCGAACACACCGTAGACAATCGCCGGGACGCCGGCCAAGTTGTTCACGGCGATGCGGATAATGCGCGTCAGGGTGTTCTGCTTGGCGTATTCACGCAGGTACACCGCCGCCAGCACACCGAACGGGGTCACGATCATCGCCATGATCAGGGTCATCATCACGGTGCCGAAAATCGCCGGGAAGATCCCGCCTTCGGTGTTGGCTTCACGTGGGTCGTCGCTGAGGAATTCCCAGACCTTGCTGAAGTAGAAGCCGATCTTGCTCATCGTGCCCATGGCGTTCGGCTGGTAAGCGTGCACCACTTTGCCGATGCCGATTTCCACTTCTTTGCCGTTTGCGTCGCGAGCGGTCAGAGCGTCACGGTTGAACTGGGCGTGCAAGTCGGCCAGGCGCGCTTCGATGTCCTGGTAACGGGCGTTCAGTTCGGCTCGGCCCGAGTCCATATCCGCTTGAGCTGTGGCGTCGAGCTTGCCTTCCAGCTCCAGCTTGCGGCCGTGCAGGCGGATGCGCTCCAGCCCGGCGTTGATCGCGCCGATGTCGGATTTTTCCAGGCTCTTGAGCTGGGCAGCCAACGCGTTCACGCGGTCGACGCGGGCTTGCAGCTCAGGCCACGCGGCCTCGCCCTCGGCGATGACCTTACCGTCCTGCTTGACGTTAACCAGGGTGCCGTAGAAGTTGCCCCATTCACGACGCTCGATGGCCATCAGGTTCGCAGGCTTGGTCTGGTCCTTGAGCCATTCGCCAACAATCCAGATGAAGTCATTGCCGTTCAGGTCGCGGTTACCGACCTTGATCAGCTCGCGGGTCATGAATTCCGGGCCTTGGTCCGGTACCGGCAAGCCAGCGCTTTTCAGGCGCTCGCGCGGTACTTCTTCTTTCTGCACCACTTCGCCGATGACGATATGGTTTTCCTGGCCCGGCACGCTGTAGTTGGCCTGGATCAGGTCAGCCGGCCAGAAGTGGCCCAAACCACGCACCGCAATCACGGCCAGCAAACCAATGGTCATGATGACCGCGATGGACACCGCGCCACCGCTGATCCAGACGCCGGGGGCGCCGCTCTTGAACCATCCATTCAGGGAGTTCTGTTTCACAGACTTCTACCTTTCTTAAAGCGACGAGTATTTCTTGCGCAGACGCTGACGAATCAGCTCGGCGAGGGTGTTCATGATGAAGGTGAACAGCAGCAGCACCAACGCCGAGAGGAACAGCACGCGGTAGTGGCTACCACCTACTTCCGACTCAGGCATCTCCACCGCGACGTTCGCGGCCAGCGTGCGCAGGCCTTCGAACAGGTTCATCTCCATCACCGGGGTGTTACCGGTGGCCATCAACACGATCATGGTCTCGCCGACGGCGCGGCCCATGCCGATCATCAGTGCCGAGAAAATGCCCGGGCTGGCGGTCAGGATCACCACGCGCGTCATGGTTTGCCATGGCGTGGCGCCCAAGGCCAGCGAGCCCAGGGTCAGGCCGCGCGGCACGCTGAACACGGCGTCTTCGGCGATGGAGTAGATGTTCGGGATCACCGCGAAACCCATGGCCAGACCGACCACCAGTGCGTTGCGCTGATCGTAGGTAATCCCCAGGTCGTGGGAGATCCACATGCGCATGTCACCGCCGAAGAACCAGGTTTCCAGGTACGGGCTCATGTACAGCGAGAGCCAGCCTACAAAGAGGATCACCGGGATCAGGATTGCACTTTCCCAACCATCGGGAACACGCAGGCGGATCGACTCAGGCAAGCGACTGAAGACAAAACCGGCCACCAGAATGCCAATCGGCAGCAGCATCAGCAGGCTGAAAATTCCCGGCAAATGCCCTTCCACATACGGTGCCAGGAACAGGCCGGCGAAGAAGCCGAGAATGACCGTCGGCATCGCCTCCATCAACTCGATCACCGGCTTGACCTTACGGCGCAGGCTCGGGGCCATGAAGTAGGCGGTGTAAATCGCCGCGGCAACCGCCAGTGGCGCAGCCAGCAGCATGGCGTAGAACGCGGCCTTCAATGTACCGAAGGTCAACGGCGCCAGGCTCATCTTGGGTTCGAAGTCGGTGTTGGCGGCGGTCGATTGCCAGACGTATTTAGGCTCGTCGTAGTTTTCGTACCAGACCTTGCTCCACAGCGCGCTCCAGGACACTTCCGGGTGCGGGTTGTCCAACAGCAACGGCTGCAGCTTACCGCCAGCTTCGACGATGACGCGGTTAGCGCGTGGCGACATGCCGAACACGCCTTGGCCGTCGACCACCGGGTCGACCAGCAAGGTGCGGTGCGCGGTGCTGTGAAATACGCCGAGCTTGCCGGACGCGTCGAGGGCGGTGAAGCCTTTGCGACGTTGTTCCGCAGTGATTTCAACGATTGGCGTGGTGCCCATCTGGAAAGTACGGATCTGTTTCAGGCGCTGTTCGCCGTCCGGGTCACGGGCCATGAACCATTGCGCCAGGCCGCCCTTGGAGTTACCGACGATCAGCGATATACCGCCCACCAGCTGCGTGCTGGCGGTGATTTCGGCATTGCCGTCTTCAAGGAGTTTGTAGCGACCGTTGAGGCTCTTGTCGCGCAGGCTGAATACATCAGCGAGGGCGCGGCCGTTGATCACATACAGCCACTGCTGCCGGGGGTCGATGAAGATCGCCTTCACCGGCTCAGTCATTTGCGGCAGCTCGATACGCTTCTGCTCGCTGGTGACTTCGCCAGTCATCATATTTTCTTCGCGGCTCAGGGCCAGCACGTTCAGGTGCGAACCGGCGGAGCCTGCCACTACCAGCGACGAATCGGTGGCGTTGATGGCGACGTGTTCCAGCGGGCGGCCGGCATCATCCAGCACGATCGGCGTTTCGCCGTAAGGGTATTCAACTGCCGGCGTAATGGTTTTTTTGCCGTCCGGGTAGGACACCTTATAGGTGTGGCGGAACACCAGGGACTGGCCATTCGAAAGACCCAGGATCACCAGCGGGCTGCCCGGTTGGTCTTCACCGATGGACGCAACACTCGCGCCTGCTGGCAGCGGCAAGTCGACACGCTTGAGTTCGGCCCCGGTCTCCACATTAAAGAACAGCGCCTGGCCCTTGTCGGAAACTCGCATGGCGACCTGGTTCTGTTCTTCGAGGGAGATCATCAACGGCTTGCCGGCATCCTGGAGCCAGGCGGGCGTGAGCGCATCTTCTTTGGTCAGCGAGGCACCTTGGAACAGTGGCGCGACGACGTAGGCAAGGAAGAAGAAAATCAGCGTGATAGCGCCGAGGACGGCGAGGCCGCCGATCAACACGTACCAACGCGTCAGGCGATCTTTGAGCGCGCGAATGCGGCGCTTGCGTTGCAGCTCAGGCGTATTGAAATCAATGCGCTTGGGGGGAGAAGTCGTCGTCATGGTGGAATTGGCCAGATCATTCATGCGCACACCCTAGCGATCCTGTATGACAGAAAGATGACAATGCAGTGACGCAAGAAATCCGCCGCGTAGCATGGCTGGCAGCGGACTAAAGAATTAGAGATGCAGGCGGGCTTAAGGGGTAGGGATTACTGTGGCGAGCAAGCTGCCTCGCCACAGTAATCCCGCTACCACATACCACAGGGCCCGCTGCTACACCAGGTCTTGCAGGCTTAGTTGCCTTCTTTCAAACCCAGGTCAGCCAGGGCCTTGGCGGCCACTTTGGCTGGCAGTGGGATGTAGCCGTCTTTGACTACAACTTCCTGGCCCTGTTTGGACAGAACCAGTTTCACGAACTCAGCTTCCAGCGGGGCCAGCGGCTTGTTCGGGGCTTTGTTGACGTATACGTAGAGGAAACGCGACAGCGGGTATTTGCCGTTCAGGGCGTTTTCTTCGCTGTCTTCAATGAAGTCAGTGCTGCCTTTCTTGGCCAGGGCCACGGTCTTCACGCTGGCAGTCTTGTAGCCGATGCCCGAGTAACCGATGCCGTTCAGCGAGGAGCTGATCGACTGCACGACCGAAGCCGAGCCTGGTTGTTCGTTCACGTTTGGCTTGTAGTCGCCTTTGCACAGGGCTTCTTCTTTGAAGTAGCCGTAGGTGCCGGATACCGAGTTACGACCGAACAGTTGAACCGGCTTGTTGGCCAGGTCGCCGGTCACGCCCAGATCGCCCCAGGTTTTCACGTCAGCTTTAGCGCCGCACAGACGAGTCGAGGAGAAGATCGCGTCGACCTGTTCCATGGTCAGGTGCTGGATCGGGTTGTCCTTGTGTACGAATACAGCCAGGGCATCCACAGCTACCGGGATAGCGGTTGGCTTGTAGCCGTACTTCTGCTCGAAGGCAGCCAGTTCGGTGTCCTTCATCTTGCGGCTCATCGGGCCCAGGTTGGAGGTGCCTTCAGTCAGCGCAGGTGGAGCAGTGGCGGAGCCGGCGGCCTGAATCTGGATGTTGACGTTCGGGTATTCCTTTTTATAGGACTCAGCCCACAGGGTCATCAGGTTAGCCAGAGTGTCGGAACCAACGCTGGACAGGTTGCCCGAGACACCGGTGGTCTTGGTGTACGGCGCAATTGCCGGGTCAACACCAGCGGCTACCGCGTTAGCGGTCGCAACGCCAGCAGCGACAAAAGTCATTGCCGCCATCAAACGTTTCAGTTTCATGCCTTGCTCCTAGCAGATAGGGATAGTTGGATCGGGGCCAAGTATCGGTAGGCCGTGTGAACACTCTATGTCTGGAATGTGACAATTAGATGAAAGGCCAGTATTTATGAAAAACCTGACAGGAAGGATAAAGATCAATAGATCCGGGGCTTTCGAGGAGGTTAGAGCGCTTGAAGCGGTGTTTTAGAAATACGCTGTAATCCATGACCATTCCCACACTGCTGTGTAGGAATGGTCTTCAAGCTGCGGGTTAGCGTCCGCGCTTCCACAGATACCCACCCACCAACGTCCCCATCACGCACAACACGGCGACATAGTAAGCAGGGCCCATCGGGCTTTCCTTCATCAACAGCGACACCGCCAGCGGCGTCAACCCCCCAAACACGGCGTAGGCGACGTTGTAAGAGAACGACAACCCGCTGAAACGCACCACCGGTGGGAACGCTTTCACCATCACATAAGGCACCACGCCGATCACACCGACAAACAGGCCGGTCAGGGTGTACAGCGGGAAGAGCCAGTTCGGGTGGTCAAGAAGGCTGTGGTACAGCGTCCAAGAGGTCGCCAACAGCAGTACGCAACCGCTGACCAGCACACGGCCGGCGCCAAAACGGTCGGCCAGGGCGCCGGAGGCGATGCAACCGAGGCTCAGCGCGACAATGGCCATGCTGTTGGCTTGCAGCGCGACGGTCGGGCTGAAGTGATAGACAGTTTGCAGCACCGTCGGGGTCATCAGAATAACGACCACGACGCCGGCCGACAGCAGCCAGGTCAGCAACATCGACAGCACGATGGCGCCACGGTGGTCACGCAGTACAGCGCGCAATGGCAGTTCAGCGGCCAATGTCTTGCGTTGCTGCATCTCGGCAAAGATCGGCGTTTCATGCAGCCAGCGACGCAGGTACACCGACAGCAGGCCAAACACACCGCCGAGCAAGAACGGAATACGCCAGGCGTAATCCGAGACCTGCTCCGGGCTATAGAGCGTGTTGATGGCAGTGGCCACCAGCGAACCCAGCAGGATGCCCGCAGTCAGGCCGCTGGTCAGGGTGCCGCAGGCGTAGCCGATGTGGCGCGCAGGCACGTGTTCAGAAACGAACACCCAGGCACCCGGTACTTCACCGCCAATCGCCGCGCCCTGAATGACGCGCATCAGTAGCAGCAGGATCGGCGCCCATAGGCCGATCTGCGCGTAGGTCGGCAGCAGTCCCATGATCAGGGTCGGCACGGCCATCATGAAGATGCTCAGGGTGAACATCTTCTTGCGGCCCAGCAGGTCGCCGAAGTGCGCCATGATGATGCCGCCCAGCGGGCGTGCCAGGTAACCGGCGGCGAAGATGCCGAAGGTCTGCATCATGCGCAGCCATTCGGGCATGTCGGCGGGGAAGAACAGTTTCCCGACCACGGTGGCGAAAAACACGAAGATGATGAAGTCGTAAAACTCCAGCGCCCCGCCCAAAGCAGACAGCGACAGGGTTTTGTAGTCGTTGCGGGTCAGCGGGCGCGACGGTTGCGCACTGCTTGCGGGCACGGAGGACATGGCAAGGCTTCTCTTATAGTAATCAGAACGGCAAGCCCGGGACTTGCGGCAGGTTTGGCAAGATAGCAAATCGCTTGAAAAAGCACAGCGCCTACCGAGTCACGGTTCAGAAGGGCGAAATATTCCCCATTCCTGCGCCTTCACCGCAATCAGAGAAACAGTTGCGCGAAAAAGCCGCATAACAGCCGCGATTTGCCGACCAAATGAGTGCCGGGAGGTCGTCGCGGCGCCAGCGTCTCGATATACTCGGCCCCTGCAAGCGCAAGAACCCCAGTCTTGAGGGGCTGCTGCGCCAAAACGTCGTTGGTGCCATCCAGCCGGTTTGGCAGAGTTTCCCTTTTAGTACGCCTTACGAGAAACGCATCGAGCGGTGTATGTTGGTGCTGAAACGTTTTTCCAGAAGACGGCTATCCACTTGAACTACCCATGAAGCGTCACGGGTCAGAGGCACCCTCGGCATGATCGAACTCGAACAAGAAGATCCTATCCCGCAAGGCGATCTCGCCCTGCAAATCACCGCGTTGCCGCGTGAAACCAACGGTTTTGGCGATATTTTCGGTGGCTGGCTGGTCTCACAGATGGACTTGGCCGGCACGGCCATGGCCAGCAAGGTTGCCGGTGGGCGTGTCGCCACCGTGGCGATTGATCGCATGGCGTTCCTGGTGCCGGTGGCTGTGGGCGCGCAATTGTCTTTCTACACCCAGGCTCTGGAAATCGGCCGCAGCTCGATCCAGATGATGGTCGAAGTGTGGAGCGACGACCCGCTGTCCAGCGAATGGCGCAAGGTGACCGAAGCGGTATTTGTGTTCGTCGCTATCGACGGCAGTGGCCGCACGCGCTCGGTGCCATCGCGCGCGCGTTAAACATCGCGGGGTTTTGACGGTCAATTGCCCCATTGCCTGCCATAAAGAGTGCTTTGTATGCCTACGCCCCACGTTGAAACCGTGAAAGTCGACGAGCTGGACTGCTGGCGCATCCGCCACAACGGCGCCGAACTGATGGTGGCCCAACAGGGCGCGCATATCTTCAGTTACCAGCGAGAGGGCGAGCAGCCAGTCATCTGGCCGAACCCTGAGGCGCTGTTCAAGCAGGGCAAAGGCATTCGTACCGGCGTGCCGCTGTGCTGGCCGTGGTTTGGCGTATTCGACCGCAACCCGCAAAGCGTGAAGGCGATGCGCCAAAGCGACCAACCCGCTGGTGCCCATGGTTTTGTGCGCACGGCACTGTGGGAATTGGCTGCGACCGAACTCGAAGGCGATGCATTGCGCGTAGACCTGGTACTGCCGGTACCTGAGGGCGGCTTCCCTGCTTGGCCGCATCAAGTCGGCCTGAAGCTGAGCTTGCTGCTGGACGATCAACTGCATATTCGCCTGACCAGCCACAACCGTGGCAGCGACACCGTCACGCTCAGCCAGGCGCTGCACACCTATTTCGCCGTGAGCGACGTGCGCAATGTGCAGGTTGAAGGCCTGGACAGGCTGGCGTATATCGACACCGCCGACGGCTGGAGCCCCCAACAGCAATCCGGCCTGCTGCACTTCAACGCCGAGACCGACCGTATCTACCTGGACACCCCGGTGCAGTTGAACATTGTCGATAAAGGTTGGCAGCGCCGCCTCCAACTGACCAGCCAAGGCTCGAAGTCGACCGTGATCTGGAACCCATGGACCGAACGCGCCAAGGCTTTCGACGACATGGCCGACGATGGCTGGCAGAGCATGCTGTGCATCGAGACCGCGAATGTGCTGGATGATGTGGTGAGCTTGGCGCCGGGAGAAAGCCATACGCTTGGCGTGAGCATCACAGCCGTCGCTCTGTAAGCCCAATCAAAAATGTGGGAGGGGGCTTGCTCCCGATAGCAGGGTATCAGTCGATATAACGTTGACTGAACCACCGCCATCGGGAGCAAGCCCCCTCCTACATTGGGTTATATGTAGTGCTTACAGATCCGATTCCTTCACCACCCGCACCTTCCCCGCATCCAGCGCGTAGGCCGCATCGGCCAAATCGTTATTCACCTTCTCGACCTTCAACGTGCCCGTGACCCACAGCGGCGTGTAGATATCATCCAGCTTCAGCCCCTTGGGATAGCGCACCAGCACCAACTGGTTAGGCGGCGGTGGCGGCACGTGGATGCAGGCGCCTGGGTACGGCACGAGGAAGAACAACGTGCTGCGGCCCTTGGCATCGGTTTCCAGCGGTACCGGGTAGCCGCCGATGCGGATGTTCTTACCGTTCATGGCAGCCACGGTTTTGGTCGAATACATCACCGCAGGCAAGCCTTTGCTTTGCTTCAAGCCACCTTTGTCGGTGAATGTGCCTTGAGCTTCGGGGGAGTTGTGGTCGATCTCGGGCATAGCCTCGAGCGCTTTCTGGTCCGACAGCGGCATCAGGTCAAGCCAGTCGGTTTCCGGCAGTTCGCCAGCGTGCGCCAGGCCAGAGCCCAGCAAGAGAAGAGTCAACAGAAAACGGCGCATGGAAAGACTCGGCAAGTACAAGTGGCGAGCATTCTAGCCCTCTGCGCCTGCGCAGCGCAGAGGGCTGTGTCGCTAAATTATTTTTTTCGCAACAGGCCGTAGATCACCAGCAGCACGATGGCGCCGATCAGCGCGCCGATAAAGCCAGCGCCCTGGCCCGCTTGGTAAATGCCCAGGGCCTGACCACCGTAGGTGGCGACCAAGGAGCCTGCAATACCCAGCAGGATGGTCATGATCCAGCCCATGCTGTCGTCGCCAGGCTTGAGGAAGCGCGCGAGCAGACCGACGATCAGGCCGATAAAGATGGTTCCGATGATACCCATGGCATTCCCCTCTGATTAAATGTGAGCCATGCCAAAGCCTAGTCAGGCTTTGGCATCCTGCAATCAGAGAGACGACGGTGACCAATGGTTCCCGCCGACCCGAGGGTTATTGCTCGGCAATCAGCGCTTCGACCTTGAGGATCTGCGCTTGTAGAGTCGCTCGGTCTTTACAGCGCAGGTTGGCGTGACCGACCTTGCGCCCTGCCTTGAAGGCTTTACCGTAGTGGTGCAGGTGGCAATCATCGATCGCAATCACGCGCTCAACCGGCGGCACAACGCCGATGAAGTTGAGCATGGCGCTCTCGCCGACCTTGGCCGTGGAGCCCAACGGCAAGCCCGCCACCGCACGCAGGTGGTTTTCGAACTGGCTGCACTCGGCGCCTTCGGTAGTCCAGTGCCCGGAGTTGTGCACGCGCGGGGCGATTTCGTTGGCCTTGAGGCCACCGTCGACTTCAAAGAACTCAAACGCCATCACGCCGACGTAATCCAGTTGCTTGAGCACACGGCTGGAATAGTCTTCGGCCAGGGCCTGCAGCGGGTGGTCCGTGCTGGCCACGGACAGCTTGAGAATGCCGCTGTCGTGGGTGTTGTGCACCAACGGGTAGAAGCGGGTTTCGCCGTCACGGGCGCGCACGGCAATCAGCGAGACTTCACCGGTGAACGGCACAAAGCCTTCCAGCAAGCAGGCGACGCTGCCCAGTTCGGCAAAGGTACCGATCACATCGGCGGCGGTGCGCAGGACTTTCTGGCCCTTGCCGTCGTAACCCAGAGTACGGGTCTTCAGCACAGCCGGCAGGCCGATGCTGGCCACAGCAGCGTCCAGGTCAGCCTGGGATTGGATGTCGGCGAAGGCCGGGGTCGGAATGCCCAGATCCTTGAACATGCTCTTTTCAAACCAGCGGTCGCGAGCGATGCGCAACGCATCAGCACTCGGGTACACCGGTACGAACTGCGACAGGAAGGCTACGGTTTCGGCCGGGACGCTTTCGAACTCGAACGTCACCAAGTCGACTTCATCGGCCAGTTGGCGTAGATGGTCCAGGTCGCTGTAGTCAGCGCGCAAGTGTTCACCGAGGGCTGCCGCACAAGCGTCCGGCGCCGGGTCCAGGAAAGCGAAGTTCATCCCCAGCGGGGTTCCCGCCAAAGCCAGCATGCGACCCAGTTGGCCGCCACCGATTACACCGATTTTCATCAATCAATAACCTCAGGCGATGCGTGGGTCTGGATTGTCCAGGACGCTGTCTGTCTGCTCAGCACGGAATTTTTTCAGCACCGCGTGGAACTGCGGGTGCTTGGCACCCAGGATGCTGGCGGACAACAAGGCGGCGTTGATCGCGCCGGCCTTGCCGATCGCCAGGGTCGCCACCGGGATACCGGCCGGCATCTGCACGATGGACAACAGCGAGTCCACGCCCGAGAGCATCGACGACTGCACCGGCACACCGAGCACCGGCAGGTGGGTCTTGGCCGCACACATGCCTGGCAGATGCGCCGCACCGCCAGCACCGGCGATGATCACCTCGATGCCACGGGATTCTGCTTCATCGGCATACTGGAACAGCAAATCCGGGGTGCGGTGGGCAGAGACCACTTTCACTTCATACGGAATGCCGAGTTTTTCCAGCATATCGGCGGTGTGGCTAAGGGTGGACCAATCGGACTTGGAGCCCATGATCACGCCAACCAATGCACTCATCGTCGTGCCTCTTCTCTCTGGGCGCCCGCAGGCGCGTCAAAAAACAACAAGCCACGCGGGAAATCCGGCGTGGCTTGTTGTACGAATTAAGGCCGGTTGGACCGGCCGAAGGCCGCGCAGTATACCGTAATAAAATAGATAAACAGCCCCCTTGGCGACCATCTGTCTTGCCGAGTTAAAACCCAATCTTCTGACTCAAAAGTCAATACATTCGGCACCCCGAGAAAGCCAACCAGTTCCCACTGCTTTTTATTCGCTGATTGAAGAAAATCACTACATCAAACAAACACTATTCATCGAGGCAATCAATAAAAGAGTCCTTATTCTCGTCATGTCCATGCAGCGCTATTTGCATGGCCCTGGAAACTATTAAGGACGATAAGCATGACTGAACTTACACAACAAACCCACGCACTGCCTTTACCTGAGGACATCGGCACGTTGGCGGCCCCTGTGCCCGCAATGATATTGAATAGTCTGCACGAAAACGCAAAACATACGCTGAGCGCAGCCTTCGATTTCGTACGCATGGCCTTCACCTCGCTGGATGAGGCCATCAAGCCTTTTGTAAGCGAAGCAACGCCAGATGAGATTTTTTACCTGACGCCGCAACAACTTGAAGCTGGCATACGCGTGCCGACGCCCAATAAACTCTCACCGGTTATCGAGTCAGCAGTATTCATAACGGCTACGCGGACTAACTACACGAGAGACTGTGTGTTTTTTGGCTACAAAAATGAAAAACTCCGCCGGCTGTCCGCGCCTTATCAGCGCGTACTCGAAGAGGTGATATTTAAGATTCAGGGTGTGCAGTACTACCTGGATAGCATCGATCATTTTTGGAATGCCTCGCACCCTTTCTCACCGTTGACTAATAAAGAATACATGGCTCGGTCAATGGCGGCCCAGTTGCAATGCGCAAGCAGCATAAGAAGAGAAGACCACTCTCTCACCTTAGAAAGTGTCGACTTGATACTGCGCCTTGCCCACCCCACTCTAAAACCTGCTGCTCACTTTTACCGGGTGGCGCTCACTCAGTCGGCGCACAACACCAACATTGCGCTCATCGGGGTGTTTCTGATCTCGACAAAAGCTGAGGATTTTGCCGGCGAGGTAAACCCCTGCGTGTTGTATGTGCCAGGTACGGAAATACAACAATTTGACGCTATCGCTTCGATGAAAACCTACCTGGCGACTTACCTGATAAACCCTACTGTGTCACCGAACCCACTGCCCTTTTGCGTCGCCCTGCCCCAGCGAAGCGTACTGCGCAACCTGACCCATCGCGGGGCATTGGATGAGCACAGCATCACCTTGACGCCTGTACCCGTGAGCCCTGAATTTTTCAGCGACCACATCCAATGGTTGATAGATCAACAAAAACACGACATCACCTATATGTGGTCGCAGACGGAGTTCCCGGCAGACTTACCGGGATTTGTGCCCCGCTACTCTATCAATCGCCAAGCCTTCGAATTTTTCGGCGACACCGTAAAGAACCACGCGATACCTGCATTGGATGCCTGGCGGAAAAACAGGATACCCACCGTTTTACCTGAACACCCACAAACCGTTGAGCCAGAAGAAACTCCAGCCGTTATAACACCCACCCTCGAAAAAAAATTAAAGCCTATTAAGCTGCATGTCATTATTCATCGGGATCTGGAAACTGACTGGACGGACATCTTGCTCGGACTGTTCTCTGTATCGAGTTTAAGAACTTATACATTTGACTCAATAAAAAATGATTATTTTTCCTGGCTGATCGATGAACTTGAAACGCTCTCAGACCGTAAAGTCGAAATAATCCAAATCACAAAAGAGGAGGCTCCCGAGCTCTACACGTTCGATTACTCTTCAGACAAATCTGAAGACTCTATTACCCGATGGACAGAAGCAGTCACCCTATTTCTGCAGACAACATCACGCCCCTCCTCACCGCTCGACAAGTTTATCCTGCTCACTCGCAACGCCGTAGTCCCGGGCCGAATAAATGGCGTTGCAAATGACAGTGGTGGGCAATTTGCAATCGCAACATTGAACAACTTCAGGACCGCCGCACATGAAGTAGGACACTTGCTTGACGCGCGTCATGAGGCGGGAGAAATCATTTACAACGGTTGGTGGAGCGAGACACTCATGACAGAGTACGATTCTTTTTCAACCTTTCGCACAATCGCCTATCGCTTCAGCGATCAGAACAGAGAGCGCATCAAGAATTATCTCAAGCCATTCGATTGATTAGCTCGGCTGCTCAGCCGCCTACAGGCGTGAAGACCAGAACATAGCGGCCTTCACCCTCTTCACGCTGCAGGACTCGCCGCCCCGCCTTCCAGCTTGCGCCACAACAACCGCACGTTCGCCTTACGCACCAACGCGCAGCGATACAGACGAATCTCCAGCGGCACATGCCATTGCGAACCGCCGCACACCACCAACTCGCCTCGCGCCAATTCCGCCCGCACACTCAGTTGCGGCACCCAGGCGATGCCCAGCCCTTCCAGGGCCATGCTCTTGAGGCTGTCGGCCATGGCGGTTTCATAGATGGTGGTAAAGCGCAGTGCGCGTTGGCGCAGCAGCAGGTTCACCGAACGCCCCAGAAAGGCGCCGGCACTGTAGGCCAACAGCGGCACACTGCCCTCGCCTTCCAGGTCGAACAACGGCTTGCCGTCGGCATCGGCAGCGCACACCGGGAGCATTTCGGTATTGCCCAAGTGCAGCGAGGGGAAGATCTCCGGATCCATCTGCATGGCGGCATCCGGGTCGTAGAACGCCAGCATCAAATCGCAGCCGCCTTCACGCAGGGCGTGCACGGCGTCACCGACGTTGGTGGCGACCAGCCGTGTAGCGATATTCAGCCCTTCGTTGCGCAGTTGCGCGATCCAGCGTGGGAAGAAGCCCAATGCCAAAGAGTGAGCGGCCGCCACTTGCATGACTTCGCCCTGCCCGCCTTCCAGGTGATGTAAATGGCGCAGCACTTCACCGAGTTGCTCGACCACCGTGCGTGCAGTCACCAGGAACAACTGCCCCGCCGCCGTCAGCTCGACTGGCGTGCGCGAGCGGTTGACCAGCGTCAAGCCCAGCGCAGCTTCCAGGCTGCGAATACGACGGCTGAACGCTGGCTGGGTAACAAAGCGCCGCTCTGCCGCCTGGGAAAAGCTGCGAGTTGCCGCCAAGGCGCTGAAGTCTTCCAGCCATTTGCTCTCAAGGTTCATCACTTCCTCCCACCGGTACGCACCATTTTGGCACACACGCCCGCCATGATAGCTGGGTCACACCTACATTATGCCGTTTGCGCATAGGCCAGTGTTTAACAGCATTGGCCCAAAAAAACCCAAAAGCCTAGCATTCGCAGCGTTCCGGCCAGTTCCGGGTCCCTATCGAGATGATTTCCGTCATGTCCTCCGCTGCATCATTCCGCACAGAAAAAGACCTGCTTGGCGTACTTGAAGTACCTGCTCAAGCGTATTACGGCATCCAGACCCTGCGAGCGGTGAATAACTTCCGCCTCTCGGGCGTTCCGATTTCGCATTACCCGAAATTGGTGGTCGGCCTGGCAATGGTCAAGCAAGCAGCCGCTGACGCCAACCGCGAGTTGGGCCAGCTCAGCGAAGCCAAGCACGCCGCCATCAGCGAAGCCTGTGCCCGCCTGATCCGCGGCGATTTCCACGAAGAATTCGTGGTGGACATGATTCAAGGCGGCGCCGGCACTTCAACCAACATGAATGCCAACGAAGTCATCGCCAACATCGCGTTGGAGGCCATGGGCCACAACAAGGGTGAATATCAGTACCTGCACCCCAACAACGACGTGAACATGGCGCAGTCGACCAACGACGCCTACCCGACCGCGATCCGTTTGGGTCTGCTGCTGGGCCATGACGCGCTGCTCGCCAGCCTCGACAGCCTGATCCAGGCGTTCGCCGCCAAGGGCGTCGAGTTCAGCCACGTGCTGAAAATGGGCCGCACCCAATTGCAAGACGCCGTGCCGATGACCCTCGGCCAGGAATTCCGTGCCTTCGCCACCACTCTCGGTGAAGACTTGGCGCGCCTGAAAACCCTGGCGCCAGAGCTGTTGACCGAAGTGAACCTGGGCGGCACCGCCATCGGCACCGGCATCAACGCCGACCCGCGTTACCAGGCCTTGGCTGTACAACGCCTGGCGCTGATCAGCGGCCAGCCGCTGGTACCGGCTGCCGACTTGATCGAAGCCACCTCCGACATGGGCGCCTTCGTGCTGTTCTCCGGCATGCTCAAGCGTACTGCGGTGAAGCTGTCGAAGATCTGCAACGACCTGCGCCTGCTGTCCAGCGGCCCACGCACCGGTATCAACGAGATCAACCTGCCGGCACGCCAGCCAGGCAGCTCGATCATGCCCGGCAAGGTCAACCCGGTGATTCCGGAAGCTGTTAACCAGGTGGCGTTCCAAGTCATCGGTAACGACCTGGCCCTGACCATGGCAGCCGAAGGCGGCCAACTGCAGTTGAACGTGATGGAGCCGCTGATCGCGTTCAAGATCTTCGACTCGATCCGCCTGCTGCAACGCGCCATGGACATGCTGCGCGAACACTGCATCGTCGGCATCACCGCCAACGAAGCCCGTTGCCGCGAACTGGTGGAGCATTCCATCGGACTGGTGACCGCGCTAAACCCGTACATCGGCTATGAAAACGCCACCCGCATTGCGCGTATCGCCCTTGAGAGCGGCCGCGGCGTGCTGGAACTGGTGCGCGAAGAAGGCTTGCTCGACGACGCCATGCTCGACGACATCCTGCGCCCCGAAAACATGATTGCCCCACGTTTGGTCCCGCTGAAGGCCTAACGTTTGTTGCACCGCTCACCAGGCTGAGGGACTAGACACCTCTCACCTTTTGAGGGCCTGAAGGCTCGTTCTTCAGGCCCTTTTTTTTGCCTCAAGGTTGTGAAATGACGCCCATAAAAACTCCAATATCGCCCTGCAAACCCACCTTGCCTGCCACCGTTTGGCTGAAACCTTTAATCGCCCCGTGCAGACGGATCACGCTTGCCTAGGTATAGTGCCGCCCCTCTCGCGTCTGCGGCCGTCGGTAACGAGGCCCGGGTACAACGCGAAACCGCATGAATAACAACACCCGCAAAAGGATTAGGGTCCAAGCGTCGTGCACTGCCTGGTGCTGAGCGATGCGTTGGTCCGTCCTGCGTTTGCCATTAGAAAAATCAGCGAGGAACACTCCATGCTTGAAGTCATCAACGACTTCCTCTCAGGGAAAGTACTGATCGTGCTCATTGTCGGGCTCGGCGGTTATTTCACGATCCGCTCGCGTTTCGTTCAATTGCGTCACTTTTTCCACATGTTCTCGGTGTTTAAAGACAGCCTCAAGAGCAGCGCCGGCCAACTCAGCTCCTTCCAGGCGCTGATGCTCAGCCTGGCGGGCCGCGTGGGTGCAGGTAACATCGCCGGTGTCGGCATTGCCGTGACCCTGGGTGGCCCGGGTGCCGTATTCTGGATGTGGGTCACCGCGCTGGTGGGCATGTCTTCGAGCTTTATCGAGTGCTCCCTCGGTCAGTTGTACAAACGTACCGACGCTGAAGGCACCTACCGTGGTGGCCCGGCTTATTACATTCAGCACGGCCTGCACAAACGCTGGCTGGGTATGGTCATGGCGTTCCTGTTGCTGGTGACCTTCGGATTCGCCTTCAACGGCCTGCAAGCTCACGCCGTCACGCACTCGCTGAACAACGCGTTTGGCCTCGACACCACTTACACCGGCCTCGCGCTGGCGGTATTGCTGGGCCTGGTGTTCATCGGTGGGATCAAGCGCATCGCCTCGATTGCCGACCTGCTGGTGCCGGTCAAGACCCTGGTCTACATCGCCGTGACCCTGTACGTGATCGTGCTGCAATTCGACCACGTGCCGGCCATGCTCGCGACCATCGTCAAGAGCGCTTTCGGCCTCGACCAAGCCTTCGGTGGCTTGGTGGGCAGCGCGATCATCATGGGCGTGAAGCGCGGCGTGTTCGCCAACGAAGCCGGTTTGGGCAGTGCGCCTAACGTGGCCGCAGTGGCTTCGGTAGAACACCCGATCGCCCAAGGTGTGGTGCAAGCGTTCAGCGTGTTCCTCGACACCTTCGTGATCTGCACCTGCACCGCCTTGCTGATCCTGCTCTCCGGTTTCTACACCCCAGGCTTTGAAGGCGACGGCATTGCCCTGACCCAGAACTCCCTGGCGGCCGTAGTCGGCGACTGGGGCCGGATGTTTATCTCGGTGGCCCTGGCGTTGTTCGTGTTCACCTCGATCATGTACAACTACTACTTGGGCGAGAGCAACCTGCGCTTCCTGGTCGGCAATAACCGCAAGGTGCTGATGGGCTATCGCGCGCTGGTGCTGGTGCTGATTTTCTGGGGTTCCATCGAGAACCTGAGCACCGTATTCGCCTTCGCCGACATCACCATGACCCTGCTCGCGTTCGTCAACCTGTTCGCCCTGGCGTTCCTGTTCAAGATCGCCATGCGCATCCTGAATGACTACGACGGCCAGCGGGCTGCGGGCATCAAGACGCCAGTGTTCGATTCCAGCAAGTTCCCTGACCTGGACCTGGACCGCAAGGCCTGGCCTGCGAACCCGGTGAAGCCTGAGCCAGCCGCTCAAGCATCGGCTGAGCTGAGCGCTCAAACGCAACGCTAAGCCTAGATAGATGACACGCCGCCCGGCCTTGGGCATGCTCTGGGCCCGGCGGCGTTTTTCGTTCAGGAGATTGTTTGATGCAACCAGCTAACACCCTCATGGTGCTCTACACCGGTGGCACCATCGGCATGCAGGCCAGCGCCAATGGCCTGGCGCCTGCGTCGGGTTTCGAAGCGCGCATGCGCGAACAACTTGCCAACGTGCCAGTGCCCGACTGGCACTTTCGCGAAATGTCGCCACTGATCGACAGCGCCAACATGACCCCGGCCTATTGGCAGCGCCTGCGCGCCGCCGTGGTCGAGGCCGTGGATGAGGGCTGCGACGCGGTGCTGATCCTGCACGGCACCGACACCCTGGCCTACAGCGCAGCGGCCATGAGCTTCCAGTTGCTGGGGCTACCGGCGCCGGTGGTGTTCACCGGCTCCATGTTGCCAGCCGGCGTGCCCGACAGTGATGCCTGGGAAAACGTCAGCGGCGCCCTGCAAGCCTTGGGCGAAGGCCTGGCACCGGGCGTGCACCTGTACTTTCACGGCGCGCTGATGGCGCCGACCCGATGCGCAAAAATCCGCAGCTTCGGCCGCCATCCATTTGCCGCATTGCAACGCCACGGCGGCGTAGCCAAGGCCGATGCACTTCCAGCAACCCTGGATTATCGCCAACCCAAGGCCCTGGCCAACGTCGGCGTATTGCCGCTGGTGCCGGGTATCGCTGCCGGACAACTGGATGCGTTGATCGACAGTGGCATCCAGGCATTGATCCTCGAATGTTTCGGCAGCGGCACCGGGCCCAGCGATAACCCGGCGTTCCTCGCCAGCCTCGAGCGTGCACAGGCGCTGAACGTGGTCGTGGTGGCAATCACCCAATGCCATGAAGGCGGCGTGGAGCTGGACGTGTACGAAGCCGGCAGCCGTCTGCGCGGCGTGGGCGTGCTGTCCGGTGGCGGCATGACCCGCGAAGCGGCGTTCGGCAAGTTGCAGGCCCTGCTCGGTGCCGGGCTTGCGACCAGCGAAGTGCGCCGCCTGGTGGAACTGGACCTGTGCGGCGAACTGAGCTGACCGGCATGTAACTTGCTCGACTTCCAGCCATCCCTTGGCTGGAAGTTCCCATGCTGCACTCCCACCTCACCACCCTCAATGCCGTCTCTTTGGTGCTCAATACCTTCAAGGCCGAAGGTTTGCCTTTTGAAGCGCTGCTGGCCGGCAGTGGTATCTGCGCGGCGGACCTGAGCCGCTCCGACACACGCATCACCACCAACCAGGAAATGCGCGTGTGCGCTAACGCCGTGGCCCTGCGCCAGGATGTTGGCCTGGAGCTGGGCCGTCAGATGCATGTTTCAGCCTACGGCATGCTCGGTTACGCGCTGCTCACCAGTGCCACCTTCGGTGACGCTTTACGCCTGGCGCTGCGTTATCCGGCGCTATTGGGAACACTATTCGAGCTGAGCCTGGAAGCGGACGGTGAGCGCATCTGGTTCACCGCCAGCGACTACCGCGAACATCCCGCGCTGAAAATGTTCAACGTCGAACTGTGCCTGGCCTCGCTCAAGGTGATCTGCGACGACCTGCTTGGCCAGCCCCTGCCGCTGCTCGTCGCGCGGTTTGAACATGACGCCCCGGACTACCGCACCCGCTACGCAGAACGTTTTCCTTGCCCGTTGCAGTTTCAGGCCACCACCAATGCCTTTGCGTTCGACAGACATTGGCTCGACCAGCCGCTGCCGTTGGCTGACGCGGTTACCCACCTGGCCATGGCTGAGCGCTGCCGCAAACAGAACCTGGAGTTCACCGGACGCCAAGCCTGGCTAGGCAGGATTCGCCAACTGCTCACCACCCAACTCAATGCCGCGCCCGGCCTGGAAGGCCTGGCCGAGCAGATGAACTGTTCGGCGCGCACCCTGCGCCGCCATCTGCATAACCTGGGCAGCAGCTATCAGGAACTGCTGGACGAGCTGCGCTTCGAGCGTGCCAAGCAGTGGCTGACTGAAGAGCAATGGCCGATTTACCAAATTGCCGAGGCGCTGGGGTTCAGCGAGACCGCCAGTTTCAGACATGCGTTTGTGCGTTGGAGTGGCCTGGCACCGAGCCAATTTCGCCCGCGACGCCCCATTGAGGAGCGAATTCCGGACAGATAATTTGGCCGTATTTATCCCCTTTTGGCCGCTCCTGCCGTTTTCATAAACACGGCCCGCCGCAAGACTGAACCCACCGATACAGCCTGCGGAGAACAACAAATGCTGACGATCTACTCGGACGACCATCACCTGCATCACGGTCGTTGTGAATTGATGGACGGGCAGCTGATGCCCTGCTTCGAAATGCCGTCGCGCGCCGACCATGTGCTGCAACGCGTCAAGGACCGCCAACTGGGCCCGGTGCAGGCGCCGCAGGACTTTGGCCTGGCACCGCTACAACGCATTCATAGTCGCGACTACCTGAACTTCTTCAAAGGTGCCTGGGAACGCTGGACCGAGTTCGGCCAGGACGGCGACCTGCTGCCCTATACTTGGCCCGCCCGTACGCTGCGCCGGGTGTTGCCCACCAGCCTGCACGGCCAGTTGGGCTATTACAGTTTTGACGGCGGCGCCCCGATCACGGCCGGCACCTGGCAAGCCGCCTACAGCGCGGCCCAGGTCGCACTGACCGCGCAACAAGCAATCATGCAAGGTGCGAACGCCGCCTTCGCCCTGTGCCGCCCGCCGGGCCATCACGCCGCTAGCGATTTGATGGGCGGTTATTGCTACCTCAATAACGCGGCCATTGCCGCCCAGGCATTTCTCGACCAAGGCCATAGAAAGGTCGCGATACTCGATGTGGATTACCACCACGGCAATGGCACCCAATCGATTTTCTATGCACGTAGCGACGTGCTCTTCACCTCGATCCATGGCCACCCGGAAGCGGAGTTTCCGTTTTTCCTGGGGTATGCCGACGAGCTGGGAGAAGGTACAGGTGAAGGTTTCAACTTCAACTATCCGCTGCCGGCAGGTTCCGACTGGGACCGTTGGAGCGCTGCACTCGAAGAAGCTTGCCAACAGATCGAGCGCTACGGCGCCGACGTGATCGTGGTGTCACTGGGCGTGGACACCTTCAAGGACGACCCGATCTCACAATTCAAGCTCGACAGCCCGGACTATCTGGCGATGGGCGCACGCATCGCCCACTTAGGCAAACCGACGCTGTTTGTCATGGAAGGCGGCTACGCCGTGGAAGAAATCGGCGTCAACGCCGTCAACGTTCTCGAAGGTTTTGCGGAGCCCGCCCAATGAACATGCTCAAGTCACTCGTCCTCTGTGCAGCCGTTCTCGGCGGCGCAGCTCACGCCGAAGAGAAAACGCTGAAAGTCTACAACTGGTTCGACTACATCACGCCCAAGGCTCTTGAAGACTTCAAGGCACAAAACCCCAAGATCAAACTGGTGTACGACATCTTCGACACCAACGAAGCCTTGGAGGCCAAGCTGCTCACCGGCAACTCCGGCTATGACGTGGTGGTGCCGTCCAATGTGTTCCTGGCCAAGCAGATCGAAGCCGGCGTGTTCCAGCCGTTGGACCGCAGCCAGATACCCAACTGGAACCACCTCGACCCCAAGCTGATGAAGCTGATCGAAGCCAACGACCCGGGCAATAAATTCGCCGTGCCTTACATGTACGGCACGATCCTCATCGGCTTCAACCCGGTTAAGGTCAAGGCGGCGCTGGGCGATAAGGCGCCGGTCGACAGCTGGGACCTGATCTTCAAGGAGGAGAACATCAGCAAGCTCAAGCAATGCGGTGTGGCGTTGCTGGATTCACCTTCGGAGATCCTGCCCCTGGCCTTGCAGCACCTGGGCCTGGACCCCAACAGCAGCAACCCCAAGGACTACGTCAAGGCCGAAGCATTGCTGATGAAAATTCGCCCGTATATCACCTACTTCCACTCCTCCAAATACATGGCTGATATCGCCAACGGCGACATCTGCGTGGCCGTCGGTTATTCGGGGAGTTTTTCCCAGGCCGCCAACCGTGCTAAAGAGGCCAAAAATGGCGTGACTGTGGACATGCGCCTGCCCAAAGAAGGCGCGCCGATCTGGTTCGACATGCTCGCCATTCCCAAGGGCGCGCAAAACCCGCGGGACGCCTACACCTTTATCAACTACCTGCTGCAACCCCAGGTAATCGCGCCGATCAGCGACTTTGTCGGCTACCCCAACCCGAACAAGGACGCCACCGGATTGGTCGACCTGGCCATCCGCGACAACCCAAACCTATACCCCACTGAAGCCGCCATGGCCACGCTCTACACCCTCAAACCCCTGGGCCGTGAGGCCGAGCGCGCCCGGACCCGGGCCTGGACCAAGATCAAGTCCGGTACTTGATCCCGAGCGGGGCGGGCGGGCTCGCCCCCTATTTATCTACCGTCCTCACCACATCCGGACTCATTACCTTGCGCATTCCAAGGCCCGTCGCCGTCGCGACGGCCAACGCTTGCCAAGGAGCTGCAGATGCCTCACGACACGCCCGCCACGGACTCCTCACAAAACAACCGCCCGCCCGATGCCTATGAACTGCTCACCCAACTGACCAGCGTTCCCACCACCCGAGAAGTGGCCTCCACCACTTTGCGCACCGCCCTGCGCGAGCTATACCCCGCGCTGGATATCGACCCCGACCTTGCCATGGTGTGTAGGCCAAGCTGGCGGGTCGTCGGCGATACGATCGTGTCGTCCAGCGGCTATCCCGAGTCACTCACCTCCGTCCTTGCACGCCAGGCCGTTTCACCCAAGCCTGTGATCTATCTCGACGGCGAACATTATCTTTCACTGCAACCGGAGGACGTCAATGCCGTGCACCTGCCCGTGAAAATTGATGCCGTCGGGCGCTTGATCAACGAGCTGTCGCCGCTGCTGTTCACCTCCTTTCAGGAACAGCAACTGGATTACTGGAACCAGTCCAACGGCGACAATGGTCCGCGTTGGCAAGTGTTCGCCAACTCACTGAGCAAGGTGTGGAACGTGACCACGGTTGAAGGTTGGGACGCCGACGACTGCGCCATGGCCAGGACGCTGTATCACGCCCCACAGTGGGAGACCCGCACCCTCAAGGATCCATACAAGAGCCGGGCCTATCTGATCGATGTCGATTTGCTGCACGATGATCAGAGTCGTCATGTCAGCGTACTGGACAGGGCCGTACTGATCGGCACGCACGAGGAAAAACCCAAGATCCTCGTCTACTCACTGGTCGGCGGCTACGAAAAATTCGACTCACTGGAAGCGCTCGGCGAAAGCCTGCCGTCCAAGGTGACAGAGGCGAGTGGCGATATGAGACTGCAATGGCGTTTGTCCGAGCCGGTCGGCAATTTTTTCGACAGCCTGGCCTGCGCGTTGATCAGCATACAAATCGATACCATCGGAGACCTGAGTAACGCAGAAGGCAACGCGCCGCTCGAACTGGCCCAGGCTCCTTCGACCCTTACCCGCTCACTGCCCAGCATTGAAGACCTGAACGACCAGTCCCTGGCGAACATTCGCCAGATGCATCAACACATCCCCGACTGGCTGGCCGAGGCCAACGATGCCGATGTCGCCGCTTACAGCCGTCACCTCATCGACCTTTCCCAAGTGCACACCTATAACCAGGGCTGCTCGTTCCATGACGGAATTGCGCCGATACGCGACTACGCCCGAACGCAATTACAACGCAAGTTCCAGGGCCATAAGCAGGGCGCCCAACTGAACCCCAACAAGATCGAAGTGATCATCCGCAGCCCGGTTATCTGGGGCTCTTTCACCGTGCCTGGGCAGGTGGATATCACCCGCCGCAACCTGATCGACCTTACCCTGGAAAACCTCACCGGCCTGCCTACCGGCGACAAAAGCGTGGTGTACAACGGCGGCGCAACGCCCGATTGGTTGACCTACAGTTATCTCGAAGAGGTGATTACACAGCTGGATATCGGCGAACAGTATCCGGCGCTGGTCAAACGCACGCTGCTCGAAGACTCACAGCAGTCGCATGCCCGGCGGTTGCTCTACGCCAGCCAAGTGCGTGTGCAGTTACCGCTGCTGGCCCTGCAATGGAAAATCCAGGCGCGCAACGGCCTTACTGAGCTCGGCTACCGCTATGTCGCTGCCGTGATGCAAACCGAGGCGCATGATCGCCAGGTGGACGGGCAGGAAATCGTCATCCGTCCGTTGGCCTTTATCCCCACATTGCGTCCCGGTCACGAGCAGGATGTGGTGACCAACATGTTCGTGATCGGCCCGAAGTCAGCCGACAGGGGGCCCTGTCTGCTATACCGCCCGCTGCTGGAGCCGGCACTGCGCCAGTTCCCTACCCGGCAAAACCTGTTGTATGCGATCAAGCATGACCGACCGCTGCGCGAGTCAGTGCTGGCCTGGTTACCCGAGGCGGCACGCTTCAACTACGCGCAATACGTGTTTCCCGATACCCTGCCATCACCGTGGACCTTGGTCCGCGTGCTGATCGAGCCCGCCACCGTGGTGTACATGAGCGGCCCTATCGTCCTGAGTGACGATGCGCTCGGCAATGACGTACTGGACACGCTGTTCAAAGCCAACGCCAACGCCATGGTCGAGCTCGCAACACGCCAATCGGTGTCCAACGTTAAAAAACGCTGGGCGACCTATCGCCAGGCTGGCTGGCGAATTTTCAATGCCGCCCTGCCGTACCTTGGCCCTACCGTGGGCGTCGCGGCCTGGATGTGGCAAATCATGAGCGACCTGGAGGAAGCGGAGAAAGCGATCAATGCGCCAGACGAGCCAACCCCCTGGACCTCGCTGGTGGACCTGTGGCTTAACTTGGGCATGGCCCTGGCCCTGCATGTAGCTCTGCGCCATCCGCCCACGCAGGCAACCGCCGAACCGTTAAAAATCAAGATGGCCGACGAGCCGGTGCTGATCACCGAGCCGCAACAGCCGGAGCTGCCGGCGCCAACCGTCACCCGCGTGCAGATGCCAGAGCTGTCCAGCACCGAATTGTTCGCGTCGCATCAGAAATCCCTGCACGTCAGCGGCGCGCTGAGCCGCAGCCCCTCAACCCTGAACACGCGACTGGAGAGTTTAAAAATCGACCGTCCCACCGATTTGGGTGAGCAGAACAAGCAAACCGGCCCTCACCTTCACCTCTATCCTTCAGAAAATAAATGGTTCGCCCCGGTGGGTAAGCGCTGGTTTGAAGTACAGGTGGACGCCGACGACAATGTGATGATTATCGACCCGCTCATCCCTTCGCGCACTGGCCCATTGCTGATCGGTAATAAGGCAGGGCAATGGTTCGTCGACACCCGCCTGCGTCTGCGCGGTGGCGGGCTGCGCAACCGTCGCAAAGCCGCCAAGGGCCCCAGACCTGCACGCATTGACGATCTGCGTGAAAAACTCGAAAAATTCCGCCTCAGCGAGCCAGATCATCAAAAAAAGCTCTCTGACGCTCTCGCCGCTATTGGCTCGCAACCCGGCCCGTCCACCGACGCGCGCCGTCAAACCTTCATCACAGAGGTCGATAAACGCCTGCTGGAATACGAAGAGCCTATTCGTCAACTCCGGGCGCTAGGCATCATCGATGCGGTCCCCAACTACCAGAGCCTCATGATCAATTACATGAAGAACCAGCTGATGCTGACTGAAGCCGCCATTGATGAGCAACTGCCTGCTTACCGTGACACTTTGCTGGCCGCCTTGGACATGCTCCAATCGACAGAACCGTTGGACCCCGCCATCGAGATGCAAACCGCTCAGGGCATGGCAACCCAGAGCCTGGAAATAATCATGCGACTGGAGTACGTGGCCAACCGCATCAAAGAGCTGGAAAACCTGGGTGCAGAGGGGGCTAAAGTCATCCAATCGACACTGCGCGCCCTGCCTAATATCAAGCTGGCCGACTTGAAAGCGGTACTCATCACCGTGTCGCAGTACCTGTGTGTCAATACCGGTGACAGCGAACTGCTGACCCGTGTGCGTACACAGCTGAACGCCATCGTCGACGTCGCCGACCTGAATGTTCAGAGCGTCATCGATATCCTTGGCCTGCCTCACAACAACACCCTGAATGAACGCATCGAAGCGCTCAACAGCCTGGCCGAGCAATTTTCGGTCGTCGACCAGCGCCTGCTGGACCTGCACGCCGATTACGCCGAACAGCTGCAGCGTGCGCCCCTGGAAGTGTTGCGCCAGCGCATCGACGAATTTCATCAACAGACCCTCAGTGAATTGGCGCAGCTGTTGCGCGAACGCAAAGCCCTTGAGCCCAAACCCGGCCCGTCGAAGCCACCCGAGCGGCCGCGACGCAAAATCATCAAGACCCGCTTCAAGGGCGTCGTGGTCGGAGAGCCACGGGAAAACGATGCCACGCTGGTGGACGTCAAGGCACCGCTGACAGGCAAACTAATTGCGACCTTTCACGAAAAAAACCCGGGAAACTGGGTCGAACACAAAGCAACCACCGCGCCCGCGCCAACATCAAAAACCACCGACCTGGGGGTGAGTCTCAACGCCGGGCAACAGTTGCTAGATGAAGACCGGGCCGTCACTCAACGCTTGTTGGCCCACTCGCGCAGGCCGGGGCGCATCCCGGTAGAAATTGAAGAGATGTTCCACCAGCACGCCGCACGCCTGGAGAGCGCCGCGATGGAGGTGGAAACTGCCCTGACCCAGTTGAACCTCACCGAAAGCGACCGCCCTTCAGCCGCCACACTCAACCGCCGGCTCAATGACGGCGCCCGACGGTTCTATGAGCTGGGAACCCAAACGCGAATCACGATGACCAAGCAACAACCGCCGACAGCAGCGCGGGTAGAGTGGTTGCACGCTCAAGGGCTGGTGAAAATTGCCAAAGTGATCAATCGTCGGCGCCGCAAAGGCCCCGGAAAGGACTACTTGGACGAATACGAAATTCGCGACTCACAGAGCCAGTCCGTACTGTGGTACGCGCATTTTCACTATGCCGCCCCCAAGACCGAGGTCGAATATTTTACCGCCGCGCACCTCAAGACACGCGAACAGCGAAAACTCGGCGGCGCGGTGCAGCGCATAGGCACCAGCGACAAGGACCAGATCGCGATTTACCGCAGTGAAATCAGCCCTCAGTTGGCCAGATCAGTGTTTTTCGAAGCTTGATATCAGCCCTTCCAGATCGACTGCAGCCGCGCCAACGCGGCCCTGATCGCCGCTTCCGGCACGGCGGCGAAGCCCAGCACCAAACCGGCGCGCTGGTCGGCCGGCGTCGCGCAGTCGGGTAGCCAATAGCTGCTCAAGCCGTTCACCTCTACGCCGACCGTGTGCGCCTGCGTAAGCAACTGCTGTTCGCGGGCCAGGCTGGCCACGCGCACGGTCAGGTGCAACCCGGCCGCCACGCCAGGCAAAGCGCCGACGCCGGGCAAATCGTTCGGCCAACCGGCAAGCAAAGCGTTACGCCGGCTCAACGCCGCGCGACGCATGCGTCGGATGTGTCGTTGAAAATGCCCGGCCGCCATAAACTCGGCCATCACCGCCTGTGTACTGACTTCCGAATGACGCATGTCCACGGCGCGCCGCCGGGTGAAAGCGTCCACCAGGCCCGGTGGCAACACTAGGTAACCCAGGCGCAAGGCCGGGAACGCCACCTTGCCGAAGGTGCCGACGTACAACACGCGCCCACTGCGATCCAGCGCCGCCAACGGTGACAGCGGCGCGCCGCTGTAGCGGTACTCACCGTCGTAGTCATCCTCGATGACCCAGCCGCCCGTACGCTCGGCCCAGGCCAGCAGTTCCAGGCGCCGCGCCAGGCTCATCACCACACCCAGCGGGTACTGGTGAGAAGGCGTGACATACGCCACCCGGCAATCACAAAGGGTGTTCAGCACTTGGCAATCAATGCCTTCGGCGTCCACCGGCACACCCTGCAGGCGCCCGCCAGCCAAGGCGAACGCATGGCCTGCTGCGCGATAGCCAGGATTCTCCACCGCCACGCCGTCGCCAGGCTCTACCAGCAACTGTGCACAAAGGCTTATCGCTTGCTGCGCACCACTGGTGATCACTATTTGCTCAGCCGTGCACTGCATACCTCGCGAGCTGCGCAAGTAAGCGGCGATCAAACCGCGCAGGCGACCGTCACCTGCCGGGTCGCCGTAGCACAGCTGTTCTAGGTCCGGCTTGCGCCAGAACGCCCCATTCAGCTTGGCCCATACCTCGAACGGGAACAGATCAAAGGCGGGCACGCCCACGCGAAAGGCACGGGGCGGCCCCGCTGGAGGCAAAGGAAGGTGATTGTTTTTTACCCGCGCCACGCCCGCACTGTGGATAACTTCATCGTCGAGATCGACAGGCAAATCCTGCCATTTTGTGGATAAACCTGGGGATAACCCTGTTAGTAACCCTGTGGACACTTTTGTGGATAGTTTTTTTGCCGTGGGTAATTGAGCGACGTAAGTGCCATCGCCGACCCTGCTCTCAATAAACCCTTCCGCATACAGCTGGTCGTAGGCGCGCACCACGCTGTTACGCGAGATCGACAACGCCTTCGCCAAGTCACGGGTGGAGGGTAACCGCGTGCCACTGACCAGCCGCCCGTCCAGCACTCGCTGGCGCAAGGCTTCATACAGCTGGCGTGTCAGGCCTTTGCGACGATCCAGTTCAATACCGGCAGGGTTAAATGACAGCGGCGGCGAAATGGGCGACATATTGGACCTATGAAATGGGGACTAGATGGCTCTTACAACGAGCCATTAGCCTGCCTAGGATGCAGGTATTCGCCAAGGAAAATTTCCATGTACACACCCCGCGCCTTTGCTCTCGACGATTTGCCCGAACTGCAGCAACTGATCCAGCACACTCGCCTGGCGCAGTTGGTGACCTTTGGTGAGCAAGGCCTGCAGGCCAGCCACTTACCGCTGTTGCTCAACCCCGATGAGGGCCCGAATGGCACCCTCTACGGGCACCTGGCCAAGGCCAATCGCCAATGGCGCGACCTGCAAAGCGGCAGCGAAGCCCTGGTGATTTTTGCCGGCGCCGAGGCTTACATCAGCCCGGCGTTTTACCCGGCCAAGACCGAGCACGGCAAAGTGGTCCCCACCTGGAATTACATCGCGGTGCATGCCTATGGCAAGGCTGAAGTGTTTACCGACGCCGAGCGTTTGCTTGCCGTGGTCACCGCACTCACCGATCGCCATGAAGGCCGCCGCGCCCAACCATGGAAAGTCAGCGACGCACCGGCCGACTACATTGAAAGCATGCTCAAAGCCATCGTCGGCTTCGCCCTGCCCATCGAGCGCCTGATTGGCCAGCGCAAACTCAGCCAGAACCGCAGCCAAGCCGACATCAACGGCGTGCGCGAGGGCCTGGCTGCCAGCATCGATGTGCGCGACCAGACCCTCGCGCGCTTTATTCCTCAAGGAGCTTCAGAATGAGCCAGATCGACATCCGCCAGGTCACTGCCGCAGACCGCGCCGCGTGGCTGCCGCTGTGGCAGGCGTACTTGGCGTTCTACAACACCGAGTTACCGGACGCCGTCAGCCACAGCACCTGGCAACGCCTGATCGACGTCAATGAGCCTACCCATTCGGCACTGGCCTGGCAGGATGGCAAGGCGGTGGGCCTGGTCAACTTCATCTACCACCGGTCCAACTGGAGCATCGAGAACTCCTGCTACCTGCAGGATTTGCTGGTGGACCCGGCCCAGCGCGGCACTGGCGTGGGCCGCAAACTGATCGAATTCGTCTACACCACCGCCAAGGCCGATGGTTGCTGCAAGGTCCACTGGTTGACCCATGAGAGCAATGCCACTGCGATCCAACTCTACGAACGCATTGCCGAACGTCCTGGCTTTATCCAATTTCGCAAAGGTCTTTAAGGAGCGCAGCATGCCTATCTCACCCGCCGACTGGAAAGGCGTCCCGGCGCCTACCGTTGAACTGCTCGAAGGGCGTTTTATCTGCCTGGAAAAACTCGACCCCGCGCGCCATGGCGACGGTCTGTGGCAAGCACTGGAAGGCCCCGGCGCCGACCCGAAACTGTGGGACTATTTGCCCTACGGCCCGTTTGCCGAACGCGCCGCGTTTGATGCCTGGCTCAACAACCATGCCCAACACAGCGACCCGTATTTCTTCAGCGTGATCGACCGCCAAAGCGGCGATGTTCAGGGCATCCTCAGCCTGATGTCCATCGTCCCGGCACAAGGCCGCATCGAAATCGGCCACGTCACCTTCGGCGCACCGATGCAGCGCTCGCCGAAAAGCACCGAGGCGGTGTACCTGCTGGCCAAGTACGCGTTCGAGCAGGGCTATCGTCGCCTGGAATGGAAGTGCAACAACGGCAATGCCCGCTCCAAATACGCGGCGGAGCGCTTGGGCTTCAGTTTTGAAGGCGTGTTCCGCCAGCATATGGTGGTCAAGGGGCAGAACCGCGATACCGCGTGGTATTCGATCCTGGATTCGGAATGGCCAACGGTCGAGGCGGGGTTTGAAGCGTGGTTGTCGCAGGCGAACCAGAGTGGTTCCGGCCAACTGAAAACACTGGCCGAATGCCGAGCCTGACTTTCACTGACAACACAAAAAATGTGGGAGCGGGCTTGCTCGCGAAAGCGGCGTATCAGTCACAGCAGGTGTTGACTGAACCACCGCATTCGCGAGCAAGCCCACTCCCAGATTAGATTTTCAGCGATTCCAAGCGTTGGGCTCAGCCGCCTTTACCCACCTTCCAGCCCAACGCCTTCAAGGCATCACATCCATCCTGCAACAACAGATGCGCTGCCGAGGCAACGTGTTGCAGGTCAGCGCCTTCGGCCAATTCGGTACTTAAACAGGTGACGCTATTGAGCAGATCGCGGGCTGCCTGAATGCGCTGAGTGGCGGTTTCGAACAACTCACAGGCTTCGACGTCGTCATTGATGAAGAAAACGGGATTGCAGCTGATATTGCTGTCTAGCGGGGTGTAGGTAGGCATAACGAAACACTCGTAATTGAAGTTTAGAGGTTCCATTTTTTCGACCGGCTAAGATCGGCCGCCGATGCGATGTCATGCACAAAAGCAGGAGCATTCTGGGTTCTGCCGCCTTCCCATTGCAGAGGAAATCGGGTGCTCACAGAGGTGGCGAAGGTGGTCGCCAATTCATCAAGGTTGTCCACCAGATAGTGCTGGTCATAATCAAAACTGCACCGGCGGGCGTTGCCATTGAACAACTGGCTGGCAGCAGCACCGCCAACCTCACCAGCGCTACGCTCGGCGCCAGTGCCCAAGTGGGCAGCAGCATGCTCGCGGCGATGCATCAACTGGGCGGCGGCGCAGGCTTGCTGGTCGGGCTTGATGAAAAAAACACGCCTGTGCTCGCCGCCATCGGCGTGCCCGCGCAAGCACGCAACCTCAACGATCCGAACGCCCGCGGCCGGCTGTGGCTGCAAGGCATCGGCAGTTACGGCAAGCTCGATGGCGACCACCGCAGCAATGACCTGAGCCAACGCACCCAGGGCAACTTCAGCAGCCGCTTCGGTTTGCGCCTGGCGCACCTGAGCCAACTGAACAACGGCATCAGCCTCTTACTCGAAGCCGGGCTGGATGTAGGCTTGTCAGCTCGCCATAGCCTGGGGTTGGACTACATCGGCGAACTGGGCAGTAACTGCCGCAACCATGCATTGACTGGCCAATGGCAGATGCGTTTTTAATCGCGTCGCAGTACAGACAACTCCCGCAAAACAGGAGTCGTTGACCTGACAGTTATCACCCCGCCATCTCGCTAAATTCCCGGCCTCATTCATCAGAGGTTGGGATTACATGTTCGTTACCCCCCAAAGAATCGCATTAGTTATAAGCCTTGCGGTTATCGCCAGTTTTCAACCTGCACACGCAAGAGGCGATATCGAATACAAGCCCTATCAACCCTACGAAGCAGCAGACGATCCGTGGGCGTTCATGCCCACGCTTGATACGCCACCGCCTCCGGCGCCATTCGACGGTTTCCTCACCCAGCAGGCCACCTCGCACAACGGCCTACAGGTCGCAAAAGCCCTTGAGCCCGCATTAATACAACTCGTGGCAACCGGCGAAATGGACAGAGAGGATCTCAAAGACTTGCAAAAGTCACTCGATGCGCTTGGTAAACAACGCGGTGGGGTCGGCGCAGCCCTTGAACAGTTGGCGGGCAGCCAAAACGCCAACCTGGCCGGCGCAACCCAGAACACCACGCAGCTACTGAGTAGCCAATTGCTCACGGCCCTGCGCACGCTGCCCGCTGAAGACGAAGGTCACTTTTGGATGCAGGGCCTGAGCAACGAAGGCAGCCTCGACAGAAAAGGCGGCAGCGCCGGCCTGAAACACGCGACACAAGGCTTGCTGCTAGGCGCCGACTGGGCACTGGAACAGGACTGGCGCGTGGGTGTGATGGGTGCAAAAACCACCAGCCACTTTGATGCACGACGCTTGCGCGCCGACCTCGACAGCTGGCATCTAGGCGCATACGCTTTGCGCCAGGACGGCCCACTGGCCCTGCGCTTGGGCGCGATCTACAGCGACCATGCCGGACGGAACAATCGCGGCGTCAACCTGCTGGATTACAAGGAGCGGCTCAAGGGCAATTACAACGCCCAAAGCCAAACCGTATTCTCCGAACTGGGCTATCAGTTGGGCAGCGAGGATGTGCACGTAGAGCCTTTCGCAGGCCTCGGCTTTCAGCGCTATCACCGCGACAGCTTCAAGGAAAAAGGGGGGGTGACCGCGTTAAACGTCGGCTCACAAACCCAACAGAACCTGAGCAGCACCTTTGGCCTGCAGCTGTCCACGGTGTATCGACTCGACAACCACATGGGCCTCACCCCCCACTTGAGTACCCGCTGGAAACACCTCTATGGCAGCGTTGACAGCCAGGTGCGCCAATCCTCTCGCTACGCGTCAGGACTCATTGACGGCTTTACCATCAACGGTACCCCGCTGGACCGTGACAGCCTTGATGTGCAGGCTGGCCTGGATCTCGCATTGTCCACACAACATACCGTCGGCCTGGCGTACAGCAGCCAAACCAGCACCAACAGTCGCAACCAGGGCTTGATGGGGCACTGGAAAATGAGTTTTTAACCGAACACCCAACGACTTAACGTGCAATACACCGTCGGCTCTGTCGCACGGTATAAGGCGTTAAGCGCAACTACATATATAGCGAGCCCTCTTACAGTCAAAGGCCGCGCTAGCCGACATCAACTGGCCCTTCCCTGCGTTAGCTTTCGACCTCAGCCACCCGAGAGGTCGAAACCTAATGTTACGCGTATGCCCACATCCTACTGCCTACACACCTATGGTCCTGAGTTCCGAGGCGGCGTCTTCTAGCGCCCTCATCGCCCCTCTACATGTCGAAACAGGTAATGCCGTCGAGATCACCACAGGTGGCCAATTCAACAACAGCGGGCACATTTCCACCGGTCCTTCAAAACGGTTTAAGGAGTCCTACAACGCAATAAGACTGAGCCGCGCAGGAGGCACAGTCATCAATCAGGGCGTTGCAGTGGGCGGCAGCAATGGCATAAAGGCTACAGACGAAGTGACGCTTCTCAACACCGGCGTCCTGACCGGCAACAAAGGGGCCGGGTTAAAGTCCAAAGGCGCTGCACGGATCCTCAACTACGGCATCATTACCGGAGCCGATACTCGGCGTTCCAAGCAGAACGATGGCGACGGCGATGGCCTGGATATCGACAAGCGCGCCCAGGTTTACAACTACGGCATCATCCAGGGTACGGGGGCCAATGGTCAGGACAAGAACGGCGCACCCAATACCAGTGAAGGCATCGCCATGGGCGGCGGCGATGTCTACAACTACGGGGTCATCCGCGGTGCCCACCATGGGATGCTGGTAGACAATGGTGACTTGGGGCCAGCCCATGCGCAGACCCTGTTGATCAACGAGGGCATCCTCAGTGGCCACAACGGTTACGGTGTAAAACTTGTCGGAAATTTTAACGACAAGGTCACCAATAACGGCTTGATCAGCGGTGCAAACGGCGTCGCCTTGGACATGGGTGGTGGCGACGATGTGTTGACCGTTCGTGGCAACGCGCACTTCGAAGGTAAGGTTGACGGTGGCAGCGGCACCAACCAAGTTGTCCTGGACGATGTCAGAGGTGGCACCTTCAACGGCGCCAGCCAGATGCAGCACCTGAGGGTGAGCACCGGCACCTGGACCTTGACCGGCGCGCTGCGGTCCAACCAGCAAGGGAAGGTCTATAGCAATGCGACGCTGATCAACCAGAGCCGCATCGGCGGCGCAATGACCGTTGAGCCCGATGCCACCTACACCGGTGGCACAGTGGACACGCTCAATGTTGCGGGCACACTGCTGCTGGACCCGGCCAATAAGCGCCGTACCCGCATCAAGCACGATCTACAAATGGGGCAAGGCTCAACCTTGACGTTCACTGTCGGCAAAGGAGAAGCCCACAACACCTTGAAAGTCGGCAATCGAGTCAACCTCGATGGCGCCACACTGACGATCCAAGTCGAGGACGAAAGCGATGAACTGCTCACTCGTCAGTTGCGCATCGTCGATGCCGAACAGATCACAGGCCGATTTACCGGCATCACCAGCAACTTGAAAACCTTAACCCCCGCGCTGATCTACACCCCAAATGGGCTCTTTATCCGCTTCAAACGCAAAGCGCCTGACGGCACCTGAATGCCAGGCAAAAAAAGGGGAGCACCTGCCCCCCCGAGGATTAAGCGGTAGTGTCGAAGGCTGAGTCAGCCTTCGATTTCAATCAGAATTTCACCAGGGTTGACCCGGTCGCCCTTGGCCACATGAACAGCGGTTACCTTGCCGGCAATGGCTGCCTGCACTTCGGTTTCCATTTTCATGGCTTCGGTGATCAGCACGGCCTGGCCAGCCTTGACCACGTCACCTTCCTTGACCAACACGTCGACGATGTTGCCCGGCATGGCCGTGCTGACATGGCCCGGCTCGGTGGCGTGCTTGCGCTTGCTGCCGCCGCTGCTGACAAACTCGTTGAGCGGTTCGAACACCACTTCTTCTGGCATGCCGTCGATGGACAGGTAAAAGTGACGCTTGCCTTCAGCCTTGACACCGACACCGGTGATGTCGACGCGGTAGCTTTCACCGTGCACGTCGATGACGAACTCGGTCGGCACGCCCTCGCCACCGGCACGCGCCACACCGCCGGCTTCTGGGATGGGCAACAGCACTTCAGGCGTCAGAGTGCCTGCGTCGCGTTCTTCGAGGAACTTGCGACCGATGTCCGGGAACATCGCATAGGTCAGCACGTCTTCTTCGGACTTGGCCAACGCGCCGATTTCACCGCGCAGCTTGGTCATTTCCGGCTTGAGCAGGTCCGCAGGGCGATGGTCGATCACCTCTTCGCTGCCAATGGCCTGGCGACGCAGTTTTTCATTCACTGTACCCGGCGCCTTACCGTAGCCGCCTTGCAGGTAGAGCTTCACTTCGTTGGTGATGGTCTTGTAGCGCTCGCCGGCCAGTACGTTGAAGAACGCTTGGGTGCCGACGATCTGCGAGGTCGGCGTGACCAGCGGCGGAAAGCCGAGGTCTTCACGCACGCGCGGGATCTCTGCCAGCACTTCGCTCATGCGGTTCAGCGCGCCCTGCTCTTTCAACTGGTTGGCCAGATTGGAGATCATACCGCCCGGCACTTGGTTGACTTGCACGCGGGTGTCGACGGCGGTGAATTCGCTTTCGAACTGGTGGTATTTCTTACGCACCGCGTAGAAGTAAAGGCCGATTTCCTGCAGCAGCTCCAGGTCGAGGCCGGTGTCGAATTCGCTGCCTTTAAGGGCCGCGACCATCGACTCGGTGCCCGGGTGGCTGGTGCCCCAGGCAAAGCTGGAGATCGCGGTGTCGATATGGTCGGCGCCGTTTTCGATGGCCTTGAGTTGGCACATCGCAGCCAAGCCAGCGGTGTCATGGGAATGGATAAAGATCGGCAGGCTCTGCTCGGCCTTCAGCGCCTTGACCAACTCGCCAGTGGCGTAAGGGGTCAACAGGCCGGCCATGTCTTTGATGGCTACCGAGTCGCACCCCATGGCTTCCATCTGCTTGGCTTGGGCCACAAACGCGTCGATGGTGTGCACCGGGCTGGTGGTGTAGGCGATGGTGCCCTGGGCATGTTTACCGGCAGCTTTTACGGCTTCGATGGCCACGCGCAGGTTACGCACATCGTTCATCGCGTCGAAGATGCGGAACACGTCGATGCCATTCACGGCGGCCTTGGCAACGAAGGCTTTGACCACGTCGTCGCTGTAGTGGCGGTAGCCCAGCAGGTTCTGGCCGCGCAGCAACATCTGCAAACGCGTGTTAGGCAACGCGGCGCGCAATTGGCGCAGGCGCTCCCATGGGTCTTCTTTGAGGAAGCGTACGCAGGCGTCGAAAGTCGCGCCGCCCCAGACTTCCAGCGACCAGTAGCCGACTTTGTCGAGCTTGTCGCAGATCGGCAGCATGTCGTCGGTGCGCATGCGGGTTGCCAGCAACGATTGGTGGGCGTCGCGCAGGATGGTGTCGGTGACAAAGATTTTCTTAGACATTGGAATGTTCCTCACAGGCCTGCGTGGGCGGCGATGGCGGCGGCAATGGCCAGGGCCAGCTCTTCGGGTTTGCGCTTGATCGAGTAGTTGGTCAGCTCAGGATGGCTTTCCACAAAGCTTGTATTAAATTGGCCGCTGCGGAATTCCGGGTTGCGCAAGATTTCCTGGTAGTAGGCGGCTGTGGTCTTCACGCCTTGCAGGCGCATGTCGTCCAGGGCACGCAGGCCGCGGTCCATGGCTTCTTCCCAGGTCAACGCCCATACCACCAGCTTCAGGCACATGGAGTCGTAGAACGGTGGGATGGTGTAGCCGGTGTAGATCGCCGTGTCGGTGCGCACGCCGGGGCCGCCGGGTGCGTAGTAACGGGTGATCTTGCCAAAACTTGGCAGGAAGTTGTTCTTCGGGTCTTCGGCGTTGATACGGAACTGCAACGCGAAACCACGGTGCTGGATGTCTTCCTGTTTCACCGACAGCGGCAGGCCCGAGGCGATACGGATCTGCTCACGCACGATGTCGATGCCGGTGATTTCTTCGGTGATGGTGTGTTCCACCTGCACCCGGGTGTTCATCTCCATGAAGTACACCTCGCCCTCGGCGAGCAGGAACTCCACGGTGCCGGCGTTCTCGTAGCCCACGGCCTTCGCGGCGCGCACCGACAGGTCGCCGATGTAAGCGCGCTGCTCAGGGGTCAGCTGCGGGCTGGGGGCGATTTCGATGAGCTTCTGGTTACGGCGCTGGATCGAGCAATCACGCTCGAACAGGTGCACCACGTTGCCAAAGCTGTCACCGAGGATCTGCGCCTCAATATGCTTGGGATTGACGATGCATTTTTCCAGGAACACTTCCGCCGAGCCGAACGCCTTGGTGGCTTCGGATATAACGCGGGGGAACGCTTGTTCAAGTTCTTCGCGGCTGTTGCAACGACGGATACCGCGACCGCCACCACCGGAGGTGGCCTTGAGCATTACCGGGTAACCAATGCGGTCGCCTTCGGTCAGGGCTTCGGCGATGTCCGCAACGTTGCCTTCGGTGCCCGGCGTGACCGGCACACCGGCCTTGATCATGCTGCGGCGCGCTTCGGTCTTGTCGCCCATGCGGCGAATGACTTCTGCCGACGGGCCAATGAATTTGATGCCGCGTTCGGCGCAGATGTCCGCCAGCTCGGCGTTTTCCGACAGAAAACCATAGCCAGGGTGCAACGCATCACAACCGGTTTCCACCGCCAGGTTCACCAGCTTGCGCGGGTTGAGGTAACCGGCCAGGGGCTCGGCACCAATGCTGTGGGCTTCGTCGGCACGCTTGACGTGCAACGCATGGCGGTCGGCGTCGGAATAAACCGCGACCGAGCGAATGCCCATCTCGGCGCAGGCACGCACGATTCGTACGGCAATCTCACCACGGTTGGCGATCAGGATCTTTTTTATCACTTGGAAATTCCCTTGAGCCGATTGCTGCGTCTTCAACCCGCGGGTTCCGGGTCGGCGCGTGACCAAATGTTTCATGACAGTCGCGAGACACACACTATGCGCACCGGAGGATTAACAAAAATCAATAATTATTGGGTTGCGTATAAGTAAAGACTTATAGTTGACCTCAGAGTGGCGCTAATAAGGGTTCAAATAATGCGTAAGTCATTGATGCGTATGACATTGCGTCAATTGCAGGTTTTCAACGAAGTCTGTGATTTGCGCTCGTACAGCCGCGCAGCTGAAGAAATGTCACTCACACAGCCGGCCGTTAGCCTACAAATTCGTCAGCTGGAAGAGCTAATCGGCCAGCCGCTGTTCGATTACGTCGGCAAAAAGCTCTACATGACCGAGGCCGCCGAGGCCCTGCAGCGAGCCAGCCGGGATATTTTCGGGCGCCTGGAAAACCTCGATATGCAGCTATCGGACATGCAGGGTTCGCTGCAGGGCCAATTAAAATTGGCGGTGGAATCGAGCGCCAAGTATTTCGTGCCGCACCTGTTTGCCGCCTTCAAGCGCCAGCACCCCGAGGTGCAATTGCACCTGACCGTGGTCAATCGCGCCCAAGTGATCCGCCGACTTTCGGACAACCGTGACGACTTGGTCATCATGTCCATGGTGCCGCAGGACATGGGCCTGGAATTCTTGCCGTTTCTGAACAACCCGATTGTCGCCGTAGCGCCGCCCGACCATCCGTTGAGCCTGCAGGGCCCACTGCGCTTGCAGGACCTGGAACCTTACACGCTGCTGCTGCGCGAACCCGGTTCCGGCACGCGGCTGGCTTGCGAGGAGTATTTCAAGGAAAAGCGCGTGCACTTCACCCAGACGGTGGAAGTGGCCTCGGCCGAGGCACAGCGTGAGTGCGTGAATGCGGGACTGGGCGTGGCGTTGTTGACGCGCCACGCGGTCAACCTGGAACTGGCCACCGGCGGGCTCAAGGAGCTGCCGGTGGACGAACTGCCGCTGTACCGCAGTTGGTGCCTGGTGCAAGCCAAGGCCAAGCGCCTGTCACCGGTGGCCCATGCGTTCCTGGGCTTTATCCGCAGCGAGCGGGTGCAGATTAGCGCGCTGGCTGAGCGCTTCGCTGGGCAGCCGCGGGTGCCTGCCAATGCAGTTCCGGGTAGTCCGTGATGCTCTTGAGCAATTGGCGCTCCTCGCAACGGTCTTCGATTGCGCGACGGAACGCCATGCGACGCTGATCTTCTTGCTGACGACGGGTTTTGACGGTACTGCTGTCTTCGTATTGCCGGGCCATGTTTGAGTCTCCCAATGCGAGTACGGGGAGTTCAGGATGGCCTTGGGCGATGACGGTTTGGCGGCGCGAGGGTTACAGGACGATGAATCTTCTGAAATAAGCGCAAACCCAATGTGGGAGCTCGAATCAGTCGTCGAGGGCTTTGACGGACTTGGGCGACAACCGCAGGCTGCGCAAACTGCGCTTCACGCTCTTGAGGTGGTTGACCAGGCTCGGCCCGCGTGCCATTGCAACGCCCATGGCCAGCACGTCAATCACCACCAGGTGAGCGATGCGCGAGGTGAGTGGCGTGTAGATTTCGGTGTCTTCGTGCACGTCGATCGCTAGGTTGACGGTGGACAGCTCCGCCAATGGTGTCTGACTTGGGCACAAGGTGATCAGCGTCGCGCCGCTTTCACGCACCAGGTTGGCGGTGATCAGCAGGTCTTTGGAGCGACCGGACTGGGAAATGCAAATCGCAACGTCGGACGGCTTCAAGGTGACCGCCGACATCGCCTGCATGTGCGGGTCGCTGTAGGCCGCTGCGGTGAGCAGCAGGCGGAAGAATTTGTGTTGGGCATCGGCTGCCACGGCACCCGAAGCACCAAAACCATAAAACTCGACACGCTGGGCCTGGGACATGGCGGTCACGGCCTTTTGCAGCTCAACCGGGTCGAGCTTCTCGCGCACCTCCATCAGGGTGTGCAAGGTGGTGTCGAAGATTTTTAGGCTGTAGTCGGCGACGGAGTCGTCTTCGTGAATCGCAAACTGCCCGAAGCTCGCACCAGCGGCCAGGCTCTGGGCCAGCTTGAGTTTCAAATCCTGAAAACCCGAACATCCGATGGCGCGGCAAAAGCGCACGATAGTCGGCTCACTGATGCCCACGCTGTGGGCCAGGTCGGCCATGGAACTGTGCATCACGGCCGCAGGGTCAAGCAGCACGTGATCGGCAACCTTGAGTTCCGATTTGCGTAACAGGTGGCGCGACTGGGCGATATGTTGCAACAGGTTCAAAGGGCAGGACTCTTGTTATTGGCAGGTGCCAGGGATGTAGCAAGCTTGTAGTTATACTACAAGAATTGCTGTTTTGCCCGTCCGATGCATCACTAAATCGCCCTGATGCCCTTTGAATCAGCGGGCGACCGCGATGTAGCCACACGGGCGGCCCAGCGGTCTTTAAGGAAGGTCTGCATTTTTGCGTAACAATTCTGCCAGCCCTTGCGCCTCCATCGGCCTGCTGATCAGGTAGCCCTGCACCTCGTCGCAGCGTTCTGCCCGCAGGAAATCCAACTGCTGCTGATCCTCCACACCTTCGGCCACCACCTTGAGCGCCAGCCCATGGGCCATGGCGATAATGGCCCGTGTAATAGCCGCGTCCTCACGGCCTTGACCCAGGCCGCGAATAAACGCCTGATCGATTTTCACGTAGTCCACAGGGATACGTTTGAGGTAGCTCAGCGACGAATAGCCCGTGCCAAAGTCATCGATGGCCAGCTTCACGCCCAGGTCGCGCAGTTGCTGAAAAGTCGCGATGATGTGCTCGACGCTGTCGAGCAGTTGGCTCTCGGTCAGCTCCAATTCGAGGTATTGCGGGTCCAGGCCGGTTTCTTCGAGTACCTGGCGCACCAGGCTGACCAGCTTACCCTGGCGCAACTGATGCACAGAGAGGTTCACCGACACCCGAATCGGCGCCAGCCCCTGGCGCTGCCACTGGCACGCCTGCCAGCAGGCTTGGCGCAACACGAACTCGCCCAGCGGCACGATCAAACCGGTCTCTTCGGCCAGGCCAATAAAGTCGCACGGCGGCACCATGCCCCACTGCGGATGCTCCCAGCGAATCAGCGCCTCGGCGGCGTTCAGCTTGCCCGTGGCCAGGCACAGTTTCGGCTGGTAGAACACCATGAGCTGGCGCTCGTCGATGGCCTTGCGCAAGTGGTTCTCCAGTTGCAAACGTTCCAAGGTGCTGGCTTGCAGGCTGTCGGTGTAGAACTGGAAGTTATTGCCGCCCAGATGCTTGGCGTGCTGCATGGCCATGTTCGATTGGCTGACCAGCGCAGAAATTTCCCGCGCATTGTCCGGCAGCAGGCTGACACCCATCGAGGCGCTGACCACCAGTTCATGCCCCTCAATCGTCACGGGCACGCGTAGCTTTGCGAGCAGCCGTGTGGCCACACGCGCCAAACTCGACAGGTTACCGTAGGCGTCGAACAACACGGCAAACTCATCCCCGGACAAGCGCGCAATGGTGTCAGCCTCGGGCAAGGCGTTGATCAGCCTGCGTGACATTTTCTGCAACAGCTGGTCGGCCACTTCATGACCCAAGCTGTCGTTCAACAGCTTGAAGCGGTCGAGGTTGATATGCAGTAGCGCAAGGCTGCGCCCGCCCTGGCGCACGCGCTGGTGAGCTTCGCGCAAGCGTTCGCGAAACAGTGAACGGTTGGCCAGCCCCGTCAACTCGTCATAGTGAGTGAGGTAGCGCATACGCTCTTCGGATTCACGCCGCGCCGACAGATCGGCGAAGAAACCCACAATGTGGCTGACATGTCCCCGCGCATCGCGCACTACGTTTAGTTGCAGCCATTGCGGGTATAACTCGCCGTTCTTGCGTGTCTCCACCAGTTCGCCCTGCCAAGTGCCATGGCTGAGCAGCGCCTGGCGAATCAACGGAAAATGACGGCGGGCGTCACGGCTGCTGGGCAGTTCCACGACATTGCGGCCGATCATGTCCTCGATTTCAAAGCCGGTAACGCGGCTGAACGCCTGGTTGACGGCGATCAGTGCGTAGTTCGGGTCAAGAATCACGATGCCTTCGCTGGCAGCCTCAAATACCGTCGACGCCAAGCGCTGCTGTTCTTCCAGGGCTTTGTCGGCGCTGATATCGCGGCGCGTGCCGAGCATGCGCGTGACCCGCCCGTTGGGCGCGCGCTCCACGGCACGGCCGCGGTCTTCAATCCACACCCAATGGCCGTCACCGTGGCGCACACGGTATTCAACCTGGTAGTCCTCGCTGCGGCCTTTCAAATGCTCCACCAGCGCGCGCTTGAGCAGCGGCAAGTCGTCGGGGTGCAGGCGCGGCTTCAGGTGGCTGAGCATCGCCGTGACGTACTCAGGCTCCAGACCGAACAGCTCCTTGAGCTGGGTGTGATGGACTTCGTCGGTTTGCAGGTTCCAGTCCCACAGGCCCAGTTCGCTGGCTTGCAACGCCATGGCCAGGCGCGCTTCGCTTTTGTTCAGGGCCAGGCTGGCAGCGTCGAGCTCCTGGCTGCGTTGCGCCACGCGGTCTTGCAGGCCGATCTGGGCTTCGCGCAGCTCCTGTTCGACCTGGCGGCGCTGTTCGACTTCGCGTACCAAGTCCTGATTCAACTGCTCGCTACGCTGCTGCGCCTGTTGAAGATGCTCGATCAGCGCGTGGTTCTGGAAGCGGCGCAACAAGCCACGCTGCATCAGGCGGTTGACCTGCCACGCGACCAGACTTAAAGAGCCCAGCAGGATCAGGCCGAGCACGCCCCAACCTTGCTGCTGTGCGGTGCCGTTCCAAAACAGAGAGAGGATGACCGGCACCAGACACGGCACCGCAAATGACAGGAACGCGGGCAGGCTTACCGCATAGGCGACGCTGGCCGACAGTGTCGCCGCGCCAATCAGGCCGAACACCCAGGCCTGATGCATGAAGCTGTCCGCTGGCACCAAGGCAATGGCAGCGGTGGCCAGGGTCAGGCCGCTGATCGCCGAGCCAAGCATGAACATGCGTCGCCAGATCGGTTGGGCCTGGCGGCTGGGCATGGCCGAATCAAAGGCGGCTACTTGGATAACGCGCAGGGCCACGAGGGCGAGCAGCCAGACCAGCCAAATACTGTCCAACAGGTATTGCTTGGGGTTCCACAACAACCAGGCGCAGACCAGGCCGTTCACCAACATCAATAAAGTCGGCAGCAATGACCCTTGGTACAGCAGGCGTGTGCGTTCGACCGACATCTCGGTTGCGTAATATTTACGGATGACTTGCGCAGGCGCCGCCGAGGGGCCGAACAGGTCGGGACTGAGAGTCATAGGCAGTGTTCTTATAATGGTGAGCCCGAAACGTGGACGGAGCATACACAAGCAAGCGCGCGGGCCAAACTGCTCCACGTCATAAAACCCGCGCGATAAACCGCCGCAAACCTCGGAGCCAGACAGCTTGAGCGAGACGCTGCGCGGCCTGCGGCCTATGACCGACCGGTCATCATCCTCAGCAGAATGTTTCCCCTGCCCGAATCGCTACGGACGTTTTCTGCCGACCACCCGGCATTGGGATTTGCCCCACTCCCCCGGGCACCCTAGAATGCGCCGATGCGCGATGATCTCTCCCTTTTGCTGAACTCCCTCAACGATGCCCAACGCCAGGCCGTAGCAGCCCCCGTTGGCCGTCAGTTGGTCCTGGCCGGTGCTGGCTCCGGTAAAACCCGAGTGCTGGTGCACCGTATCGCCTGGTTGATCCAGGTCGAGAACGCGTCCCCGCATTCCATCCTGTCGGTGACCTTCACCAACAAGGCCGCTGCCGAGATGCGCCACCGCATCGAGCAACTGATGGGCATCAGCCCGGCCGGTATGTGGGTGGGCACCTTCCACGGTCTGGCGCACCGCCTGCTGCGGGCGCATTGGCAGGAAGCGGGCCTGAGCCAGACCTTCCAGATCCTCGACAGCGACGACCAGCAACGCTTGGTCAAGCGCGTGATCCGCGAGCTGGGCCTCGATGAACAGCGCTGGCCCGCCCGCCAGGCGCAGTGGTTTATCAACGGCCAGAAAGACGAAGGCCTGCGCCCGCAACATATCCAGGCCAGCGGCGACTTGTTCCTGGCCACCATGCGCAGCATTTATGAAGCGTACGAGGCCGCCTGCGTGCGCGCTGGTGTGATCGACTTCTCTGAGCTGCTGCTGCGCGCGCTCGACCTTTGGCGTGACAACCCAGGCTTGCTGGCCCATTACCAGAAGCGCTTCCGGCACGTCCTGGTGGACGAGTTCCAAGACACCAACGCCGTGCAATACGCCTGGCTGCGCTTGCTGGCCAAGGGCGGCGACAGCTTGATGGTGGTGGGCGACGACGACCAGTCAATCTATGGCTGGCGCGGCGCGAAAATCGAGAACATTTACCAGTACTCCGACGACTTCCCGGACGCGATCACCATCCGTCTGGAGCAGAACTACCGCTCCACCGCCGGGATCCTCAAGGCTGCTAACGCGCTGATCGCCAATAATACCGGGCGCATGGGCAAAGAGCTGTGGACCGACGGCGGCGAAGGCGAAGCGATCAACCTATATGCCGCCTTCAACGAGCACGATGAAGCACGTTATGTGGTGGAAACCATCGAAAGCGCGCTGAAAACCGGCTTGGCGCGCAGCGATATTGCGATTCTGTACCGTTCCAACGCCCAATCCCGCGTGCTGGAAGAAGCGTTGCTACGCGAACGCATCCCGTACCGCATTTATGGCGGCCAGCGCTTCTTCGAGCGTGCGGAAATCAAGAACGCCATGGCCTACCTGCGCCTGCTGGAAGGGCGTGGCAACGACGCGGCGCTGGAGCGGGTGATCAATATCCCGGCGCGTGGCATTGGCGAGAAAACCGTCGAGGCCATCCGCGACCACGCGCGCCACGCCGATGTGTCGATGTGGGAAGCCATGCGCTTGCTGATCGCCAATAAAGGCCTGACCGGCCGCGCCGCCGGTGCCTTGGGTGTGTTTGTCGAGCTGATCGAGAACCTGGCCGCCAAGTGCGCAGAAATGCCGCTGCACTTGATGACCCAGACCGTGATCGAACAGTCCGGACTGATTGCCTATCACGAAGCGGAGAAAGGCGAGAAAGGCCAGGCCCGGGTAGAAAACCTCGAGGAACTGGTCAGCGCCGCTCGCGCGTTCGAAAACACCGAGGAAGATGAAGAGCTGACACCGCTCGCCGCCTTCCTCGGGCATGCGTCGCTGGAAGCTGGCGATACCCAGGCCGATGAGCATGAAGACAGCATCCAACTGATGACCTTGCACAGCGCCAAGGGCCTGGAGTTCCCGTACGTGTTCCTGGTGGGCATGGAAGAAGGCCTGTTCCCGCACAAGATGAGTCTGGAAGAGCCCGGCCGCCTTGAAGAAGAACGCCGCCTGGCGTACGTGGGCATCACCCGTGCCATGCAGAACCTGGTGATGACCTACGCCGAGACCCGACGCCTGTACGGCAGCGAGACCTACAACAAGGTGTCGCGCTTCGTACGTGAAGTGCCGAAGGGACTGATCCAGGAAGTGCGCCTGTCCAACAGCGTCAGCCGCCCATTCGGCGGCGGCCAGCAGCAGAGCTCCAGCAGCCTGTTTGCCGGCTCCGAAATTCCGGAAACGTCATTCAGCCTTGGCCAGCAAGTCAAGCATGCGATCTTCGGCGAGGGTGTGATCCTCAACTTCGAAGGCGCCGGCGCCCAGGCACGGGTGCAGGTGAACTTCGCCGAAGGCAGCAAGTGGCTGATGATGGGTTACGCGAAGCTCGAAGCCGTCTGAAACACCTTATGTAGCGAGGGAACTTGCTCCCTCGCTACATAAAGCCCACCCGATGAGACGTCGATTTACATGAAGGTCATTGGCTTGCCCTTGTTTTTGCAGGCGACGGGCCAATATCTGCAATTAGTCCTACAGCCCCTTCGGAATCGGTCTTACGCAAAAGCCCGAAACATTATGCCGCTAGCCAGTGTCACGACACCTGTGCAACATGGCGCGCGTGCAATCCACAAATGGGAATTCCCTTTATGAAACGTTTTCTTAGCATCGCCATGGCGTTGTGCATCGGCCTGACGATGAGCCTCGACGCCAACGCCAAGCGCTTCGGTGGCGGCAAAAGCATGGGCTCGGCACCGACTCACCAGACTAGCCAAATGGCTCCTTCCGCCGGTGCCGGCGGCGCTGCGGCTACCGCGGGCGCAGCCGGTGCGGCTGGCGCGGCTGCCAAAGCTGGCGGTGCTTCGCGCTGGTTGGGCCCTCTGGCCGGTATCGCTGCCGGTGGCCTGCTCGCTTCCATGTTCATGGGCGGCGGCTTCCAGGGTATGCAGATCTTCGACATCCTGATCATGGCGGTCATCGCCTTCCTGATCTTCCGCTTTATCGCCGCCCGTCGCCGCAAGCAGCAGGAGCACTTGGCTCCAGCCGGCGCGCCGATGCAGCGTGAAGCGTTCGAGCAAAAACCAGCCATGGGTTCGATCTTCGGCGGTTCGGCTGCACCTGCTGCCGCTCGTCCGGTGATCAACGCACCGGCCTGGTTCAATGAAGAGCGTTTCGTCGAAGCGGCCCGCAGCCACTTCCAGTCCCTGCAGCAACACTGGGACGCCAACGAAATGGACAAAATCTCCGAGTTCGTAACCCCGCAACTACTGGAGTTCCTCAAACGCGAACGCGCTGATTTGGGCGATGCGTTCCAGTCGACTTACATCGACGACCTGCGCGTACAGCTGGAAGGTGTGGATGATCGCGCCGACAAGACCATCGCAACGTTGACCTTCAGCGGCGTGTCGAAGACTTCGCGTTTCGACCAGGGTGAAGTGTTCAGCGAAAGCTGGAACATGGAACGCCCACAAGGCGAGAACCAGCCCTGGCTGGTCGCCGGTATCCGCCAGAACGGCTGATAACCGCACGCTTGAGCACTTGGTAGCAAAAACCCCGGACATGTTCCGGGGTTTTCTATTTCGCGGTTGCACTTATAGCGAGCTACTGTATAAAACGCCCTATTAACCGCGCCAACTAGCAAGAGGATCCCGGCCGTGGAAGAAATCATCGAACAATTGCGTGAAGCCAACGAACCGGTCCCGGTTCCTCTGGAGCTGCCTGACGAAGACCAACTGGTGGAAATCGAGGAACAACTGTTCATCGACATCCCGTTTGTCTTCCGCGAGTTCCTGCTGACCGTCAGCGACGTGGTGTATGGCAGCCTGGAGCCGGTGACTGTCACCGACCCGCAGTCTCACACCTACCTGCCGGAAGTAGCCGCCAACGCCTGGGATGCCGGCGTTGACCGTAGCATGATCCCGATTTGCCAGGATGGCGACGACTACTACTGCGTCGAAGAGGACGGCACCGTGGTGCTGTGGTCCGGCGAAGAAGAACTGGTCACCGAAGAAACTTGGGAGTCGGTGTGGCACTGGGCGCGGGACGTCTGGCTGGAAAGCTGATACCTCAAGGCTTTTGTGGCGAGGGAGCTTGCTCACGCTGGGCTGCGAATCGGCCCCAACCAGGGCGACGCGTTTTTCCAGGTGTGGCGAGGTGACTGTTTTAGGGCTGCAGCGCCCCCAGCGCGAGCAAGCGCGCTCGCCACAACAACCTCGCTCACCCAATGAATACGCCGCCCGCCTTAATGCTCCGGCGTATCTTTGTGGTTATCCAGGGTCTCCAGCAATGCGACCTGCATCCGCGTATGCACGCGGATAAACCATCGCCAGAGCACCGCCGCCACCGCTGCCGCCACCACAGCGATCAGCACCAGCAACTTGTTGGTCGGCAAAATACTGGCCGACAAGGCTGCCAGTAGCAGGAAAATCAACAACAGCGAGAGGATGGGGATCAGTTCGGCGATCACTCGGCGTACACGCTGGGTATGGCGCCCGGCCATTTCCGGCTTCACGCTCATCTCTGCCAGCAACATCGACAACGCCTTGAGCTTGCGATACGCCGCGATCAAAAACGGCAGCGACAACAGCAACGCCCCACCCCAGATCAATGCCTTCTGCCAACTTGGGTCGCTGATCCAACCCTCCAGATATCCGCCGATGCGCGCCGCGAAAAAGCTACCAGTAAAGAAGATCGCCACCACCAACGCCAGGTTTACCCCCACTTGCAGGATGATCTTGCGAATCATCGACGCCAGCATTGCGCCCTCACCCTGAGGCTGAATGCTGCGCAGCCATTCGCCATACATGCCGAACACCCGGCTCATGCGCTTGGGCATCAAGGCCGCAATCTTCAACGACAACGGGTCGGCGCCCCGAATCAGGTACGGCGTGAGCAGCGTGGTGATTGCCGACACGGCCACGGCCACCGGATAAAGGAAATCGCTGGTCACCTGCAAGGTCATGCCGAGCGCGGCGATGATGAAGGAAAATTCGCCTATCTGTGACAGCCCCATGCCCACCCGCAGCGAGGTGCGGCCGTCGTTGCCGGCAATAAACGCCCCCAGGCCGCAGGACAACATCTTGCCCAGTACCACCGCCACGGTAATTACCGCGATCGGCCACGCATACTGCAGCAGGATCTGTGGGTCGATCATCAGGCCAATCGCCACAAAGAAGATCGCGCTGAACATGTCGCGAACGGGCTCGATCAGGTGCTCGATCTTAATCAGTTGACGAGATTCGGCCATGATCGCGCCAATCAGGAACGCGCCCAGCACCATGCTGTATTCGAGCTTCACCACCAGCAGGCAGAAGCCGAAACACAGGCCCAATACGGTGATCAACAGCATCTCGTTACTTTCGAACTTGGCCACGTAGGCCAGCAGACGCGGCACCAGCAGAATGCCAATCACCAGTGCGACGATCATAAACAGCGAGAGCTTGCCGACGGTGGAGAACACCTCGCCGGAACTGACCGTACCGCTGACGGCAATGCTCGACAGCAAGGCGATGATGCCAATACCGAGGATGTCCTCGACGATCAGCACGCCGAAAATCAGCTGGGCGAAGCGCTGGTTTTTCATCTTCAGATCGTTAAGGGCCTTGACGATGATGGTGGTCGAGGAAATCGCCAGGATCGCGCCGAGGAACAGCGAGTCCATGGTGTTCCAGTCAAACCAGCGGCCGATTTCGTAGCCGATCCAGATCATCAGGATGATTTCAAGGAACGCGGCGATAAACGCCGTGGCACCAACCTTGAACAGCTTGCGCAGGCTGAACTCCAGGCCCAGGCAGAACATCAGGAATATTACGCCGAGTTCGGCGAGGGTCTTGATCGTGTCTTCGTCGTGGATCAGGCCGAACGGCGGAGTGTGAGGGCCGATGATGAACCCGGCGACGATATACCCGAGTACCACCGGTTGCTTGAGGCGGTGAAACAAGATGGTAACAACCCCGGCCACTAGCATGATCACGGCCAAGTCCTGAATAAAGCTAATGGCGTGCATGGCGAGAGGCTCCTTGAGGGTACTGACGCTTTTCCCACTTTCGTACGTGCCTTCGAACGGTCGCAAAGAACCGAAGGAAAAGTCGGCCTTGGTCGTAAGAAATGCCCTGAGACGAGCTTTTCAAGGTTAACACCACGACTTCCGGCAGAAAGCCGGTGCAATATATGGAAACAGATCGGTGCACGCGTGACGGCAAGCCGCCCGCCGGCGTCCCGATAGGGAGAGCGCTGTAAAGATTCCAGCACCCACAGAGGTGCCTCCCCAACCGATGCCTACAACCCGTGAGTGTGCTATGGAACCCGGAAACGCCCAGCTGTCGATGACGGTATTGATGACCCCTGACATGGCCAACTTCTCAGGCAATGTGCACGGCGGCACCCTGCTCAAGTACCTCGACGAAGTAGCCTATGCCTGCGCGAGCCGTTATGCCGGGCGGTATGTGGTGACCTTGTCGGTGGACCAGGTGATTTTTCGTGAGCCGATCCATGTCGGCGAGCTGGTAACCTTTCTCGCCTCGGTCAACTACACCGGCAACACGTCGATGGAAGTGGGTATAAAGGTGGTGACCGAGAACATCCGCGAGCGCTCGGTGCGCCATACCAACAGCTGCTTCTTCACCATGGTGGCCGTGGACGACCAGCGCAAACCCGCCGTCGTACCGCCGCTGCAGCCGCAGAACAGCGAAGACAAGCGCCGGTTCGTTCAGGCGCAGCAGCGTCGGCAGGTTCGCCAGGAGCTGGAAAAGCGCTACCGGGAAATCAAGGCCGACGCGCCGTAAATCCCAAGCTTTAAACCGAATCAAATGTGGGAAGGGACTTGCTCCCGATGGCGGTGGGGCAGCCCCTGCATGGATGACTGATGCCCCGCTTTCGGGAGCAACCCCCTTCCACATTGGGTTTTGGGCGATTACAGACCGATTGGCGTAGCCTCGAAGCGTACACGGGGATGGGCGATGCGAGCCTGGGCACGCACCAGTTCCAGTTCATAACTGGCGCACGCCTGGGTTTCGAGCAGCACTTCATGCACCGCTGCCGCCGTGAACTCGAACGCCGCCAACAGGCTGTCGCCCAATAGTACGCGCGCCAGGAACAAACCCGACGTCAGGTCGCCCACGCCCACCGGTTGACGTGGGAACGCCAGCAGCGGCCGACGCAAGTGCCAACTGCCATCAACCGTCACCAGCAGCATCTCAAAGCCATCCGGCAGTTTGCCCGGATAATCCAAGTGTTTGACCAGCACCGCCTTGGGTCCGCGTGCCAGCAACGCCTTGGCCATACCCAGGCAATCGAACAGTGACTGCGGCTTGCGCCCGGCAAAGCTGTCCAGCTCCAGCTGGTTGGGGCAGAGGAAATCCGCCATGGCCGCCGCCTCGTCCAGCAGGAAATCGCTGACTTCCTGGGGCACGATGCAGCCCTTTTCCGGGTGGCCCATCACCGGGTCGCACAGGTATAAGGCCTTGGGGTTGATGGCCTTGATGCGCGCCACGCCGGTGAGAATTGCACGGCCCTGGTCGGCACTGCCGAGGTAGCCAGACAGCACCGCATCGCAGTTACCCAGCTCGCCAATCGCGGCAATGCCTTCTACCAGCGCCGGAATTTGCTGCGACGCCAACACTTCACCCGCCCACTGACCATACTGGGTATGGTTGGAGAACTGCACCGTGTTGAGCGGCCAGACGTTCACCCCAACCCGCTGCATGGGGAATACGGCGGCACTGTTTCCGGCGTGGCCAAAGACCACATGAGACTGGATCGCAAGCAGATGAGGTGTGCGTTTCATGCGGGAGATTTCCGTAAATCCGTTGAAATTCTAGCCGCGCAGTATGCGACTAAACACAGCCTATACGACAGGCCAGCGACACAGTTAAGCTGCTCTCACTTTGTTGGAGTTCATCGCATGCTAACCCTGGGAAACATCTTTGTGTTGATGCTGCTGGCGACCTGCGCCGCTTGGGTGTGGCACAACCACGGCATGCGCGAGCGAGCGCTGGCGCGGGTCAAGCAGCATTGCGCCAAGCTCGATATCGAGCTGCTTGACGGCGCGGTGGCGTTGAAGCGCATCGGTTTTGTGAAGGATGCCAATGGCCGGCGCCGTCTGGCGCGCATCTATAACTTTGAGTTTACGGTGACCGGCGAAGCTCGCCATCCCGGGACGATCACCCAGTTCGGTGCTCACAGCGCGCAGATCGAACTGGCGCCCTACCCGTTCGAGATCAAGACACCGCTGCCCAGCGCTGAAGTAATCGAGCTAAGCCAGTGGCGCCAGGATCACGCGACCAAGAATCGTCACTAACGGCAGGCGGCGAGCGCGCTCTGCAGTGCGGCCACGTCCTGTGGCAGGCTGAAGATCAACTCAATACGTGAGTCGCGGCGCCATTCGCTGGGTTGCCAGGTGAGGGAGCTGTTATCCACAGCGTTAACGCTGCGCCAACCTTCGGTGCTGTGGATAACCAGTTTGGCGCGGCGCCAAGCGAGACTTGTCAGCCATTGATGCAAGCGCTGAGTGTCGAATTGCTGGCTCGGATGCCAGCGCCATCCAATACTCCAGCCGCCTTCTTGCGCCTGACTGAGGCAGATGGGCTGCGCAGGGTCAGTCCAGACAGCCGGCAACTGCGCCAAGCCTTTGGGCACTTCGACGTTATCCACAGCCGCGCTGGCCTGCGCAGTCAGGCCCGGCAACCGCTCAAGCGGCAATTGAGCCTGGTGCGTCCAGTAAAGCGGGCAGCCGGGTAATTGCTGTTCAATGGCCTGGCGCTGCGCGGCATCCAGCGACTCATCCTTGTTCAACACCAACAGCCCGGCACTGGCCAGCGTCTCGCGTTGCGCATCAGGCAAAGGGTTGCCCGCCGCCAGCGCCTGCGCATCCAGTACCAGCACGCACGGCTGGACTGCCAGAACGGCCTGCCACGGCGCTTGCCGCAGTTGTTTGAGCAACTGCGCCGGATGGCCAAGGCCCGAGGGTTCGATAAACAGCCGATCCGGCTTAGACTTACGCAGCAGGCGGCCCAGGCCTATTTGGAAAGGTGCGCCATTCACACAACACAAACAGCCACCGGCTACCTCGCCCAGGGCAATGCCGTCGTCATCCTGGGTCAGCAAGGCGGCGTCCAGGCCGATCTGCCCGAACTCGTTGATCAACACCGCCCAGCGCTCGTTGGCCGGGCGTTGGGCAAGCAGGTGCTTGATCAGGCTGGTCTTGCCGGCGCCCAAAGGCCCGGCAATCACGTGGGTGGGAATGTCCTGCAGCATGTTGGGCATCTTTCAGACCGTGTAGAGCGTTTGATCCTACCCGGTTATGCGAGCCAATCCAGCGTCAGGATCAAGCGGCGCTCATCGGCCTTGAGTGCGGGCGAGCGATGAATCAAACCATGACCTTCGTTGCCAAGCCATTTGGTGCCCTTAAGCATCGCCACTTCGCCGCAGAGAATCTGCTCGATGCGCTCAGTGGGTTCCGCGTCCGGCTGGGCCAGTTTGCGGCGGTCCATCACGCCTTCACGCAGCCACTGACTGCCAATGCCAGCATAAGTAGTGATCAGCCGCACTGGCACATGGTCAACGTGAAAACGCGGGCACATAGCCTTGTCCAGCAGCCGCAAGCGCACGCCAATGCGCTTGGCGCCCAGCAAACAGGCAAACGCGCTGACCAGCCACGACACGTCAGCAATAAACCCGTCGTAGCCTTCAAGATCACGGCAACTGGACGCCAAACCCTGCAAGTTCGGCACGGCATCTTCGGTATTGAGTTCAATCACCAAGGACTCGGCCAACGGCTCGTTTAGCGCCACCAGCAAAGCACCGAACTCGGCGATATGCAGGGGCAACTGGCGTTGCCAAACCGCCAGGTTCACGCCGTCATCGAGGACATCAGCCAGCGCCAGCGGGGTTTCACCACGGGTCTGGCGGATCACCGGGCGTAGCGGGATAACTGGGGCCAACATCAGGCGACCTGCTCGAACCAAGGGCCAAACGGGTCGGCCAACTGGCGCCAACCTTCGACCCCCAGGGCCATTTCTTCATCGGTGAGCAAGCAGGTGTCCAGCTCGGCACGCATCTGGGTGAAGTCGATGTTTTGCCCGATAAACACCAGCTCCTGGCGGCAATCGCCAGTGCTCGGCTGCCAGTTGCCCATGATCGCTGCCACGCTTTCTTCGTCCTGGGGCCACTGGCTTTTCGGCACAAAGCGCCACCAACGCCCGGCAAAACCATGGCGCATCAGCCCACCAGCCTGGGACCAACTGCCTGCATCCTGATGTTTGCTCGCCAGCCAGAAAAAACCCTTGGAGCGCAGCAGTTTGCCGTTCACCCATGGGCGGTCGATAAAGTCGAAAAACCGCTGAGGATGAAACGGACGGCGTGCGCGATAAGCCGTGGAGGCGATGCCGTATTCCTCGGTTTCCGGTACATGTTCACCGCGCAGTTCCTGCAACCAGCCCGGCGCCTGTGCCGCGCGTTCGAAGTCGAAGCGACCGGTGTTGAGGATCTTATTCAACGGCACTTCGCCCATGACCATCGGGATGATTTCCGCCTGAGCGTTAAGGCGCTCGAGGATCGCCATTAATTCTTCGCGCTCGCGACTGCTGATCAAATCGATCTTGCTGATCAGGATCACGTCGGCGAACTCGATCTGCTCGATCAGCAGGTCGGTGATCGAGCGTTCGTCCTCTTCACCCAAGGTTTCACCGCGTGAGGCCAGGCTTTCAGCGGCTTGGTAGTCGAGCAGGAAGTTCATCCCATCGACCACGGTGACCATGGTGTCCAAGCGCGCGATATCGGCCAGGCTTTGCTCGTTCTCGTCGCGAAAGGTGAAGGTTTCGGCCACGGGCAACGGCTCGGAAATGCCGGTGGATTCGATCAACAGGTAATCAAACCGACCTTCCTTGGCGAGTTTTCCGACTTCTTCCAGCAAGTCTTCGCGCAAGGTGCAGCAGATGCAGCCGTTGCTCATCTCCACCAGTTTCTCTTCGGAGCGGTTAAGGGTGACGTCGCGCTGCACCTCGCTGCCGTCGATGTTGATTTCGCTCATGTCGTTGACGATCACCGCCACCCGCAGGTTGTCGCGGTTACGCAGAACGTAGTTGAGCAGCGTGCTTTTACCGGCGCCGAGAAAGCCGGACAACACAGTAACGGGGAGACGATTGGGCATCAGGTATTCCTCATCAAGGGTGGCCGGTCAAATCGCCCGTCGGTGGCGTTCGCGCAGCTCTTCACGTTCTTTGGCTTCGATACTCAGGGTCGCGGTGGGGCGCAGCAGCAGGCGTTTCAGACCAATGGGGTCGCCGGTTTCACGGCACCAGCCGTACTCACCACGAGCGAGCAATTCCAGGGCGTCGTCGATCTTGTCCAACAGCTTTTTTTCGCGCTCCAGTAGGCGCAGTTGCCATTGCCGCTGTTCTTCAGCGCTGCCCACATCGGCGGGATCACTGTTGGTTTCCTGCTCGCGCAGCACCAGAAACTCGGCTTCGATGCGCGCCTGCAGTTCGTAGCGCTGGTCCAGCAGCAGTTCGCGGAAGAAACCTTGCTGGGCTTCATTCATGTAGTCGGCGGGCGGTTGCGCCAGCAGGTCTTGTTCAGTCATGGAGAGCGGTTCACGGATCAGGTTGTGTTTTAATGTTATAGTATAACAACACAAATAAGCCAATCTCCCTTGCTCGTCACGACGAAGAGCGCAATGCTTGAACACTTTCTTGCCCCGAGAAGCGCTATGAAATACCTGGTGTGCGCCCTGTTGTTGGCCGTGGCAATACCGGCAGGCGCCCAAACCCCGAGCCTATTGGCGAACTGCACGCGCAGCGCCAACCTGCTGGCCTGTGTTGACCCGCTGGGCAATGCCTATAGCGTAGCGACTGTCGGCAGCACCACGTATTTGCGCGGGTTCGAGGTAATCGGCAAACGCTACTGGGCACAGACCAACAGCCGCTATGGGCAGCTGACGTTCTTTACCGGGTTGGCCTCCGATGGTGAGGCGTGGGTCGGCTACTCGCGCCGCGTGGGCTGGACCACGATCAACCGGTTTTCCAGTTCAGGTGGCGCCAGCGCCAAATTCACGTGCAGCCGCCTTACCGGCTGTTAAACCTGGCCGTTCTTCTGCTCTTGAACCCAGGCCATGTAGCTGTTCATCGGAGGGTTCTTCTCGAAGTATTTTTTCAGCCCCTCGAACAGCCCATCCGCGACCGCCTGTTGATGGCGCGCCGTCACCAGCCGCTGGGCGTCTCGGGTATTGGAGATAAACCCGGTCTCGACCAGGATCGACGGCACGTCGGGTGATTTAAGCACCGCGAAACCTGCCTGCTCCACGCGCTTCTGGTGCAGCGTGGTGATGCTTTGCAAGCTGCCCAACACTGAGCTGCCCAGTTGCAGGCTGGAGGCGATGGTGGCATTCATCGACATGTCGAGAATCACCCCGGCCAGCATCGGGTCCTTGTCCTTGAGATTGAGCAACGTGGTGGCGCCCAGCAAATCCGCGCCGTTTTCGCGCTGCGCCATGAAGCGCGCCGTGGCGGAGGTGGCGCCGCCTTCAGACAACGCATACACCGACGCCCCGGATGCTGTGAGCCGTGGCGCAGCATCGGCGTGCACCGAAATAAACATATCGGCCTTGTGCTGGTGGGCGATGTCCACGCGCTTGCGCAGCGGTACGAAGAAGTCATCGTTGCGCACCAGCTTCACGTCAAAGCCCTTCTCGCGCTTCAAGCGTCTGGCCAGCAATTGGGCGATGGACAGCACCACATCTTTCTCGCGCTGGCCCTTGGAGCCGATCGCGCCCGGGTCTTTGCCTCCATGGCCAGGGTCAACTACCACCATGATGTCACGCTTGGGATGCGCTTTACCCACCGGCGCTACCAAGGGCGGCGGTTCGGCGGCGATTTGGCGCGGCGCGTGGGTAGCGTTGGTCAGGTCAAGCACCAGGCGATGGCCTTGACCATCCTGCGGCGGCAACAAGAAGCTGTTGAGCTGCATCGGCGCGGCCAGGTCCAGCACGATACGCGTATCACCTTTGCCGAAATGCCCGGAACGGATCGAGGTGATCCCACTGTTCTTCAACGCCAGCTGCGAGAAATCACCGCTGAGCCCGGCGCCGCTCAGGTCGATGATCAAACGTTCCGGCGCGGTCAGGGAAAAGGTCTTGTATTGCACCGGACCGCTGAGGTCAAACACCAGTCGCAGTTTGTCGTCGGAGCGCCACAGGCGCGCATTACGAATCTGTGTAGCGAAGGCCCCCAATGGAAAGGTGAACAGAGGGCTAACCAGCAGCAGGTTGAGGAGCTGACGTCTGTGCATGACATATACCGCAAATAGAGGAGCGTCCCTGCTCGACGTGACTGAGGAAAGGCTGGAGCAGAAAAAGCATCGTCGACTTAATCGTTATAATATAACATGTCTTTTTATTTCCAACGATGGACCTGCTCATGAATGCGCTGACTCTGCCGGATATCGCCGCGCAGGCTTCACGCCAAGCCTTGCCGCTCGACTGGGTGGGCATGTGCGGCATCGCCTTGCCTATCCTCATCGACGGCCAACGCCTGGCTGCCACTGCCGATGTGGGCGTCAGCCTGGACGACGGCGAGGCCCGTGGTATTCATATGTCTCGCCTGTACCTGGCCCTGGAAATGCTCGACCAGCAGCTTCTTACGCCTGCACTTCTGCGTAATGTACTGCAGCGCTTTCTTGAGAGTCATGAAGGATTATCTAAGAACGCCTACCTGCGGATTCACACGGGCTTGCTGCTAAAACGTCCGGCGCTGGTCAGTCCATTAGCAGGCTGGAAAGGTTATCCCGTGTGCATCGAGGCGTGCCTGGAAAACCAGATGTTCCACGTGGAACTAAAAATTGACGTTACGTATTCCTCAACCTGCCCCTGCTCCGCTGCGCTCGCCAGGCAATTGATTCAGCAGCAATTTCTTAAAGACTTTGCCAACACTCCGCTACAACACGAGGATGTGCTGACCTGGCTCGGAAGCGCCAACGGTATTGTCGCGACGCCGCACAGCCAACGCAGCAGCGCAGAGCTCTCCATTCAGCTGGACGCCAACCAGTCCACCTTGCCGCTCACCGACCTGATCGACGCCGTCGAGGCCGCCCTCGGCACCGCCGTGCAAACCGCGGTGAAACGTGCGGACGAACAAGCCTTCGCCCTGGCCAACGGGCAGAACCTGATGTTCTGCGAAGACGCAGCTCGCCGCCTCAACCTCGCCTTGAAATGCTCGGATGCCGTCAAAGCCTTCCACCTGAAAGTGATCCACGCCGAAAGCCTGCACGCGCACGATGCCGTGGCTGAAAGCCGCTGGACGAGAGACTCTGCATGATCACTTGTAACGCTTTGCGCTGGGGTGCACCTGGGCAACCACTCACTCCTGCGCTGGATTTGACCCTTGAAAAAGGCAGCCTAACCGGCATCATCGGCGCCAACGGCACCGGCAAAAGCAGCCTGCTCAAAGTCATCGCAGGCCTGCAGAAACCGCTGGCGGGAAAAGTCAGCGTGGAGGTTCCACGCCGCGCAGGCCTGTCGTTCCTGCCTCAGCAACAACACCTGGATCGGCAGTTTCCGATCAGTTTGCAAGAGTTAGTCGCCGCTGGTTTTTGGGGCACTCAGCTTACCCCGCCACAACGCAAGGAGCGCCTGCAGGCCGTCTTAGAGGATTGGTGCCTCAGTGGCTTGGAACACCGCCCGTTGATGGCCTTGTCCGGTGGCGAACTGCAACGCGCCCTGCTCGCCCGCATGAGCCTGGCCGAAGCGCCGGTGTTGTTGCTCGACGAACCCCACGCCGCCCTCGACGAAGACGGCCAGGCGCTGTGCTGGAAACACATCCACGCCTGGCACGACCAAGGCCGCACGATCATCGTCGTCTGTCATGACCTGGCATCTGTGCGCCGCCACACCCAAAACGTGGTGCAGATCAAAAGCACCGGCTGTGTGTTCGGCCCCAGCAAAGAGCTGATCCGCCCGCAACCTCACATGCAGGTGGCCTGATGCACATCGCCGCCCACTTGTGGATGCCTTTTTCCGACTTCGTATTCATGCGCCGCGCGCTGATCGGCGGGCTGGTACTTGCCTGCAGCACTGCTCCGCTGGGTGTGTTTCTGATCCTGCGACGCATGAGCCTGATCGGTGACGCCGTCGCCCACGGCATCCTGCCCGGCGCCGCATTAGGCTTCTGGTTTGCCGGGCTCAGCCTGCCCGCGCTGACCATCGGCGGCCTTGGCGCGGGCCTGAGCATGGCCGGTTTGTCCGCCTGGATCACCCGCCGCACCGGCCTGCGCGAAGACGCCAGCCTCGCCGCCATCTACCCGATCTCGCTGGCCGCCGGCGTGCTGATTCTCGGCCTCGCCGGCAAGCGGCTGGACCTGCTGCACCTGCTGTTCGGCTCGGCCCTGGCGGTGGATGAAACCACCCTCACCGGCATGCTCTGGGTCTCCAGTTTCAGCCTGATCGCCATGGCGCTGATCTACAAACCGCTGCTGCTGGACACCCTCGACCCGCTGTTCCTGCAAACCGTCAGCCGCCTCGGCCCGCTGGCTCACGGGATGTTCCTGACCTTGGTGGTGCTGAACCTGGTGATCGGTTTTCAGGCCATCGGCGCATTGATGGTGGTGGGCCTGATGATGCTGCCGGCGATTGCTTCACGCTTCTGGAGCCGGCGCCTGCCGGTGTTGATCGCGGTATCGGCGGTGCTGGGATGCCTGTCGGTGTGGTTAGGTTTGTTGCTGTCGTTCTACTACTCGCTGCCCAGCGGCCCGGCCATCGTGCTGGTGGCTGGCGGTGGGTATTTGCTGTCTGTGATCTTCGGTCCGGTGCACGGCTTGCTGCGCCGCCCGCCCTTGCTTACATCCCAATGAGGTGTTTCCCGATGCGCGCTCTACTCGTGCTGTTCAGCCTGCTGCTGCCCTTGTCGATAGCCCAGGCCGCCGACAAACTCCAAGTGGTTACCAGCTTCAGTATTCTCGATGACATCACCCACCAGATCGGTGGCGATCACATCCAGATCAGCAACATGGTGGGCCCGGACGCCGACGCCCATACCTACGAACCCACCCCGGACGACGCCAAGGCGCTGCTCAAAGCGCGGGTCATCATCAAGAACGGCCTGGGCTTCGAGCCCTGGTTGGACCGCCTGGTAACCAGCACCGAAACCAAAGCCACGGTCGTGACCGCCAGCAAAGGCGTGATCTCCCACACCATGAACGAAGACGGCGAAACCATCCCCGACCCGCACGCCTGGCATAACTTGGCCAACGCCGAAATCTATGTGAACAACATCACCAAGGCGCTGGTGGCCGCCGATCCGGCCAACAAAGCCGACTACCAGCGCAACAGCCAAACCTACCTGAAAGAAATCTACCGCCTGCTGGCCGAAGCCAAGACCAAGTTCGGCGCGCTGCCACCGGGCAACCGTCGCATCGTCACCTCCCATGATGCCTTCGGTTACCTGGGCCAGGCCTATGGCATCCAGTTCCTGGCACCGCAAGGTCTGTCGACGGAGCGTGAGCCGTCGGCCGCAGAAGTCGCGGCGCTGATCACTCAGATCCGCAAGGACAAGGTCAAAGCCGTGTTCATGGAAAACATCAAAGACTCGCGCCTGCTCAAGCAAATTGCTGACGAAAGCGGCGCGCAGATCGGCGGCACGTTGTACTCCGACGCACTCGCCGCCGAAGGCCCGGCCAGCACCTTTACCGGGCTGTTCGAATACAACCTCAACACCCTGTGCGCGGCCCTGAGCAAGCCATGACCTTAAGCATGCTCGACCTGGAAGCGGCTGCCATCGGCAGCAGCTTTCCCCTCGAACCGGTGCTCGACGCCCTGCCATGGAACAGTGACGGCCTGATTGCCGCCATCGCCCAGCAACACGGCAGCGGCGAAGTGCTGATGCTGGCCTGGATGAACCGCCAGGCCCTCAGCGAAACCCTTGCCACCGGGCAGGTCTGTTACTGGTCGCGCTCGCGCCAGCGGCTATGGCGTAAAGGCGAAAGCTCTGGCCACTGGCAACAGTTGGTCGAGGCGCGCCTGGATTGCGACGGCGACGCGGTGTTGCTGATCGTGGACCAGCAAGGCCCGGCCTGCCATACCGGTCGGCCGACCTGCTTCTACAACGCCATTGATGGCGATTTTGTTCACATCATTACGGAGCCCGTTGCATGATCCGCAAAAACCCTTCCGGCGATCTGCCGGTGATTGCCGAGTCAGCCTATGTCGATAAAACCGCGATCATCTGCGGCAAGGTCATCATCGGCGAGAACGTGTTCGTCGGCCCTTACGCCGTGATCCGCGCCGACGAAGTCGACGCTACCGGCGACATGGACCCGATCACCATCGGCGCCAATTCGAATATCCAGGACGGCGTGGTCATCCACTCCAAGTCCGGCGCGGCGGTGACTATCGGAGAGTTTACCTCCATTGCGCATCGCTCCATCGTCCACGGCCCCTGCACCGTCGGCGACCGCGTCTTTATCGGTTTTAACAGCGTGCTGTTCAACTGCGCCGTCGGTGATGGCTGCGTGGTTCGCCACAACTCAGTGGTCGATGGGCGCGACCTGCCCGCCGCCTTCTATGTGCCCTCCACCACCCGCATCGGCCCTAACACTGACCTGTCGCAATTCCCGCCAGTGAGTGTCAGCGCCTCCGAGTTTTCTGAAGACGTGGCGCGCACCAACGTCGACCTGGTACGCGGTTACAAAGCCCTGCAAAACGAGTTCTGAACCATGAGCCGCCTGCTGATTCGCAATGCCCGCCTAGTGAATGAAGGCCAGGAGTTCGACGCCGATGTATTGGTCGCCAATGGCCGCATCGAGAAGATTGCCGCCAGCCTCGAAGGCTACAACGAACCGGTAGAGATCGACGCCCAAGGCCAATGGCTGCTGCCCGGCATGATCGACGACCAAGTGCACTTTCGCGAACCCGGCGCGCCTGACAAAGGCAGTTTCTACAGCGAATCGCGCGCGGCGGTGGCCGGTGGCATTACCAGCTTCATGGACATGCCCAACACCAACCCTGCGACCCTGAACCTCGAAGCCCTCGCCGATAAAAAGCGCAGGGCCGCGTTGTACTCGGTGGCCAACTACGGCTTTCACTTTGGCGTGAGCAACGACAACTTGGACACCGTCGCTGCCCTCGACCCGCGCGAAGTGGCCGGGGTCAAAGTGTTCATGGGCGCCTCCACCGGCAATATGTTGGTGGACGACCCGCGGATTCTGGAGCGGCTGTTTGCCGAAGTACCGACCATCCTCCTCGCCCATTGCGAACACACACCAAGTATCCTGGCGAACGAACAGCGCCTGCGTGAGCGCTTCGGCGAGCACATCCCCGCCGTCGCCCACCCGCTGATCCGCGATGCCGAAGCCTGTTATCGCTCATCGTCTTTTGCGGTGGAACTGGCCAAGCGTCACGGCACGCGCCTACACGTGCTGCACCTGACCAGCGCGCGCGAACTGACCCTGTTCGAAGACAAGCCCTTATCGGAAAAGCGCATCACCGCCGAGGTCTGCCTGCACCATCTGCTGTTCGATGATCGCGACTATCATCGCCTCGGCCACCAGATCAAATGCAACCCGGCGATCAAGACCCGCGCCGACCGCGATGCGCTGCGCCTGGCCTTGCTGAGTGATCGTCTGGATGTGATCGGCAGTGATCATGCGCCGCATACCTGGGCGCAGAAACAGTTGGGCTATCGCCATGCGCCATCGGGCCTGCCGCTGGTGCAGCACGCGTTACCGGCGTTGTTGGAGTTGGTGAGCGACGGGCATTTGCCGCTGACCACGCTGGTGGCGAAGACCAGTCACCGCGTGGCCGACCTGTTCGCCATCCACGATCGGGGCTATTTACGCGAAGGCTATTGGGCCGACCTGGTGCTGATCAAGCCCGAGCCCGAAGGCAAACCCGTCAGCAGCCAACCGATCCTCGCACGCTGCGGCTGGACCCCCTTTGCCGAGCGCAGCTTTCGCCACAGCGTCAGCACCACGCTGGTGTCTGGCCACCTGGCGTGGCACAACGGCCAGGTAGTCGACAGTTGCCAGGGTTTGCCCCTGCATTTTGTGCGTTAAGCGCGGGGTTTGACCGTACCGCAATCGTTGCCCAGCCACTGGGCGTGCGTGTCCAGGCTGCCCTTTTGCTGGATGCCGGTGGCATTGAACGTGCCGTTAACGGTGGTGGTGAATTCCCGCTGGCTTTGGAAAGTCGCAACGCCAGTGCCCTGGGCTTTAGGGCAGCTAAAACGGAATTTCCACTGGTTACCGGTCTTGTCGGTCACTTCCTGTTTGCAGCCCGATTGTGGGTCGGTCAACGGGATGGAATCAGAGGCAACCTGGGCTGGCGTGAGGCACACCTGCACGCCTTTACCTGCCATGGTGATGCCCTGTTTTTCGAGCATGGCGCGCTGTTCAGGCGTCATCTGTTGCTTGAGCTGACCGAGGATCAGCGACAGGTCCGGCAGGTCCTGGTTATCGACTTTCATATTGCTGGTGGTCAATTCCCACAAGCCCGGCGCCAACATCTGCGCCTGAGCCGCCACGGGCAGCGTCAATCCAACAACCATGGCCAAACCAAGCAGACGAGCATTCATCGGGTAACTCCTGGGTAATTGTGGGCGTTAGACGCCGCAAAGTTGTCAGTGTTGCACGGCAAATAAAATAGCGACATTCGCAGCCTTTCATGGTCTGTTACGCACTGGATTGTCTGGAGTTAAGTCGTTCATGGATTTTTTTGGCCCGCACCTGCTCGCCTACTTCATTGCCACGCTGCACTTTCTCGGGACGCTCGCCGCGATTCACGCGGTGCTGACCGTCAGGACCGCCCAAGGCTCGATCGCCTGGGCCTTGTCGCTGATGTTCATGCCTTACCTCACACTGATCCCCTACCTGATATTCGGCCGTAGCACCTTCGACGCTTACATCCAGGCACGCCGCCAAGCCAACCAGGAAATGCACACCGCTATCACCGAGCTGAACTGGCGCCCTTGGGTCGAAGAAGCCCTGGCCGCGCGCAACTCCAGCGCCTACGCGTCCCTGCGCGCCATGCCCAAGCTGGGCCGCATGCCGTGCCTGGCCAACAATGAAGTGCGCTTGCTGATCAATGGCGAAGCCACGTTCAGCGCGATTTTCGAGGCGATTCGCAACGCCAAGACCGCCGTGCTGTTCCAGTTTTTCATCATTCATGACGACGATCTTGGCAGGCAGTTGCATGCCTTGCTGAAGGAAAAAGCTGCCGAAGGCGTAGATATTTACGTGCTCTACGACCGCATCGGCAGCCACGCCCTGCCCTACAGTTATGTGCAGTCGCTGCGCGACGCTGGAGTCAAAGTCAAAGCGTTCGCCACCCGCAGCGGTTGGCTCAATCGCTTTCAGGTCAACTTCCGCAACCACCGCAAGATCGTGGTGGTGGACGGCATCACCGGGTTTGTCGGTGGGCATAATGTCGGTGATGAGTACTTGGGCAAAAAGCCGCCGCTGGCACCGTGGCGCGATACCCATGTGCAGGTCACAGGCCCTGTAGTGGCATGCCTGCAGGAGTCGTTTGCCGAAGACTGGTTCTGGGCCGCACGAGAATTGCCGCCGCTGATCCTGCCGGACGCTTACCCCGAAGACGGTGTGCTCTGCCAGTTGCTCGCCAGTGGGCCGGCCGACCCGTATGAAACCTGCTCACTGTTTTTCGTCGAGGCCATTCACGCAGCGACCGAGCGGGTGTGGATCACCAGCCCGTATTTCGTGCCCGATGAAGCCGTGTTTGCGGCCCTGCGCCTGGCGGTGCTGCGCGGCGTGGATGTACGTCTGCTACTGCCGTCGCGGCCGGACCACCGCATCGTCTATGCCGCTTCCAGCCTGTATGCGATCGAAGCGGTACGCGCCGGCGTGCGGGTATTCCGCTACAAGCCGGGCTTCCTGCATCAGAAAGTGGTGTTGGTGGACAGCGAAATCAGCGCCATCGGCAGTGCGAACATGGACAACCGTTCGTTCCGGCTGAATTTTGAAGTGATGTTGCTGACGGTCGATAAAGGCTTTGCCAGCGAAGTGGAACAGATGCTGCTGGACGACTTCGCCTTGGCGCATGAGGTCAGCCAAGAGGAAAGCCGCGAGACCCGTCGCCTGCAACAGTTGGGCATGCGGGTAGCACGGCTTATTTCACCCATCCTCTGAACACAACAGAACAAATGTGGGGGCTGGCAAGCCAGCTCCCACATTTTTTAGATCTTCGGTGTTCCTAAGTCAGCGGTAGATATCCTCCCGCGTCCACGGCAGTTCATGACTGCCATCGGCATGCGGCTTCACCGCCAATATCTGATGCAGGTTGATCCAGCCCCGCGCAAACGCATACGCGCAACCCGCCAAGTACAGCCGCCAGATGCGCAACGCTTGCTCCGGTACCATCCTCGCCGCCGCCTCCAAGTTGTCTTCCAGGCGCTCGCTCCAATGGTCCAGCGTGCGCGCGTAGTGCAGGCGCAGGCTTTCGACGTCGACCACTTCCAGCCCGACCTCGCTGATTTCCGCCGTCATCATCGCCAGGTGCGGCAGCTCGCCGTTGGGGAACACATAACGCTCGATAAACTCCCCGGCGCCACGGCCAACTGGGCGGCCGTCGGTGTGTTTAGCAGTAATGCCATGGTTCATCACCAAGCCGCCTTCACGCACTGCGCCAAACAGGACCTTGCAGTACTGCGCCAGGTTGGCGTGGCCGACGTGTTCAAACATGCCCACGCTCACCACTTTGTCGAAACGACCGTCTTGCGGCAGGTCGCGGTAGTCGAGCAGTTGCAGGTCCACCAGGCCTTCCAGGCCCTCGGCTTTGACCCGTTCCCGGGCCAACTCCAGTTGTTCCTTACTCAGGGTGATGCCAAACACTTTGACCCCGAACTCACGCGCCGCAAACCGCGCCAGCCCGCCCCAACCGCAGCCTACGTCGAGCAAATACTCACCCGGCTGCAAGCGCAACTTGCGGCACAGGTGGCGAAATTTGTCTTGTTGAGCTTGGTCGATGGATTCGCTGCCAGTTTCGAAATAACCGCAGGAGTACGCCATGTCCTGGTCCAGCCACAGCTGGTAGAACTCGTTGGACAGGTCGTAATGGTAGGAAATGGCCGCTGCGTCAGTGGCCTTGTCGTGGATCGAGCGCACCGGACGACTCCCCTCGTCGTCATCAATCAGAGCGTGACTCAACTCGTCACATACCCGGATCACTTCGGTGATGGAGCCTTCCAGCTCCAATTTGCCCTCAACGAAGGCTTCGCCCAGTGAGTCGAGCGTTGGGTGGGTCAGGCTGGAAACGACCGTGGGGTCCTTCACCACGATGGTCACACTGGGCTCTGGGCCCAAGTTGAATTCATGGCCGTCCCAGAGTCGAAAACGTAGCGGTAGCTTAAGATTCTGTAAGGCCGGTGGAAGTTGCGCGAGCATGAGTAATCCCCCTTGTTTCAGACGTCTGATGTGAGGGTAGACCATCCGAAGACAAAGTAGGAGGCTATCGATTTGATAGCGCTGTTCTATGGGGCTCGTCGCTCGAGCACACCGTCCTGGATCCACTGTTTCAGCCACGTAACCGCTTGCAGTGGCGCACCCTCTCCAGTAGTGACTGCCAACGATGCGCACAGTTCTGAAAAACTCCAGCCAGTGGTCACCATTCCCGCCAAAGCCCAGGCTTCGGCCGGCTCCAGGCTGCGGTAATGGCACACGTTCTGGTGACGCCACACCAGGCAAATCTGCGCCAACTCCAATGCCTGGCTGTCAGGGAAATCCGACTCATCCTTGCTCGCCCGCCAGATCGCCACGCTGTTGAAATGGCACAGCACCTGTTGCACCGACGGCGCCAGGCTTACCTGCAAACCCGGCCAGTCTTCGGGCGCCAGTTGCGCCATGTCATTAAGGCCCAGTGGTTCACCCTGCGGCGCATCGAATGCCAGCGTAAACGCCCACTCCAACCGCGCCAGTTCGGCCAGCGGCGCGCTTTGCTCTGCCACCAGATGCTCGACAAGAAACGCCGGGAAACGCTCGCCCAGCCAGCGCAGGCTGTAATGGGCAGACGGATAGCGCCGCACATAGGCGTCTGTCAGCAACGCGAATTCATCGTCACCCAGCCAATACCGGATGGCGCCGAAGTCATGCCGCAAAACCTCCTGCAGCCGCGAAACATAGGCGTTGTGGTAAATCGCCAGGCCCGTGTCCACATCCAGGGTCGGCCCGCCCAACAAGGTGGCGGCAAAAGCGCTGTTGGCCATCGAGCTCTCGGACAACAGGTGCTGTTCAAACGCCAACTGCCAATCGCTCAGGCGCATAACGCTCTCCTGGCCAATGCAGTCGCGCCCAGTTCACGGGCCTTGCTCAGCTCGGTGAGCAGCTCTTCGAAGGGCGGGAAATGGTCATCGCGCTCCAACAACGTCGACACCGGCCCCAACAGCTCTAGCGTTTGCTGATAAAGCGCCCACACCGGGTCGCAGACCGGATGGTCGTGGGTATCGACCACGTAATCGCCGTAATCCATATGCCCGGCCAAGTGCAGCTGGCGAATGCTTTCGGGCGGCAGGCTGCGGATAAAGGTCCAGGCGTCGAACCCGTGATTACGCGAACTGACATACACATTGTTGACGTCCAGCAACAGCTGGCAGCCCGTGAGATGAGCCAAGGCATTGAGGAATTCCCACTCGGTGAATTCATCCGCCTTGGAGCGCACGTAGCTGGAGACATTTTCCAATACTAACGGGCGCTGTAACACGTCCTGCACTTGGCGAACGCGGCCGGCTACGTGATAAAGGCTTTCTTCGGTGTAAGGCAGTGGCAGCAAGTCGTGCAATTGGTGCGCGCTGCCGCGGCTCCAGCACAGGTGATCGGAAATCCACGCCGGCTGAATGCGCTCGGCGAGCTGTTTGATGTGTTTCAAGTAATCGGTATCGAGGGCATGCGGCCCACCGATGGACAGGGACACACCGTGCATCACCAAGGGATAACGCTCGGCTATCGCGTCCAGGTAATACAAGGCTTTACCGCCCTGGACCAGATAATTCTCGGAGATCACTTCGAACCAATCCACGGCCGGCGATTGTTCAAGAATCTGCTGGTAGTACTCACTGCGTAAACCCAGGCCGTAACCCAGACTTGGAAGGGACGCGGACATGACTCACTCCAAGGCAAAGTGTCCGCAGCGGTAGGGGGCATCCGCTGCGGGTGCACTTGGTTGCCGGTTATTCGCCGACGGTGCCGCCTTTCTGGTCGCACATGGCTTTGCTCATGGAGAGGAAGCCCTGGCCTTTGCAAGAACCCTGACCTTTGCACGCGTGGTCTTTGGTTTTGCAGTCGTTCTGGCCTTTGCAAGCGTTGACGCCATAGCAATGCACAGCGGTATCAGCGGCTTGAGCCTGAGTGGCAACACCAGCAAACATAGTAGCGGCGGCCATTGCGAGGGCGGCACCAGCAGCAGCGGATTTGATGTTCATCGTGTATTCCTCATGATCGGTAGTGGAGCCGGTCTGAACGGATTGTTCAGTCTCGACATACCACTAGAGTGAGGTCCCTTATCCGCGTTACAGCCGTGTGCAAATATTTCTAAAATTAATCGTCGAGCTTCAAAAGCGGCTCCTGAAAGCGCAGCAAACGCCCGGCGTTGCCCAGTACCAGCAAGGTGCTGAGGTTATGCAGCACCGCCGCAATCATCGCGCCTGCGGCACCTAGCCAACCAAACGCGGCGAACACAACGATGGCCAAGGTCCAACCCAAACCGATGATCACGTTGACCTGTAACGTATGGCGGCACTGGCGACTCAAGCGCACACAGGTGCCCAGTCGCCGCAGGTCGCTGCCGATCAACACCACATCCGCCGACGCGAGTGCGATGTCCGCCCCGCCCGCGCCCATCGCCACACCGACTACGCCTGCCTTGAGCGCCAGCGAGTCGTTGATACCGTCACCGACCACCATCGGCCGGAAGCCGCTGCTGATTTCCCCCAGCACGCGGTTGAGCTTGTCTTCCGGCAGCGCCTGGGCTTCGACGTCGCTGATGCCCACGTCCAGCGCCAGGCTGTCCGCCACGCTTTGACGGTCGCCGGTCAGCAGCAGTTGGCGGCCCAGGCCCAAGTCCCGTAGTTCTTGCAGTGCCTGACGCGCTTCCGGCTTGACGCTGTCAGCCAGCAACAGCCAGGCGAGGAATTGCCCGTTCAAAGCCAGCCCGGCAATCGGGCCGTCATGGTTCGGGACCGCGGTAGTGGCGATACCCAGTTGCTCAAACAACTCCGGCCGCCCCAAGGCCGCTTCGCCCTGCTCGGTCTGCGCCACCACGCCAAGCCCCTGGCGTTCGCGAATATCCGTGAGCCCCAGCATTTGTTCCTGCGTCGCCAACCCCGCCAGTGCACGACTGACCGGGTGGCTGCTGGCCGAACCCAGGCTGGCCGCCAGGTTCAGCAGCACCTGCCGATCCGGCGCCGTGGTTTCGACAGATTGCAGGCGCAACGTGCCAAAGGTCAGCGTGCCGGTTTTATCCACAACCAACGACGTCAAATCCGCCAGCTCTTCGAGGAACGCTGAGCTGCGAATCAAAATCCCGTGCCGCGCTGCCACCGCAATCCCGGCAATCGCCGTGGCCGGTGCCGACAGCACTAACGCACACGGGCACGCCGCCACCAGCACGGCGAGCATTGCCTGCGCGTCATTGGTCACAAACCAGGTCACCGCCGCCAGCAACAACACCAGCACCATATAGCTGCCGGCGTAACGCTCCAGCAGCCGCGTGATCGGTGGCTTAGAACGCTCGGCGTTCTGCATCAGCGCGATGACCTTGCCCAAGGTCGATTCATTACCCGTGCGGGTCACTTCAAGGCGCAGCAAACCGTCGAGGTTGATCGCGCCACCAAACACCTGCACGCCAACACTGGCTTCCAGCGGCACCGACTCACCCGTAATGGGCGCCGTGTCCAGGCTCGCCTGGCCCGACAGCACCACGCCATCGGCGGGCACGCGGTCACCGGCACGCACTTCGACGATATCGCCCGTGTTCAGCGTGCCGTTATCCACTTCCACGATGCTGCCGTCAGCCTGCACCAACCGCGCGTGGCTGCGGGTCAGTTTGCCTAGCGCATGAATCGCTTCCTGGGAGCCGATCACGCTGCGCTCTTCCAGCACATGACCAAAAATCATGATGATCGGCAGCAAGGCGGCAGTCAGCAGATCGCCCGTGGCCCACGCGCCCATCATCGCCAGGGCGATCAACTGGTCGGTGATGCCATGCAGGCTCGGGTAACGCAGGCTGTACCAGGCCGAGCGCATCACCGGCACGGCCACCAGTAAGGAGGCGACGCCGAGCAGCAGTTGGCTCACACCGTTCTGGTCCGGCGCCAGCCAGCGCCACACCAACCCCAATACCAGCAAGCCCAACGCCAACATGGCCAGGGTCAATTGCCGCGCAGCACTGCGCTGCTCGGCGGACGTCAGCATAGGCGCGCTCATTGTTCGGCTCCCTGAATGATCAAACGGGAGTCGTCTTTAGGATCGACCGTGGTCACGGAACCGGCCTGGCCGAGAATCTTCGGCAGCCGCTCGCGGTACAGCCGTAGCATTAAGCCCGGGTCTTTGACCTGGGCCAGGCTTGCGACGGTGGCGGTTTGCGCCTGAGCATTGGCCAGGCGCTCGCTGGCCTGGGCGTGGGCGACTTGCACCACGCGGTCGGCCTCTTGGTTCGCGGTTTGGGTGAGTTTTTCTGCGTCGGTACGTGCGTTGGCCACGGCTTTGTCGGCTTGCTGGCTGGCGGTCAGCACAGCGTTGAATGCATTCACCGCCGGGCCCGGCAGGCTCGACTGCACATCGACACGCGTCACTTGGATGCCCAATCCCAAACCAGTGGAAGCCAACTCCGCCAGACGCTTATTGATGCCTTGCACCAGATCACCACGCAGCCGCTCACGGCGCTCGGCGGCGCCGTTATCGCTGCCGATCAGTTCAGGGCGCGCCACCAGAATCGTGTCCAGATCGCGCGCGGCCGTCAGGGCCACGGCGCTGCGCGTCACCAGGCGGTCCAACGCCGGCAGCACATGCTCGCCTTGCAGCACAAACGCGTAGGGTTCGGTGACCTTGTAGAACACCCGCACATCCAGCTGCACTACCCCGGCATCGCCGGTCAGCAGGTAGCCGGAGCCGGCCAGTGCGTCGCTCAACGGCGTGGCAAAACTGGCCACGCGGTCGGCCTGCGTTGCCGCGTCGGAACGCAAAAGGTTCTCCACGCGACGTTCGATCACACGATCCGCCGCTGGCAACAGAACCACTTGCTCGAACGGCTGCGGCCACGCCAACAACAGCCCGGCATTTTGAATACGGTCCAGCGCGCCGAAGTGCAACACCACCGCACGGTTCTGCGGGTCGATCTGGCGCACATTGGAAAACGCCCAGGCCAACGCCGCCAACACGGTCACCGCGTACAACGCCAGGAAGGTCAGGCGCCCAGCCTGGATCCATGGGCTGTCCGGGCTGTCACGCTCACTCATGGTTGAACATCCTTCGGCCCATCGACCAGCGCGCGGAACGGCGCAGCGTCGGTGCGCAGGATGATCTTGGTGCCCGGCGTCACCACCGTGCCCAAAGTGTCCAGCGAGCGCAGCAAGTTATACAGCTGCGGATTACCGGCGTAGGCACGCCCATAAATCTGTGCGGCTTCGACCCTCGACTGCGCCTCGATGTCGGCGGCTTTCACGGTGGCATCAGCCTGCACGATACGCGCATCACGCTCGGCGGCGGAGCGAATCTGCGCCGCTTCACGTTTGCCCACGGCCGTGCGCTCGGTGGCGATGGTTTCGCGCTCGGCACGCATGCGGTCGACGGTGGCGGTGAGCGTCACCGACGGCAGCGTCAGGCGCTCGACACCGACTTGCACCACGCGCACGCCATAAGTGGTGAGCAATTGTTGATCAATCTGCTGGCGCAACTGCGCCTCGAAATCGGCGATGCGCACTTGGCTGGCGTCGGTGTTGATCAGGCTGGACAGGTCGAAACTCGCGGCGGTGGTTTCCAGCGCCGAGCCGACAAAGGTGCGAATCTGCCGCGCCGCTTCATCCGGCTGGTTCTGCACCGCACGCATAAAGCGCTGCACATTGTCGGCATCGCCCTGCACCTGCCACGCCACATAGGCTTGCACGATGATGCGCAGGCCATCGCGAGTGCCCACATCCTGCAAACCGCTGGAGGTAGTGCGCAAGCGCAGGTCCACCGGGATCGCCGCTTCGAACGGCGCTGGCCAGCGCCAGCCCAGGCCCGGTTCCAGCAGCACCCGCGACGGGTTGCCGAACCGCGTAATCACCGTGGCTTCGCCGGAGCGCACCTGCACCAGGCTGGCGGCTGCTACCGCAAACAGCACCAGCAACACCGCCCAGGCCATGCGCCGCCAAGGGAATGGGCCAGCCGCTTGCTCATCACCGTGGTGGTGATGATGACCGTGATCGTGAGAATGAGCGCTCAACAGACAGACTCCTTATTGAACGGCTTTACGCGGCGCCATCGGGTCGGCCGGCAAAGTAAAAGAACGCAGATCAATCGTCGGTGCGCCATCGGCGCCCAGGCGGTGATCCAGAATAAGCAGCTTGGCGTGGGCCAAGCCTTGGCTGAGTTGGCCGAGGTACTGTTCCAGCACGAAGGCTTGGCCTGCGGTGGCGTAGGCTTTTTTCTCAGCGCTAAAACGAAGGTCGGCCGCTTGGGCACCGGCATTCACTTCTCGTGCGGTGGCCAACGCCTGATCGCGCGCGGTGCTGGCTTGCAGCAAGGCTTGGTTGGTCTGTTCGCTGGCGGCGCCGCGCTCGCGGGAGATCAGCGCTTGGGCACCGATCTGTGCAGCCTGTACGGCGTGGTAGGCATTGGCGGCACCGGCCGGTGGGTGAATCGCTTCCACTAACGTAGCCAGAATCTCCACGCCGCTGTTGAGTTTCTGCAAATCCGCCTGCACCGAGCGGCCGATTTCATCGGCCAATTGGGTGCGTTGCTCACCGAGCAACTCGTCGAGGGTGCGCGAGGCAAAATCGTGAACCAGAATGCGGCTGGCGGTGCTGCGGATCAGCGTCGGCACATCGGCACTGTTATAGGTGGCGGCCAGTGCGGCCTTATCTGTCAGGCCGATGCGATAGACGAAACGCACGTCCATACTGACGATCTGGAAGCTCTGCTTGTCGCCGCTGCTGCTGGCGATCACTTGGGATTTGTCACTCACATGGCTGGCGTCCCACAGCCGGTTGGCGATCAGTGGCGCCGGACCTTCCGCTGAAGCCCGCTCAGGTGTGGAGCCGTCGCTGACGCTGGTCGCCAGCTCATGTACCACGCCATTTTCGATGTTGATGACGCGGCCCAACGGCCAGGGCAACCCGGCATGCAGGCCAGGGCCGAACACCTCCACCGGTTTGCCGAAGCGCTCATAAATCCCACGGCCTTGCAGGGGAACTTCATGCACGCCGGTCAGCGCCCAGCCGACCGCCGACACCACCAGCAGCACCGGCAGGAAAGCGCGGCGCATGTAGGTAAACGCCCAGATCTGCCGCAGGTCGATGCCGAAGCGGTTGTGCAACTCGTGCTGCAACACCAGCAAAGGTTGTGGCGGCCAGCGCAGCAAGTCAGCGATAAAACTTTGCGCCATCAAGCGCGGTTCGAGGCGCGGCTGGCGTGGGCTGAACAGCGACAGTATGGCCCTGAGCAAAAACTCCACGGCGACCAGCCCCGGCAGCAGGCCGATCAGCACGGCCAAACGCAAGGGCCAAACCGATTCCGCGCCGGCAAACAGCAAGCAGATCGCACTGACCACCAAACAGGCAATCGCCACCCGGCTTAATTGCGCCAGCTGTGAGGCTTCAGGCCATTGCGCGGCGGTTTCCTGCGCCAGGCGGCGCTCGAACACCAGTAAACCAAAGGCCAGTGCCAGCCCCAGCGCGGCGCCGATACTTGCCGATTGCCCCACAGCCGCAGCGGGCAGCGCCAGGTTCCAGAACTCGATAATGCTGACCAACGCCAGCAGCGACCAGCCACCCAACCACAGCACGGGGGTGCCGATCTGCGCCAGCAGACCGCTGCCGAAACGTCCGATAAATCGCGTGTACCAGCCGGTGTCTTCAACCGTCAGTGCGGCCAGTTCAGCCGTCGGTTCCTCCAGCGCCTGGGCCCGCCAATCGGCGACCCACCACGCCGACTGCAAACCCGCCACTAATACCAACAAGGCCGACGCGCAGTTGATCAACACCACCGGCCAGATCGACAGCGGCGCAAACAGGGCGACAAATAACGCCAGCACCCAGCCGGAAACGGCCAAGGCCGTTAGGGCGATGCCGGCCTGGCGCAATCGCCGGGCATGGAACAGCCCTTGCTGAAAACGCGGCAGGCCTTCCACCGAAGCGCCGTCAGCTTCTAGATCCACTTGCATCGACCCTACACCCGCTTACACACAGTTCGTTACGATATAACACGCGCCGTGAAATTTTTGTTCGAAAACACCACAAAACCCCTGTGTGCGGGCTTGCTCGCGAATGCGGTGGGTCAGTTACAAATGAGCTGTCTGAACCACCGCATTCGCGAGCAAGCCCGCTCCCACATTTAGACTCCGGCGCCTGCAAGACCGTGATTAAACCCCCAGAAACACGAGCCATCACTGGTGCAAACACGGATAAATCGGCACACTCCAAACAGTTTTTCGCGGGTCCACGGACAAGGAAGCGTCATCCCCCATGATTTCGATCTATCAGCTCAAGCCGCGTTTTCAAAACCTGCTGCGCCCCCTTGTGCAGCGCCTCTACGATAACGGCACCACGGCCAACCAAATCACCGTGCTGGCCGGCATAGTTTCCCTGCTGGTCGGCCTGCTGATCGCAGGCTTTGCCCAACACCTCTGGCTGTTTGCGCTGATCCCGCTGTGGATGATCCTGCGCATGGCCCTCAACGCCATCGACGGCATGCTAGCCCGCGAATTTGGCCAGCAGTCGCGTCTGGGCGCCTACCTCAATGAACTGTGCGACGTGATCGCCGACAGCGCGCTGATCCTGCCCTTTGCATTAATCCCCGGCGTGAGCCTGGCGCCGGTGCTGCTGGTCACGTTGCTGGCGGTGTTCAGCGAATACGCCGGTGTGCTCGGGCCAATGGTCGGTGCGTCGCGGCGCTACGACGGCCCGATGGGCAAAAGTGATCGCGCGTTTGTACTCGGCGTATTGGCCACCGGCGTGGCGCTGGGCTGGCTCGGCGCGGTTTGGGTCGACACGGTCATGTGGCTGGTTGCCGCCCTGCTCGCCTACACCTTGGTCAACCGTGTGCGCCAGGGCCTCAAAGAAGAACAACACACTTCCCCTTCTGCATAAGGATTTTGCGATGCGCGAACAGCAAGAGCACACCTTCAGTACCCATGATGGCGTCGAGCTTTTCTATCGGTACTGGCCGGCCACCGCGCCGCTTGGCGATGAGCCACGCAAGGCGATCCTGCTGTTCCATCGCGGCCATGAGCATTCGGGGCGTATTGCCCACTTGGTCGACGAACTCGACCTGCCGCAATTCGATTTCTTCGCCTGGGACGCCCGTGGCCACGGCCAATCCCCCGGCGCGCGCGGTGACAGCCCGAGCTTCGCCACCAGTGCCCGTGACGTGCAAACCTTCAGAGACCACATCGGCGGCGCCTACGGTATTGAGGAAGAAAACTGTGCAGTGATCGCCCAAAGCGTCGGTGCAGTGATCGCGGCCACTTGGGTGCACGACTACGCACCGAAAATCCGCGCCTTGGTGCTCGCGTCCCCAGCCTTCAAGGTCAAGCTCTACGTGCCGTTTGCACGACCGGGCCTGGCGCTGATGCGCAAGTTTCGCGGCAACTTTTTCGTCAACAGTTACGTCAAGGCCAAGTTTCTCAGCCATGACCCTGAGCGCGTGGCGTCCTACGACAGCGACCCGCTGATCACCAAGGCGATTTCGGTGAATGTGCTGCTTGGCCTGTACGAAGCCGCCGACCGCGTTGTGGCCGATGCCCAGGCGATCCAGGTGCCGACCCAACTGCTGATCTCCGGCTCCGACTTTGTGGTGCACCGCAAACCCCAGCAGCAATTTTTCGACCGCCTCGGCAGCCTGAAAAAAGAACTGCACATCCTGCCCGGCTTCTTCCACGACACCCTCGGCGAGCGCGACCGCGCTGTCGCCGTGAACAGCGCGAAGCGCTTTATCCTGCAAAACTTTGCGCACCCGCTGGACCGTGCCTCTTTGCTGGATGCCGACAAGCTGGGCGCCACCTGCGCTGAGTCCGAGTCCCTTGCCGCGCCGCTGCCGCGTAACTCTTTGCGCGACCTCTACTGGCGCATGACCCGCACCAGCATGGGCCTGGGAAAAACCCTGTCCGATGGGGTAAAACTGGGCTTCGACACCGGCTTCGACTCCGGCAGCACCCTCGATTATGTGTACCGCAACACTCCCACCGGCAAGGGCGGGTTGGGGCGGATGATCGACACCAACTACCTCAACTCGATCGGCTGGCGCGGCATTCGCCAGCGCAAGTTGAACGTCGAAGAACTGCTGCGCCTGGCCATGGCCAAGTTGCGCAGCGATGATCGCGAAGTGCGCATTGTCGACATCGCTGCGGGCCACGGCCGCTACATTCTGGAAGCCTTGCAGGATGTGTCGCCGTTGCCGGAATCGATCCTGCTGCGTGACTACAGCGACATCAACGTGCGTGACGGTAGCGCACTGATTCGTGAAAAAGGCCTGGGGGATATCGCCCAGTTCGTCAAAGGTGATGCGTTTGATCGCGCGGACCTGGCGGCGCTCGACCCCAAGCCGACCTTGGCGGTGGTGTCCGGCCTGTATGAATTATTTGCCGACAACGCCATGGTCGGTGGCTCGTTGGCCGGCCTTGCCGAAGCCGTGGAGCCCGGCGGTTATCTGGTCTACACCGGCCAGCCGTGGCACCCGCAGCTGGAACTGATCGCCCGCGCGTTGACCAGCCACCGCCAGGGCCAGGCCTGGGTGATGCGTCGTCGTAGCCAGGCAGAAATGGATCAATTGGTCGAAGCCGCAGGCTTTCGCAAAATTACCCAGCGTGTGGATGAGTGGGGCATATTCACCGTATCCCTGGCGCAGAAGATCTGAGCATGCGCGAACCCGGTTTATTGAAGCCTGCAGTCCTGTGGCTGCTGCTGTTGGCACCGCTGTTTTTCAGCACCTACGGCTTCGCCACCTGGGTCACCAGCCAGCGCAGCGACGTCGGCACGCTGGTGTTCGGCTGGGAAACCCATATGCCGTTCTGGGCCTGGACCATTGTGCCCTACTGGTCCATCGACCTGCTCTACGGCTTCTCCCTGCTGCTGCCCAATAGCCGCCATGAACTGAAACAACACGCGTTGCGCCTGCTGACGGCCCAGGTGATTGCCGTGAGCTGCTTCCTGATCTGGCCGCTGCGCTTCACGTTTGAACGGCCGGAGCTGGATGGCGTGTTCGGCTGGCTGTTTGCGGTGCTGGCGGGCTTCGACAAGCCGTTCAACCAGGCGCCATCGCTGCACATCGCGCTGTTGGTGATCCTGTGGATCATGTACCAACGCCACAGCCAAGGCTTTTGGCGCTGGGTGGTCCACGGTTGGTTCGCGTTGATCGGTATTTCGGTGCTGACCACTTATCAACATCACTTTATCGACTTACCCACAGGCGCCCTCGCCGGCTGGGTTTGCGTGTGGCTGTGGCCGTTGGAACACCCGAGCCCGCTGCTGAATGCGCGGCTTACGCGGGATAGAAAACGCTGGCGGCTAGGCGTGCGCTACGGCCTGGGCGCCTTGGCCTTGGTGATTCTCGCGTTGGTGCTCGGCGGTGGGTGGCTGTGGCTGCTGTGGCCAGCGGTTTCCCTGGGGTTGGTCAAGGCCAATTACTTCGTACTCGGCGCGCCGGGCTTTCAGAAACGCGCCGACGGCACCCTGACGCCTGCCGCGCGCTGGCTGTATGCGCCCTACTTGGCGGCGGCGTGGGTCAACTCGCGCCTGTGGACACGTAAACATCCACAGCCGGACCTGGTTGTGGATAACGTTTGGCTTGGGCGAATCCCCACGGCGGGTGAGCAAGGTTCATTCAAGGCCATCGTCGATCTGTGCGCCGAATTACCGATTAATCCACAGGGCCGCTCTTATGAATGCGTCCCCGTGCTGGACCTGATCGCGCCGACACCCGCCGAATGCCTGCAAGCCGCCCAGGCTATTGAACGCCTGCGCGCAAGCGGGCCGTTATTGGTGTGTTGCGCCCTCGGCTACTCACGCAGCGCCACGGCCGTCGCCGCGTGGCTGCTGCACAGCGGGCGCGCGGCAACGGTGGATGAAGCACTGGCTGTTATTCGTACAGCGCGCGCCAACGTGGTCCTGCATCCCGCTCACCGTGAAGCTCTGGAGGGTTTAGCCCATGCCCGCTGATATAGAACTCCAAGTGGTTGCCAGCCTGCTGCGTCGCGGCCGCTCGCTGGACCAGTTATCCACAGGCCTGACATTGCTCGGCGTGTTATTCGGTCTGGCTCAGCTGCTGTTGGCGAGTATTTCGCCGATCTGCCTGCTGCTTAGCCTGTGGATGATTACCCTCGGGCTGCTGCAAAAGTACTGGGCGCTGCGGGTAGCCTTCGATGCGGATCTATTCGCCCTGCTGGCGCGTGACACCGAGCGCACCCCGGACCTCGATCAAGCCCTGCAAACCCTTGGCTTGCAATCGGCCAAACGCGTCGGCCGGCCTTGGACCGAACGCCGTCGCGGCGCCCTCAGACTGCTGCGCAAGCAAGCCTGGCTGCTGGGCGCGCAAGTATTGCTGACCCTGGCCGCGATCCTCGCCAGCCCTTGGCTACCTTTCGCCGGATAAGGAATCCCCATGTTCGAACCCGTGGTTGCCACCCTCATTACCTCAATGGCCCGCACCGTGACCGGCGCCCGCAGCCTGTGGCTGGGTTGCGCGCCGGTGCCGGTGCAACGCATCTATTTTGCCAACCACAGCAGCCACGGCGACTTTGTGCTGGTGTGGGCGTCGTTGCCACAGAACCTGCGCAAATTCACACGCCCGGTGGCCGGCAGCGACTACTGGAACAAAAGCGCGCTGCGCCGCTACATCATCAACCGCGTGTTCAACGGCGTGCTGATTGATCGAGAACGCAAAGACCCTGTGGATAACCCTTTGCAGCCCATGCTCGCCGCGCTGGAAGGCGGTGACTCGTTGATCATCTTCCCCGAGGGCACGCGCAATCTCGAAGACGGCTTGCTGCCCTTCAAGAGCGGCTTGTATCACCTGGCGAAAAGTTACCCACAGGCCGAACTGGTCCCGGTGTGGATCGCCAACCTTAACCGAGTCATGCCCAAGGGCCGCGTGCTACCGTTGCCTCTGCTGTGCACCACCAGCTTCGGCGCGCCACTGCAATTGGAAGACGGTGAAGACAAAGCCGCCTTCCTCGCCCGCACCCGCGACGCCCTGCTCGCCCTTGCCCCGGAGCCTGTCTGACATGGATAGCCAAACCCTGATGTTGTTTGGCGGGATCGGCGCCATCCTGGTGCTCGCCTCGCTGATCGGCCTGATCCTCAAGCTACGCACCCGTGGCACGCCGAATGCGGTGATCGACAACCTCAACGCCCGCATCAACGCCTGGTGGGTGATGGTCGTAGTCATCGGCATCGCCTTCTGGCTCGGCACCGGCGCGGTGATCCTGCTGTTCTACGCGGTGTCGTTCTACGCCCTGCGCGAATTCCTCACTCTCACCCCGACCCGTCGCAGTGACTACCCGGCGCTGGTGGCCGCGTTCTACCTGGCGTTGCCGCTGCAATACCTGCTGATTTATGCCGACTGGTACGGGCTGTTCTCGATCTTCATCCCGGTGTACCTGTTCCTGCTGCTGCCGATCCTCGCTTCGCTGGGCGGCGACAGCACACACTTCCTGGAACGCGCATCGAAGGTGCAATGGGGCCTGATGATCGCGGTGTTCTGCGTGTCCTTCGTACCGGCCCTGCTGACCCTCGACATTCCTGGCTACGAAGGCCGCAACCTGTTGCTGATCGCCTATCTGGTAATTGTGGTGCAGCTGTCGGACGTGCTGCAGTACGTGTGCGGCAAGCTGTTCGGCAAACACAAGATCGCGCCCAACCTGTCGCCGTCGAAAACCGTCGAAGGCTTTGTCGGCGGGATTCTGCTGTCATCCCTGATCGGCGCGGCGCTGTGGTGGACCACGCCGTTTAACCCGTGGCAGTCGTTCTTGATCGCGCTGTTGATCAACCTGCTCGGGTTTGCCGGCGGCATTGTGATGTCGGCGATCAAGCGCGACCGCGGCGTGAAGGATTGGGGGCATATGATCGAAGGACACGGCGGCATGCTGGATCGGCTGGATTCGGTGTGTTTTGCCGCGCCGATTTTCTTTCACCTAGTGCGGTACTGGTGGACCTGACCCCACCGAACACAAGTCAGGTGAAGATCAAAATGTGGGAGCGGGCTTGCCAGCTCCCACATTGGTTTTTTGGTGTTTTCAAGGCCTCAGCCTGGCAAATGCCCCAAGGGCAAGGCGCCTGGGGTTTTCACGGTCTGGATCGCGAAGTTGCTGCGGATATCCCTCACGCCCGGCAGCTTCAGCAGGCTCCCAGTAACAAACCGCTCATACCCACGCAAATCCGGCACTACCACCTGCAATAGAAAATCCGACTCGCCCGACACTAAAAAAGCCGAGATCACCTCGGGCAACGCCGTCACCGCCTCACGAAACGCATTCGCCTCGGTGTCGTTATGCCGTTCCACCTTCACACCGACAAACACCATCATGCCCAAGCCCACTTCATCTCGATCCAGCGTCGCTTGATAGCCGCGAATCACCCCAGCCTCTTCCAACAGCCGCACGCGCCGCAAGCAAGGTGAGGCAGACAGGCCGATCTCATCAGCCAGCTGCACATTGCTCAGGCGCCCGTCCCGTTGCAGGGCTTCGAGAATCTTGCGGTCAAAGGCATCGAGTTTTAGATTTGGCATAAATGAATGGTCGCTGGTTTTATAAGTGGCAGATAGTGCCAAGACTAGACGCTTTTCTAGCTGACTACGCAAGCACCTGCCTCGCCCTCCCGCCCTAGAATTAGCCGACAATTGAAGGGGGTGAAACATGGCGCAGCTCTGGTTATTTTTGGTGGCGCTGTCGGTGGTGTATCTGCTGCCGGGGCCGGACATGATCTTGTTGCTGCAAACCGGCGCGCGCCAGGGCAAGGCGTTGGCGCTGACCACGGCAATCGGTTTGGGGATCGCCCGGGCGTGCCACGTGGCGTTGGCGGGCATGGGGCTGGCGACCTTGTTCAAGGTGGCACCATGGACCTTTGATGTGGTGCGCCTGGGTGGCGCGGCCTATCTGTTATGGCTGGGCGTGCAATGCCTGCGCGCCAATATGCTGCCGGCGCTCGAAGCGAACCACGGCGCCCCGCCAGCCCACGCCTGGCGCGCGGCCTTTCAACGCGGCCTGCTGACCAATCTGCTCAACCCCAAGGCCCTGTTGTTCTGCTCGGTGCTGCTGCCGCAATTCATCAACCCGCAAACCGGCCCGGTGGCGGCGCAGTTTGCGTTGCTGGGCGTGATCCTGGTGAGTGTCGGTTTCGTCTTCGATTGTTGCTACGCCCTGGCCGGCGCACGCATCGGCCGCTGGCTGGCAGGTAATCGCTCGGCACAACGTATGCAGCAGTGGTTATTCGGCAGTCTTTTGATCGGTTTTGCGCTGCGCCTCACTTTTGTGCAGCACGCCTGAGCCCTGCGGTGTATCCACGTCATCTTTTGTATCAAAGACGCTGTAAGATACGCCGCACTTAGCCAGGGATGCTCACCATGTTCGATACGTTGAAAGCGATCAGCCGCCGTTTTCTCAGCCTGTTAACCACTGTGGTGAGTGCCCTGTTCGGCCAATGGCAGCCGCCCTCCTGGCTGCGTGCTATCGGCCATGGCCTGGCGAACCTGGGCCGCAAGGCTCGCGCTTACCCGCGACAGGCTGGCGCTGGGGTGTTGGGGCTGGTGTTGCTGGCCGCCGCCGGCTTCTATGGCTGGCACTGGTATTCAAACCTGCCGCAGCCGCACACCGTGGGTTATTCGCTGCACAAACCTAACCTGACGGATTACACCCAGCAGCCGCCGGTTGTGGATAACTTGCAGGTGCGTTTCGCTGAATCCGTGGCCCCGTTGGCGGCGATTGGTAAACCGGTTACCGAAGGCATCACGCTCAAGCCCACTGTGGCGGGCGCCTGGCGCTGGTCCGACGACCGCACCTTACTGTTCGTGCCGGAAAAAGATTGGCCCATCGACACCCATTACACCCTCGACCTGACCAAGAAAAATCTCCTGGCCGACGGCGTGCTGCTCAGCCAGTACAGCAGCCAGTTTTCTACCCAGCCGTTCCGCGCCTCCCTGGCCCATAACGAGCTGTATCAAGATCCGTCCAACCCAACACTGAAACAGCTGGTGGCGACCTTCCACTTTTCCCACCCGGTGGGCGAAGACAACCTGCGCAAGCACGTGTCCGTGACCCTCGGCAAAGGCCTGGCTTACCGTGACGCGCAGTTGCCTAACCGCCCCGAAATCACCTTCGACGACACCAGGCTCAACGCCTACGTGCGCTCCGCCGCCTTGGCCACGCCGCTGGAAAGTACACCGGTCAGCGCCAAGCTCGACGAAGGCATCAAGGCCCGTGATGGCGGCAATGCCAGCAACGCGCCGCTGGTGGCGGAAGTGACCGTGCCCGGCCGCTATCGCCTGACCTTTACCGGCGCCGAAGTCAGTTTTGTGGATAACGAGCGCGGCGAGCCGGAGCCGGTGCTGATGTTCAGCAGCTCCAGCGCCGTAGCCGATGACACCATCGCCGGTAAGGTCCAGGCTTGGCTGCTGCCGGAAAAAGCCCAGGACGACACCCGCCCCTACACCAGCAACGACATCGACGACGCGATGCTCGCCCGCAGCACCAAGGTCACCCTGACCCACGTGCCCAGCGTCGAGCCGCTGAACACCCTGCACGCCTTCAAGTTCAAGGCCCCGGCTGGCCGCGCGCTGTATGTGCGCGTGCCCGCCAACCTGGAAGCCATCGGTGGCTACCTGGCGAAAAACCCTACGGCCTCGTTGATCAGCATGCCGGCGTATCCGCGTACCTTGCAGTTCTTGTCTGACGGTGCACTGCTCAGCCTCAACGGCGAAAAACGCCTGGGCTTCATGGCCCGTGGCGTGCCCGGCGCCCACGTGGAAGTCGCTCGCCTGTTACCCAACCAGTTGCAACATCTGGTGGACCAGAGCAGTGGCAGCTTCGCTCGGCCGAACTTCGGCAACGAATACTTTGATCGGATGGTCGAGCGCCAGTCGCTGGATATTCCGCTCTCATCCAATGACCCAGCGAAAACCGTGTACGACAACGTTGACCTGAGCCACTACCTGACCGCCAACGGCGGGCGTCGCGGCATTTTCGTACTCAAGCTGAGCCCTCAGGATGACCCGGCCGAGCGTACGTTCGAGTACGACCGCAGCAGCACCAGCGACCTGCGGTTTATCGTGGTGACCGACCTCGGCATCATCGCCAAGCGCTCCAGCGACGGCAGCCACGATGTGTATGTACAGTCGATCGGCAATGGCTCACCGGTGGCCGATGCACAGGTCGACATCATCGGGCGCAACGGCCTGCCGGTGAGCAGTGGCCGCACCGACACCGAAGGTCATGTTCATTTCGCCAAGCTGGATGAACTGCGCCGTGAGAAAACGCCGTTGATGTATGTGGTCACTCGCGGCAATGACCAGTCCTTCCTGCCGATTGCCCGTCAGTCTCAGCAGCTGGATTTGTCGCGTTTCGACGTAGGCGGTTTGGAAGAAGATGGTGCGATTGATCGCCTCAGCGCGTACCTGTTTACCGACCGTGGCCTGTATCGCCCGGGCGAGACGGCGCACGTGGGCATGATCGTACGCAGCGGCAATTGGAAAGGCGCCCTGCAAGGCCTGCCGGTGGAGCTGCAAATCACCGACCCGCGTGGCCTGGAGGTGATTCGCCAGCCGCTGAAGCTGTCCACCAGCGGTTTTGAAACCTTTGATTTCCCCAGCAGTGAAGTCGCCCCCGCGGGCGATTACACCGCGACTTTGCAGTTGATCGGCCAGAAGAACACCCGCACCGACCTGGGCAACGTCAGTTTCAAGGTCCGCGATTTCGAGCCGGACCGTATGAAGGTCAGCCTGAGCCTGCACGACACCCCCGTGATGGGCTGGATTGCGCCAGACCAAGTGCTAGCCAAAGTCACCGCGATGCACCTGTTCGGCGCCCCGGCATCCGGGCGCCGGGTGACAGCGAAGATGTCCTTGAGCCCGACGCTCGCGGCCTTCGACCGTTATCCCGATTACCGCTTCCGCCTCAACGATTCATTGGAAGAGGCCAGCACCGAAGACCTCGCCGAAACCACCGTGGACGATAACGGCCAGGCCGTGCTCGACCTCAACCTGCAACGCTTCGCCAACAGCACCTATCGCCTGCAGGTCATGACCCAGGTGTTCGAGGCCGAAGGTGGCCGTAACGTGGCGGCGCAAAGTGCGCTGCTGGTGTCGTCCGCGCCGTATCTGGTGGGTGTGAAAAGTCAGGATTCGCTGTCGTACGTCGCCAAGAACGCCCCGCGTCAGGTGCAGTGGCTGGCCGTCGCGCCGGACCTTACGCCACTGGCGGTGGACGGCCTGACCAGTGAAGTGGTCGAGCACCGTTATGTGTCGGTGTTGGTGAAACAGTCCAACGGCACCTACAAGTACGAATCGCGCATCAAGAATATCCGCCAACCTGCCTCGCCACTGACGATGACAAAAGACGGTGCCAAACAGGCTCTGAACACTGGCACGCCCGGCGATTTCACCCTGCAGATCAAGGATGCCAACGGCAACCTGCTCAACCAGATCGACTACAGCGTGGCCGGGCGTGGCAACACGTCGCGCTCCCTGGAGCGTAACGCCGAATTGCAGCTGCGCCTGGATAAACGCAGCTATGCCAGCGGTGATGAAATTGCGATCAGCATTCGCGCGCCCTACACCGGCGCCGGCTTGATCACCATCGAGCGTGACAAGGTTTACACCCAGCAATGGTTCAAGGCCGACAGCACCAGCAGCGTGCAACATATCCGCGTGCCTGCCGGGCTTGAGGGCAATGCCTACGTCAACGTGCAGTTTGTGCGGGACATCGGCTCGTCCGAGGTCTATATGAGCCCGCTGTCCTACGGTGTGGTGCCGTTCAGCATCAACCTGGATGCGCGGCGCATGGCGCTGAAGGTTGAAGGCCCGGCGAAGATTGAACCGGGGCAAACTCTGGATATCAAGGTTACCGCCGACCGCCCAGGCCGCGCGGTGGTTTACGCGGTGGACGAAGGCATCTTGCAAGTGGCGCGCTACCAGACGCCGGACCCGCTAGGCTTCTTCTTCCAGAAGCGCGCATTGGAGGTCGGCACCAGTCAGATTCTTGACCTGATCCTGCCGGAATTCAGCCGCCTGCTCAGTGGGGCAGCACCCGGTGGCGATACGGAAGGCGCGCTGGCTAATCACCTCAACCCATTCAAACGTAAACATCAGCCGCCAGTGGCGTGGTGGTCCGGGCTGATCGACCTGCCGGCCGGTGAAACCGTGCTGCATTACCAGGTGCCGGACAGTTTCAACGGCAAGCTGCACCTGTTTGCGGTGGCGGTGGATGCCGACAGCGTGGGTGTCAGCGAGGCCAGCACCGACGTGCGTGGGCCGATCGTGATCACGCCGAACGTGCCGGCCTTTGTCGCGCCGGGGGATGTTTTCAATGTGAGCGCCGGGGTGTTCAGCAACCTCGACGCAGCGGCGGACGTGAAATTTGAACTGCAGACCAGCGACGGCCTCAACGTGCAAGGCAACAAAGGCAGCACCTTGTCGTTGCAACCGCGCAAGGAAGGCACCGCAGAGTTCAAAATCAAGGTCGGCGAAACCCTCGGCTCGGCGGACCTGCGTTTTATCGCCGTGCTGCCGGACGGCAAGCGCATCCAGGTCGCGGAAACCACCTCGATTCGCCCACTGAGCGAGCACCGCGTGGCCTTGAGCCTGGGCCGTTTCGACAGCGCCAGCAAAGAGCTGAAACCAACCCGCGAGCTGTTCAGCCAACTGCGCGATGTGCAATTGGGCGTGGCGGCCTCGCCGCTGGTATGGGCTAACGGCCTCAAGCATTACCTGGATGACTACGGCTACGCCTGCACCGAGCAATTGGTGTCCAAGGCCATGCCGGCGTTGATCTGGGGCGGCACGGCGCCAGAAGCCGAGCAAGCGTTCAGCAGCGCGGTGCGCATGTTGCGTCAACGCCAGAACCAAGCCGGCGGCTTCGGTTTGTGGGCCGCCAACCCGGATGTGGCGCCGTATGCCAGCCTGTACGCCACCGACTTCCTGATCGAAGCCAAGGAACGCGGGCTGCCGGTGCCGGAAGATTTGCTGGTGCGCTCCAATGCGTACCTGACGGACCTGGCCAATGGCCCGAGCGAAGGGCTGTCAGAATTGCGCAACCGTGCCTACGCCAGTTACTTGCTGAGCCGTCAGGGGATTCTCGTGAGCGGCGCCTTGAGCGATATCCGCGAGCGCTACGAGAGCTACTTCAAAGACACCTGGCAGAACGACCTGGGCGCTGCTTACTTGGCCGCCAGCTACAAACTGCTCAAGCAGGATCGCCAGGCCGATACGCTGTTCCGCAAAATCCCATGGCGTTCCCTTGTGGATAAGTGGGTCAGCGACGGCCTGTATTACGACCCGCTGGTGCACGACGCTGAACACTTGCACCTGCTGGCGCGGCATTTCCCAGAGTTGCTCGACGAGGTACCGACAGCGCTGCTGGATAAACTCGGCAAACGCCTTAACGAGCAACGCTACAACTCGCTGTCGGCCGCCTTGTTGCTGCGTGCTCTGGACAACTATGGCCAGCGCGCGCAGAGCGACATGACCCTCAAGGCCACCGCGTGGCTGGGCGACAAGCAGCAGCAATTGCTGGAGATGGCCGGTCAGCCACCGCGCGCCGTCGTGCCGGGGGCCACGCAAAAGCTGGTGATGGAAAAAACCGACGGCCCGGCCGCGTTCTACATGCTCAGCGAAGCCGGTTTCGACAAGGGCGCCAAGCTCAAGCCGATCAACAATGGCCTGGAAATCATCCACGAATACCTCGACCTCAAGGGCGAGCCGGTGAGCAAAGTGGCGGTGGGCGACGAGTTCCTGGTGCGCCTGCGTCTGCGCGCAACCGACCGCGACCAAGTGCAACAAGTGGCCGTGGTCGACTTGCTGCCCGGTGGTGTCGAGCCTGTGTATAACTTGCCGCCGGAGCCGCAGGCCGCAAGCGCCGATGAAAGTGAAGGCGACGATTCGGAGTACGTGGAAACCGCCGACGGTGATGAAACTGACGCCTGGCAAGCGCCCATCGGCGAAACCGAACTGAGCAACTGGCAGCCGGACTACGTGGATGTGCGGGATGATCGAGTGGTGTTGTACGGCACCGCGCTGCGCGATGTAGGTACTTTCGTCTACCGCGTGCGCGCCACCAACGCCGGCACCTTCAACACGCCACCGGCCTACGCCGAAGGGATGTACGAAACCACCCTGCAAGGGCGCGGCAAAGTAGGCCAGCTTGAAATTACCAAGCCTTAAACGCCTGACGCCGCTGCTGGCAACAGCGGCGGTGCTGGTGGGGTTGCGGCTATGGCCGCATGCCCCGCTGGATCAGGCCGTGACCTCCTCGCGGGTGGTGCTGGCCGATGACGGCGCGCTGCTGCGCATGACGTTGGCAACTGACGGCCAATACCGTTTATGGCTGCCGCTTGCGCGCATGTCGCCTTCACTGGTCGAAGCGTTGCTGCTCAAGGAAGACCGCAATTTCTACTGGCACCCGGGAATCAATCCCCCGGCGCTACTGCGCGCGGCCATAGCCACCTACAGCGGCGGCCAGCGCCAGGGCGGCTCAACCTTGAGCATGCAACTGGCGCGACGACTGTGGGACTTGAACACCCGCCAGGTGCCGGGCAAGTTGCAGCAGATGGCCTTGGCGCTGTGGCTGGAGGCGCGTTACAGCAAGCACGACATCCTTGAGGCCTACCTGAACCTGGCGCCCATGGGCGGCAACATCGAAGGCGCCGAAGCGGCCAGCCGGATTTACTTTGGTAAGTCGGCGGCGCAGTTGTCGTTGTCTGAAGCGCTGGCGCTGGCGGTGATTCCCCAGCAGCCGGGGCGGCGCGCGCGCTTTGGGCCGTCGCTGCAAAACGCGCGGCTACGCCTGATGGCCGACTGGCGTGAAACTTATCCACAAGACCCGCGAAACGACAGTTTGCTCGACTTGCCGCTGGAAGCGCGCAGCCGTCAGCAGATCCCGTTTCTGGCGCCGCACCTGAGCGAACAGTTGCTCGCGTCCCAGGCTGGCAACGAACTCAACACCACCCTCAATCTGCCCCTTCAGCAATTGCTGGAGCGCCTGATTACCGGCTTTATCGCCGAGCGGCGCAGCACCGGCGTGGAGAACGCCACGGCGATCCTGATCGACAGCCGCGACCAGAGCGTCAAGGCGCTGGTGGGCTCGGCGGACTACTTATCCACAAGCATCCACGGGCAGGTCAACGGTGTTTTGGCGCGACGCTCGCCGGGGTCGACCCTCAAGCCGTTTCTGTATGGGCTGGCGCTGGATCAGGGTGTGATTCACCCGATGAGCATTCTCAAGGATTTGCCGAGTAACTTCGGCTACTTCCAGCCGGAAAATTTCGACGGCAGTTTTATCGGCCCGCTGACGGCGCGGGATGCCTTGATCCGGAGTCGCAATATCCCGGCGGTGTGGCTCGCCAGCCAGGTCAAGTCGCCTTCGCTGTACGGCTTACTGCAACGCGCCGGCATCAAAGGCCTGCGCGGCGAGAGCCATTACGGCCTGGCCTTGGCGCTGGGCGGCGGCGAGATGACGCCGGAGGAGCTGGCGCAGCTGTATGTGATGCTGGCCGGCGACGGGCATTTGCGGCCACTGCGCTATTTGCAGGAACAGCCGCAATCTACCGGCCCCCAACTCCTGACGCCCCAAGCCGCGTTTATGGTGCGCGACATGCTGCGCCGCAACCCACGCCCGGATGGCTTGCCGGGCCGCCATTGGCGCACCGCGTGGAAAACCGGCACCTCCTGGGGTTTTCACGACGCCTGGAGCGCTGGCCTGGTCGGCCCTTACGTGCTGGTGGTGTGGGTGGGTAACTTCGATGGCCGGCCGAACCCTGCATTTATCGGCGCCAAGACCGCCGCGCCGCTGTTCTTCCGCATCGCCGACGCCCTGCCCCTGGCGCTGCCCACTGTGGTGATCAAGCCCGACAAGCCACCCGCCGGGCTGGTGCGTATCGACGTCTGCGCTGCCTCCGGCGAGTTGCCCAACCGCTGGTGCCCGCAGACCCGTAAGACCTGGTATGTGCCAGGCGTCTCGCCGATTCGCGTGTCCAACCTGCACCGCCCGGTGCTCATCGACACGCGTACCGGCAAAGCCGCCTGCCCGCCGTTCGATGCGCAATACACCCGCGAAGAAGTCTTCGAATTCTGGCCCAGCGATGTGCAACGCCTGTACCGCGCTGCCGGCCTGCCACGGCGCACACCGCCCAACGTGATGAAGAACTGCCAACCCAACCGTGTCAGCGATCAGAGCGAAGCACCGCAGATACGCTCACCTTTGACTCAAGTGAGCTATCAGTTACGCCTGTCCCAGCCGCAGGAAAGCATCCCGCTGAATGCCAACGCGGCAAGCGATGCGACAACGTTGTATTGGTTTGCCGACCAAACCTTGATCGGCCAGGGCCCGCCGCAAACCACGCTGAACTGGCGGCCGGGCAAGTCGGGGGAATACCGGTTGCGGGTCAATGATGATCAGGGACGTAGTGCGAGCCGGGGGGTGAAGGTGGAGTTTGTGCCGTGATCAGGCCTCTCTATCGCCCAGCTCTGTAAAGAGATCGACTCGATTACTGCTGGCGATCAACGAGCAGGGCGCAAAAAACGCGCTGTGCCACAACAGACTTCTGCCTCAGTGGCTCCCCTACAGTTCAGTCGTTATGCTTACTCAGCGTCTATGAGATGCCTTATCTGATCGACAACTCTTATCAGCGAAAGCTTGTCCTCTGTTTGGATAGCCTCAGACAATAAACGATCAGCAACCATCATCGACTCATGGACTTTCCTGCGCAGCTCTTCACCCTGAAGAGTCAGAAACACTAAGGTTTGACGTCGGTTCGACGGTAGCACTTCTCGCCTAATAAGGCCGCTGCTTTCCATGCGTTTAAGCAATCCGGATACTGCCGAAATCTCTATTTCAAGCTGATACGCAATATCTCCCACCAAGATCCCTTCATCCGTCTTGCAAAGCTCCAGAAGGTAACTCTGTTGCGCGGATACACCTTCTGGCAGGTACTTTCTGTAGAACTCAGAAATCCCCCGCCATCCTCGATAGAAGTTGAAGCAAAACAGATTGCGTAGTACGGGGTCAGCATTGCTGTTACGTGCCACTATTCGTACCTCGGGGTGCAGTGGGCGATCGAGCAAAACGCGTGCAGACTGGCCTCATGCCATAAAAACCACCCTGTATTTGTTGCTGTCACGCGTAAAGCAGGACGGAGCTGAAACGGGCCGCCAATGTGATCAAAATGCATAGGATAGCCCAATGGATAGGTACCTTGCTCGGTACATGCCGCCACTATTGAGCAGTAGACTCAGTTGTTCATTGATGCGCCGACTGCCCTGAACTTTTAGGCCCCATAAGCCGTTTTGGCGATCTCTCACGGCGGACACCAGCATGTTGGTGTCCATGACGTCGTTGGCAATCCATCGGATCCCCAGCATCTCGCCACATGACGCAGTAATGCTGTCGCACCGTGTGTCGGTCAGGTGCTCGTACAGCAGCGACAGGTCGCTGGCACCGCTGAAGGTCGACACCCAAGTGTATTCGAAGCCCGAGACACTGGCCCGATCCATCCGGTATTCGCTGTCTTGGAGCAGAGCTTCAAGCTTCAGCAGCCAAGCGCCCAGTGTCACTTGAGTGTCGATTGCGAGCCTCTCTACCTTAGGATACGCCGGGTTGATGCCGGAAGGAGTATGCCCCGCGTAGGGCTCGCGACTATGTCCACGAAAGTAACTGAAGCCAAGATCCGCGGGGCCTGCCACCTGGGTGGCGCGCACTGCAAAGTCGGGCTGATCGGAGCAGTGCAGCGGCGTGAATAGATCCTGCTCAAAGGCTGGGTCCTGCGCGCCATGCTCACCGAAGATCAGCGCATCTGGACGCTTGCGATAACAGGGTAGAGCATACAGCGTCACGTTCTGCCCCAGGCCTCGATAGCTCACTGAGGCCATAGGCTGAGATAGACGAGCGTCACCATCTGGGTCGAACCTGAGGTCGACCTGATTCACTACGTCGACCAGATGCCGGGATTCGGTGACGCCCCAAAACACCCTGCTTAGTCCGACCCCCAACTGCCAGGGTCCTGGGCGGTAGGACAACGAAAACTCGCGCAGGTCTACAGCGTCGTATCGGTTCAACCCCGCCCACTGTAATTCCATCTCCATATCCAGCGACATTTGCTCTATCAACTGCTCATGGCGGTCCCACTTGAACTGCAGGCCCATAAAGGACGTGCGCGCCGGCTCGTAGCCATTACCCTGGACTGTGAGTTTGTACTGTTCTTCTGTACTGTTTGCGCAGGGGCTCAAGAGGAGTGTCAGGCAGGCCAATAGAAGTCCTCGGCTAGATCGCGATAGCGGCTTTGCCATAAGTTTCACGCCGAGTCAGAGAGGTCTTCAGGCCATTGCGCGTCCGAAGAACGAATGCCGGTTCAATTTCAGGCAGATGTTCGGGGCGCACATTGAGCTCGTAATGGGTCAGCGCCTGCCGGAGTAAAGCCTTCAATTGCAAGTGTGCCAAGCCGATGCCGATGCACTTCATCCGTCCACCGCCAAAGGGAAAGTAGGCATACTTGGGGCGGCTGGGGGCTGTCGCCGCAAAATGTTCGGGATAGTAGTCCAGAGGTCGCTCCCAGAAATTAGGATCGCGGTGGGTCACCCAAGGACTCATGATGATGTTGGTACCTCCTGGAACGCGTTGTCCACCGAGTACGCAACGTTGGTTCGCCTTGCGATCGATCAACCACAGCGGTGGTGACAGGCGCATGGATTCGTTAAAGCACTGTTCCAGTGCGGGGGTATCTTTCAAGTCAAGCCGGCTGCTGCTGACGACTGAATGCAGTTCATCACGTACCGCCTGCTGCCAGCTCGGGTGTTGGGCCAGATCGCATAAGGTCCACATCATGGCTGACGCGACGGTGTCGAAGCCTGCGAGGAACACCCCCATGATTTCCCGAAGGATGTGCTGATCGTCGAGGGCCTGGCCTTGCTCATCGCGGTAGCTGATCAAGTCGCCAAGGAAACCTCCAGCAATGGCGTCTTTACTGCTGCGATGCTGGGCAATGATTTCCAACAGTACGGTGGCGATCTGTCCTGCGGCGTTGTGCAGCCTGCGGTTATTGGGTGTCGGTAACCAATCGGGAAGCGGAACAGGTGAGGAAAGACGAATATTCATGTAGCGCAGGCTCAAGGTCCAGCCGTGCGAAATGCGCTCAATCGCTCGGGCACTGATACGGTGCCCGAAGAGAAACTGTGTTAACACGTCCATGGCGTACTCGACCATTTCCTGCTGCAAGTCGATGTCGCCGTTGTGGTCAACGCGATTGGACCAGCCAGCCACGCGCTCGTGAGCCAGTGCGTCCACATTCAGGGCCAACTCACGCAAGCGCGGCAGGGCAAACGACGGGATGACCGCCTTGCGTTGTTCCTTCCACTTCTGGCCGTCGGCAATGATCATGCTGCCACCCGCCAAGGGCCCAAAGGCCGCGGCGATATCGCTGCGGCCGAAGTTTTCGCTCTGGAAAATGGTATCGAGATCCGTCGGGTCAAAGGCCAGACAGAATGAAGCCCCAAAACCAACGGGCAATCGTACGAGGGTTCCGTAGCGCTGCCGACACTCGTTCAAAAGTACCAGCGGTTCGTTACGAAATCGTTCAGAACAGCCGAAAAGCATATGCCCGCGAGGGCCTGGCGCAAAAGCGTTCATCCTATCGTCCTTGATTGCAGCTTTAGGCAGCCTGGATCGGAGCCATGGCGAAGGCGCCACCGAATACCGCGCTCGAAGTTGCAGTCCGATTGCGGTAGTCGGAGTCCTGCATCAGTTCTCCCACGGCATCGGTCGACGGGAATTCGATGATCTCGAAGCCATCGAAGGACCAATGCTCATCACGCTCTGTGACAGCGCTAATCACTACACGCCCACCGTGTCTGGTCAGGGCGGGGTCACGGTCGGCGACATACTTGGCAAGGCCGTCGGCATTGCCTGGCGCGTCGGGTGCTTGGAACTGAAAGGCCACCAGCATGGTGGGACCTTGGACGTCGGCCCAGCGTTCCAGATCCTGTTTGACACCTGTCACATGAACCCCAGATTGCCCGTTCGCCGCATTGGAGAGTTGCAGGCGGCGTACCTCCAAGTCCCCAAACATCGGCGGGGAAACCCGACCATCCAGCACCACCTCCGCTGCTGTGGCGGGATGATTTGCTTCGCTGATTACGTTCAGCCTCATGTCTTGCTCCTTTAAGTGACTTCATATTTGACGTCAAAAATTACAAGCTAAGTGTTTGCACGTCAACTATTGACGCAAAAGTTGTTGTTGTATAATTTGCGCACCATCGGTCACATAGCCCTTTTGGAATGGATGTCAAAATGATGAGAACGATTGTGTCGGCGGTGGTGCGCTTGCGATGGGGATTCCTTCTGTTTTTTCTAGGGTTGGCCTATCTGGCCAGTCTGGGGCAGAGCCGGCTCGGCTTCAGTACCGATTACCGGGTGTACCTTGCTTCGGATAATCCGGAGCTGATGGCGCAGGAGCAGATGCAGGCGACCTTTGACCGGTCAGACAACCTGTTCATTGTGGTGGCACCGGAGTCGGGCGACGTGTTCAGCCAATCGTCCCTTGAAGCGCTGCAATGGATCACCCAACGCGCTTGGCAGACGCCTTATTCCGTGCGTGTGGACTCCCTCAGTAACTTCCAGAATATCGACGCCGACGCGGATAACATTCAGGTCGCCGATCTGGTGCGTGAGGCCGCAGCCCTGACTGAACAGCAGCGCCAGCGGGTCCGCACCATTGCCTTGTCAGAGCCGCAGTTGGTGGGCCGTTTGGTGTCCAAAGCCGGCAACGTTGCAGCGGTCAACGTGGTGTATCACCTCGCTGGAGTCTCTCCTTATGAAAACAGCGAGGTGGTGGGTTTCGCGCGCCAGCTGGCTGAAGAGGCGCAAGCCAGGTTTCCCGGCATCAAAGTGCACCTGACGGGCATGGCGATGTACAACAACGCGTTCCTGGAAGCCGCCTTAGGTGACGCAGCTAACCTGACCCCATGGGTCTATCTGGTGATCCTGATTGCGGCGCTGATCATGCTGCGCAGCTTACTTGCCACGGTGGCAGCGGTCGCGGTGGTGTATCTGGCCATGACCAGCGCCGAGGGCATTGCGGGCTGGCTGGGCATGAGCCTGACCTCGCTCTCGGCGTCTGCGCCGCTGGTGATTCTGATGATCGCTGTGGCGGACTCAGTGCACGTGTTGTCGGTCACCCTGATGCATTTGCGCAAAGGGACTCCCCGTTTGGATGCATTGCGTGAGGCGCTGCACGAAACCCTTGTGCCGGTCACAGTGACCAGTGTCACCACTGCCGTGGCCTTCCTGTCCTTGAACTTTAGCGAAATCCCGCCTTTCCGTGACTTGGGCAACATCGTCTCGATTGGTATCGCCCTTGCGTGGTTGTTCACCCTGTTTCTGCTGCCGGGACTGGTGGCGTTGCTTCCTCTCAAGCCTAGCGCCAAAGGTGATCCGTTGGAGCATGCAATGACCCGCTTCGGCACCTGGGTACAGGCACGCTCGCGGTTGTTGATGTGGCTGAGCATCCCTGTGGTAGTGGTACTTGCATCTCTGGCAGGGCGCAATGAACTGAACGACCAGTATCTGCGCTGGTTCAGCCCTGATACAGCTTTCCGGCAGGCCAATGACTACACCGAGCAGAATCTAACCGGTCTTTACACTATCGAGTATGCGCTCAAGTCAAAATCAGACAGCGGCGTGAATGACCCCGTTTATCTGGCTCAGGTGGACGCTTATACGACCTGGTTGCGCCAACAGCCAGAAGTCGCCCATGTCAGTTCGTTATCGGACGTGGTCAAGCGAGTCAATCGCAGCCTGACCACTGGCACCGAGGATGCTTATCGGCTACCCGAAAGCACAGAAGTGGCTGCGCAGAGCCTGCTGCTTTACGAGCAGTCATTGCCGTATGGCCTTGACCTGAACAACCAGATCGATGTCAGCCGTACAGTCAGCCGGAGTGTGGTGGCTCTGCACGAGCTAAGCACACGGCAGATGCTTGACTTCGAGAGTCGCTCAATGGCGTGGCTGACCAGCAATGCTCCGGGAATCGAGGCCAAGGCTGCCAGCACAACGTTGATCTTCGCCCATATAGGTCAACGAAACATCGAGAGCATGATGTGGGGGATTATCGCCTCGGCGATAGTCGTCGCGCTCTTGCTGATGCTGCTTTTCCGCTCTTGGAAACTGGGCCTGTTATCCATGGTGCCCAACGTGATTCCGGCCGCCATGGCCCTGGGTATCTGGTGGCTCTGCGTCGGGCAAGTTGGATTTTCGGTGGCCATCGTCGCGTCTATGACTCTGGGTGTGGTAGTCGATGACACCATCCACTTCATGTATGCGGTGTTGCAGCGAGTCAGGTCTCGCGGCCATACGGTGGGTGAAGCTGTTATCGAAGCCTTCACCCATACGGCGCCGGCTTTGTTGGTGACCTCATTGACCTTGACGGCTGGGTTTCTGGTCCTGGCCGCTTCCGAGTTTGCCTTGAATAAGGAAATGGGGCTGATGACTGCCCTGACATTAGTGATCGCTCTGTTGGCAGATTTTTTCCTGCTGCCAGGGTTGCTTGAACTGACATTGGAGAAGAAGCGTGAACGGACTGAAGAGCTTGAAGTACCTAGCGGTACTGTTCTGCCTCGTTGATATGAGCGGGGTCGTGGCGGACGAAAAAGGCCAGGATATCGCCAAGCAGGCCGACCAGCACAACATCGGCTGGAAGGACATGTCGGCGGATCTACAAATGGAGTTGCGTAACGCCTACGGTGCGGTAAGCACCCGTGAGTTGGCTGTACAGTTTTTTGAAGTGCATGCCGATGGCGACAAGAGCCTAGTGCGTTTTCTGAGTCCGGCGGATGTGCGTGGCACCACCTTACTGACCCATGCACACAGTTTGACGTCGGATGATCAGTGGCAATTTTTCCCGTCGCTGCGGCGGGTCAAACGAATTGCTTCGGAGAACAAGTCAGGCCCATTCATGGGTAGTGAGTTCGCCTATGAGGACATGGCCAGTTGGGAGCTTGATAAGTATCAGTACCAGTATCTGGGGGACGAGGTCGTTGATGGCTTGGACGCGTACAAGCTGGAAATGACCCCAGCTTACCCGCGCTCCGGCTACACCCGTCAGGTCACTTGGCTGGATAAGCAGTACTACCGGCCGCTCAAGGTCGAATACTACGACCGCAAGAATGCGCTGCTCAAAACCCAGACTTATAGCGGCTATGGTGTTTATCTGGATCGCTACTGGCGTGCCAACGAGATGCAAATGGTCAATCACCAGACGGGCAAGCAGACCTTGATGCGCTGGAGCAACTACCGCTTTGGCAATGGTTACAACGAGCTGACATTTGATAAGAGCAGCCTCGACGCTCTGCGTTGATTCAAGGGAGAGGTCATGGACTTCAAGGATTACTTCGATCATCCGCTCGGCCTCGAGTTGAGCGGTCGTGCCGCCGCGTTGCTAGAGAGCTTCGATCAGCAGCGTTATAACAACTCATTGCCGGCGGACCTGCTTGCGCTGGAGATGAAGGCGCGAGTGAAGGCCATGGCCAACGCACTCTGGGATGGTTTGGGACTCGGGTTTGTGCCCGCATCCCAAGTGCTGGTTAGCATGCTTGACCCGATCCCCGGGACCCGCTTTGGTCGCATGACCGGCTTCCCCGTATGGGTCATCGCCGATATTTTCGAAACCCGCGGCCTTGAGCACTTTGAGCCAGCCATGCAGGCGATCAAGAAGGTGACTCAGCACTTCACTGGCGAGTTCGCCATTCGGCCTTATCTGGATGCCTATCTGGAGCCTACGTTGCAGGTGTTGGCAGGTTGGGTCAGTGATGACAGTGCCGACGTGCGCAGGCTGGTTTCCGAGGGCACGCGTCCGCGCCTGCCATGGGCTTCCCGGGTCCCGAGCCTGTTGGTTGATCCAACACCAGTCCTTGCCCTACTTGAACGCTTGCACAACGACCGCAGCGAGTATGTACGCCGTTCGGTGGCCAACAATCTCAACGATATCAGCAAGGACCACCCCAGCGCGGTGCTCAATGTGCTGGAGCGTTGGCAGGTCGAGGAGCGTGGACCGCACACTGACTGGGTAATACGCCATTCGCTGCGTACCCTGGCGCGTCGGGGTGACAGCCGCGCGCTGGAGCTGCTCGGGTATTCCATGGCCGCTCCGGTGCAGGTCAAGCGCTTCCAGGTCGGACCCTCGCAGATCAAGCCTGGGGAACGTATCTCCCTGGACTGCGATATCCAGATCGACAGCACCTGCGAGCATGGGTTGATGGTCGACTACGCGATTCTCGCGCCAGGTGCACGAGGCCAGATTAACCGCCGGGTGTTCAAGTGGAGCAAGCGCCAGAAGCTGGTCAAGGGTTTGGTGAAGCTGCAGCGCGATCACAGCATCGAAAGCAGTTCGCTCAGAAGTTACTACCCCGGCGCACACGAGGTGCATCTGATCATCAACGGGCAAGTAGTGGCCCAAGGGTCTTTCGAGCTGGGCCTTTAATCAGTACATCACTTTGACAGGGAGGTTGATATGGCATTACCACCAATGGTCGGGAAGGTTCTGGATCCGGTGAGCCTGGCGCTCTACGGCTTCATGGGAAGCGCAATTCTACTGCAGGGACATCGACTAGGGGTCTTCCAGGCCCTTGCCAATGCTGACGTGGGTACAGGGGCAGACGCTCTGGCAAAAAAACTAGCGCTGGATGGCGCCACGCTGGGGCGGTTTTTGCGCGGCGCGGTTGCTTGGGGGCTAGTTGAGGAGCATGAGGGTGGCTATCGACTTTCGACGTCCGCCTGTGGCGCGTTGGACTCTCAGTCACCGCAGTATCTGGGACCTTTGCTCGAACACTTTGAAAGCAACACTCTGCCGCTGTTTCGCCACCTTGGCGATGCACTGGGCAGCGGCCAGGCGCAATGGTCAAAACTTGCACAAGACGCCTTGGCACCCTTCGATTATCTGCTGGCTGAGGACCGCGGAGCGGCGTTCCATGATGCGATGTGGAACCTCAGCCGCGAGCCTTCAGCAGAGTTGGTGAGGCTGGGGGTGCTGGGTGACGCGTCGAGCCTGGTCGACTTGGGAGGCGGCATTGGTACCTTCGCTATCGCCGCGGCACAACAGCATGCCGCGCTCAGAGCAGTGGTGTTCGACCTACCTGCCGTGGAGCCCCACTGCCTGGCGCGGGTCAGCGGAGTGGGGCTGGCCTCAAGGGTCAGCTTTGCGCCGGGTGACTTCTGGGCCGCTGAATTGCCTCGCGCGGATGCCTACTCACTGGGGTTCATCCTCTCTGACTGGAATGACGAGCAATCTCTGCAGTTGCTGCGCCGGGTTCGCCAGGCGTTGAATCCAGGAGGGCGAGTGTTGGTGCTCGACCGCTTGCTGGAAGAGTCCGGCGCCGAACCGTTTTCCGCGGTCATGCAGGACTTGGCAATGCTCCTGGAAACCGGCGGTCAACACCGCACTTCTACTCAGTTTCAGGCGCTGTTGCATGAAGCCGGCTTTACTCGCACCCAAGTGATCAGATCCAGCGGTGAGAAGCATGCGGTCATTGGATACCTATAAATTCAAGCCGGTTTAACGTTGATGTAAGTCTTTGGCTGCCAAGCCAGTTTTGCTGTTGATCTGCCCAATTCATTAATTCCGCACTGCAATAGCGTGGACGTCTACGTGCACGCTGTTCTGGTCGATAAGTGAAGCATAAGGAGAGCTTAAGATGTCTGCTGAGAAGACGTATGGATACTTAGTTATTGGCGCGGGTCCGGGAGGTTTGCAGGCCGGTTATTGCTTACAGCAACAAGGTCGTGATTATCTGATTGTTGAAAGCGGTGGTCGTGCGGGCACAACATTTGAAAGATTTCCGCGGCACCGGAAGTTAATCTCAATCAATAAAGTCCACACCGGTTATTCTGATCCTGAAATTAACTTGCGTTGGGATTGGAACTCGCTGTTAAGCAGCGAAAGCACCGCAGCGCGCTTCACAGACTACAGCCAGCGCTATTTCCCCGATGCCGATGACATGCCGCGTTACCTGGATGGTTTTGCCAAAGAGCATCAGCTCAATGTGCGTACCGATAGCTCAGTGGTGAACGTCCGTCGTGACCAGGACTTTATCGTTACCTTATCCACGGGCGAGGAGCTTCGAGCCCGTGTGCTGATCGTGGCCACTGGTGTGCAACTGCCTTGGCTGCCGGACATCGAGGGAATCGAATACGCCGAACACTATGTCGATATGGATATCGACCCTGTGCCGTTGACCAATAAGAAAGTGCTGATTCTGGGTAAGGGCAACTCGGGCTTCGAGACCGCCGACGCGCTGATTGAGCATGCGGCGATGATCCACGTGGCGAGCCCAAATCCATTGCGTATGGCTTGGTCGACTCATTACGTGGGGCATGTGCGAGCGGTCAACAACAATCTGCTCGATACGTATCAGCTCAAATCACAGAATGCGATTCTTGACGTTGAGCTGCAGCGTATTGAGCGTGACGGCGATAAGTTTAAGGCCTACTTCGGTTACCAGCACGCCGAGGGTGAGCAGGAAGTCATTGAATATGATCGCGTGATTGCGTGTACCGGTTTTCGCTTTGACGATTCGATGTTCGACGAGTCTTGCCGTCCTGAGCTGTGCTCTATGGGCCGCCTACCTGCGCAACAGGCGGATTGGCAGTCGCAGAATATCCCCGACCTTTACTTTGCCGGCACCCTGATGCAGTACCTCGACTACAAGAAGTACATGTCGGGGTTTATCCATGGTTTCCGTTACAACGTGCGCACCCTGTGCCAACTGCTGGTAGAGCGCTACGACGGGGTCGCCCTGCCTCAGGTGGCCCATGAGTTGATGGTGGCGCCGGCGTGCGAGCGAATAATCGAACGCGTCAATCAGTCCTCGGCACTCTGGCAGCAACCTGGCTTCCTGCAGGATGTGATGCTGATTGACCGACAGCAACAGCGCTTGAACTGGTACCTGGAGTTGCCTCAGGACTACATTACACAACGCTTTGCCGCTGATGAGTACATGACCCTGACCTTGGAGTTTGGTCAGCGTAAATTTGATAACCCTTTTAATGTTTCGCGTATTGCCCGAGAGAATATCAAGCGTGCCGAGGACTCGAATTTTCTGCACCCCATTATTCGGCATTACCGAGATGGTAAGTTGTTGGCGGAACATCACATTATTGAAGACTTGGCAGCCGAGTGGCGCGAAGCAGAGCACCTAGAACCCTTGGCGGACTTCTTGCGGCAGCAATTACCAACAGCGCAGCATGTTCCTGTGCCTGATGAACAGAAACTATGGAATGTCATTCTGACATTTTAAAAGGATTTAATGATGAACTTCGTTGATTTTCATATTCATGCTGGAAAGTTTTCGCTGTTGCGTGATGATATTCAAGGGCTGTTGACCAAGTTTCCCTTTGAGGAGGGTGTCGATGTTCGTGAGATATTTTCTGAACCGTTGGCGTTGAAAACGTATCTCCAGGAACGCGGTGTGGTACGTGCAGTTATCCTCGCAGAGTGCGGCCCGGGGACCAACTTCTCTATCGACAGTCAGTTGATTCTGGAATTCTGCGGCAGTGATCCGTTTTTTGTCCCGTTCGGCAATATCAATCCACTTCACCACGCGGACCCGCTTCAGGAATGGCACAAAGATTTCGAGCGCGGGATCAAGGGCTATAAGTTCTACCCCGCCGACCACGGATTTGATCCTTACTTGGACTCGATGATGGCGGTCTATGAAAAGTGTGCTGAAGTGGGCCAGCCGATCATGTTCCACACCGGCCTGACTGCGCAGCGCGACACCGAGCAGAAGTTCATCCGACCGGGGGATTTTCGCCGTCTGGTGGAAACTTTCCCAACGCTCAAGGTGATCTTTGCACATGGCGGCAAGCCGACCTGGTACGACGAGGCGCTGGAGATGGCGTGTCGTTACCCCGGGGTATACCTGGACACCGCCTTGGTCCCGCCTGAAGTGCTGGTGGACTGGCTGCACGAGCGTCCAGAAGTGCATGGCAAAGTACTTTTCGGCTCGGACCTGCCGGTGTGCGGTAGCTACTCGGCGGTGTGCCAGAAGATTCTCGGTGCGGGTTTCAATAGCGAATTGCTGCAAGCCGTGCTCAGTGGCAACGCCAATCAAGTGTTGGCCGCATAAGGGGAACACCATGTACGAAGCCTATTATCCGCTGACCTACTATTTCTACCCGCTGCTGGGGGACGCTGTGCACCAGCGTCTACCCCAGGTCTTCGAGCGCCCGGTGGCTCCGGGGGTGGAAACCCTGCTCTATGTGCATATTCCGTACTGCCAGGACATGTGCCGGTTCTGCCCGTTTCATGTGCGAGTCGATAAAGATACGGCTGTCTATGAGCGCTACACCAACGCCCTGTGTCAGGACATCCGCAATGAGGCGGCTAGCGTACGTGGCCGTTCCAGTGAACTCCAGGCAGTGTACTTCGGAGGCGGCTCGCCTTCGGTGCTGTCGCCCGAGCAGTTGCAGCGGATTTTCAACACTATCAGAGAGAGCTTCAGCCTCAGCGCCAATACTGAAATCTCTTTTGAAGGTGAGCCTAAGACCTTGGGTGATCCTTACCGGCTTGAGGTACTCAAGAGCGAGGGTGTGCAGCGCATCAGCTTCGGCCTGCAGACTTACGACGCGCAATTGCGCAAGCACTTCAATATCGCCGCCACTCTCGACGATGTGGCCAATGTACGCGAGCAGGGACGACGTTTCGGCTTTGACGAAATCAATGTCGACATGATGTACAACCTGCCGGGTCAGACACTGGCCTCTCTTGACCGAGACCTGACACGGCTGATCGACGATGGTTTTGATAGCGTCGACTACTACAACCTGCACTATTTTGCATTCCCGCCGAAGTTCAAGCGCCAGATGGCCGAGGGCAGCATTCCAGCCAAGCCTTCAGAGAAGATCATGCTCGCGCTGTTCGAGCAGTTACGGCACCGCCTGGCCGAGGCCGGCTATGCCAATGTCGCTGATCAGATCTACACCCGCAAGGCGAAGGTCTGTGAGTACTTCCGCCTGCTATGGGGCGGGGGCAATGGTGAGCATCGCGCCGAGACGCTGGCCGTGGGCTCCTCAGCACGAGGCTATGTTGACGGCTTCAGCTACATGAAGCACAGCAACGTCAACAAATATATGGACGCCATCGAACAGGGGCTGCCAAGCATCGAGAAAAGTTCGGTTGCGCTGGATCGTCCAGAAAACCGTGGCGCGGTGATGTTTCCCAAATTCCTGCGTCTGGACAAGTCTTACGAGAAAGCGTTGGCCACCGTCGACCCCAAACTCATCGCCAACTGGATTGAGCATGGTCTGCTCGCTGAGACCACCGATGCGTTTGAGGTGTCCCAGCGTGGTCGTCTCTGGACCAACAACATGACCACCGATTTGTTCGAAGCGACCCAGCGGCAAGTTGGTGGGCAGGTGTTGACGGTACTGGAACACAAACCGGGTGCGCGGACCGGTTCATTCTAAGGAGGGATGTCATGTCAGCACATCGTATTGGCGTTATTCATGCGTATCCCAACCGGAGACTGCTGGATTGTCTGGGTGTAGCAGGTTATCGGGTGGTATTGATCGGCAACGGGCAGACGCTGGCTGATCACCCTGCGGTCGAGGCCGTATTGCAGGTCCCCCTGTGGCCGACTGATGCTCTGTTTAGCGCCGTGGTTGAATACCATGCGGCGCATCCGTTCAGTGCCCTATTGCCTGTGAATGAGGGCACGGTGGTGGCAACTGCACAGCTGTCCGAACGCCTGAGTCTGCCCGGCATGTCGGTGGCTACGGCTGTCTGCAGTCGTAACAAGTACTTAGCCATGTTGTTGTGGGAGGCGCAGGGGATTCCGGTGCCGGCGACGCTACCGCTGACCCTGGAAACCCCGTGGGAGCACGTCAGCCAGCGGCTTGGATCACAGGTGGTGGTCAAGCTCAGCGACTCGATGAACAGCCAGGGCGTCATTGCGGTCAGTGATGAATATCAGTACCGCCAGGCCCTTACGGCACTGCACGATATGATCCAGCAGACCACTGATGTTGATTCCCTCAAAGACCGCAATCGCTTTGCCTACGGTCATAGCAGCCTCCAACTGATTGCCCAGAGCTTCTGTGAAGGACGGGAGGTCAGCGTCGATCTGTTGCTGCGGCCCGACGGTTCCGACCAGGTTCTGGCAGTTCTGGAGAAAGAAGGCGGGCAAGGCCCTTACTTTGCCGAATCGGCTTCTGTGTGGCCTACCTCGCTGGGGGCCGAGCACGAACACTCGATTGGTCAGCTTGCGCTGCGCGCTGCGCGGGCGCTAGGTCTGACCCAGGGCGCCGCACATGTCGAAATTCGCTATCAGCAGGGCGTGCCTCGGGTGCTTGAAGCGGGGTTGCGTCCTGGGGGCGGTTTCACCGCCCAGACCATCGAGTTGTTGAGCGGGGTCGACGTGTATGCCGCTCAGGTGGGCCTGCTCCTGAAGCAGGTACCTGTGCACGCGGTGGTTGGTGAGTGGGGTGCGGTGTTGTTCGGCGGCGTCGTGATCGAGGCTAGCGGGACTTTACTGGCCGTCGAAGGCATGCAGGTCTTTGAGCAACTAGCGGAGTTGCGCGAGTTGGTCGTGCTTGCCCGTCCAGGTGACTGGGTACAGGCCATGCCGAACTCTGCTCAGCCTCATTACTGTTATTACCTTCTGGCGGGAGCGAGTCGTGAGGCACTGCTGGAAATTCACCAAGGCATTCAGCAACAGGTTCGGTTGCACCTTGCGGATGCGCGAGGTGACTCATGATTGCTGCGCCGCGCGAATGGGAGGTCGACCCGCAGATTCTCGCCGCAGGTCAGCGGGTACTGGAGTTGTTTGCCAGCGTTCAGGGTGCGCCCGAGCAATTCCCCCTGTGGTACGCGAGTGATCTGATCGACGCCCGAACCCAGGATCCCGCCTCGATGCCTGAACACGGTCAGTCTCTGGACGACACCCTGGCCCACGCGGTGGAGCTGATGAAGCAGGGACTGTGCAACGTCAGTCACCCACTGTACTTCGGCTATATTTCACCCCGGCCTCACCCGGCTGCGGTGCTGGGTGACTTTCTTGGCAGCGCCTTGAATCAGACGCCTGGTGCCTGGCGCGCAGGGCCATCGGCAACGATGGTCGAAGTCGAAGTGTTGCACGCTCTGCGCTCGCTGTTTGGCTTGGAGCCGGTTGTTGGACGATTGCCCGGCGGAGTATTTACCGGAGGCGGTACGCTGGCCAATTTGATCGGGCTGAAGCTGGCCCGTGAACAGCTGTATCGCCAGCATCCGGAGAGACTTCGGAGCGGGGGCTTGAAACCGCGGATTTACATGTCCCGAGAGGGACATTTTTCCGTCGCTAAGGCTTTGGACGTCCTGGGTTTTGCCACGGATGCGCTGGTGGAAATCGACACGGATGAGCAGGGCGCCTTGCTCCCGGAGCAACTGGAGCAGCGGCTGGCTCATGACGTTGCGTCAGGCTACACACCGATGTGCCTGATCGGTGTCCTGGGTACCACTGCTACGGGGGCGATTGATCCGTTGCAGCACATCGGCGAGCTGGCTCGCCGTTACGATGCCTGGTTCCACATTGACGGTGCCGCCGGGCTTGCGCTCGCGGCGTTGCCCGAGGCTCGGCGTCACATGTCGGGATTGCGCGACGCCGACTCCGTCACTTTCGACCCCTGCAAATGGATGTTCGCATCCTTTGGCATCGGCTGCCTGCTGGTGCGCAACGGTGAACTGCTTGGGGGAAGTTTCTGGGCGGGCGGGCCCTATTGGGAAGAGCGTGGTGAGCTCGATACCTTCAAGATGAACCTATATGGCACTCGCCAATTTCGTTCGCTGGGCGTGTGGTGCCTGCTTCAGCATCTGGGGCTTGATGGCTATCGAAAACTGCTGAGGAATATGACCGGTGCAGCGGCGCACTTGCGTGCCTTGATGGCCACGGACCCCGGTTATTGCCTGATACCCGACCAGCAGATCATGCCGGTGGTCGCCTTTCGGCCTGTTGGCGCTAGCGCTGACTTGGTGACGCGTCTGGTCGCGCTCTGTCAGCAGCGAAATCTGGCTTACCCCAGCGTGCTGGAATGGAAAGGCGAGCGTTACATCCGCGTTGCTATCAGTAACTATCAAACCACCCTAGCCGACGTAGAACGGTTCAAGCATGCCCTTGACGAGCTGTTGTACGAATTTAGCCCTTCGCCACTCCTTAGGATTCCGTTGTGAACAATCCCCATGAAAATCTGCTGGTCATTGTATTGGCGGCGTTGGTTGTCATCATCCTTTGCAGCCAGGTTGCCGGTAAAATCGCCCAGCGCTTTGGTCAGCCCATCGCGGTGGGTGAGATAACCGGAGGCATTGTTCTGGGTACGCTGCTTGGCGGCCTATGGCCTCAGGGCGGTGCGTATCTGCATGCCAATGCCGGTCAGGTGCTGACGGTCATGTCCCAGCTGGGTATCGTGTTGATGATGTTCCAGATCGGCATGGAGTTCGATTTCGGACTGCTTCGAGAGCGTCGCCTCAAACGTGCCCTGGGCTGGATCACCTTGCTGGGTATTCCAATCCCGTACCTGACCGGGATGCTCTGTGCCTTCATTTATGCCCGCTACTACGAGGTTCCCGATGTGCTCGGGTTGATGCTTGTATGCGGCATATCGTTTTCCATTACAGCGTTGCCCATTCTTGGTCGGATCCTGCTGGAGCGGAACATGGAAGAGAGTGAGACCGGGGTGACCGCGATTGCCGCCGCCGGGATCAACGATCTGATCGGCTGGATTGCCCTAGGCGCTGTGGTGGTGTTCACCAGCGGTCAAGACGCGACGCAAACGTTGTTTAAATTGGCGGCGATTGCTCTGTTCTTCGTGGTGTTTTTCCGCTACGTCCGCCCCTGGTTGGTCAAGCGTGTGCAAGCGAATACTCAGCACGCTTCGGTACTGAGCGATGTGCATTTTGGCGCGATCATCGGCGGGGTGTTCATTACGGCCGTTATCACTGCATGGCTGGGGGTGTTCGCTATTGTTGGCGGCTTTCTGGTGGGCACTGCGTTGTATCAATGTAAGGCCTTGCTTGAGCAATGGAACCTGCGTATGCGCCCTTTCGTGAACATTGTTTTGGTACCGATTTTCTTCTTCTATACCGGCATGAAAATTGAACTGGGATCTCTAGTCACTTTGCAGGACATCCTCTGGTGTATAGCGTGGGTCTTATGCGCCTGCTTAAGCAAAGGGCTCAGTTGTACATTGGCCGCCAGGTTGGCAGGATTCTCAATGACGGACGCCTTGAAAATCGGTGCGTTATTGAATACGCGCGCCCTTATGGAGTTAGTCGTGCTGAATATCGCCCACAGCCTTGGCTTAATGCCGCCTCAGTTATTCTCCATTTTGGTCATTATGGCCCTGGTGTCGACGCTGATTACTTCGCCGTTGTTGAATGTCATCCAGAAGTACCGTGATCGCTCCGTTTCAGCGTTGCCCGTAGTAGGGCTCAGTACAACTAGATGATGCGGCGTCGAGGACCGAGTCTAGCAGCACCGACTCAACCGACGTCTGGTTGATGACCATGAGTCTCGTTGCCATGAATCATCCCTCGTTGATGATTCATGGCCAGGCGGCTTACCAGCCGCCGATACTGTTAAATGTACACAAAAGCCTTGTCGTCCCTGGGTGCGACTCAGTTCTCTAAATTCAAAAGGTGAATTTAGAGAATTAAAACTGTCGCGGAAGGGTCCCGTTTTTTGCGGCCTGCAGCGTCTTGTAAAGGAAACGCAAAACTGTCGCAACCGCCCAAAAACCCGGTTCGTACACATGCTCTAGAGAATTAAAACTGTCGCAGCCAGAAACGACGCGGCTTTAACGTACATTCAAGAGGCCCGGCGGCTGGTCAGCCGCCGAGGCGTAGAATCATCGACGAGGGATGAAGTAGGCAACGAGACCGATGGTCATCAACCAGACATGGGTTGAACTGTCGACCGGGGTGTCATTTGGGAAAAGAGTCATGGTGTACATGGGCCGATTCTCCGGCCAGGGGAAGGGTCAAAGCCGGAATTGACTAGTGACTGTCCTGACTTCGTATTTAGTGGTGAAGGTAGTCAAGTTGACGAATCCAGGCGTAAAAAATCGTTTCGCAGTCGGCTGAGTCACAGATGCACCAGCCATCGAAACTCTTGATCTGTCAGCGCCGAGGCCGAGGTGACCGGTTGCCGAGATTTCACTGCCCCAGTCTGACTTTTCGTAAATCATTGTCTGTGCTGGATTTTGCAGGTTTGGAGATGGGGCAGTCTTGCGTCGGCAACTGGATCAATCCAGGGGGAGCGCCAACAATGATCAGCTCATTCTGTTTTGTATTCGGGTTTTTGTAAGTAAAACTTTCCGCCTGAAACCCATTAGCATCGTCCTCAGTGTTGGCGCCGGTGCCGAATTGACTCAATTGCTGAGATATCACTGACCCGGGCAGCCCCATCGCGAACCGCTACTTTACTGGATTTGTGTTGACTTGAGGGTGGGTTAATCCCACGTCAGCACGTGGGTCAATTCAGCGTTGGCGTTAACACCAAGGGCGCGGTAGGCGTTACCACCGGTGCTTTCGACACTACCCAGGCTGGTAACTGCCATCCCTACCGCGACCTGTAAACAAGCAGCCGTTCAATCAAGGGCCACCCAAGTTGTCTCTCCATTTACCAAGCGCGCAATACCTAACGGGTTAGCATCTTTGAGGGCCTCTGGAAGCAAAGCGTCCGGATAGTTCTGGTAACACACCGGTCGTAGGAACCGATCGATGGACAAGCTGCCCACCGAGGTCCCCCGAGCATCGGAGGTTGCCGGATAAGGCCCTCCATGTACCATCGCATCGCACACCTCGACGCCGGTCGGGTAACCGTTAAGCAGCAAGCGGCCGGCCTTTTGCGCCAATTGCGAAACCAGCGGCGCGCACTGCCCTAGATCCGCTTCATCGGCAATCAGGGTGAAGGTCAACTGACCGTTCAAGGCACTGATGATGTGCTGCAGTTGCACGTCATCCGCCGCTTCCACCACCACGGTAGCGGGACCGAACACTTCCTCTTGCAGCACCTTGTCAGCGTCAAGCAGCAACTGCGCCGAAGCCTGGAACAACTGAGGCCACGCCTGATTACCCTGTTGCGGCGCGCCCGCGATGTGACGAACCCCTGGGTGTTCATGCAGGCGTTGCACTCCCTGTTCATAACTGCGCAACGTCCCGGCGTTGAGCATGGACTGTGCCGGCAAGGCGGCCAACTTGGCCCCGAGCTTTTCGATCAGTGCAGAAAAGTCGGCTGAGCGCACGCCCATCAGTAATCCCGGCTTGGTGCAAAACTGCCCACACCCCTGGCTCACTGACGCACTCAGTTCCCCCGCCAATACGTCACCACGAGACGCCAGGGCCGCCGGCATCAGAAGCACCGGGTTGATGCTCGACATCTCGGCGAACACCGGGATTGGCTGCGCGCGCGCTGCGGCCATATCACATAACGCCCGGCCGCCTTTCAACGACCCGGTAAACCCCACCGCCTGGATTGCCGGGTGCTTGACCAGCCACTCACCGACACCACCGCCATAGATCAAGTTGAACACCCCAGCGGGCATCGCGGTTTTCTCGGCAGCCCGGCCAATTGCAGCCGCAACCCAGGCACTGGTGAGCATGTGCCCGCTGTGCGCTTTGAAAACCACCGGGCAGCCGGCCGCCAGTGCTGCTGCGGTGTCACCACCGGCAGTGGAAAACGCCAGGGGGAAATTGCTGGCACCAAACACGGCCACCGGCCCGACACCGATGCGGCACTGACGCAGGTCGGCCCGTGGCAAGGGTTGGCGCTCGGGCAAGGCGCGGTCGATTCGCGCACCATAGAAGTCACCGCGACGCAGCAGCTGGGCAAACAGGCGCAACTGGTTGCTGGTACGGCTGCGCTCACCGTCTATGCGTGCAGCGGGTAATGCGGTTTCGCGGCAAACGATGTCAATGAAGGTTCTGTCCAGAGCATCGAGTTCTGCGGCAATCGCCTCAAGAAACCCGGCACGGCGCGCCGCCGCCATGCCGCGGTACGCCGAATACGCCGCGCCCGCCGCCAAGGCAGCAGCATCGACCTCTTCACGGGTCGCCTGGACGAACAGGCCGTCCAGCGCCTCCCCCGTCACCGCATCGAAGCTCTGAAGCACGGTATCGCCGGCCGCGCTGTAGGCGCCGCCGATGTAGTTATGACCACTGATTTGAGACATGGATGACTCCTGGAAAAACATGGGGTGGCTCACAACGCCTTGATCGCGCCAATCGCCAGTACGTCATCGGTCAGCCTGATGCCATTGCGCAGCGGCGCACCGAAAGCGTCGAGGCTGACCTCGAAACGGTCCCCCGGCTGTACACGAATCCCGTCGGCAAACGACAGGGTGGCGGTGCCAAAAAAATGGATATGCACATCCCCCGGCCGCAGGAACTGGGCGTATTTGAAGTGGTGATACTCCAGGTTCGCCAGGCTGTGACACATGTTGCTTTCACCCGACAGGAACGGCTTCTCCCACAACACTTGGCTCTCACGAAAAATCCGGCTCATGCCACTCAGGTCTGCCGGCAACTCACCGACCCGCAGCTCCGGGCCGAAGCAGCAGAAACGCAGTTTGGAATGGGCCAAGTACAGATAATTACGGCGCTCCATCACATGGTCGGAGAACTCGTTGCCCAAGGCATAACCCAGGCGCCAGGGCTGCCCGTCATCGCCAATCACATACAGGCCGGTCAACTCCGGCTCCTCGCCGGCATCCTCGGCGAATGGCGGCACCGGGAAGTCCGCGCCGGGGCGTACCACAATGCTGCCGTCCCCCTTGTAGAACCACTCCGGCTGCGCACCAGGCTGGCCAGCCGGCGGTTTCCCACCCTCCAGGCCCCATTTGAAGATGCGCATGGTGTCGGTCATCGCCGCCGTACTCTGGTCCGCCTGCTGGTGCATCTGGTCGCGGGTCGCGGCACTGCCCAGATGGGTCAGGCCGGTGCCGCTGACCAGGCAGTGGGCCGGGTCTTCATGGTCCAGTGGTGGCAGGATCCGTGCCGTGTCCTGCAGCTCGGCATACAACGGCCCCGCGTCGGTGCCGCGCCTGGCCACCTCATCCCGCAGGCTGATGCCATTGCGGATCGCACTCAGTGCCAGTTCACGGGTGTAGCGGGTATCGCGCACCACCTGGATCTGCGCACCGTCGACACAGCCAACCTGCCGTTGCCCTTGCGGGTCTTCAAATTGAATCAATCGCATCGCCAGGCCCGCCTTATTCGATGATGTTGAAGTCGTGCAAATACTCATCGGAAATTTCCAGGCCCAGGCCCGGGGTGTGGTCATCCAGTTGGATATAGCCATTGACCGGTTGCGGTTCGCCCTTGAACACGTAGTAGAACAATTCGTTGCCCACTTCGACGTCAAACACCGGGAAGAACTCGGCCATCGGCGAGGCCGTGGTGGACATGGTCAGGTGGTAGTTGTGCATCTGCCCGGCATGGGGAATGACCGGCACCGACCAGGCCTCGGCCATGGCGTTGATCTTGCGCGCAGCGGTGATCCCGCCGACTCGGTTGGTGTCGTACTGGATCACGTCCACGGCACGGCGTTCCAGCAGGTCTTTGAAACCGTAGGAGGTGAACTCATGCTCGCCACCGGAGATGGGCATGATGCCCATCTTCTTCAGCTCGATATAACCTTCGATATCGTCAGCGATCACCGGCTCTTCCAGCCAGCGAGGTTCGAACTCGGCCAGCTTGGGCAACATCCGCCGCGCATACTCCAGGGTCCAGCCCATGTAGCACTCCAGCATGATGTCCACATCCGGCCCGGCCAGCTCGCGCAGGGCCCGCACTTGTTCAATGTTCTTGCGCATGCCCGCCGGGCCATCCTTGGGACCGTAGCCAAAACGCATCTTCAGCGCGGTGAAACCCTGGCTCAGATAACCCTGGGCCTCTTCCAGGAACAGATCGAGGTTGTCATTGGCGTAGAGCTTGGACGCGTAGGTCCAGATCTTCTCCTTGGTACGCCCGCCCAGCAGCTTGAACACCGGCTTGTTGACAGCCTTGCCCATGATGTCCCAGATGGCGATGTCGATTGCCGAAATGGCCGCCATGCCAATGCCCTTGCGACCCCAGGCGTGGCTCTGGCGGTACATTTTCTGCCAGATGTATTCGTTGTCGAACGGGTCTTCGCCAATGGCAATCGGCGCCAGGTAGGTGTCGATGATTTCCTTGGCCACACGCGGCGCCAGTGCACAGTTGCCGATGCCCACCAGGCCGGTATCGGTTTCTACCTCTACCACCAGCCAGCCATGGAAACGAAACGAGCCCATGGCATCGCCGCGTTCGAACAGGATGTCGCTGGCATTGGTGCAAAAGTGTGCCTGGGGCGGCACGACCTTACCCTTCCATTCGAAGACACGGGTACGGATGGATTTTATTTTCATTATTCAACTCCTTTGGGTGAGCAGAGCGCCGACACCGCAGCGCTTTAAGTCCGCAAACTCTAGCCACGGGGGAGGGTGCTGGATAATCACTTGTGTGCATCCAGTGATAGCCAGGGGTAATACGTTTTAAGAAAAAAATCAGGCTTAAGTTATCTCTAGTGGGAGAGCCGGCTTGAAAAAACAGACCGGCTATCAGGCCACCAGAAGCGTTAAAACAGATTCAGGTTGTAGGCCACCACCAACCGGTTCTCGTCGTAATCCTCGCCATAGCTTTTGCGCACGCTGGAGTTGCGCCAACTCAGGTTGACGTCTTTAAACGGGCCGCTTTGCACCGTGTAGGCCAATTCGAAATCGCGCTCCCATGACGTGCCATCACGCACCAGGCCGACATTCGCATCAGAGCCGTGGATGTAGCGTACCAGGCTGGTCAAGCCGGGCAGGCCCAGAGCGGCGAAGTTGAAGTCGTAACGCAGTTGCCAGGAGCGCTCATCGGAATTGGAGAAGTTGTTGTTATAGGAGTCGTTGGCCATGGTCCTGCCGCTGGTGCCGGCCAGGGCCAGCCAGCCGGTGCCCTCGCTGACCCGTTGCAACCCGACAAACATCGTGTGCGGCCCGGTGCTGGCGGAGAACAACCCGCCCCAGGCCTTGCTGTCGAGGTTGCCCGCCTTGGCACTGCCCTGCTCCTGATCGACGAAGTAGCCAAGCTTGGCCGACAGGGTCCAGTCGCCAACAGGCTGGCGGTGGGTCAGGTTGTAATAGCGCTGCTGATAGATGTCTTTGAGCTGCGCCTGCCATACACCTACCTGGGTGCGCTCTTGGTTGAAGCGATACTCGGCCCCGACATAGTTGAAACGATCCGAGGTAACCCCCGGAAAACGGTTGGCCCACATGTCCTGGTCATCGGTGGAGTTGCGTTGCGCCACCTTGCGCATCTGCCCGCCGCTCAGGGTCAGGCCTTCAAATTCACGGGAGGTCAGTGCCAGCCCTTCAAAGGTCTGCGGCAACAGGCGTCCGTCATCGGCGCGCAGCACCGGGATATCCGGGCGTAACTCACCGACCTTCAACTCGGTGGCCGACAGCTTGGCCTTGAACGTCACCCCCGCCCGTCCATAGCTGTCCGGCGCGCGGCCATCATCGTGACGTGGCAGCAACTCGGTGCCCGTGCGATCCGGGCTACTGTCGAGTTTGAAACCGCTCATGGCGCTGACATCCATGCCGAATCCCACCAGCCCCTGGGTGTAGCCGGAACGGAAGTCGAGGATAAAACCCTGGGCCCATTCTTCGGCCTTGTTGCGGGTTGCGCTCGCCCCCTGGAAATCGCGGTTGTAGTAGTAATTGCGCATCAGTAGGTTGGCGCTCGAATCCTCAATAAAGCCGTGTTCCTGGGCCATCAACGGACTGATCGGTGTGACCAGTGCCAGCCCTATTGCCGTGTGTGTGATTACTGCAAGTTTCATGGCTGCTCTCTTTCTTATAGGCACAAGGAAGCCTTCCAGGCCGACAAGACCCAGAGGCGGGGGGAACCGTCAGTGTTGGATTAAAGGGCTATTCGGAAGGCGTCGGGAACGGGCCGAAACGCGCACGCTGATAACCTGTCGGGTCATCGGGAAAGTGTTCAGGAATGGCAAAACCCGCCGGGCGCCACGCGGGGTCCGGGTAGGCATCGCCCCGTTGCGGCGCATGCCGGCGAGGTAATTCGCTGTTGACGTAGGCGGCGATGTCATAGGCCTGTTCGACACTCAACAATGGTGTGTCGGCGGTGCTGCCCAACGGCATGTTGGCGTGAATGAATTGAGTCAGCAGCGGCACCATGTACATATGCCCACCGTCGTCGTAGGTATCGTCGCCCGCAATCGGCGGGAACACATAACCGCCGCCAGTGGCAAAGTCCGGCGCCTTCAGCCCCAGGCCCTGGGCGCCATGGCATTGCACACAGTATTGGCCGAACAAGGCCTGGCCCCGACCAGGGTCGGCGGCTCGCTCAGGCAAGGTAATACGCGCCAGCCCCGTGCCTTGCATGCTCATCCCCGGCTGCGCCTCACTGCCCAGCCAGCTCAAGTAGGCCAGGATCGCCTTCATCTCGGGCGTGTCCGCGCCCATGCTCGCCTCGCCCTTGCCGAACATACCGGCGACCCGCTGTTCCAAGGTGATCACGCGCATGCTCTTGATATCGAGCCTGGGGTAGTCGTGGATCGCATTGACCAGTGCCAACCCATAAGGTTTGCTGCCCGGCAGCCCCGACGGGCCGGCTTCGTGGCAATTGATACAGTTGAGGTTGTTGCGCGAAAAACGCTTGCCGGGATCCGCCACCAAGGGGCCGGCCAGGCGCGTGGTGTTCTGCAGCAAGGCCATGCCCTGGCGGATGAGCACGGCGTTGGACTGACGTTCGATATCGATTGCGTTTGGCACACGCCACGGCTGCACCGCACGGGCCTGCTGCGCCCGCAGCAACTGTGCGGCCTGCTGGCGGTCAAGCACCGGCTCAGCAAGAACCGCTGTGGTGGTGAGCACCCCACACAGGAGCGCTCCGTGGATCAACCACGAAGGTAGGGTCATAAACATGTCTGGCTCGCTTATTGTTGTTATGGCGCGGCGTTGATGTTCAAGCGGCTGCGAATTGACAGCCCCGGGTGTTCAAGTCGATGGCATACAGCGATGTCGAGGCGCTGATAAACAAGCGCTCGCCACGCAGTCCGCCAAAGGTGCAATTGGAAACTTTCTCCGGCACATGGATCTTGCCCAGGCAGGTGCCGTCGGGCGCATATACCTGAATGCTGTCCAGGGAGCTGATGTACAACCAACCCTGATGATCGACCCGAAAGCCATCCGGCAGCCCCGGTTCGATCACCGCAAACACCCGGCCATTGACCAGCCTGCGGCCCGCCTCGACATCAAACACGCGCACGTGATGGCAGCCTGCTGGATCATGGGAGGCCGAGGTATCGGAGATGTACAGCAAGGATTCGTCCGGCGAAAACGCCAGGCCATTAGGCTTATGGAAATCATCGGCAACCCGTTCCAGGACGTTGGCGAGCGGGTCGAAACGGTACACATGGCAGCCATCCTGTTCGCTGTCGGCCTTGTAGCCTTCGACGTCACTCATGATTCCGTAGGCCGGATCGCTGAACCAGAGGCTGCCATCGGACTTGATCACCAGGTCGTTGGGCGAGTTGAGCCGTCGTCCTTGATAACGGTCCACCAGCAGCCGCACCTCACCGTCCGACTCAGTACGGGAAATGCCCCGGCGACCGTGCTCGCAACTGACCAGCCGGCCCTCGCGATCCAGGCTGTTGCCGTTGCTGAAATGCGACGGCTGGCGGAACACGCTCACGCCCTGCTCTTCATGCCAACGCAGCATGCGATTGTTGGGAATATCACTCCACACCAGGGCCTGTTCGGCGGGTAGCCATACCGGGCCTTCACCCCAGATGGCGCCGCCGCCAAGGCGCTGCAACACGCTACTAGGCTTGAGAATGTTGTGCAGCCGCGGGTCAAAAATCTCGATACCGGTCATGAGCCTCGCCCTCAGCGTTGCCAGATTTTGCGATAGGCCGCGGCATAACCGTTGTCCGGATCGAAGGTATTACGCGGACCGCCGTCCACCTGGATATTGTTGGCCGTGATCAAGTGCACCGCCGTCACATAGTTGCTTGGCCCAACCCCGGCAAAGGCGCGGTTCAGTTCGTCGATCAACTGCCAGCCGTGCAAGGTCACCGGCTCCGGTACGGTGGCGGCCTGGTAGCTGGATTTGCGGATGCGCTGGTACGCCGATTCGCTGCCGTCACCCGCCGACAGGCTCAGCGGTGGCTGGTCGGGCTTGCGCCCCAGGCGGCTGAGGGACGAGCCGATAAAGTCGAAATACAGATCATTGATGCCCAGGGTGTAGTTCCACTTGTCGCCAAACCGCTGCAACAACGATGTGGTCAGCTGCGGCATGCGCGACGAGGTTTCAGCCAGCGGCGAATCTTCCAGCGCCAACAGGCTGCACCCGCGGCATTGCTTGATGACCTCGGCCATAGCGTCGGATTTGGCGGTGGCCACCGCGTACAGCGAATCGGTGAGGATCACCACGCCGGCCTTGCCGTCCGATTGCGCCACAGCGTAGTAGGCGGCGATTTTCGCCACATCACCGGGGTCGGTGGTGACATTGACGAACAAGCCTTCCTCGGCCATCGGCCCGGCGCTTGGTCCGGCGTGCCAGCCCACCACGGGGATCTTGGCCGCCTGGACTTTCTTCAGGGTGCTGAGCTGTTCCCGGGCGTCGAAGCCACCCAGAATGATCCCGTCCGGCTTGAGCACGATGCCTTGGTTCAACGCCGCCGTGCGCCCGGACACACTGCCCTGGCCATCAAGGATACGCAGCTTCCAGCCCATGACTTGCGCTGCGGCCTTGACCCCTTCACTGACCCCTAGCACACCGCTGTTGCGCAGGTCCGAGGCGATAAACAGCACCTGTTTGCCCGCTTGCGCCACGGGCCCGCTGTCCGGGCCTTGCCAAGTGGTCCAGGGCTGGGTGGCCGCCTCCACCCGTTGCCGGGCCTGTTCGACAAACTCGTCTGCCGCAGCCTGGGCAATACTGGCGAGCGAGATCACGGCGACACACACGAGCAAGCGGGTACGACGAAACACTTCAAGGCTCATAAGGTTCTCCCAAAAAAAAGATGGTTCAGGGTTTGGCCGGTGTATTGCGCACCCGCACCCGGCGCCGGCCCGCATAACCGGCAATGCCGATGGCCAGCAGCAAGGTCACACCGTTGAACAGTGGCTCGACAAAAAACGCCCCGCCCAGTTGCTGGATACCGGCGATGCCCACCGCCAATACCGCCACGCCAATCAGCGTGCCCCACACATTGACTCGGCCCGGCTTGATCGTGGTCGAACCGAGAAACGCCCCGACCAGGGCCGGCAACAGGAACTCAAGGCCCACGCTGGCCTGGCCGATCTGCAAACGCGAGGCCAGTAACACCCCGGCAAACGCCGTCAACACGCCCGAGCCCATAAAGGCCCCGACCACATAACGCCGGCAGGGAATACCATTCAACTCGGCCGCTTTCGGGTTGGCACCAATCGCATAGAGAAAACGCCCGATCGGCAGATACTCGGTCACCACCCACAGCAACAGCGCCAGGCCCAGCACGTAGAACGCGGCGATCGGCAAACCGAACAGGCTGGCACCGTTAAGCAACAGAAAGCCTTCTGGCAAATCCCCAAACACCTGGCGGCCACCGCTGTGCCACAACGCCAGGGCGTAGACCACGGTGCCGGTGCCGAGGGTGGCGATAAACGAGTCGATCCTGGCCATTTCCACCAGCAAGCCGTTGATCAGGCCGAACAACAACCCGGCCGCCAGCACGATCAACACCGAGGCTTGCCAGGAAAAGCCATAACGGGTCTGCAGGCTGATCGCCAGGATGTGCCACAGCACAATGCCGTAGCCCACGGTCAGGTCGATCTTGTTGGTGAGCATCGGCACCATCGCCGCCAGGGCCAGGATCGCGATGATCACCTTGTCGCCCAGGATCGAGTTGAGGTTGAGCAACGTCGGGAACGAGTCCGGCAGCAGCACCGAGAAAAACACGATCAGCCCCAGCAACAAGACCGGCATGCCGTACACCGGCAGCAGGCGCGAAAAGTCGCGGGTCAGGATCCTCGGGCTAACCGCCGAGGCAGGATTATCAGCGTTCATGGCAGGCCTTCTTGTTATCGATAAAGTTCAATGGAATAGAGGGGGCTCAGGCAGCATCGCTGGCCGAAGCGCGGTGTAACAGGCTGCTGAGCGACAGGTCCTCCTTGCCCAGGGTCGCCACCACAGTCGAGCGGCTGAACACCAGGGCGCGGTGGGCGATGTTGGCCACCTCCTCGAAGTCGGTGGAGATCAACAACACCGCCAGGCCGCGCTCCAAGGCGCGTTGCACCAGCCGGTAGATATCGGCCTTGGCTCCCACGTCGACGCCGGCGGTGGGCTCTTCGAGGATCAGCAGGCGCCCGGTGATCTCCAACCAACGGGCCATCACCACTTTTTGCTGATTGCCACCGCTCAGGGTTTCCACCGCACATTCAGTGGCATTGGGCCGTACATCGAATTGCCGGACCAACGCCTCGGCCTGGCGCCGCTCAGCCTGCGGCGAGATCCAGCCCAGCAGCCCTTTGCCGCTGGCCAATGGGTTGAGAAATAGGTTCTCGCGCACCGACAACGGCATTGGCAGCGACTCACCACAACGGTCCCCCGCCACCAACCCCAAGCCTTGGCGCATGGCCTGGGCAGCCGAATGCGTGCGCAACCGCGCACCGTCGAGCAGCACCTCGCCAGCGTCTATCGCCAGCAAGCCGAACAAGGCCCGGCCGACGCGCTCCTGCCCAGCGCCACGCAGCCCGGCCAGGGCCAGGATTTCCCCGGCGTGCAGGTCAAAGGACAGACCGCTGACCCCGCCGCACGCCATATCACGCACCTGCAACAGCAACGGGCCGTGACTGCACGGTGCCGCCTGGTAGAGTTGTTCGGGTTCACGCCCGACAATCTGGCGCACCAGATCCTGGGGATCGGTTTGGGCGATGGCCTTGCGGCACACCAGCCGACCATCGCGCATCACCGCCACCTGATCGGCCACCCGGAAAATCTCATCCAGGCGATGGGACACATAGATCATGCCCACGCCTTGCGCCTGCAAGCGCTTGAGCACCACAAACAGCCGCTCGGCGTCGTCGGCGGGCAGGCTCGCGGTGGGCTCATCCAGCACCAGCAGGCGCGCGTCCACCGCCAGCGCACGGGCAATGGCGACCAGGGATTTCTGAGTGCGCTCCAGCTCACCCACCGGGGTATCTGGGTCAATGCTGTCGTCAACCAGGGCCAGGGCTTCACGGGCCTTGCGCCGTACTTGCCGCCAGTCGATCAGGCCGCCGCGACGGGCAAAACCACAGGTAAAGGCAATGTTTTCGGCAGCACTCAGAGAGTCGATCAACCCCAAATCCTGATGGATAAAGGCGATGCCCTTGCGGTCGGCCTCGGTTTCGATGGGGTGGCCGTCAAACAGAATCCGCCCGCTGTCGAGACGATGCACACCGGCCAGGAGCTTGATCAATGTCGACTTGCCCGCGCCGTTTTCCCCCAGCAGCGCCAGCACGCTGCCGGCCTCGACCTCAAGGCTTACGTGATTGACAGCCAAGGTACCGCCAAAGCTTTTGCAGACATTTTCAAAGTGCAGCAACGGCACTGCGCCGCGCTGGCCAGGTTCGAGAGTATTCATGGATTGCACCGTCATTATTGTTATTCGGAACTACAGCGTGATGCGGTAGACCTGCTGCGCGTTGCGCCAGAAAAACCCTTCGCGCTGCACTGCATCGTAGCCATCCAACAGGGCATCCATGGCCTGCACCAAAGCGTCATAACCAATGCGCAAACCAGCCACCGGGAAATTACTGGCGAACAGGCAGCGCTCAATACCAAACAGAGCCAGGGTTTCGCGAACCACTGCGCGGTTGCCTTCCACCGTCCAGGGTTGGTCGCGCAACCCCAGTTCGGAAACCTTTACCCAGACGTTGGGTTGGGCCGCCAATGCCTGCATCCCTCGCCGCCAACCGGCCAGGCCGCTCTCACTGCGGTCCCACGGGAAGCCCATGTGGTTGAGCACGATGGTCAATCCCGGAAACATCGCGGCCACCTGTGCAGCCTCTTCCAAATGCCAGTAAGGCACACGTAAATCCCAGGACAGCCCATGCCGCTCCAGCAGCGCCAGGCCTCCGAGCCACTGCTCGTCCTGCAGGCTGCCCGACAAGCCGCGCACAGTATCCGCCTGGTGTGGCGTGGCAGCGGTGAGCGGCTTGCTGCGGATACCTCGCACCAGTGGAAATTCCAGGTGCAGTCCCAGAATGTCGGCGCAGTTATCAGCATGCAGCCAGGCATGGGCCACTACCGCATTCGGGAACCCGTAGCGGGCATATTGCTCATGCACCCAACGGGTCTCCCCCACTTGATCGCTGCGCTCGTGCTCGGCCTCGCAATGCACAGTGGCCAACACCCGGTGCGCAGCGCTGTCGGCCAGGTAATCCGGCGCCCGGTAATGCCGGCGCAAAGGCTGATAGTCACCGAGGAAAAACCCCGGGTCCGGCGCCCCTTGCAGCCACGGGTAACGACCGCAATCCAGGTCCCAGAGGTGATGGTGTGCGTCGATCAGGGTGATCGGTGCAGCCCCGTTCATCTCAAGGCCCAGGCGTTCGTGCAGGCCGAGGCTGCTCACCGCACGATGACCTGGGAGACATCCGGCTCCAGCAGGGTTTCGAAGTAACGCTCGAAGGTCCAGGTATTAAGGTCGAGCATGCCCACGCGCTGGTCCTTGAGGGTGACAAACGCCAGGTCTCGCGTGGGGTGCAGGCTCATGGCAATGGCAGTGCTGTCCAACTCGACACGGCGGATTTGCTCCAACTGCGGGCTGAATACCGAGAGCGATTGTTCGCCGTAATTGGTCACATAAAGCCGGTCCTGGCGGTCGCGGTAGATCCGAGTCGGGTCCGCACCGGTACGCCCACGATGGGTCACTTTCAGGGTCTCGACGTCGACCGCGACGATGCTGTTATCGCCACGCGTGGTCACGTACAACGTGCGCTCGTCACGGCTGAAGCAATTGCCTTCCGGCTGGCTGCCCGGCTGCATGGGCAGCGGCGCAATCGTCGGATCCTGGGGCTTGAGCCGGGTGATGGTGTTGCTCAACAGGTTGAGGGCAAACGCGGTCTCGCCATTGCGAGTCATAGCCACCAGATGGCTCTTGTAGCCGCCGGAAGGAATCGCCCGGTCCGGTACATCACGCAAGTGGGGCTGATCGAAGATCAGCAAGGTCGAGTTGCCTTCGCTGAGCACGTAGAGGCGGTCCTGATCATCCATCGCCAGGCCATGGGGGCGGCGGAACGGCCAGATGCTCAGGGTGCGTACATGCTCGGCGCGCTCAAGGTCGATGACGAACACCGAACAACCGCCCTCGCCTTCGTGGCTGGAAGTTTCGATGCCGTAATGGCCGACGTAGGCAAAGCGGTTTTTCGAGTCCACCACAAACTCGTGCGGGAACTCCGGCAACCGGATGTGCTTGAGCACCGCCCCCGTCTGCACGTCATAGAAACTGAAGGTATGGGCGCATTTTTGCACCAGCAAGAGCACTTCCTGATTCATGGTTCGATTCCTCTTCAAGGTAAGTCTTAGGCCTGTTCGCACTTGCGTGGCAAGATCATGGCGAGCACCGCCGCCAGCGCCACCGATAGGGCCAGGCTGTAGACGCCGATGCTTTGGGAGTATTGGCTGATCAGTACGCCGACGATGTACGGCCCGCAAAACCCGCCGAGGTTGCCCAGGGCATTGATCAGACCACGAGCACCGCCAGCCGCTTCAGCGCTGAAAATTTTCGCCGGGATGGTCCAGAAAATTCCCGCTGCCGCTTGCAGGAAGAACCCGCAGCCCACCAGCGCGGCAAAAGACAGCCAGATCTGCTCACGCAGGATAACCGACAACGTCAGGCACAGCGCCAGGCCAGCCAGGGGCACGGCAATAAATGCCCGGCGCTTGCCGCTGCGATCCGACAGGTTGGAGAACATCAGCATGCCGAACATCGCAGCGATATAAGGCAGGGTCGCCAGCATGCCCACCTTGCCCATGCCGCTCTGGGTCAGTTCCTTGACGATGCTCGGCAGCCACAGGGTGTAGCCATAGATACCGGCCTGGTAGAAGAAGTTGAGGGCGATCAGATGCCAAAGGGTCTTGTCAGCCATGACCTCGGACAACGAGGCGTTTTTCACGGCCTTGGCGGCAATGGCTTTCTGTTCTTCGGCCAGGGTGGTGATCAAGTAATCGCGCTCACGCTCACTGATCCACTTGGCCTCTTGCGGTCGGTCGCTGATGGTCAACATCCACAACACCATCACCGCCGCCGACAACAGGCCTTCGATGATGAACAGCATCCGCCAGTCCAGGGCCGCAATAATCCAGCCGGATAACGGCGCGGTGATGATGCCGGCCAATGGCACGAACATGATCACAATCGCGTTGGCCAGCCCGCGCTCCTTGTCGGGGAACCAGTTGCTGATCATGGTCAACACCACCGGCAACATACCGCCCTCGGCCACCCCCAGGGCAAAACGCAGGAACAGCAATTGATAGTGGTTGGTGACAAAGCCCGTGAGGATCGAAATCACCGCCCAAGCCAGCAGCGACCAGCCGATGAAGCGTTTGCCACTGCCATGTACCGCCAACTTGCCGCCGGGCACTTGCAGGAACAGGTAGCCGACAAAAAAGATACCGCCCGCCAGGCCCACCATACTGGCAGAAACACCCAGTTCGTCAGCCATGCCACCGGGCATGGCGAAGGCGATATTGATGCGGTCCATGTAAGACATGATGCAGGTGATGACAATCGGTGGAATCACCCGTAGCCAACGAAGATCGACAACGGGCGGACTCTGGGTAGTCGCCGGGGAGCTGGTTTGCATATCTTGATTCCCACTTCTTATTTTTTTTGTGGAAGCGCTTGAGTACTTGGGTTGCTAGCGCCGGTTGAGGCCCATGCGGCAAGCGATTTCGAAGGCCTGGCGCATCGCGCCGACGTTGGCCTTGCCCTGTCCGGCGATATCAAACGCGGTACCGTGGGCCGGCGTGGTGATCGGGATCGGCAGGCCGCCCTGCACCGTGACGCCACGGGAAAAGCCCATCAACTTGATCGCGATCTGGCCCTGGTCGTGGTACATGGTGACCACCGCATCGAAGGCATTGGCATCACCCTGGACCTTGAGGAAGATCGTGTCGGCCGGGTACGGGCCATCGGCATCGATCCCCAGGACCTGGGCGGACTTGACTGCCGGGCCGATGATGTCCAACTCCTCACGACCAAAACTGCCGTTGTCACCGTTGTGCGGGTTGAGCCCGCAGACGCCGATGCGCGGCTGCGGCAAACCGCTGCGCTTGAGTGCCGTGTCGATCAACTGGATGGCCTGCACCACCCGTTCCTGGCTCAGCAAGCCTGGCACCTGGGCCAGCGCCACGTGGGATGTCACCCGGGAAGTCCAGAGGTTGTCGAGTACGTTGAATTCGCAGAACGGCCCGTCAAAATCCAACAGCTCGGCAAACCAGTGCAACTCGTCGCTATGCTCCATCCCGGCCATGTGCAGGGACGTTTTGTTCAGAGGACCAAACAGCAGGGCATCGGTGGTGCCTTGCTGGGTCAGGCGCAGGCCTGTTTGCAGGGTGTCGAGGCTGTAGCGGCCACCGTTGGCGCTGGCCTGGGCATAGACAAAGTCACGACTGGCATCGCCTCGGAAGGGGTAGAACAGCGGCGTATCGTCGCTGAACACCAGGTCATCCAGAGAGTCGATGGTGCGGTAGGGAAACGACAGGCCGGCGATCGCCATGCCACGCAGCATTTGCGCTTCATCGGCAATCAACAGCACATTGGCCTGGGCGCGGACAACAGGGTCAGCCAGCAACCTGGCCACCAGCTCGGGGCCAATACCGGCGGGGTCGCCCAGGACCATGGCAATGCGGGGTGCGGTCATGCGGGATTCCTCTTAAAACGGCGTGCATTGTTGTTCTTGTATAGGGGCGCAGTTACAAAAGATATCGCCCGTTGGATGGCATGAACTATCAACGCTACGAGTGATAACCGTCCAATCAAAGGTGATGATAGGGCGATACACTGAGGTTATCGCCAGACGCCCCCACTTCCCCCTTGGCAAGCCTGCACAATTCTTGTAACTCTGGGTGCTCTCCTCCTGACCCGAGTCTTGTCCATGAGTCGAATTCCCGAAGCGCACCTGATCCACAGCCGCCTGCGCCTGAGGCAATTGCGCTTGATGCTGGCTCTGGATGAATTGGGCTCATTGCGCAGGGCCGCCGATGAAATCGGCATGACCCAACCCGCCGCCACCAAGATGCTGCACGAGGCCGAAAACCTGCTGGGGGTCGAGTTGTTCGAGCGCATGTCTCGTGGGATGCGGGCCACACCGTTTGGCGAAACGGTGATTTACTACGCCAGGATGGTGTTCGCCGAGCTGTCAGGCATGCGTGAAGAACTGGCCGCGCTGGAATCCGGCAACCTGGGCCGGGTGACCATCGGCGCGATTCCGGCACTGGCGTCCGGGTTGCTGACCCGCACTATTGCCACCCTCAAACAGAGTCATCCTCGCCTCTCGATGAGCATCCAGGTAGACACCAGCGACGTGCTGGTCCAGGCCCTGTTGCAGGACCAGTTGGACGTGATTTTAGGGCGTATTCCGCCTGGCGCCCGCGCCGATGAACTGCTCTTCGACAGCCTCGGCGAGGAAGCCCTGTGCGTGATCGTCGGCGCCCAACACCCGTTGGCCAGCGCCACGGCCCAGGACCTGAGCTGGGGCCAACTGCAAGGCATGACCTGGGTCTTGCAGCAACACCCCAGCCCGATGCGCTCGATCATCAACCAGGCGTTCTACAACGCTCAACTCGACATCCCGAGCAGCATCGTCGAAACCACCTCGATCATGACCCTGCTGTCACTGATCCAGCAGACCGACATGTTGGGCGTCACACCGTTGTCGGTGGTCAATGAATACCCCGGCAAACACCTGCTGGCCGTACTGCCGATCGAGTTTGAACCGCGCCTGCCGCCGTATGGCTTGATTACCCGGCGGCATCGGATCAAGTCGTCAGCCATGCAGGCATTTATGGGGGCGGTGAGGACTGTGTATGAGCAACAGGTTCAGGAGACGGATTGACTTGCCCCAGAAACTCGCAAACCTTAACTGGCCTCTGAGTTGAGCACGGCAACGCCATTACGCCTCGCAAGAGACTTCATCTGGCAAAGGATAATCGCTCGCATGGATGAGTACCCTGGCCTAAAATTCGAGGTATGGTCGTCTACCCCCGCCGTCTCATGGACAGCGGACAGGCCACAAGAGTTGGGAATCCACGTGCATATATATGAGAAAGGACGACGTTTAGTGGATGATACTTTTGGAAAGGTCATATACCAAGGCCAAGAGCTTGACCGAAAAACTTTATAATTCATGTCTTTCCATGCTGCCCCTTAAAGAACCGCGTTTGAAGGGCTGAACCACCTAGGCCAAGCCCTTCAGAATGTCGCGATAGAACCGTGAACTTTGCCTCAAACGGGCTCACCGCATCCACGAACCGCAGAGAGCACCGTTCACTGAATTGGTAGCTTCTGCTCGTGGAGACCAGGCTGCGGGATATCCACGACGACCTCTTTACCACCGAGAACCTTCGCCAAGAACAACGCCGTTACCCATCCGAAAGTCGTGGAACTCCGCGAGCTAATGCAGTGGTCGGAAGGGCAGGTGTGGTGTTCTCCGTAGCGTCATGGATCGATGAGCGCCGTTTTTAAAGCTCAGATCGACTGGGTGCCTTTGGCAATGGGTGCAGTACGTCCAACCCAAGGTAAAACCTTGGCAGTCATGCAGGTCTGTGGAGGCTCCCAGTCTTTCAACGTGGTGAATCAGTTGCGCGTTCTGGGTCGCTGGATGCGCATGGTGACAATCCCCAATCAGTCTTCCGTGCCCAAAGCATTTACCGAGTTCGACGAGGATGGACGTATGAAGCCTTCGTCTTACTACGATCGCCTGGTCGACGTGATGGAAGAACTGATGAAGTTCACCCTGCTATTGCGTGACCGTCAGGATTATCTGGTAGACCGTTACTCGGAACGCAAAGAGTCGGCTGAAGAGCTGTCGAAACGGGTAAATCAGCGCTCCATTTAAACATCTATCAAATAAACACTCAGGGTTACGTTGATGAAATGATGGTCGGTGACCGGCACCACGATGCTTGCCGGTAACCGACAGCATTAGGAACTCATTTCTTTATGGAGACAATCGTTCCTTTACCTCCCTCGACCCGAAAGGTGAATGACACACGATCTCCTACCTTCAACCCTGCCAATTGATCATCCGATACGGAAAAGGCCATGGTCATCGGCGGCCATTGAACAGCTGGAACGGCACCGTGAGCGAGTGTCACGGTATGTTTCGCAGGATCAATGGCCTTGATCGTGCCCTCGGCATTGGCGACAGCCATCTGCTTTGATTCCTGCTTCATTTCCATGCCTTCCATACCGTCCATTTTCATTGCTGACGTGTCTTGTGCATGGGCAGCGAAAGAGAGCACAACCGCAGTGCTGGCAACTGTAATAAGGGTCAGTTTCATACGACATTTCCTTTCAGAGTTACGGGTTTGCTAGGTAGATTTCGACGACGCATTAAGCGATAGGCCGCCGGGATGACAAACAGGGAAAGCAAGGGCGCGGTTACCATACCGCCGACCATTGGCGCGGCAATTCGGCTCATCACTTCGCTGCCGGTACCACTGCCCAACAGTATGGGCAACAGGCCCGCGATGATGACAGCCACAGTCATAGCTTTGGGACGCACCCGCTGCGCAGCGCCTTCACGAATCGACGCCACTAGTGCACGTTCAGAGTTATCGCCGAGGTCTACACGTTCGGCCCAAGCATTCTTCAGGTAGAGCAGCATGATCACGCCGAACTCCGCAGAAACCCCGGCTAGTGCGATGAAGCCGACCCCCGTTGCCACCGACAGATTGAAACCGAGCAAATAGAGGAACCATGCCCCTCCGGTGAGAGCAAAAGGGAGTGTGGCCATGATCAACAATGCCTCATCGAATCGAGCGAATGTCAGGTAAAGCAGCACGAAGATGATCAATAGCGTGGCCGGTACGACCAGTTTGAGTCGTGCGTTAGCTCTTTCGAGAAACTCGAACTGCCCCGAGTAGCTCAGGCTCATACCAGGCTGCAACTTGACCTGTTGATTGACGACCTGACGAAGATCGGCGACCACGGAGGCAATGTCACGACCACGCACATCGATGTACACCCAGCCCGAAGGCCGCGCGTTCTCGCTCTTGAGCATTGGTGGACCGTCAGTGATCTTGATTTTTGCCACAGTACCGAGGGTGATCTGGATGCCTGACGATGTGTAGATGGGCAATTGTTCCAAGGCTCCCGGTGAGTCACGCCACTCTCGCGGATAACGGACGCTGATCGGAAAACGTGCGAGCCCCTCAACGGTCTCCCCGATATTTTCGCCTCCGATAGCACCGGCCACGATGGACTGCACATCAGCGATATTCATGCCGTAGCGGGCGGCTGCATTACGATCGATATCCACATCGATGTATCGGCCACCGGTCAGGCGCTCGGCCAACGCGGAGCTGACACCCGGCACATTCTTGGCTGCCTTTTCAACCGCCTGGGTGACCGAATCGATTTCCGTCAGGTTAGTGCCGGCAACTTTCACCCCGATGGGACTTTTGATCCCTGTGGCCAGCATGTCGATGCGGTTGCGAATCGGGGGTATCCAAATATTGGTCAGGCCAGGCACGCGTACCACGCGGTCCAGCTCCTCCACCAATTTTTCCTGGGTCATGCCTGGGCGCCATTGCTCATGCGGTTTGAACTGAATTGTGGTTTCAAACATTTCCAACGGCGCTGGATCGGTAGCGGTCTCAGCACGACCTGCCTTGCCAAAAACGTGTTCAACTTCAGGGACTGTTTTGATTAGGCGATCGGTCTGTTGCAGCAGTTGTGCAGCCTTCTGTGCAGACAACCCCGGCAGGGCTGAAGGCATGTAGAGCAGATCCCCTTCGTCCAGTGGTGGAAGGAACTCCCCACCCAAGCGAAACATTGGCCATAGCGCACTGACAAATACCAACAGCGCCACCAGCAGAGTAGTTTTCGGACGACGCAGAACTGCGTCCAACGCGGGTTGGTAGATCCGTATCAACCAGCGGTTTAAAGGGTTCTGTTGCTCACTCGGAATTCGTCCCCGAATCCAGTAACCCATCAGCACCGGCACCAGCGTCACCGACAATCCCGCCGCTGCCGCCATGGCGTAGGTCTTGGTAAACGCCAGTGGGCCAAACAGTCTTCCTTCCTGAGCCTCCAATGTGAACACCGGAATGAACGAGAGAGTGATGATCAACAGACAAAAGAAAAGCGCGGGGCCGACCTCGGCCGCTGCATCGGTCATCACATGCCAATGCTGCTCACCCTTCAACTCCTGCCCAGGATGAGAGGTGTGCCAGGATTCTATTTTTTTGTGTGCGTTTTCAATCATCACCACTGCGGCATCGACCATGGCACCGATAGCGATAGCGATCCCACCCAAGGACATGATGTTGGCGTTGATGCCCTGGTATCGCATGACAATGAATGCAATCAACACCCCCACAGGTAGCGAAATGATTGCCACCAAGGATGAGCGCAGGTGCCAGAGGAAGATCCCGCACACTAGGGCAACGACGATGAACTCTTCCAGAAGCTTGTAACTGAGGTTGTCTACTGCGCGGTCGATCAGCTTGCTGCGATCGTAGGTTGTGACGATTTCTACGCCTGCTGGGAGACTGCTTTTCAGCTCATCCAGTTTGCTCTTCACCGCCGTAATGGTCTCGCGAGCATTTTTACCGCTGCGCAAAATCACCACCCCACCGACGGTCTCGCCTTCCCCGTCAAGTTCAGTGATGCCTCGTCTCATTTCCGGCCCAAGCTGAATCGTGGCGACATCGCCAAGGCTTACAGGCACACCGCCTGATTCCAACTTCAGCGGGATCGTCCGAAAATCGTTGAGCGTCTTTAGATAACCCGAAGCTCGCACGATAAACTCGGTTTCGGCCATTTCCAGCACGGCACCACCGGTTTCCTGATTGGCCTTGCCGATGGCTTCAGTCACCTGTGCCTGAGTAATCCCGAGATTGGCCATCTTGAGCGGATCGAGCTGTACTTGGTATTGCTTGACCATGCCGCCCACGGTGGCCACTTCCGCAACATTGGGCAGCGTCTTGAGTTCAAATTTCAGGAACCAATCTTGAAGCGCACGTAGTTGCGCGACATCGTGCCCACCAGTGCGATCCACCAGTGCGTACTGATAGATCCAGCCCACTCCCGTAGCATCCGGCCCCAATGCGGGCTTTGCGCTGGCTGGCAACCGGCTTTGTATTTGACTCAAATACTCCAGCACCCGAGAGCGAGCCCAGTACAGGTCCGTACCGTCTTCGAACAGCACGTAAACAAAGCTGTCGCCGAAGAAGGAGTACCCGCGCACGGTCTTGGCTCCAGGTACTGAAAGCATGGTGGTGGCCAGCGGATAGGTGACCTGATTCTCGACAATCTGCGGTGCTTGTCCCGGATAAGGGGTACGGATGATCACCTGTACATCGGAGAGATCCGGTAGGGCATCGATGGGCGAGTTCTGAACTGACCAGATGCCCCAAGCTGTGACGAAAAGTGTCGCCAACAGCACCAAAAAGCGGTTGGCAACAGACCAACGGATGAGGGCAGCGATCATGGCTGACCTCCCGTTTTATCTAGACGCTCGACACGCAATCCATCGTCGGTTTGGCTCACCGCGACCCGAACCTTGTCGCCCGTTTTCAGACCCTGAATCAGGGTCGGATTGGCAAGTGGAAACGTCATCGTCATGCCCGGCATGCCCAGTGTCTTGAAGGGGCCGTGGGCGAGTGTGACTTCTTTATCGTCGATTTCGACGATCTGCCCGTCTGCCTCATGCAAATTTGAGGCTGCTGCGATACGGGGTGGTTCGTCTGCTGAACTGGCCACGATACCCTTGAGACTGGCCTCCGAGTCGAGCAGAAATTGCCCTGAGGTAACTACCTTCTGACCTTCATCCAGACCTTTAACGATTACTGTCTTGCCACTGCTTTCCTGCCCGAGCTGCACTTCAACGGGGCGATAGCGGCCAGCATCTTCGGCTAGCATCACCAAGGCACGTCGACCCGTGCGAATGACCGCCTCGCTCGGCACCCACAACACACTCTGCTCAGTTGAGCTGCTCAAGCGCACTTGCGCCGTCAAACCGGGCCTTAGGCGGCCGCCTGGATTGGGTAGTTCGACCCGTACGCGCAGGGTGCGGCTGTCCGCATTGGTGTCCGGCAGAATTGTGCTGACAGTGCCATTGACCTTGATCCCAGGGAAGGCCGGCAACTGCGCCTCGACCTTTTGCCCCTCGGCGATGGTGCCCGCGTCGGATTCAGGAACGGACACCGCCAGCCAGACACTGCTCAGACCATTGACTCGCGCCAGCGTCTCGCCCGCCGCGACGGTCATGCCTATGCGCAGGTTGAGCTCTTGCAGCACCCCGCCAATCGGGCTGGTCAACGTCAGATAAGGTTGGATCTTACCGCTACGTTCGATCTGGGCAATCACTCCCGGCGGCATTCCACTGAGCCGTAAGCGCTGCCGCGCAGCGGCGAGCAAGTCGCGATCACCGTTGTTTTTCAGGGCCAGGAACTCAGTCTGAGCCGCCGCCCACTCGGGCACCAGAATATCCGCCAGCGCCGCATTGGCTTTGAGCAGATCTCCGGGTGCATGGGCGTAGACCCGCTCTACAAAGCCTGGAGTACGGGCTTGGATAACCGCGACATCCCGTTCGTTAAAGGCGAGGATGCCACTCACATCAAGGCTGGACGCAAACACTCCACGGCTGACCATCGCCGAGCGCAGACCGAGATTCTGCGCCACGCTCGGATCGATGCTGACCGTCGCTTGATCGTTGCCGCCACTGGCGTATTGCGGAACCAGCTGCATGTCCATGAACGGCGATTTACCCGGTTTGTCGAACTTCTGTTGAGGGTACATCGGGTCATACCAATACAGTGCTTTGCGTTCATTTGGTGCGTTTAGATTTTGCTCAGGCGAAGCGCCCTTCACTTCGCTGACGCGTTGAAGCGCCAGCCAGTAACCACCGGCGATGCCCACTGCCATTGCAACGCCTGCCAACAACACCCCACTCTTTTTAAGGCTCATTGGCTGGCCTCTCCATACGCAAAATACAGTCGTGCATTGGTCAGTGCTCGCTGTTCTTCCACTTCGACTTGTTTGAGGCGAGCCTCGATGAGTTCACGTCGGGCGGCGACAACCGCATTCAAATCGCCTTTACCGGCGCGATAGCTGGCCATGCTGAGTTCGACTTTTTCTTTGGCCAACGGCAGCAGACTTTGCGCATTGCGCTGGACCGCACGATTGAGCCGTTCATAGTCAGCCAGTTCACTTTCCAGTTGCTCGGTATGCTCGCGTGACAAGGCTTCGCGCTCGGATTCGAGTTGGTTGACTTCGGCTTCTCGGGCGGCAATTTTTGGGTTCTGCCGAGTCTGCGGAAACAACGGCAGATCCCAGGAAAGTTGCACGCTTACCATGTCGCCGAACTGCCGATCACGGTGCTGATAATCCACCTCCCAACTCCAGTCGGATTTTTTCTCCGCCTGCGCCTCGCGCACCTTGGCTTGCGCTTCACGGGTCATCGGCCCGTACGCGGCCAGCTCGGGATGATGTTGCAGTTTATGGGGCAAGCCTGACGTATCGATCGGCCACTGCGGAAGACTTCCCGCCGGCGTCGCGTTGGCGGCCGGACCAATCCAGCGTTTCAGCGCCGCGCGCGCTTGAGCACGCTGGCGTATCAGATCGTCCTGCTGCTCGGCCAGTTGCGCCGCTTCCTGCTTCGGAGTCACGGCATCGGCCGGTTGCGCGCGACCGCCGGCAATTTGCGCGCGGACGGTGTCGCTCAGCAGGCGGTTCTCCTTGTAGAAGTCCTGGAACAGCGCGTCTTTGCGCTCGATTGAATAGCTGCTTATCCAGGCCAGCGCCGTGGCTTGGCGCACGTTCAATCGTTCGACCTGACGCTCAGCAGCGGCACGCTCAACCCCTGCGTTCGCCACCTCGATCCGCGCCCTCCGCTTGTCACTATTGGGCATGTCTTGCCTGACCCCGACCATTTGCATGGTCATGAAGTCATCATTGACGCTCCAGCGATCTGGGCCGCCGATGGGATAGTTCTGCAGACCAGCGAGCAACTTCGGGTCAGGTAGCTCACCCGCTGGAATGGCCGCACTGCTGGCAGCCTGAATCTTTGCATCCTGTGCAGACAGCGACGGCGCGGTGTTTTCGGCCAGCCGCAAGGCTTCGTCGAGCGTCAGCGAGGTAGCGAAGCTCGGCAAGGCCAGTACGCTTGCCGCCAGGCCGGCCACTAGGGACCAACCTGTGCAAAAGCACTTGGGGTTCATGTTTGCGATTCCTGTGATGATCCGCTGCGCGCGTCAAAAGATCTGCGCACAGCCATGCCATCCCGTTAAAACAGGATGAGGTTCAATAACGGATAGGAATCAGACGCGGGGCGGTCGCCATACCCCGGACGGGTTGGACACAGAAACGGAATCACTTGAAAAGACCAGCACGACGGGGCTGAACAGTGCCACGGGCGGCTTGACGATCGAGACTTGCAGCATCCCGCCCGTCTTGCACTCCTGACCCGGTTTGCAGGGTTTCCCATGCTCGGTCGGACTCTTCATGTCATTGCAACAATCCATGCCCATGTCGTCCATCATCGCCATGCCCATGGCTTTCATCGGGCACGGTTCTGTTGGTGCCTGCACCCCCGCCATCCCGCTGAGGGGAAGCGCCAGGCTGATCACAAAAATAAGGCAAAACCGCAGGTAGCGTTTCATGGGGTTGGAGTGTAGCCGTCAGAATTGGCGCGAACAATTAATTAGACACTGGCTTTCATCTAGCGCATGCAAGCCGCTTGATAACGCGCGATATAAGCCCATCAGCATTAAGCCTGCATTATTTTGTTTTGACGCAAGACGCCCTATCTTCAGGAAAAAAGCGATTCTCACGAATCGGCTGCGGCTGGATTAAGATGACATGCCCTCAGCCACCTGAATCAGCATTTGTTCGACTAGATGTGTGCCAATGGTTGTAGTGAGCATCGCCGATGGGCTCTCTCCCACAAAACGGGCTTTGGGTTTTGAAAGCCATCGTTCGGCCTTCCCTTTGTCACCGAAGATCACCTCGGCCATTGCAGTAATGTGTCCAAACCGGAACAGGCGGTCGCTCTCATGCAACGTTAAGAGCTGATTGGCTGCCAATTTTTTTTGAGCGTTTTGGGTTGAATGATTCTGTCGCGTTCTTCGTCGCTTAGGGTTCCATCATCACAGAGCACCTTGATCAGGCTGGCCGAGAAGCCAGCTACAATCACGTCGTGAATGTCCAGATCCGAAGCATTGACCGAGATATGAAGAAGCGCCTCCAGACGCGTGCGGTAAGCATGATAGACATCATGACGCAGAACGCCAGCAAACATTGGCCGCACTGATGTTGCGTTGTCCAGGGGCATCAGCACTAATGTGCCATTCGCTACCGTTAGCTCCAGGTCGTCCCCAACACCTAACCCCATTTGGTCAAGCAACTCTGGAGGTAGGTCAATGATGATGTCGCCAGTACCGTCCTCAGTATTCTGGCACTTGACTATCCAACGCTCGCTCATGATTGTCCGGCCCTCATCCGCGATTAGAGAATGACACACATCATTATGCTCGGGCGCAGAGCTGACCAAAGGAACGTGCACTCCTCCAGTAGACATGCACTGCCGCTGCTCGAACGCCGGATAGCGAGTAAAACAGCAAAAAATGGGTCAATGGCTTTGCCGCCTTTCCATTGTCACATGGTTACGAGCTTGATCTGGCAACTACACGAAAAGGATATGACATGAACCCTGTTGAGCTTTATGTTTCCGTCGACGTCGAGACTTCTGGACCTATACCAGGCGAATACAGTCTGCTTTCCATTGGAGCCTGCCTTGTAGATCAACCTGCCACATCCATCTATCTTGAGCTACGGCCTGACAGTCCAAAACACGACCCAGAAGCACTGGCAGTATCGGGCCTGAGTCTGGAGAAGCTGGAGCGCGAAGGACTCACTCCGCAACAGGCGATGCTGACATTTGGTGAATGGCTGAAATCATCCTGCCAAACGGGGCAGAAGGTCATTTTCGTAGGACTCAATGCACCGTTTGACTGGTCATTCGTCAACTACTACTTCCACAAATACTTGGAAACCAACCCCTTTGGTTTTACCGCTATCGACATGAAGGCCTACTTCATGGGAGCTGTAGGTTGCAGCTGGCAGGAAACAAAATCATCCAAGATGACCTCTGCGCTGAAGCCACTCAGCGAACCGAACCATAACGCATTGGATGATGCTCGCTTTCAGGCAGAGCTCTTCGCGCTAATGCTGGCGGATAAAGGTAACCGCTGACGTGCCTCCCATGGCACCGACTTGAAGCTTATCTAAGCCAGGTTGCCTCAACATATCTGCCGCCCCTGAACGACCAAGCCTTGATGCCTTCTGGTTTTTCGGACTTCCCAACGATAACGGCTATTGGGTGCGGCAGATCCTGCGTGTAACGCGCAGCAAATCTGGAGAAACTTCCTATGTCTGCCGGAGAAATCACCGGAACAGATTGGGGATGTGTATGCCAATAGCCCACCAGACGTAACCCTTGTTCGTTGGCAGCTTGGATCTCCTGACGGCACCGCTCCGCATCCAACTCTAGCCAAGACCAGCCTGACCGATCGGCGCGATGAGGCAACGTGGCCAAGGCCAGCAGCAACCCTTTCGGATTAACCGGGTTGACGAATAACTGTCCCCCTCGCTCCACGCCAAAAAGGCCCTGCCGATGACTATCCAAGATGTCCGCGACAGCTTGCGATACCAATAGCTCGGAATCCACCTCCGCCCATCTCCAGCGCCAAGCGATATCCGTCATACCATTTCATCCTTAGGTTCCGGCCATCCGCGCTCGAGTAGGAGTTGCTGCGCCCCCTCTGGCAGTTTGGGCCCATGGTATTGGCCTCCTAGGCTCGGCACATCTTCAGGCCTGTAAATATTGCTGACCCAAGATGCAGTGGCAATGTTGCCGGTCAATGCGCGTAAAGCCGTGTGCGACACCATAGAGGCAATATTGGTCATCCCCAGTGATCCGCCTGGAATAAAGCTCTCCCCACACGCGGGCAGTGGAACCACACCTCCTCCCGGCCACTCTGTAAACTTATGAAGAAAATCGCCGATGTCCGTGAATAAATGACGGCCATCAAAGGTACCGGCTGGTGCGAATAGCGCGTGGCCTACCTGGGTATACGGTTCGCTCCAGGCTTGTAAAAGTCCCCAAGAAACGCCGCTGGATTTGGCTCGCCATACAGTGACCTCCGACTGCCAGTCTGCTGTCGTAATCACCACAAGATCTGCGTTATCGAACACTTCTGGTTTGCTGCTCATAACGACTTCGGCGAAAGTCGAATAAGCGGTGCATTCTGTAGTCGGAAGATCTAACAGAATCTTGTCCCTCAACGCTGAGGCTTTCAGCCTCCCTAGGCTATCCGCTCCCAGAACGTGCCTACCCAGATTGGCTGACACCAGAGTGTCAGGATCGATGAGGGTTAGGTGGCCGACACCGGAGCGTGCCAATTGTATTGCCACCGCACTGCCTAACGAGCCAACGCCAACACAAACGACCCGAGCATTTTCAAGGTGCTTTGCAGTGCCGCTTATATCGCGGGACAGAATGGACGCACGATCAAGCACGTCTAGGGCAGTTGCGCGGACAAGTGCCGGAGGATGCGCATTTGCGATGGCTGGCCGGCGGCGCGATGTGCGCAAGCCAAACTTTGCCCCCCGCTCTTGCTGTACGCCAAGCGAGCGCACATTGAGGCAATAAGTTGGAGCATCCGTCCCCCCAGGAAGCTCCAGGACAATCCATCGACTCGCCAACGTTCCATGCAGCTCAAACCATGCCAGCAATTGCTCGGCATCGTCTGGTTGAAGGTGAGGCGTGAGCCACAGCAATAAATCTTCTGGATCCGGGGTGCGGATATCCGGATAAGTCTGAAGCTTGACGTAAAAACCAGGAGTTTCGGCCGCGCGAATGACAGCGGAGCGCCCGACAACCCGTCGGTAATGCCCTTTGAGTGCAGCTATGTTCGATGCTAGCCAAACCGTTTCCTGACCGGATGGCAGAGCCCTGCGCGGATCGCTGAGAGCAAACAACTGCGAGGCAGCCTGAGGTCGATCCAAAAGTAAAAGGTTCTGGTACGACTGTCCGTGCTGAAAAGACCAGTAGGTAGTGATCTCATTCTGAAATTCGATATCGCGCGTTGCCTGACTTGATCCCATCTTGGACAACGAAACGATCTGGGCCAAGCGAGCAAGGCTGTCCTCTACCACGACCTCCGGAGAGCCCATAATGGGGCGTTCCTGAAAGCCATGAAGGCAAAGCCCCGACTTAGTGGCATGCGGCCAAACCAGCCATGGAGAAGGTTCGACGTTCAGCCGCAAGAGCCCACGGGGAAAGTTGGAGGGGAAACCAATACGCAGTCGCCGCTCCTGCCCCGTGTAATCGATGGGCAAGGGGAAGTGAAAGCACGCCGCTTCGTCAGCCCGCATGGGTGCGGGCTGGAGCAATGCATCGGCTGCATCCTGACCTAGGGTATTTCGCAGTGCTGCGATTCCGCGCTGCAATGGCGTCTTAAGAGGATCAGCCAAGGCGTCCAACTGGCTTTACGCTCGACTGAGAGGTTCCGCCACCGCTGGCCCCTCCGAAGAGCGAACCCATCGAAGCAGAGTTTCGAGTAGTGCCATCCGGTCGACCGGGCATCGTCCAATTCGCAGGGATTTCATTGTTTACTGTTGTGATGAACGCCGGCGCAATACCGAAGTTCTTTTTCACTGCCTCGGCAAAAGAATCATTGGATTCAAAACTTTCCAAACCTAATGACACAGAAGCACTGGCGTCCGCATGCCATTTGGAAAATGCTTGACGATAGCCTTGCCCCTCACCCGGTCGATTCCACTTCTCTGCAAAGTTTTCGCCGTTATCGGCAGGGTTGCAGACAAAGCAATCGCTACCTCTATACGCAATGTGCTGCGGTATTCTGCGAACGATTTCCAAAATTGCATCGAGCGGTGCCAATGGCTTTGACTGGGACTCTTTCACGACATCCAGGTATGCGTGAGTGGCCAGGGTCGTAATGACCGCAGAAATTGGGCGAGTATCAGCGCTTTTTGTCTTGATAGCCCATTCATCGCGATGCCGCTTCAGCAGCTTTATGGTCGCGCGCAGGGGATCTTGATCGATGTAATCCTGATAGTGCGGCAAAGGATCTTGTGTCGCGGCATCAAGCATTCTCTGGCTTTTGGCAATCACCAAGCTTTCCAGAAAGATTTCCTGGGCGGAAGCGACCTGCAACCAATTCGAGTAAGGAATAGGGCTACTTGCTTTCCACCCTGTGACCCGATCCGGAACCTCCAGCTTACCCTCGCCGTTTGCTTCGCCATTTCCGTTGATCGCGCGGGCAGGTGTGACATCAATGTGGAAACCTGGATTTTCGTCGGCATAAACGATCCGAATACCACGACGTAGCTGCTTAACTTCTTCCTGAACGCGGGAGCCTTCCCTGAAACGCTGCTCAATCGCCTCTAGAACTTCCTTTGCACCAGCGCCCTGAGCGTGGGGGAGCCAGATAATCGCATCCGCGTCAATGGTGTCCAGATCCGCAGGCGCGCCGGCAATTGGCTTAATGGTCGTCTTCAGCCGCATTGAGCCCTGGACGAAAATATGAGCCTCAGCGAGCAGCGGATTGTCAGAAGCCGAGAGGATTTTTTCCAGCTGGGAGTAGCGATCATTGATTTTTTCGTACTGCGCTTCCGTCAGCGAGATTTCCCGCGCGGCGCGAAGCAGAAAATATTCCCAACTGCTGCGCTTGGTCTGTTCGTTGCTCAAAAGCATTACATAGCCTCCTGGGCCGAGGGACCCAATTGCAGTGTTTGCGTAAACCGATGTTGGTTTTCTTTGTCCCGGTCGAAGATCAGGTACGTATGTTGATGCTGTGTGGTGAGCAACGCGCCAAATTCGATCGCTAATGCCGCAGGAATTGCGGCGAAGACGTGGATAGGATCAGGAGTCAGAGCCTCAAGCTGGCTCAGTCGTATTTGGAGTGCGTCGCGAAAGGCATGAATCACCCGACGGTTCTGTACCATCGCGTAGCTTGGTTCAGGAATCGACAGCTCTGCAATACGTGCACCGGGTAGAGCGTCGGTCACGTCGCGAACTGGAACTTGCGCAGAAATGGAGAGCACCAACGCCAGTGGACCATCGCCGTTGGGTGGAGGCGTAAACAGAAAACTCGGCGGCTCAGCAGACTGATCGGGCCAGCGCAAAAGATGCTCGCGGTGAAAAGAGAAGATTAAGCGTTTGGAACGATCGCCGATGCTCTGGCCCAACATCATCAAAGCTGGGATATCGGCCAAGCCTACTACTGCTAGTGCGGGCGAGTCGCCATAGGTGCCGCCGCGACGCTTGAGTTGCTGCTCCAGCTCATACTGGATGATGTCTTTGACGTTCTGCCAATAGGCACCGTCCCTGCCGCGCGGTCCGGGCGCAGGGAACGCAATTTTGATGCCTTGATCGAAGGCGGTTAATCCCTCCGCAGACATCGCAGTCAACAGATCGCGAACGGGAATATCGTTGATCGTCTGGAAATGCTGACTCTGGACAATGAGAGGAATCGCTCTGCCACCATCAGGGGTCGTTGCGGCGATTCGGATGCGCTCTAGGTATGCTTGGTGTAAACCACTCAAATCATTTTCAGGATAACCGTCTGCGTCACGATCAATTTTGTCATGACAGCCTGGGCACAGGAGCATCAGGTTAGCAGTATCGTTCGTGTGCGCCTCAGCATCATGATCCGCGCGTCCCCGAGGCCCCTTGGGACTGGCGGGTAGGATATGCGCCACTTCGCCCCATTTCATTGGCTTGCCGGCACGATAGTCGAACGTTAGATCTGTGCCGCACAGTTCGCAATGACCAGCGGTCTGTGTCCATACGATCCGCTTCGTCTCATCATTCGTGTTAAAGCGCCCACTCGCGGGCTTAGCGTCTTCTGGTTCTGCCATTTCGACCTACCCCCGAGAAACATCCATGATTGAAAACGATGATGGCAAGATAAGATCATATTAAGGTCATTTGCCGCGATTTCAAGGTAAGCGGATGGCGAACACATCTTTACTTCGCCCTCACATCGATCCGCTTCCAACTGCCATATAAGGCTCCGTCTCGCTAAGAGGAGTGAGTAGGTCGCGGGAGCGATGCGATCATTTGATCAAAGGCCGCCACCGCATATCTTCCATCAAGGCTTTTCAAGGTTGGCATTTCTGAAGGAAAACCGAATCGCACTCTGCCGGGAAGCACTTCATCCATAGCTGAGTACCAGGTCAGCAGAGCTTGTTGGAGGCGCACGTGTAGCTCGAATCTACTCCGTCGGCGGGTGGTGTCAGCTTTGGCTCGCTCTCGCGCGAGCTGAGGGTCTATGCGGCCAACAATGTAACAGTCAGCAAAGCCAATACGTCCTTGTGCGATCGTTTCTCTTGTGGCGTCCAACTCTATTTGCCAGTCGTGTTCGCTCGCCTCGCCGATCTGCCAAAGACTCCAAATGTAGTGGAGTTTGAGGGGGTCACTGTCACACAAAGCCCACGAAGAAATGTCTTCCATGGCCAGCGCCGTTTGCCAGCGATCCACGTTTCGCTCTGCCCAAAAAGCTGCTGCTCCAGCTGGATCCTTTATCCGATCCGGCTCATTTTCAAAACGGCCGTTTTCAGGAATGACATGTTGCCCTCCATGCTTAGCGCACCAAGTGGTTTTCCCGCTGGTGCTGATACCTTCAACAACCAAAATCATCGTTATGACTACTCCGTTAATTGCGCCATCCTTGTAAGTCTCAAAGCATCGGGGGCTTACGTGGTTTCTGCCGCCACCCACTGATGCGGCAGCAGTTGCCCGATCTCACTCGCTCGTTGTGTCGGCAGCCGCATCAGCACATCTTTGAGATAGGCATACGGATCGTGCCCATTCAGCCGCGCCGACTGGATCAAACTCATGATTGCTGCTGCCCGTTTGCCGCTGCGTAGTGACCCGGCGAACAACCAGTTCGAGCGTCCAAGCGCCCACGGCCTTATCTGATTTTCGACCGCGTTATTATCTATGGGCACGGCGCCATCCTCGACATATCGAGTCAGTGCAGTCCAGCGCTTGAGACTGTAATCCAGAGCTTTGGCGATAGCCGACCCTTCGGGCACAAGGTCGCGCTGGGCCATCATCCAGGTATGTAGTGCGTCGATAATGGGCGCCCCTTTTTCCTGACGTATTCGCCAGCGATCTTCGTCGGTCATTTCCCGAGCTTGTCGTTCGATTTCGTACAAGCTGCCAATTGAGTGCAGCGCCTGTTCGGCCAGTTGGCTTTTGTTCGTTGCGTGCAGATCGAAAAACTTGCGGCGGGCGTGGGCCATGCAGCCGATTTCGGTGATGCCTTGCTGGAAGCTTGCTTTGTAGCCGGCGAAATCGTCGCACACCAGCTTGCCGTTCCACGGGCCAAGGAAGCTGCGTGCATGTTCGCCCGCACGGCTCGGACTGAAGTCGTAAACCACTGCCTTGAGCGCCGAAAACGGCGTAGTGCAGTAGGCCCAGACATAAGCACGATGGGTTTTCTTCTCACCCGGGGCGAGCATCTGTACCGGGGTTTCGTCTGCGTGGATCACGCCTTGGGCAAGTACCGCTTCGCGCAGCGCATCAACCAGGGGCTGGAGCTGCACACCGGTTTGGCCAACCCATTGCGCCAGTGTCGAGCGGGCGATAGCCAGGCCTGCGCGGCCAAAGATTTTCTCTTGCCGGTACAGCGGCAAATGGTCGGCGAATTTGGCCACCATCACGTGAGCCAGCAGCCCTGCGGTCGGTATACCCTTGTCGATTACCTGGGCCGGAACCGGTGCCTGAGTCAGCGTTTCACACTCGCGGCAGGCCCATTTCCCACGCACGTGTTGCTCGACGGTGAACACGCCCGGCGTGTAATCCAGCTTCTCGCTGACGTCCTCGCCGATCCGCTGGAGCTGGCAGCCGCAGGGGCATTGGGTGTTGTCGGGTTCGTGATAAATCACGGTGCGCGGAAATTGCGCAGGCAAAGGAACACGCTTGGGTTGCTTGCGTGGTTCGGCCGGCGCAGCCGGCGGATTCAACGCTTTCAGCTCGGCTTCGATGGCCGCGATGTCGGTATCAAGCAGGTCGTCGAGCAGGCTGCCCTGAGCAGGACTCAATTGCTCACTGCGCTTGGCAAACTTGTTACGTTTGAACCAGGCTATTTCGTGGGTGAGTTGCTCGATGATGGTTTGGTCGCGGTCGTTCTTCTTGCCCATCCTGTCGACTTGCTGCCCGAGAGAATCAACCTGCGACAGCAACTGCGCCGCGAATGCACGCAGTTGGTCGGGGGTCATCTGATCGAGGTTGGGCGAGGAAGTCATGCCCTGGATTTTACCAAAGCAGGTCGCTTGCGGCAGCAGGCCAAGGCTGTTGATGCTGATCCCGGATTGACCCAGTTGCCGACGCAAGACTGCCCCATCTCGAAACCTGCAAAAATCCAGCACAGACAATGATTCACGAGGATTCAGACTGGGTCAGTGAAATCTCGGCAACTCGGTCAACTCGGCATCGGCGCCAACACATTGGGGCTATGGTGCCTTGCACGACGGTGAACGCTATGAGGTGCATCTCTGCGAAACCTGTTTTTTTGCTACCCTCGCTTACCTCAAGCAGGAGAGACGCACAGCGCACATGTTTGAGACTGACCCTAAATGGCCGGGAGACGATTTCGGGCTGGCCACCAAGGATGACTTTTTCCATGACAGGCACTGACCGACAACCATGGTGAGGTCATCTATCTAGGCTTTTTGGAACCGGATGACGGCGACTCCATGTACTGACGGAAGGATCGCATTAAGTCCTCGTCGGTAGCCTTTGGTACGGGCGCGCACCGCGTGGATTTGGCTGGGTGTCGCCAACCGTTGTGGCGATACCGCATAAGCCAAAGCATGAGTCGCAGGGGAAATTGCTGGGCAACTCACTTACCTTTGGAATGACCAACCAGGCTATCGAACACGCACATTGAAGAGATTGTGAACACGGAGGCGCCGCTCATGAAACTCTCGGACTTCGCGATTTATTTGGGAGCAGGTGAGCCTATGTCAGGTTGTTCTTTGCCTCTAGAGGCAGCAACGGATCTGGCTAAGACGCGATGTCCCGAGCACCCCTTCTGCTTGGTTTCGGACTGGATACTCTTTGACCTCACGATGACGCCCGAGCAGATAGGTGCCGTTCATTCCGTTGGACAAGAGCCTTCAGCTGTCTATGCGCGCAAAGTTGTTTTGGACAGTAGACGTAGATTTCAGGAAGGCGACTGGGTAGTGAGCACGTTAAAGATTTGGTGCGAGGACGAAGGGCTTTTTTGTACGCGTAACACGCTCTACATACTTTTAGGAAATGGACGCCGACATTCGCTTACGCTCACAGACTATTTATCACTTATCTGAAAGCGGCCTGCCGCGGCCCACATGATTATGGACTGATGGGCTCGCAGCCTGTGCGGTTTTGTGGCGGCAAGTCCATGTTGTTTGAACGCTCCTGCCCAACGCGCGTAACAATCTGATTTCATCACATAGAAAAGACCCAAGCCATTTTACACATGATTAAGGAATCGCTATTTGGGCTTCGTCGGCTTGGGCGGTGCTACCGTATCGATGTACTCGAAGAATGCACTCGCTTGCTCCTCTGCCGACAGTTGAACTAATGAGGTGGACCGACGTTTTTTGGATAGTTGGGGATCTGTCTGCACGAGAACGTCCACAGACTTCTGAGCCGCTCGTTCGTGCTCAGTCAGCGCTGAATCGAAGACCTTAGAAATGACACGCTGATGACGGTCATCACGCGTAAATTTCACAACGTTCGACTTCATCGGTGCCGGCACATCAAACGGGCATACCAAATGCAGCTGCGCTTTCTTGGGCCGCCCACCTATCGCCAAGTATTGCAATTCCTCCACCTGACCGGCGCTTACTGTGTAGGCGGTAGACCGGTATGCGTTAAGGATGTCTATAACATTCACCGACTGCCGACCCGCACTGCGACATTCCACATATGCAAGCTTCAAAAGCAGCGCTACCAATCGCTTGATCCCAAAAGTGCAACGGTATACCTCCTCAGCAAGCTCAACGATGTCCACGCTAATGTAACCATTGCTCACCCGCAGGCATTCAGCGATGTAATCTATCCAATCCTGGCTATTGGGCTCTTCCGGTAACATCAGTCGAGGAGCAGCAAGCAGCCGCTGAGTATCTTCGCTGTTTCGCTTAAGAAGCTTGTGGGCAAGACTGTAGTTGCACACGAAAACCATGGGTGGGCCAATCGCTGCCATGGTCAACAGGATATCAGTCACCATTGCGGCCCCAGCCCCCGTGCTAATGTGTTGCATCTCCTCCAGTATCGTGAGAGAGACCCCATGCTTGTTAGCCGCTCGTCGCGACTCCTTTAGAAGTATGGCAACAGTGCTCATGCGAAGCTTGGGGTTATCTCCAAAAACAAAGTTCTCAAGAAGAGCTTTTCCGCTCGCCTTACCTCTAGCACTCGCATACCAATGCGACAGCAGGGGCACGGTGCCTTGGTAAAGATCGCACGACAGCTCTGTTGGCTGCGGTAGTACCTTGCGCAACGCCACAATGGTTTGGCTTTTTCCAATCCCGGCCAAACCCGTTAAGCACAGGGGGGATACTTCGAGCTCTGGTGGGTTGAATACCCTCGCTGAGTATTGGGCCTGGCTCGAGAAGAGCTGCTGACTGTGTAATGACGCCCTGCCCACCATCTCTTTGATGAATGCCAGGGAAAACTGATTGGGGATAAAAATTTGTTTAAGCGTACTTTCCAACAGCTCAGCTGCAATCAGAGGATCGATGGATTCCAGTCCCGCTACAGGCTCTGGTCTTACGGTGACCTTGGTACGGATTTTTTCTGAGTCCAAGCAATCACTGAACCGAGTGTCGGTTAGAGTGTTCATCCCGTTTTACCTGTTAAGCGATCATAGTCGTCTGAATCTCGCCGCACCGACGAGTTTCTTGGAGGACGCCCCGGTTTTCGACTACCGCTGAATGCTTCCTCCCCTGTGTTCTGCTTGAACTTGTCCCACATGTGCTGCTCCGTGGCTGGGGTTTCGTCGCGAAGCACAGCCTTACCTTCGTGCCTCATTTGATCAATGTCTTGGAGATCGCGTAGCGAAATATCCACGAACCTCTCACTGGTCCTTTGAGAGCGGAGGAAGTCGAGCTCATAGAGCGTACCGTTTACCTCAATCCATATGTGCCGTACGCACATTGTGAGGGTGTAGGCTGATGTAGAAATCACTCCGTTCTTCGCTACCCGATCAAACACACCTGTCGCGACCAGCGATTGAGATCTGTACTTACGCCCGTAAAAGTACACTGCATCCTTCTGGATTGTGGCTGGTCTTTCCGCCAGGAATTTCCTGACAGCAGTATCGGGATGCATCGTTTGGCCTGAGTTTCTGGCCCGCTTGTCCCAGTACTGAAAGATCGCAACCGGTGTAGGCTTAACTCCCGCCAGTATCAGCTCCTCATCCATTCGACGACTGGCGTCTGACACACGATTATCCAGTAGCACCTGCACGATTTCTCGTTTTGCCATCTGCACGAAATTCAGCGTGCTGTGGAAATAGCTGGGTTGATCCCATGTTTTCTTGTCTCTCGGGTGAGATGACTCCACCGTCGCTTTGGACTGTCCGGAGAACACAGGGGTATTCTCAAAGGTGCCTAGCCAACTGATTTCGGACTCCACGTCGTAGTTAGCTCCCGGACCGCGATCGAATACGAGCGCCCCAGATAGACCGTGACTTGGCCAATCATCAGCCTCAATGGGAATCCCGAATAGCTCACAATATTTGACCTTATCGCTAGCCATCGAATACAGGCACATTCTGTAGGCGTCCATGCTTTCCTTTCCATCAGCGAAACCGATGCCCAAGATGAGTCCCGAGAGTCCACACACGGCTCGAACGACGCAAAAGCTATCGACCGCGCTACCCTCCGTTACTCCGGAAAGCTTCTCGGAGATGTAATAGCCATCAAATTCAACACGCTGATTCACGTTGAGCAATCGATCCGCGAAGCTTCCCAGAGATCCCGAGATGGCACGCGTCTTGTGCGTCCCTCTAACCCCAATGGATCGCTGCTTAGGATTGACCGCTTGTTCAATCTGATATCGGACTTGGGAAAACGTGGGAAAAGGTTCACCGTTGGGATGAATGAACCTGATGCCATCGCTACCTTTCTTCGTCACACACCCAAACACCTTGGTAAGAATTTCTGCATAAATGGTGTTTGCAGTTTTGTAGGGAGAACGGCAAGCGATATATCCCGAAAGAATCTTTTCTTTCATCGCTTGGTCGGACCGAAAGCCCCAGCTCTTACCATGTGGCGAGGGGCGCCCCAATTTGCGTACGTATGACGGATCATCTCGATTCCACCCACCAATACGATGCAGTGGTGGCATCAGCGCCCATTTGTTGTGGCCGAATACGATGTAGGTATAGAACCAGAGCCGTAGACGAGCAGCATTTTGCTCAGGCTTGTGAGCCTTGGCATGTGCATTGATGATGGCGTCCGGGCTGTCACTGGAGAGTATTTCGGCGAGTCTTAGGACCAGATCAGAAATGGCAGCGAAACGACGATTGACCTTCTGATCATAGCTTTCCTTGGAAGACACACGTCGGCTCTCTCGATGCGATATGGAAATGCCTCCAACAGGCTCAAGCCACGGGGGAGTATTGTCTGTTATACCGAGCTCGAGTATCAGTCCATCCTCAAGCGCCTCTTCAAATTCGATTCGTGTCAACGTAATGAGAAGTGAGGCAAGCTCATGATTGCCGTCATAAAACTCAACCAGGCGGACTCGGTTGGTACTGCCGTCACTGTGGAGGAAGTGGTAGATCTTCCCCTTTTCCAGAGACAAAAAACCCTCAGGCGCGACCAGTCTAGCGCCCGAGATCACGACGCTATCCCCTGAAAAAGTGATGCGTATATCTGAAGAAGATCACCTCCTTCCATGTCGAGAGGCTGATCAATGAGTATAGGTTTTAAGAAGTTGACCAGGAGCTTGCGTTGCCAGATGTCCTGGTAGATTTTCGCAATGAATTGATCCCGACTCGCCCAGCATTTCGCGTATCGGATCGCAACGTACGCTACAGGCTCGCCGGCAAAAGCTGCTTCCCGAACCGCAGAGCTAAAGTCATCTAACAAATTAGGACCTAGCGACAACGGCAGTTCGTGGGTCATGAATAGCAGGTCCAAATTGGCAATCACTGTAGGGGACAGCTCATCCATGGACATCTGCACAGTTCTGACGCCAGCGCTGGCGTAGTAGAGCTTTTCCAACTCGGTTCGAAGGGTAGCGTGCGCGCGATCTTTCTTTTGCTGCACCGGGGTTTTTGCAGCCGTGATCCGACGTTCACCGAATGCCGCTTTGCTGTCCTTCACCGTCCAGTTGATGGCATATGGAATGCCTTCCTGGTCCTTCAGATACAACAGGAGGTCTCCTTGGTAGGGGAACGGCATTTTCACCCGCCGCCCATCGGCCAAGTCCACACCGATCTCGTGATGCTTAAATCCCAACTCCTTGGCTATCTCGACCGTCCCAGTGACAGGACAGAGGAAGTAGCCCTTCGTGAGTGGATGACCGCGGAGCGGATGCCCGGAGCTCAACGGCCACAGCATTTTCTGCTCGTGAAGGTCGATCAAATCGGGATGGTAGAGCGCTAACTGACTAAAGACCTTTTCTGGAGTCGAAAGAGCATGTATTGCGCGGCCCAGCCTTCGACTATTGAGCCGGCTTATGCGAGAACCCTTCGGTGCCTCCCGGGGAATTGCCAACGTCGCCGGGATGTACGTGTCGCCCCATTCGAACCGACCTTGCCGGCTCATTATGAGCTCCATTCTTTTCTGCGGTGTCATACAGATAGTCCAATTTCTATAGGGCACCACTCAGTCATAAAAGCTGGGGATAAAATCAATGACTTACGTGGAGCCCTTGCCGTTCGGGCACGTGTACATCAGCGCTTCTGTGGATAAAGCGCATTTCTTGTGGATGAACGAATCCTTGCGAGGCTTGACGCCTCACAACCAGAAATAGAGAATGGAATGGTCAGCCGGTTAAATCTGACTTATCCACAGGGACTCAAGGTCGCACTTGAGTCCCTGTCTCTAATTAGTTCGTAACGTAGAAATTTAATAGTTATTCATCGGTAGCCTCGGTGATTCCGCCATTGCTTACCCCATAGTCAGTTATCACTCTACCTTCTCTGGGTTTAAACGCGCATAGAAGAAGCATATTACCGTTAGGACGGCGACAGTGACAACAGATAGCGTTGTTCCCGTCGGTGGGTGTTCGTGGGCTATAAGAGGTTAATCGACAAGCTCTCATAATCATTTTTTACTTAAAATATCCAGTTATACGATTTGGAAATTAAAAGCCTAATTAAGAATTTTGGAATACCACTGTTATAAAAATAAATCTCCCTCCGTGTAGAAGCATTTCCTAGTCTTAATGCTCTATCGAGGATGGACTAATGAGTATCTGCATTTCAACAGCGCCCACAGAAGTGCTCAAATGGTTTGAAGATGAAACCTTCTACAGCCTTTGCAGCCGCCAGCACTGCTGGTTGGGGCATATAGATACGCCGGCAACGCTAGAGTGGCTCTATGGCCCTAACTACCGCTCAGTAACTCACGATTTCCCTGGCAATCTCGATGCGCTAAGCAGCCGGCTTACTGATTGCTGGGGCGACGTAGAGTCCATAATCTATGGACACACCATCTTCCCGTTATTTCGCCCATTCCAGTGCCAGACACAGATCCAAAGTGTAGAGACGTTGATGAGAGGTCCATCAGTCGGCTCACTGAAATATCGCTTAGGGTTGCTAACAGGCCGGTTCGGGGCTGAGCACCCCTTGAAAGCATGTTCCATCTGCATGGGCCGAGATCTGAGTCTACATGGCGTAGCTTACTGGCATAGGAGCCATCAATATCCAGGAGTGCTTTTGTGCCCAATACACCATTCGCCTCTGCTGGTAAGTGCACTCAATCGCCCATGGTCAGGGCGCTTTCGCTGGGTCCTTCCGGAAGAGCAATATCTGGAACCCTATACATCAGCCCTTCAAACGAACAGTGCAGCGCGGTCTATTGGAGGCGCTGTTTTGGATCTGGCATCCCTCCCATTATCGAGACGTTTTGAACCATCCATAGTCTGCACCGTGTATCGAGACTTTATAGATAGACCTACGCACAACCTATCAGCTTTTTTGGAGCACACTAACTTACTGCAGCCGTATTCACCGTTCACATCACTCCCTACTACTAATAAGCAAGCGAAGATGTTCATCTCGCAAATGTTAAGAGCCCCACGTGGCCATCACCATCCGTTGAAGCACTTGACGTTAATAACTTTCCTTTTCGACAGCTTCGCTGAGTTCGTTAGTGCGTATGATCGCATGGTAATTTCGCACGATGAGCAACCCCATTTCAGAGTTAGTGCTAATAAGCGCCTCAAAACAACGCGAGTTTTAACATCCCCGAATCGCCAGACTATGGCTCGCAAGCCAAAAAAGCTAAAACCTCCTATACGGGCTAGCATAGTTCGGCTCTTGTTAACAGGATTACCAAAGCAGGATATTTGCGATAAATTCGATATCACTATCTGTACGCTAAATCGGATTATCCGAGAAGAAGAAGGCCTAAAGTATAAAAGGAAAGAAATTGAGCTGGAATTAAATCTACAAGCGTATCGATCAACGTGGACAAATGCAGTCTCTTTAAATAAAGATGCTAGTGCCAAAAAAATACGATATGTTATTCCTGAAACCTACGCTTGGCTATATAGAAATGATCGAGAATGGCTGAATACGCAAATCCGCAAATTGCCGTCAGGGCGTTGCGGAAACAATTCTAGATTGAATTGGGATGAGCGTGACGTGTCGCTTGTCTCTCTGGTCGAGACCGTCTTAAAAGAAAGCGCTCAAAAACCGGATGGAGCACATATTAAAATGAATGATATTTATCGTTTGGTGCCTATGTTGTATCGATCCCTCGAGATAAAGGACCGCTATCCGAAGACTAGAGCATTAATTCGCAAAATTATTTGTGGACGATATTAGTTCTTATGAACTCCGCTTACTCTGATGTTTGACGTTCAAAATTATGCATCGCTATAAACAAGCGGTTTTTTTGGGGCGGGAAAGTCGCAGCACGCATACCTTGCCTTTTTTCTACGGGCGAGACTATCTAAAGTTTCAGATTCCGCAAAATCTTTAAACGGATACGGACAAGACCAGTACCCCATGCCATGCGCTTCATCCTCTTGTACAAACTGAAGCGACTCGAATCCACCAGAGTTATAAGTATGCCAAAGAGAGTTTATAGGACGAAAGCTAGCGCTGGCTGCTCTCAGGCTATTCAGAAAATGATCGAAGCTGTCAAAATAAACTATTACCATGTCAAAATAAGAGAAGCTCAGAACATTGACCATCAGTCCGTTATTTTGGGACTTGGCACAGTTCATCGAATGTATGCGCTTATCGAGCCATTCTAGGTCATTTTCAAGTTGATCGATACGTTCAGACGTTGTAGATCTAAGTTGAAGCAGTCTTTCTATTAAAACGCAAATGGCTTTTTCAATTGGAATATGGAATGAGCATTGATAGAAACCCACTACGAAAGAGGCCAATTTAGCTTCCACTTCATCAACACCGGTGTCTGCAACTACCTCATTCAGATATCTGCCATTGCAGCCACTCCACATTACTTCCAGCCCATGATTATCGACCGAAAAATTTTCACCACAAAATGGACAGTTGTGAACCAGCTTGGTTGAATGCTTTGTACAAAGATTCACATCGCTGTGCAAGGGACGGCGCCAGTACGAATAGCCCAATGACTTTATGTCGTCTGATAAACAATCAGGGCAGAATGAGTGTGAAAGCGCGCTGCTCTCAATCACATATCTAGAATTGGTGTAGCTGGCTAGCGAATATGAAATGTCATGATCATCCTTGAAAACTGACTTCATTGGATAGTTAGTATGCTCATGCAGAAGCCGATTAAACCCATGACATCCTGACCAGCCAAGGATGGAAGCAATCTTTCTAACATCCTTGGTTAGGATATTCCCATTGGCTAACGAGGAAAGCTCATGTTTTCCGAAATTCAGGTACAGAGTCCGCGCTACGTATGAACGCAAAGACTCACCACGCTGGATTCTGAGACGCATCGAATCCCCAGTGATTGGCATTTCTTTCACCACGACACAACCGACGATCAAGAAATGTCGAGAGGCTACCTAGCCTGGCAGCCCCATCGACAGTTTTAATTCGCAAGCGACAGCTTTAATTCACAAAGACCAAAGGTCTCAAGGCTGTTGCCGTCTTACTCCACCGTCACCGACTTCGCCAAGTTACGCGGCTGATCAACGTCTGTACCTTTAAGCACAGCGACGTAGTACGACAGCAGCTGCAGCGGGATGGTGTAGAGAATCGGCGACAGGGTGTCGTGGATGTGCGGCATGTTGATGACGTGGGTGCCTTCGCCGTTGGTCATGCCGGCCTTTTCGTCGGCGAACACGATCAGTTGGCCGCCACGGGCGCGTACTTCCTGCAGGTTGGATTTGAGCTTTTCCAGCAGTTCGTTGTTCGGCGCGACGGTGACCACCGGCATGTCATCATCCACCAGGGCCAACGGGCCGTGCTTCAGCTCGCCCGCCGGGTAGGCTTCGGCGTGGATGTACGAGATTTCCTTGAGTTTCAGCGAACCTTCCATCGCCACCGGGTATTGCGCGCCACGGCCGAGGAACAGGGTGTGGTTTTTGTCGGCAAACAGTTCGGCGACTTTTTCCACGGTGCTGTCCATGGCCAGGGCTTCGCCCAGGCGGGTCGGCAGGCGGCGCAGTTCTTCCACCAGCGTGGCTTCAACACCTTCGGCGAGGGTGCCACGCACCTGGCCCAGGGACAGGGTCAGCAACAACAAGCCAACCAGTTGGGTGGTGAAGGCTTTGGTGGAGGCTACGCCAATTTCGCGACCGGCTTGGGTCAGCAGGGTCAGGTCGGATTCGCGCACCAGGGAGCTGATACTGACGTTGCAGATCGCCAGGCTGGCGAGGAAGCCCAGCTCTTTAGCGTTGCGCAGCGCAGCCAGGGTGTCGGCGGTTTCGCCGGACTGGGAGATCGTCACGAACAGGGTGTCGGGCTGCACCACCACTTTGCGGTAGCGGAATTCGCTGGCGACTTCGACCTGGCACGGGATGCCAGCCAGTTCTTCCAGCCAGTAACGCGCAACCATGCCGGCGTGGTAGCTAGTGCCGCAGGCGACGATCTGCACGTTGCGCACTTTGGCGAACAGCTCGGCAGCTTGCGGGCCGAAGGCATTGACCAGCACTTGGTTCTGGCTCAGGCGGCCTTCCAGGGTGCGTTGCACCACGGACGGTTGCTCGTGGATTTCCTTGAGCATGAAGTGCCGGAACTCGCCTTTGTCGGCAGCTTCGGCACCGTCGCGGTATTGCACCGCCTCGCGCTCTACGGGGTTACCATTGACGTCCCAGATCGCCACGCTTTCACGGCGGATGTCGGCAATATCGCCCTCTTCCAGGTACATGAAGCGGTCGGTGACCTGGCGCAGGGCCAGTTGGTCGGAGGCGAGGAAGTTTTCCCCCAGGCCCAGGCCGATCACCAACGGGCTGCCACTGCGCGCGGCAACCACGCGGTCAGGTTGGCTGGCGCTGACCACGGCCAGGCCATAAGCGCCATGCAGTTCCTTGACGGTGGCTTTGAGGGCGACGGTCAGGTCGCCGAGGTCCTTGAGCTTGTGATTCAGCAGGTGGGCGATGACTTCAGTGTCGGTGTCCGAGGTGAATACGTAGCCCAGGCCTTTGAGCTGCTCGCGCAGCACTTCGTGGTTTTCGATAATGCCGTTGTGCACCACCGCCAAGTCACCGGAGAAATGCGGGTGGGCGTTGCGCTCGCACGGCGCACCGTGGGTGGCCCAGCGGGTGTGGGCGATGCCAAGACGGCCGACCAGCGGCTCGCCGAGCAGGGCTTGCTCCAGCTCACTGACCTTGCCCGGGCGGCGCATGCGCTCAAGCTTGCCGGCGTTGGTGAAGACAGCCACACCGGCGCTGTCATAGCCGCGGTATTCCAGGCGCTTGAGGCCTTCAAGCAGGATGGCGGTGACGTTGCGTTCAGCGACTGCGCCTACAATTCCACACATGGTATTTCTCCTAGATGATTGCCGCGCATATCAGCGTAATGCCGCGGGCTTGGATCTGGTCGCGGGCCTCAAGCGGCAGGCGATCATCGGTAATAAGGGTATGGACACTGCTCCAGGGCAGTTCCAGGTTGGGGATCTTGCGGCCGATCTTTTCGGATTCGACCATCACCACCACTTCACGGGCGACCTCGGCCATCACGCGGCTCAGGCCCAGCAGTTCGTTAAAGGTGGTGGTGCCGCGCAGCAGATCGATGCCGTCGGCGCCGATGAACAGTTGATCAAAGTCGTAGGAGCGCAGCACTTGCTCGGCCACCTGTCCCTGGAATGAATCCGAGTGCGGGTCCCAAGTGCCACCGGTCATGAGCAGCACCGGTTCGTGCTCCAACTCACTCAGGGCGCTGGCCACGTGCAGGGAGTTGGTCATCACCACCAGGCCAGGCTGGTGGCCCAGCTCGGGGATCATGGCAGCGGTGGTGCTGCCGCTGTCGATGATGATGCGCGCGTGTTCACGCAAACGCATCACGGCTGCACGGGCAATGGCGCGCTTGTAGGCCGAGATGGGTTGGGCGGCGTCGCCCACAAGCTCTTGGGGCATGGTGATGGCGCCACCATAGCGGCGCAGCAGCAAACCATTGCTTTCCAGGGCGGCCAGGTCCTTGCGGATGGTCACTTCCGAGGTTTCGAAACGCTTGGCCAACTCGTCCACGCTGACTTCACCCTGTTCATTGAGCAAGGTCAGGATGTTGTGGCGTCGTTGGGGTGTATTTCGTTTCGACATGGTGATGATAAGTTTCGTTTCGAAAGATAACGAAGGCAATCAAAACCTATTGGCAGGAAATCGTCAAGCAGATCGAAAAGTCTTTTTGACACAACACTGAGCAAAATGTGGGAGCGGGCTTGCTCGCGAATGCGGTGTGTCAGTCAACTTTTCAGGGCCTGACCCGACGCTTTCGCGAGCAAGCCCGCTTCCACATTTGAACTGTGCTGATTTCGACTCTGTGGATAACTCAGGTCTTCTTGATTTTGACCGGGCGTTTCCAACCGTCGATGTTGCGCTGACGGGCGCGGGCCACCGCCAGTTGAGACTTATCCACATCCTGATTGATGGTGGAACCCGCAGCGGTGTTGGATCCGTCGCCGATGGTGACGGGTGCAATCAGCGAGTTATTCGAGCCGATGAATACGTCCTCACCGATCGTCGTCTGATACTTGTTCGCGCCATCGTAGTTGCAGGTGATCGCACCCGCACCGATGTTGCTGCGAGCACCGATGACCGCATCACCGAGATAAGCCAAGTGGCCTGCCTTGGCATCGTCGCCCATGCGCGCGTTTTTCAGTTCAACGAAGTTACCCACATGGGCCCTGGCGCCCAGCACGCTGCCCGGACGCAAGCGCGCAAACGGCCCCGCGTCGCTGCCCTCGCCCATCACCGCACCGTCAATATGGCTGTTGGCTTTGACCACCACGCCTTTGCGCAGAGTGCTGTCCTTGATCACGCAGTTCGGGCCAATGACCACGTCGTCCTCAATGATCACACGGCCTTCGAGGATCACGTTGATGTCGATCAGCACGTCGCGGCCTACGGTGACGTCACCCCGCACATCGAAGCGCGCCGGGTCGCGCAAGGTCACGCCCTGGGCCATGAGGCGGCGGCCTTCGCGCAGTTGGTAGTGACGCTCCAGTTCTGCAAGCTGCTTGCGGTCATTGGCGCCCTGCACTTCCATCGGGTCGTGGGGCTGTTCAGTGGCGACCAGCAGGCCATCACTCACGGCCATCTCGATCACGTCGGTGAGGTAGTACTCGCCCTGGGCGTTGTTGTTGGACAGGCGGCTCATCCAGTCAGCCAGCTTGTTGGCAGGGACGGCGAGAATGCCGGTGTTGCCTTCGGTGATGGCGCGCTGGGCGTCGGTGGCATCTTTGTGTTCAACAATGGCCGCAACCTTGCCGTCAGCGTTGCGCACGATTCGGCCGTAGCCGGTTGGGTCATCGAGCTCAACGGTGAGCAGGCCCATCTGACCAGGCACTACGTGTTTGAGCAGGCGTTGCAGGGTTTCCACTTCGATCAGCGGCACATCGCCGTAGAGGATCAGCACGGTATCGGCGGTGATGAACGGCACGGCTTGCGCAGTGGCGTGGCCGGTGCCGAGTTGTTTGTCCTGCAGCACGAAATTCAGGTCATCGGCGGCCAGGCGTTCACGCACCACGTCGGCGCCATGGCCAATCACCACGTGAATCCGCTGCGGGTCCAGTTGCCGGGCGCTGTGGATAACATGGCCGAGCATGGAATTGCCCGCGACCGGGTGTAGCACCTTCGGCAGGGCCGAACGCATGCGGGTGCCCTGGCCTGCGGCGAGTATGACGATTTCAAGAGACATGAATGGCTACCAATCCTGGGCGGTCCAGCTTCAGACCAGAGAAGTGTTTTGCAAAAAAAGAAAAAGGGTAGCCGAGGCTACCCTTTTTAATCAATCGCGCACGATGTACGACGGCGTAGCCGCTTACTTCTTGCGCAACTGCTGGAGCGTGCGCAGCTGAGCTGCAGCCTCGGCCAGACGTACAGCAGCAGCGCTGTAGTCGAAGTCCGCGCCCTTTTCGTTCAGGGCCTTCTCGGCAGCCTTGACGGCTTCCTGAGCGGAGGCTTCATCCAGGTCGCCAGCACGCTGCACGGTGTCGGCAAGTACCTTGACCATGTTCGGCTGAACCTCGAGGAAACCACCAGAGATGTAAAACACCTCACGTTCCCCGCCTTGCTTGGTCAGCGTGATCGGACCTGGCTTCAAGCTGGTGATCAACGGCGCGTGGCCCATGGCAATACCCAGATCACCGAGTTCGCCGTGTGCAATCACCATTTCTACCAGACCGGAGAAGATTTCCCCTTCCGCGCTGACGATATCGCAATGGACTGTCATAGCCATCTGATTGCCTCAACCTGATGAGCGCCCGTCGCCGGGCGCCGGGATTACAGTTTCTTGGCTTTCTCGATCGCTTCTTCGATGCCGCCGACCATGTAGAACGCTTGTTCTGGCAGGTGGTCGTAGTCACCGTTGAGGATGCCTTTGAAGCCAGCAATGGTGTCTTTCAGGGAAACGTATTTACCCGAAGCACCGGTGAAGACTTCAGCCACGAAGAACGGCTGCGACAAGAAGCGCTGGATCTTACGAGCGCGGGATACCAACTGCTTGTCGGTTTCCGACAGCTCGTCCATACCCAGGATCGCAATGATGTCCTTCAGTTCTTTGTAACGCTGCAGCACGTACTGAACGCCGCGAGCGGTGTCGTAGTGCTCCTGGCCGATCACGTTCGGGTCCAACTGGCGCGAAGTCGAGTCGAGTGGATCGACCGCTGGGTAAATACCCAGGGAAGCGATGTCACGGGACAGAACGACGGTGGCGTCCAAGTGGGCGAAGGTGGTAGCAGGCGATGGGTCAGTCAAGTCATCCGCAGGTACGTATACCGCTTGGATCGAGGTGATCGAACCTTCTTTGGTCGAAGTGATACGTTCTTGCAGAACGCCCATCTCTTCAGCCAGGGTCGGCTGGTAACCCACTGCAGAAGGCATACGGCCCAGCAGTGCGGATACTTCAGTACCGGCCAAGGTGTAACGGTAGATGTTGTCGACGAACAGCAGAACGTCGTTACCTTCGTCACGGAACTTCTCGGCCATGGTCAGGCCAGTCAGTGCTACGCGCAGACGGTTACCCGGCGGCTCGTTCATCTGACCGTAAACCAGTGCCACTTTGTCCAGAACGTTGGAGTCCTTCATCTCGTGGTAGAAGTCATTACCCTCACGAGTACGCTCACCCACACCGGCGAACACGGAATAACCGCTGTGCTCGATGGCGATGTTACGGATCAGTTCCATCATGTTTACGGTTTTGCCTACACCGGCACCACCGAACAGACCGACTTTACCGCCTTTGGCGAACGGGCAAACCAGGTCGATAACCTTGATGCCGGTTTCCAGCAGATCGTTGCCGCCAGCTTGCTCGGCGAACGAAGGTGCTGGACGGTGAATGCCCCAGCGCTCTTCGGTGTCGATCGGGCCAGCTTCGTCGATCGGGTTACCGAGTACGTCCATGATCCGGCCCAGGGTCGCTTTACCGACCGGTACGGAGATGGCAGCGCCAGTGTCCAGAACGTCCAGACCGCGCTTCAAGCCTTCGGTGGAACCCATTGCAATGGTACGAACCACGCCGTCGCCCAGCTGCTGCTGAACTTCCAGAGTGGTGCCTGCATCGCTTTGTACTTTCAAAGCGTTGTAGATGCTCGGTACGCTGTCGCGTGGGAATTCCACGTCGATAACGGCGCCGATGATTTGAACGATACGTCCGCTACTCATAGCTGGATCCTCTGAATATTTGAACCGTTAAACCGCGGCAGCGCCGCCGACGATTTCCGAGATCTCTTGGGTGATCGCAGCCTGACGCGCCTTGTTGTAGATCAGCTGCAAATCGCTGATCAGATCACCGGCGTTATCGGTAGCGTTTTTCATCGCGATCATCCGCGCCGCTTGTTCAGCTGCGTTGTTCTCGACCACCGCCTGGTACACCTGCGACTCCACGTAGCGCACCATCAAGCCGTCAAGCAGCTCTTTGGCGTCTGGTTCGTAGAGGTAGTCCCAGTGGTGCTTGAGTTCCTGATCCGGAGTCGCCACCAGTGGAATCAATTGCTCCACGGTTGGCTGCTGGGTCATGGTGTTGATGAACTTGTTGGATACCACGGACAGGCGGTCAATCCGGCCTTCCAGGTACGCATCCAGCATCACCTTCACACTGCCGATCAAATCATTGATCGACGGCTCTTCACCCAGGTGGCTGATAGCTGCAACGACGTTACCGCCGAAGTTACGGAAAAAGGCCGCACCCTTGCTACCAACAACACACAGATCGATCTCGACGCCCTTTTCGCGGTTTACCGCCATGTCCTTGACCAGGGCCTTGAACAGGTTGGTATTCAAACCACCGCACAAACCACGGTCACTGCTCACTACCACATAACCCACACGCTTAACGTCGCGGTCGATCATGAACGGGTGGCGGTATTCCGGGTTGGCGTTGGCCAGATGCCCAATTACCTGGCGGATACGCTCCGCATAAGGACGGCTAGCAGCCATGCGCATTTGTGCCTTGCGCATTTTGCTGACCGCCACTTTTTCCATGGCGCTGGTAATTTTTTGCGTGCTTTTGATGCTCGCAATCTTACTGCGAATCTCTTTTGCGCCTGCCATGTAACACCTATCAGGTTAGCAAGCGGGAGCCTTGCGGCTCCCGCTGCGGCTTACCAGGTTTGGGTGGCCTTGAACTTCTCGATACCGGTTTTCATGCCAGCATCGATATCGTCATTGAAGTCACCCTTCACGTTGATCTTGGCCATCAATTCGGCGTGATCGCGGTTGAAGTAAGCAATCAGCGCTTGTTCAAAGCTGCCGACCTTGGTGATTTCAACGTCGGTCAGGAACCCACGCTCAGCGGCATACAGCGACAACGCCATGTCAGCGATCGACATTGGGGCGTATTGCTTCTGCTTCATCAGCTCGGTAACGCGCTGACCATGCTCAAGTTGCTTACGGGTCGCTTCGTCCAGGTCAGAAGCGAACTGGGCGAATGCCGCCAGTTCACGGTACTGAGCCAGAGCGGTACGGATACCACCGGAGAGCTTCTTGATGATCTTGGTCTGAGCGGCACCACCCACACGGGATACCGAAACACCGGCGTTCACTGCAGGGCGGATGCCCGAGTTGAACATGGCCGATTCCAGGAAGATCTGACCGTCGGTGATAGAAATCACGTTGGTCGGAACGAACGCGGAAACGTCGCCAGCCTGGGTTTCGATGATCGGCAGTGCGGTCAGGGAACCGGTTTTGCCGGTCACTGCGCCGTTGGTGAACTTCTCTACGTACTCTTCGGACACGCGGGATGCGCGCTCCAGCAGACGGGAGTGGAGATAGAACACGTCGCCTGGGTAAGCTTCACGGCCTGGTGGACGGCGCAGCAGCAGGGAAATCTGGCGGTAAGCCACTGCTTGCTTGGACAGATCGTCATAAACGATCAGCGCGTCTTCACCGCGGTCGCGGAAGAATTCACCCATGGTGCAACCGGAGTACGGTGCCAGGAATTGCAGCGCAGGAGATTCCGAAGCACTGGCAGCCACGATAATCGTGTTGGCCAGGGCGCCGTTTTCTTCCAGCTTGCGAACCACGTTGGCGATGGTCGATTGCTTCTGACCAATGGCTACGTAGACGCAGAAAATGCCGCTGTCTTTCTGGTTGATGATCGCGTCGATGGCCAGAGCGGTTTTACCGATCTGACGGTCACCGATGATCAGCTCACGCTGGCCACGGCCGACTGGAATCATGGCATCGACAGCCTTGTAGCCAGTCTGTACAGGCTGGTCTACCGACTTACGCCAGATCACGCCTGGAGCAACTTTCTCGACCGCGTCGGTCTCGGTGTTGCCCAGTGGACCTTTACCGTCAACAGGGTTACCCAGTGCGTCGACTACGCGACCCAGCAGTTCCTTACCAACCGGAACTTCCAGGATGCGGCCTGTGCACTTGGCGCTCATGCCTTCAGCCAGACTGGTGTACGCGCCCAATACAACGGCACCTACCGAGTCTTGCTCCAGGTTGAGGGCCATACCGTAGACGCCGCCCGGAAACTCGATCATCTCGCCGTACATTACGTCGGCCAGACCGTGAATCCGCACGATGCCGTCAGATACGCTGACGACAGTGCCTTCGTTACGGGCTTGGGAGGTCACATCGAGCTTGTCGATGCGGCCCTTGATAATTTCACTTATTTCGGAAGGATTGAGTTGCTGCATTGCTCTGCTGCCCCTTCAAACTCAAGATTTCAATGCTTCGGCAAGATTCGCGAGTTTGCCGCGAATCGAGCCATCGATAACCAGGTCGCCGGCGCGAATGACAACACCCCCAATGAGGGATGGGTCTTCCGCAACTTGCAGGCGCACTTCCCGGTCGAGTCGTGCACTGAGAACCTTGGCGAGTTTGTCTTGCTGTTCTTGGTTCAATGCAAAAGCACTGGTCACTTCAACGTCTACCGACTTCTCTTGCTCGGCCTTGTACAGGTCGAACAGAGCGGCGATCTCCGGCAAAAGCGGGAGACGGTCGTTTTCGGCAACGACGTGGATGAAGTTCTGCACTTTCACATCAAACTTGTCGCCGCACACGTCAATAAACGTGGCGGCCTTGTCTGCGCTCGTCAGTCGCGGGGCCTTGAGCACGCGCTGCATGGTGTCGTCTTGCGACACTGCTGCAGCCAGGCCGAGCATGGCTGACCAAGAGGCCAGCTGCTGGTGGGCCTGGGCGTGCTCGAAGGCTGCCTTAGCGTAAGGTCGGGCCAACGTGGTCAATTCTGCCATGATCGCCCTCGCTTAAATTTCAGCAGCCAGTTTGTTTACCAGCTCCGCGTGCGCGTTTTGATCGATTGTGGCACCCAGGATCTTCTCAGCACCGCCGACGGCCAGAGCACCCAGTTGGGCACGCAGCGCATCTTTGACACTGTTCAGTTCCTGCTCGATCTCGGCCTGAGCCTGAACCTTCACACGGTCAGCGTCGATACGGGCTTTTTCAACAGCCTCTTCAACGATCTGATTACCGCGCTTCTTGGCTTGCTCAATGATTTCAGCTGCCTGTGCCTTAGCATCGCGCAGTTGATGGCCCGCTTTCTCTTGGGCCAACTCCAGGTCGCGAGCTGCACGAGTGGCAGCGTCCAGTCCATCCGCGATCTTCTTTTGACGTTCATGCAAAGCTGCGATGACCGGAGGCCATACGAACTTCATGCAGAAAACGACAAAAATCAAGAACGCTAAGGACTGACCAATAATGGTTGCATTAATGTTCACGCCAATACCTCGCTCGTTCGTTGCACAACACACCAATCACTCGAAAAAACGAGTGATTAACCGGCGAGTTGACCAACGAAGGGGTTCGCGAAGGTGAAGAATAGAGCGATACCAACACCGATCATGGTCACGGCGTCGAGCAGGCCGGCAACGATGAACATTTTAACTTGCAGCATTGGCACCATTTCTGGCTGACGCGCTGCGCCTTCCAGGAACTTGCCGCCGAGCAGGCCGAAACCAATGGCAGTACCCAGGGCGCCCAGGCCGATCAACAGTGCAACAGCGATAGCGGTTAGACCAACTACAGTTTCCATCTTTCCTCCCGACTTTTACGTCGTATGGTTTAGGTTTTTTAGATTTTAAAGCGGTAAAACAAATCGTTTCATAGCCCTGTTGGGCCACCTTCCCGTGTTACCGGGAAGGACATCAGACTAGTCGAGACTGGTCTTAATGGTTCTCTTCGTGCGCCATCGACAGGTAGACGATGGTCAGCATCATGAAGATGAAGGCCTGCAGGGTGATGATCAGGATGTGGAACACCGCCCACGCCCACTGCAGAACAATGCCCAGGCCGCTAAGCCAGAGCAGGCCGCTGCCGAACATCACAGCGATCAAAATGAACACCAGCTCGCCGGCATACATGTTGCCGAACAGTCGCAGGGCCAAGGAGATTGGCTTGGCGATCAGGGTTACGAATTCCAGCAAGAAGTTCACCGGGATCAGCAGGGCTTGAACGAAGATGTTCTTGCTGCCGAACGGGTGCAGGGTCAGTTCGCCGATAAAGCCGCCAATGCCCTTGATCTTGATGCTGTAGAAAATGATCAACGCAAACACCGACAGGGCCATGCCCAGGGTAGCGTTCGGGTCAGTGGTCGATACAGCACGGAATGGAATGTGCGGGTCGCCGGAGATCGCCATGGCCAACTGAGGAATCCAGTCCACCGGAATCAAGTCGACGGCGTTCATCAGGAACACCCAGACGAAGATGGTCAGTGCCAGCGGTGCAATCACCGGGCTACGGCCGTGGAAGCTGTCTTTCACGCTGCCATCGACGAATTCGACCAATACTTCAACGAAGTTCTGCAAAGCACCTGGCTGACCGGAAGTCGCCTTCTTTGCCGCCATGCGGAAAATCAGGACGAAGATCAGACCCAATGCGACCGACCAACCCAGAGTGTCCAGGTGGAAAGCCCAAAAGCCCATTTCTTTGGCTTCTGCTGCGGAGTGGGCGAAGCCCCAGCCGCCGTTGGGAAGCTGACCGAAGGTCAGGTTCTGCAAGTGGTGCTGGATATAGCCCGAAGCGGTTGTTTCTGCCATGGTTGCCTCAAACGCCCTAAGGTTTCGAAAGTCTTGTTTTCATTAGCAGGGGAGCGAACCAGCTGACCAGTTGGGTCAACACGAAGACGCCGAATACAGCCAGCGGCGCCAATGGCTTCACACCTGCAAAGGTCAGTGCAAACAGCACTGCCGTCAAAATCAGTTTCCCTGCCTCGCCAGCATAAAAAGACCGGACGATCGCCTGGGCTGCTCGGGCGCCGGAAAACCGAAAGGCCCTGTGAGCGAAATACATATTGGGCAGCAAGGCTATCAGGCCTCCGCAGAGTCCTGAATATCCGGCTACGACTCCATGCCAATACCAAAGCGCCAATGCGGCGATCAGCAAAACGACAAATTGAGCCAATAAAACCGGAAAAACGGCCAAGCGATGGAACGGCAACGTGTTTGGCGTGCGGGTTTCCATCACTCTTGCTCCTCAATGGTCGGCTGCCGAGAATCAATAACTTGGCATAATTTGTGCCGACAAAATGCGCGCAGAGTATAGGGGCGGTTCTGCCCCTATTCAACTGTCCGGTAGTGTTTTCCGATCACGCGCTACATAAGCAAATGTTTCAGCGGATGTGGGCAAGGACGCCCTGAAGCTCATCAAGCGAGTTATAGCCGATGACTAATTGCCCTTTGCCTTTCTTGCCATGGCGGATTTGCACCGCAGAGCCCAGGCGCTCGGCCAGGCGCTGCTCAAGGCGCGCGATATCCGGATCAGGTTTGGCCGTTTCGACCGGAGCAGGTTTGCCACTGAGCCATTGGCGAACCAAGGCTTCGGTCTGGCGAACGGTGAGCCCCCGTGCGACAACGTGTCGCGCCCCTTCAACCTGTTGATTTTCCGGCAATCCGAGCAAAGCACGGGCATGACCCATTTCCAGGTCGCCATGGGACAGCATGGTTTTGATGACTTCCGGCAGCGCGATCAGACGCAGCAAGTTGGACACGGTCACGCGGGACTTGCCCACCGCATCCGCGACTTCCTGCTGAGTCAGTTTGAATTCCTGCTGCAACCGTTGCAACGCGATCGCTTCTTCGATCGGATTGAGGTCTTCACGCTGGATGTTCTCGATCAACGCCATGGCGATGGCGGTTTCGTCCGGCACATCGCGCACCATCGCCGGGATGGTGTCCTTGCCGGCCTGCTGGCTGGCGCGCCAGCGGCGCTCACCGGCGATGATTTCAAAGCGCCCGCTGCCAATCGGGCGGACCACGATCGGCTGCATCACACCCTGGGCCTTGATCGAATTGGCCAGCTCTTCCAACGCCTGGGGGTCCATGTCCCGGCGCGGCTGGTATTTACCGCGCTGGATCAGGTCCAGCGGCAGGTGTTGCAGCTCGCGCTCGTCGGCCTGCACCGCTTGTTCTTCAAGCGAAGTGACAGTCGGACCACTCAACAGTGCATCCAGTCCACGTCCGAGACCTCGTTTCTTGACGGCCATGGGGATTCCTTAAGTTGGCTGGGCTGCAGCGGTGCGTGAGTTGCGGCGTTGACGGCGAACCATCTCGCCAGCCAATGCCAGGTAGGCGATAGCGCCACGCGATGATTTGTCGTACGCCAGCGCGGGCATGCCATAGCTTGGCGCTTCGGCCAGGCGGATGTTGCGTGGGATCACCGTGTCATAAAGCTGATCGCCAAAGTGCTCCTTGAGCTGCGCCGACACATCGTTCATCAGGCTCAGGCGCGGATCGTACATGGTCCGCAGCAGGCCTTCGATTTGCAGGTTCGGGTTGAGCAACTCGGCGATTCGCTTGATGTTATCCACAAGGTCGCTCAAGCCTTCGAGCGCGAAGTACTCGCACTGCATGGGGATAATCACCCCATCTGCCGCGACCAAAGCGTTCAACGTGAGCATCGACAGCGACGGAGGGCAGTCGATCAAAATGTAATCGTAGTTCTCGCGGATCGGCGCCAGGGCGCTGCGCAGACGGCTTTCTTTCATCTGCATTTCCAGCAGCACCACTTCCGCCGCGGTCAAATCGCGGTTGGCCGGCAGCAGTTGATAACCGCCGTGCTCGGAGTAGTGCATGGCCTGGGCCAGGTCGCACTCGCCAATCAGCAAGTCATAAACCGAGTTTTCCAGGCCGTGTTTATCCACACCGCTACCCATGGTGGCGTTGCCCTGTGGATCGAGATCGATCAACAGCACCCGGCGCTTGGTCGCGACCAGGGATGCTGCGAGGTTGATGCAGGTGGTGGTTTTGCCCACGCCACCTTTCTGGTTCGCTATCGCGAATACCTTAGCCATTCTTGCTTGTGTTCCCAATCATGCCGTGCGGCGCAGTATCAGCAGATGGCGTTGGCCTTGGCAACCGGGTACGGCCAAGGCGTGTTCGCTATCGAGGTGGAAGTCTGCCGGCAATGCTAACAGCTCGTCGCTTGGATGAACGCCCTTCATTGCCAGCCAACGGGTGTCGCGGTCGCCTAAGTGGCGGGTCCAGTTGCTGAAGTTCTCCATGCTGCTGAATGCCCGGGAAACAATTCCGTTGAAGGGCTGCTGCGGCGTGAAGGCTTCGACGCGACTGTGGATAACTTGAAGGTTATCCAGCTTGAGTTCGAGTTTGACCTGGGTCAGGAAGCGGGTTTTCTTGCCGTTGCTGTCCAGGCACGTGACTTGCGACTCTGGAAACAGGATGGCCAACGGGATGCCAGGCATGCCGCCGCCACTGCCAACGTCCAGCCAGCGGCCGTTTTCGATAAACGGCATCACGCTCAGGCTGTCGAGCAAATGACGCGAGACCATTTCGTTCGGGTCGCGCACCGCCGTCAGGTTGTAAGCCTTGTTCCATTTGATCAACAGGGCCAGGTAGCCCAGCAGCAACTCATGCTGGGCATCGGTCAAGTGCACACCCAACTGGCGTGCACCTGTGGATAACTCTTCGGCGTGTTGCGAGGTGACCAACGAACTCAAGCGCTTTGCTCCAACTGACGGCCCGCGCCGCGTTTTTTCAAATGAATCATCAACAGCGAAATGGCTGCCGGGGTGACGCCGGGAATACGTGAAGCCTGGCCGAGTGTCTCCGGCCGAGTTATCCCCAGCTTGCTTTGGATTTCTTTCGACAGCCCGGAAATCCCGGTGTAGTCGATATCCACAGGCAGCTTGGTGTCTTCACTGGCACGCAGGCGAGCGATCTCGTCCTGTTGGCGATCAATATAACCGGCGTATTTGGTCTTGATTTCAACCTGCTCGGCGACCTGTGCGTCTTCGGCGCCGTGGCCTGTCACTTCGACCAGACCAGCGTAGTCGATTTCCGGACGTGACAGCAGGTTCAGCAAATTGTATTCGTGGGTCAGCGGCGTGCCGAATTTTTCGGCAATCGCGTCGCCTTGCTCGGTGCCCGGGCGAACCCAGGTACTTTTCAGGCGCTGCTCTTCCAGCGCGATGCTTTCGCGTTTTTTGCAGAAGGCGGCCCAGCGTGAGTCATTGACCAGGCCCAACTCGCGACCTTTTTCGGTCAGGCGCAGGTCGGCGTTGTCTTCACGCAGGATCAGGCGATATTCCGCCCGGGACGTGAACATCCGGTACGGTTCCTGGGTGCCCAGGGTGATCAGGTCGTCCACCAATACGCCGATGTACGCCTCGTCGCGACGCGGGCACCAGCTGTCTTTGCCCTGTGCACGCAGTGCCGCGTTGGTCCCGGCCAGCAAACCTTGGGCGCCGGCCTCTTCGTAACCGGTGGTGCCGTTGATTTGCCCGGCGAAGAACAGGCCGCCGATGACTTTGGTTTCCAGGCTGTACTTGAGGTCACGCGGGTCGAAGTAGTCGTACTCGATGGCGTAGCCCGGGCGCACGATGTGCGCGTTTTCCATGCCACGAATCGATTGCACGATCTGGATTTGCACGTCGAATGGCAGGGACGTGGAAATGCCGTTCGGGTACAGCTCGTGAGTGGTCAAGCCTTCGGGCTCGATGAAGACCTGGTGGCTTTCCTTGTCGGCAAAGCGGTGGATCTTGTCTTCGATCGATGGGCAGTAACGCGGGCCAATGCCTTCGATCACTCCGGAATACATCGGCGAACGATCGAGGTTCGCGGCAATGATTTCGTGGGTTCGGGCGTTGGTGTGGGTAATCCAGCAGCTTACCTGTTTGGGGTGCTGCTCTTTGGAACCCATGAACGACATCACCGGGATCGGTGTATCACCGGCTTGCTCGGTCATCACCGAAAAATCCACAGAGCGCCCGTCGATACGCGGCGGGGTTCCGGTTTTCAGGCGGCCGACACGCAGTGGCAATTCACGCAGGCGTTTTGCCAAGGCAATCGACGGCGGATCACCAGCGCGGCCACCGGAATAGTTCTGCATACCTATGTGGATAAGTCCGCCTAGGAACGTACCGGTGGTCAACACCACGGATTCTGCAAGGAAACGCAGGCCCATTTGGGTAACGACACCGCGTACTTGGTCCTGCTCGACGATCAGGTCATCCGCTGCTTGCTGAAATATCCACAGGTTCGGCTGGTTTTCCAGGGTTTCGCGTACCGCGGCCTTGTACAAAATGCGGTCAGCTTGTGCACGAGTAGCACGTACCGCCGGGCCTTTGCGGCTGTTGAGCACGCGAAACTGAATACCACCTTTGTCGGTAGCCATGGCCATGACGCCGCCCAGGGCATCGATTTCCTTGACCAGGTGACTCTTGCCAATCCCACCAATGGCGGGGTTGCAACTCATGGCACCGAGGGTTTCCACGTTGTGCGTCAGCAACAGGGTTTTGACGCCCATGCGTGCTGAGGCCAGTGCTGCCTCGGTACCGGCATGACCGCCGCCGATGACGATCACTTCAAAACGGGAAGGGAAATCCACCACGCACCTCGTGCCTGCTTATGTAGGTAATCAGGAATTGATTGTTGAAAGAGTTTTAGAGCTTTGGCGGCAAGTATAGGGACTTAGCCCTTCCTAAAGAACCCTTTGCACAAAATTTAACCAGCTGTGGATGAATCACAGACAATAGAAATTAAAAGAGAAGAAATTTATAAGATCTTTATTTTTATGTTTATTTCTACTGAGCCTACTTTCTGTGGATAGATCCATACAAGCCTTTATTTACGTGATGTACAGAGGTTCAAAAGTCTGTGGTCATGTGCCAATGAGGCCCTTGGATAAGTACTTTAAGCCTGTGGATTAAACGGATGGTTATCCACAAGCGGGTTTTTACTCAGGTTTCAGGCCCTGTTATCAACTGGGCACAGGGGCGGTTATTCACAGGGCTTAATCCAAAGAAAATTCCCCAGATGGCCAAATAACGCCCACGCAAAAGCTGCTCCGGACGGGTTGTTGACTCAAAAGTGGAATGGAGTGCTCTGAAGCGAGCGAAACAGACAGGCGCGAATGGCCTGTCTGTGGACAACGATGGGTTATTTACCGATACAGAAGCTGGAAAAGATCCGCCCCAGCAAATCATCTGAGCTGAATGCGCCAGTGATCTCACCCAACAGCTGCTGCGCCTGACGTAAATCCTCAGCCAGCAGCTCCCCTGCCCCAGCCAAGGTCAACTGAGCCCGACCGTGCTCCAACGCCGCGCTGGCTTGGCGCAACGCCTCCAGGTGCCTTCGGCGTGCACTGAAGCTGCTTTCCGACGTCTGCTCATAGCCCATGCAAGCTTTAAGATGGTCGCGCAGCAATTCCAGTCCGTCACCGCCCGAGTTTGCACTCAGGCTTATCGTGACATGGCCATCCTCGCTGGTTTGCATGGCAATGGCTTCGCCGGTCAAGTCGGCCTTGTTGCGGATCAAGGTCACTTTAGTCGGGTCCGGCCGCTGCTCGAGGAATTCCGGCCACAAGGCAAAAGGATTCATAGCCTCCGGCGCCGTGGCGTCCACCACCAGTAGCACCCGGTCCGCTTCACCGATCGCTTTGAGGGCACGTTCTACCCCGATCTTTTCCACTTGGTCGTCGGTGTCGCGCAAACCTGCAGTGTCGACCACATGCAGCGGCATTCCGTCGATATGGATATGTTCGCGAAGGATATCTCGGGTGGTGCCGGCAATCTCGGTAACGATGGCCGCTTCGCGACCTGCCAGGGCATTGAGCAGGCTCGACTTGCCAGCATTCGGTCGGCCAGCGATCACCACCGTCATACCATCACGCAATAAGGCGCCCTGCCCGGCTTCACGCAGCACTGTGGATAACTCATTACGAACTTTATCCAGCATCGCCAGGACATGCCCATCGGCAAGGAAGTCGATTTCCTCCTCCGGAAAATCAATCGCGGCCTCGACGTAGATACGCAGGCTGATCAATTGCTCGGTCAGGTTATGCACACGCAACGAAAAAGCGCCCTGCAATGAGCGCAATGCGTTGCGCGCAGCTTGTGCAGAACTCGCTTCGATCAAGTCAGCAATGGCTTCGGCTTGGGCCAGGTCGAGTTTGTCGTTCAGGAACGCACGCTCACTGAATTCTCCGGGGCGTGCCAGGCGGCAACCCAACTGCAGGCAGCGCTGTAGCAACATATCCAGAACAACCGGGCCGCCGTGGCCCTGAAGTTCCAGCACATCCTCCCCGGTGAACGAGTTAGGGCCAGGAAAATACAGGGCCAGGCCTTCATCCAACACTGTTTCATCAGCATCCAGAAAAGGGCCGTAATGCGCGTATCGGGGTTTCAACTCGCGGCCGCTGATGGCCTGCGCTGCTACGCTGGCCAGCGGCCCGGAAATTCGAACGATACCGACACCGCCGCGACCTTGAGCGGTAGCGACAGCAGCGATGGTTTCACGAGGAGCGCTCATCAGCTGGTTCCAGAATAAAAGTGACGGAAAGCAAAACGCCCCACTAGGGGGCGTTTTGAGTGGTTATCCACAGAGTAAATTACGCCGCAGCTTTTTTGGTAGCCGCTTCGATTTTACGCGTGATGTACCACTGTTGAGAGATCGACAACACGTTGTTGACCACCCAGTACAGAACCAGACCAGCAGGGAACCACAGGAAGAAGAAGGTGAAGATGATTGGCATCATTTTCATTACCTTGGCCTGCATCGGATCCGGAGGAGTCGGGTTCAAACGCTGCTGGATAAACATGGTCGCGCCCATGATGATCGGCAGGATAAAGAACGGGTCTTTGATCGACAGGTCAGTTATCCACAGCATGAACGGCGCCTGGCGCATTTCCACGCTTTCCAGGAGAACCCAGTAAAGCGACAGGAATACCGGCATCTGCACCAGAATCGGCAAGCAACCACCCAGCGGGTTGATCTTCTCTTTCTTGTACAGCTCCATCATGGCCTGCGACATTTTCTGCCGGTCATCACCATGTTGCTCTTTCAGAGCGGCCAGTTTCGGCGCCACGGCACGCATGCGCGCCATCGACTTGTAGCTGGCTGCCGACAGAGGGAAGAAGATCCCTTTGATCAGCATGGTCAGGAAGATGATCGAGAAGCCCCAGTTGCCGACGATGCTGTGGATATGTTGCAGCAGCCAGAAGATCGGCTGGGCAATGAACCACAGAATGCCGTAATCCACAGTCAGTTCCAGACCTGGGGACAACTCTTTCAGTACTGCCTGGCTTTTCGGGCCAGCGTACAGAGTCGCGCTGGTTTCAGCCTTGGCACCTGGAGCGACGGTCAACGCCGGGCCAGTAAAACCAATGATGTAGTTGCCTTGGCTGTCTTTGCGGGTTTGAACCAGGTTGCTTTCACCCTTGTTCGGGATCCATGCGGTCACGAAGTAGTGTTGTAACCAGGCAACCCAGCCGCCTTGGACTGTTTCTTTCAGCGCGCCCTTGTCGATATCTTTCATCGACACTTTTTTGTACGGCTCGCTACTTGTCCACAGGGCTGCTCCCAAATAAGTCGCGGTACCGGTGGCAGTGCTGGAAGAAGGGTCGGCGCTGTTGTCACGCTTGAGCTGAGCGAACAGGTTGCCGCTCCAAGGCTTGGCGCTTTCGTTGTCGATCAGGTAAGTGACCTTCAAGTCGTACAAGCCGCGGGTGAAACTGAAACGCTTGATGTAGTTGACGCCGTCGTGGCTGAATTTCAGGTCGACGTTCAACTGGTTCTGGCCATCAGCCAGTTGATAACTCTTCTGTTCGGTCGAATAAACCGGACGACCGGTAGCACGAGCATCCGGACCGTCAGTGCCTGTCAGGCCACTTTGTGCCAGATAAGTACGTTCACCACCGTTATCGAACAGTTGGAACGGAACATCCGGATGGTCTTGGCGACGTGGATACAGCGGCAGTTTCAGCTGCGCGATGTCACCACCTTGTGGGTCGATAGCCAGGTCGAGCACATCCGTTTTAACGTGGATGAGGTCTTTATTGGTGACCACTGGCGTTTCTAGAGGGGCGTTTGTCTCGCCATTCGCGCTGGGAACATCGGCACTCGCGGACGCATTGTTACCCAGCGGGGTGTCCGGAATAGCCGGCGCAGCCTGATTGGTAGCAACATTCTGAGTCGGCAGGGCAGCTTGGCCGTAGTCCTGGTTCCACTTAAGAACCATGACGTAGGACACGATTGCCAGGGCGACGATCAGGATCGTGCGTTTAATATCCATGATTACTCGGCCATCGAAGAAGAACGGGAGGTAGGGATAGGCGGAACCGGGTCATAACCACCGGGATTCCACGGATGACAGCGGCCTAAACGACGAAAGGCCAGCCAGCCACCGCGCAGAAGACCATGATTTTCTATGGCCTCTAACGCGTAGCAGGAACAACTGGGGTAGAAACGACAGTGGTCAGCCATCAGAGGACTAATGGCATAACGGTAAAACTGGATCGGAACGAGGGCCAGTTTACGCATTGGTGCTGTCTACCCCTACAGTTTCGGTGCTGACTGCTGGTACTGGCTTGTTGGTACGCGCCAAACGTTTCCAGAGCTTGCCGAAATGCTGAATCAATTCGGGGTTTTCTACGTCCCCCAAGCCTTTACGCGCGACGATAACAATATCCCAACCAACCAGAGTTTCCTGGTGGAGGCGGAACGATTCGCGCATCAGACGCTTGAGGCGATTGCGCTCAACGGAGAGCTTTACGCTCTTCTTGCCGATCACCAACCCGAGACGGGGGTGATCCAGATCGTTGTTACGCGCAAGGAGCAGGAGATTTTTCCCCGGAACCTTGCCGGTGGGGGAGTCAAAGACTGCCTTGAAATGCCGGGGGGTTAGCAGACGCTTTTCCCGACTGAAGTCCTGACTCACCACCAGTACCGGATTATCAAACTGCCAGACGCGCACGACCTTTGGCGCGGCGACGCGACAGGACAGCACGGCCGTTCTTGGTAGCCATGCGAGCACGGAAGCCGTGAGTACGGGCGCGTTTGATGGTGCTTGGTTGGAAAGTACGTTTCATGGCGTTGTTACCTGGTTCGTCCACAACGGGCCGGAATGGCCCCCGTTTTAAGAGACCGGCGATTCTAGAGAAAGCAAGCCTCTAGGTCAATTTCCAACCAGCTTTTCCTGTAATTAGATCTTCACAGGCATTTCGGCCTTTTCTGTTCGCCAGGCTTTCCTGAGCAACGTCATAGATATAGAAATAAAGGAGGAAGTTATTTAAAGCTTTTCTGTAAAGCTTATAAAAGCTAGGGGAGCGATTATCTGTGGATAACTGCCTTGAGGCCATATTCCACCTGATGTACAGAGAATGACAACTAGGCGGGGAAGCGGTGCTTAGCCTGTGCTGCGCTGTCGGATAAGCTGTGGGTGGAATGGCATGTTATCCACAGGCCTGTTACCCACAGACTTTCGACCCCACTTGTACAACGAGCTTAGGTGCGCTTATCCACAGAGCTTATGCACACACCATTGGTCGCCTTTTTTACGGTTAACGCATTGATTTTGGCTGCCCTGTGCGCAACCTACATGTGGATAAGTGGACGGCTGGCCGCTACAATGGCGGCTGTTTTTGCCTCACCGGCTTTCAACTTAGGGGATATCCGTGTCAGTGGAACTTTGGCAGCAGTGCGTGGAGCTTTTGCGCGAAGAGCTGCCTGCCCAGCAATTCAACACCTGGATCCGTCCACTACAGGTCGAAGCCGAAGGCGACGAGTTGCGTGTTTACGCACCGAATCGTTTTGTTCTCGATTGGGTTAATGAGAAGTACCTGAGTCGCGTTCTCGAATTGCTCGACGAACACGGCAACGGCCTTGCGCCTGTGCTTTCTTTATTAATAGGCAGCAAACGTAGCTCGGCACCTCGTGCAGCGCCGAATGCACCGTTGGCTGCGAGCGTCTCGCAGGCTCAGGCCGCAGCGGCACCTGTTAATAACTCGCCTGCGCAAATTGCCCAGACACCTCCGAAATCCTCGGCGCAGAAAAACGCACCTATAAATGAAGAGCCGTCTCGCGACAGCTTTGACCCGATGGCCGGCGCCAGCTCTCAGCAGGCTCCGGTTCGTGCCGAACAGCGCACCGTCCAGGTAGAAGGCGCGCTCAAGCACACCAGCTACTTGAATCGCACGTTCACGTTTGAAAACTTCGTCGAAGGTAAATCCAACCAGCTAGCCCGCGCGGCTGCCTGGCAGGTCGCCGACAACCCCAAGCACGGTTACAACCCGCTTTTCCTTTATGGCGGCGTCGGCTTGGGTAAAACCCACTTGATGCACGCTGTGGGTAACCACCTATTAAAGAAGAATCCAAATGCCAAGGTCGTATACCTGCACTCGGAGCGCTTCGTCGCTGACATGGTCAAGGCCTTGCAGCTCAACGCAATCAACGAGTTCAAGCGGTTCTATCGCTCCGTTGATGCTTTGTTGATCGATGACATTCAATTTTTCGCCCGTAAGGAACGTTCTCAGGAAGAGTTTTTCCACACGTTCAACGCACTGCTCGAAGGCGGCCAGCAGGTCATCTTGACCAGTGATCGTTACCCGAAGGAAATCGAAGGACTGGAAGAACGCTTGAAGTCGCGTTTTGGCTGGGGCCTGACCGTAGCGGTAGAGCCGCCGGAGCTGGAAACGCGTGTCGCGATCCTGATGAAAAAGGCCGACCAGGCGAAAGTCGATTTGCCGCATGACGCCGCTTTCTTCATTGCCCAACGCATTCGCTCCAACGTGCGTGAGTTGGAAGGTGCACTCAAGCGGGTCATCGCTCACTCGCACTTCATGGGCCGCGATATCACGATCGAGTTAATTCGCGAATCCCTAAAAGACCTGCTGGCGCTGCAAGACAAGCTGGTGAGTGTGGATAACATCCAGCGCACCGTGGCTGAGTACTACAAGATCAAGATTTCCGACCTGTTGTCTAAGCGCCGTTCGCGCTCGGTGGCACGTCCACGTCAGGTGGCAATGGCGCTATCCAAAGAGCTGACCAACCATAGCCTGCCGGAAATCGGTGATGTGTTTGGCGGTCGCGACCACACCACGGTCTTGCACGCGTGCCGCAAGATCAACGAACTTAAGGAATCCGACGCGGATATTCGCGAGGACTACAAGAACCTGCTGCGTACACTGACTACTTGATGACACCAGCGCAGCTTATTTAAGGCAAGGGACTAGACCATGCATTTCACCATTCAACGCGAAGCCCTGTTGAAACCCCTGCAACTGGTCGCAGGCGTCGTCGAGCGCCGACAGACCTTGCCGGTGCTTTCGAACGTATTGCTGGTTGTCGAAGGCCAGCAATTGTCCTTGACCGGTACCGACTTGGAAGTCGAGCTGGTGGGTCGTGTGCAGTTGGAAGAGCCTGCTGAACCGGGCGAAATCACTGTGCCGGCGCGCAAGCTGATGGACATCTGCAAAAGCTTGCCTAACGAAGCGCTGATCGACATTAAGGTCGATGAGCAGAAATTGGTGGTCAAGGCCGGCCGCAGCCGTTTCACGCTGTCCACCTTGCCTGCCAATGACTTCCCGACTGTAGAGGAAGGACCTGGCTCGCTGACGTGCAGCCTGGAGCAAAGCAAACTGCGTCGTTTGATCGAACGCACCAGCTTCGCCATGGCTCAGCAGGACGTGCGCTATTACCTCAATGGTATGTTGCTGGAAGTCTCCGAAGGCATTATCCGCGCCGTGGCCACCGATGGTCACCGTCTGGCGATGTGCTCCATGCGTGCAGATATTGGTCAGCCGGATCGCCACCAAGTGATCGTGCCGCGTAAAGGTATCCTTGAGTTAGCACGTCTGCTCACTGAACCGGATGGTAATGTCAGCATCGTTCTGGGCCAGCACCACATTCGCGCCACTACCAGTGAATTCACGTTCACTTCCAAACTGGTCGACGGCAAGTTCCCGGATTACGAGCGCGTGCTGCCTAAAGGCGGCGACAAGCTGGTGATCGGTGATCGTCAGGCTCTGCGTGAAGCGTTCAGCCGGACTGCAATTCTGTCGAACGAGAAGTACCGTGGTATTCGTCTGCAACTGGCTAACGGTCAGTTGAAAATCCAGGCCAATAACCCGGAGCAGGAAGAAGCGGAAGAAGAAGTGGGCGTTGATTACAATGGCGGCTCGCTGGAGATCGGTTTCAACGTGAGCTACCTGTTGGACGTGCTGGGAGTGATGACGACCGAACAGGTGCGTCTGATTCTGTCGGATTCCAATAGCAGCGCCCTGGTGCAAGAATCCGATAACGACGACTCGGCTTACGTTGTTATGCCGATGCGCCTGTAATCATGCTCAGCAGAAGCTAGATGTCCCTCAGTCGCGTCTCGGTCACCGCGGTGCGCAATCTGCACCCGGTGACCTTCTCCCCTTCCCCCCGCATCAATATTCTCCACGGCGCCAATGGCAGTGGCAAAACCAGCGTGCTGGAAGCCATTCATTTGTTGGGCCTCGCCCGTTCCTTTCGCAGCGCTCGTTTGTTACCTGTGATCCAGTACGAGCAATTGGCGTGCACAGTGTTTGGCCAGGTTGAATTGGCTGAAGGTGGGCACAGTAGCTTGGGGATATCGCGCGATCGAGGTGGAGAGTTCCAAATTCGTATCGACGGGCAAAACGCTCGCAGTGCTGCGCAACTGGCGGAAATCCTGCCGTTGCAACTGATCAATCCAGACAGCTTTCGCTTGTTGGAAGGTGCACCAAAAATCCGCCGGCAATTCCTCGATTGGGGAGTGTTCCACGTGGAACCGCGTTTCATGGCCACTTGGCAGCGCCTGCAGAAGGCCCTGCGGCAGCGGAACTCGTGGCTACGGCATGGTACACTTGACGCCGCTTCGCAAGCGGCTTGGGACCGGGAACTGTGCCTGGCCAGCGACGAAATAGATGAATACCGCCGTGCCTACATCAAAGCCTTGAAACCAGTCTTTGAGCAGACCTTGAGTGAGTTGTTGGATCTCGAGGGGCTGACGCTGAGCTACTACCGTGGTTGGGATAAAGAGCGTGAGCTGAGCGCTGTGCTCGCCACGTCCTTGCAGCGGGATCAGCAAATTGGCCATACACAGGCAGGCCCCCAACGGGCTGATCTGCGCCTTAGATTAGGCGCACACAATGCCGCGGACATTTTGTCCCGCGGTCAGCAGAAGTTGGTGGTGTGTGCACTACGTATTGCCCAAGGGCATTTGGTTAGCCAAGCTCGGCGCGGTCAGTGTATTTATCTGGTGGATGACTTGCCGTCCGAACTCGACGAGCAACACCGCCGCGCGTTATGCCGCTTATTGGAAGACTTACGCTGCCAGGTGTTTATCACCTGTGTAGACCATGAATTATTGAGGGAAGGCTGGCAGACGGAAACGCCAGTCGCTTTGTTCCACGTGGAACAAGGCCGTATCACCCAGACCCACGACCATCGGGAGTGAAGGCATGAGCGAAGAAAACACGTACGACTCGACCAGCATTAAAGTGCTGAAAGGTTTGGATGCCGTACGCAAACGTCCCGGTATGTACATTGGCGACACCGATGATGGTAGCGGTCTGCACCACATGGTGTTCGAGGTGGTCGACAACTCCATCGACGAAGCTCTGGCCGGTCACTGCGACGACATCAGCATTATCATCCACCCGGATGAGTCCATCACCGTGCGCGACAACGGTCGCGGCATTCCGGTAGATGTGCACAAAGAAGAAGGTGTTTCGGCGGCCGAGGTCATCATGACCGTGCTGCATGCCGGCGGTAAGTTCGACGACAACTCCTACAAAGTCTCCGGCGGTTTGCACGGTGTAGGTGTATCGGTAGTGAACGCACTGTCCGAAGAGCTGATCCTGACTGTTCGCCGTAGCGGCAAGATCTGGGAACAGACCTATGTGCACGGTGTGCCACAAGAACCGATGAAAATCGTCGGTGACAGTGAGACCACCGGTACGCAGATCCACTTCAAACCATCGGATGAAACCTTCAAGAACATTCACTTCAGCTGGGACATTCTGGCCAAGCGTATTCGTGAGTTGTCCTTCCTCAACTCCGGTGTGGGTATCGTCCTCAAGGACGAGCGCAGCGGTAAGGAAGAACTGTTCAAGTACGAAGGCGGTTTGCGTGCCTTCGTTGAATACCTGAACACCAACAAGACTGCGGTCAACCAGGTTTTCCACTTCAATATCCAGCGTGAAGATGGTATCGGCGTGGAAATCGCTCTGCAGTGGAACGACAGCTTCAACGAGAACCTGTTGTGCTTCACTAACAACATTCCACAGCGCGATGGTGGTACTCACTTGGTGGGTTTCCGTTCCGCACTGACGCGTAACCTGAACAACTACATCGAAGCAGAAGGCTTGGCCAAGAAGCACAAAGTCGCCACCACCGGTGACGATGCACGTGAAGGTCTGACCGCGATTATCTCGGTGAAAGTTCCGGATCCTAAGTTCAGCTCCCAGACCAAGGACAAGCTGGTTTCTTCCGAAGTGAAGACTGCTGTGGAACAGGAGATGGGTAAATACTTCTCCGACTTCCTGCTGGAGAACCCGAACGAAGCCAAGCTGGTTGTCGGCAAGATGATCGACGCTGCACGTGCCCGTGAAGCCGCGCGTAAAGCCCGTGAGATGACCCGTCGTAAAGGCGCTTTGGATATCGCCGGCCTGCCGGGCAAACTGGCTGACTGCCAGGAGAAGGACCCCGCCCTCTCCGAACTGTACCTGGTGGAAGGTGACTCTGCTGGCGGTTCCGCCAAGCAGGGTCGTAACCGTCGCACACAGGCCATTCTGCCGTTGAAGGGTAAGATCCTCAACGTTGAGAAAGCTCGCTTCGACAAGATGATTTCCTCGCAGGAAGTCGGCACCTTGATCACGGCGTTGGGCTGCGGTATTGGCCGTGACGAGTACAACATCGACAAGCTGCGCTATCACAACATCATCATCATGACCGATGCTGACGTCGACGGTTCGCACATCCGTACGCTGCTGCTGACCTTCTTCTTCCGTCAGTTGCCGGAGCTGATCGAGCGTGGCTATATCTACATTGCTCAGCCGCCGTTGTACAAAGTGAAAAAGGGCAAGCAAGAGCAATACATCAAAGACGACGACGCCATGGAAGAGTACATGACACAGTCGGCCCTGGAAGATGCCAGCTTGCACTTGAATGACGAAGCGCCTGGTATTTCGGGAGCGTCGCTGGAGCGTCTGGTTAACGACTTCCGCATGGTGATGAAGACACTCAAGCGCTTGTCACGCCTGTACCCTCAGGAGCTGACTGAGCACTTCATCTATTTGCCTTCGGTGAGTCTGGAGCAGTTGGGCGATCACGCTCACATGCAGAATTGGTTGGCACAATATGAAGCGCGTCTGCGCACTTCCGAGAAGTCTGGCCTGGTGTACAAAGCCAGCCTGCGTGAGGACCGTGAGCGTAACGTATGGCTGCCAGAGGTTGAACTGATCTCCCACGGCCTGTCGAACTACGTCACCTTTAACCGCGACTTCTTCGGCAGTAACGACTACAAAACTGTCGTTACTCTCGGCGCGCAACTGAGCACCCTGCTGGACGACGGTGCTTACATTCAGCGTGGCGAGCGCAAGAAGCAGGTCAAGGAATTCAAGGAAGCTCTTGACTGGCTGATGGCGGAAAGCACCAAGCGCCACACCATCCAGCGATATAAAGGTCTGGGCGAGATGAACCCGGATCAGCTATGGGAAACCACTATGGACCCCGCTCAGCGTCGCATGTTGCGTGTGACCATCGAAGACGCCATTGGCGCTGACCAGATCTTCAACACCCTGATGGGTGATGCGGTCGAGCCTCGTCGTGACTTCATTGAGAGCAATGCCTTGGCGGTGTCCAACCTGGACTTCTGATCAGGTAAACCTGCTAAAGCAAAAAGGCCAACGCTGAGCGTTGGCCTTTTTTATTGGGCGTTGAATAAGCAATTTTCAAATGCTCCACGTGGAACATCGATTTTAACCGGAGGTTGCCGTTACGACACTCTCCAACCGATAGCCATAGCCATAGATCGTCAGCAGCTGCCAGCCTCGGTCAGCGGTCAGTCCGAGCTTGTTACGCAGCCGATAGATATGTGTATCCAGCGGCCGCGACGACACCATTTCTTCATGAGACCAGAACCGCTCATAGAGGTATTCGCGGGACAACGGGCGGGCCAGGTTGGCGAACAAACAACTGGCTAAGCGGTATTCACGCTCGGTCAAGTTGATAGGTTTGCCTGCGCGGGTAACGGTCAGTTCAGCGTCGTCAAAAGTCAGGTCGTTGAAGCTCTGTACTTCATGGGTGGCGGTTTTTTGTAGGCCATGGCGTCGCAAAACGGCACTGACTCGTGCCTTAAGTTCGTTAGGTCGAAAAGGCTTGCTGACGTAATCGTCCGCTCCGCTGTTGAGTGCGGTGACGATGTCGCTCTCGGCATCGCGACTGGTCAGCATGATGACGGCGGGCGGTGACTCCATGTGTTCACGAGTCCAGCGCAGCAATGCGATGCCACTGATATCGGGCAGTTGCCAGTCGAGTATCAGTAGGTCGAAGGTTTCCCGTCGTAGTTGACGCAATAGGTCTTCACTGCGCTCGAAGCAATGCAGTGACCACGGTTGCTCTGCGGTACCGGGGATCTGTCGCAGTGTCTGCTCAACCCGACGCAATTCAGCGGGTTCGTCATCCAGTATTGCGACGCGCATGATGGTGTCCTTTCTACTAAAAATATGGCGCAAATGCCGGCCATCGAATCTGAACAATTGTGGTCAGATTCAGCGGGCCTTGAATCTATCGCTACGCTGATATCAAAGCGCCTTTAATCCATTGAAAGACCTTGATACCTAGAGGGAAGATACCCACTCCTGCCCGCAAGGAAAAGGCTCTGCACGAAGCGCTCAGGAACATCTAACAGTGAGACCGATATGAGCTTCACTGGGTTCAGTACATCGTTCACACCGAACAGGGAGAAACCGGGGTATATGGCGCGCTCAACTATCCACTATCAATGCTCATACAACCCTGCGGCGTTAGCCCAGTGATGCTCTGGCGCAAAGCTGAAAAACGCCAACCCACCCGAGCACAGCTTCTGTTCCACGGTTTGGTTCGCGAGTGGCTGTGGATTGGCATGGTCTTGCTGCCAGTGACCCTCTACCTTTCCCTGAGCCCAGGCCTGGCTCTCAACAACCCTCTGTATGACAGCCTTCGGCGTCTGACCCCGTTGCCGGTTGACCCACGTATCTTGTTGGTGACCATCGATGATCAGAGCCTGAAGAGGCTCGGCCCTTGGCCGTGGCCGCGTAGCCAGCATGCCGACCTGATAGATCGGCTCAGTGCCGCTAGGCCAGCGGGAATATTGTTTGATGTGGTCTTCAGTGAGCCTGGCGATGCAGAGGATGATCAGCGACTGGCTGATGCTGTGTGCAACGCTGGCAATGTCTTGTTACCGCTGGTGAATGAAGGCACTGCAGGAGCAGATTCCGCGGATAAAGCGTTATTGCCGCTGCTCAAGTGCGCCAAAGGCATAGGGCCTATCAACGTCGAAGCGGATAACGATGGTGTCGTGCGCAGCCTGTATTTGCGTGAGGGGCCGCCAGGAAACACACTCGCGCAGCTAGCGTGGCAGGCCTATACGTTGACTGGGAAAACGTCAGCCATGCCCGGGCAGCCGCAGGAGCCGAGCAACCCGCTTTGGCATCGTGAACATGCGATTCGTGTGCCCTTCACTGTGCAAAGTCATTTCCCGAGCGTGTCCTACGCCAGCGTCTTGCATGGCGAGGTACCGCCGGAAATACTACGCGATCGGCAGATACTGGTCGGTGCCACGGCCTATGGAATGGGCGATCGGTTTGTCACACCGCTCTCCTCCACCGTTGGCTCCACGGCAGGTGTGGAGCTCCAGGCCAATATCCTTAACGGCTTGCTGCAGGGACGCAGCATTGTTGATCTACCTGGTTGGCTAGCCGCCTTGATGGCGACGTCTCTGGTGGCATTATTGCTGGGGCTGCTGTTGTATCGGCCGCGTTATGCACTGTGGATGACGTTGGCTTGCATGGCTGTCGCATTGCTGGGCTCGTGGGCCTTGCTGCGCCTTGGCCACTGGTGGTCACCTGCAGCGTGCCTGATCGGCCTGCTACTCAGTTATTTGATCTGGAATTGGCGCCGTTTGAGTGTGGTCCTTGCGTATTTTGGATGGGAGCTGGCCCGGCTGGATGACGAACCCAAAGTGCTTCCCGAGCGTCGACGCGCGCCCGCTAGCCAAGGCGACGTGTTGCAAGGGCGGATCTTCGCGCTTGAGCAGGCGGTAAGCCGCACGCGCGATACACGGCGTTTTATGGCGGATGGGCTGGAATGTTTGCCTGTGGCTACCCTGATTACCGATCCGCAAGGCAGCATCCTGCTAGCCAACCGAGTTGCCCGTGATGTGTTCGGCAATGATCTGGTTACTAGGAATCTTCTGGAACAGCTCGCCGACCTGGGCTATCCGCCACTGCATAACGGTGTTCGTCCTGCCCTCTCAGCACTTGAGCTCATTGAGTTTCGTGACATTCACCAGCGCAGCCTGCGCATGGAGCTTGCGCCCCTGCTGCCGGCCGAAGGCGATGTCGCGCTCGGCTGGTTGCTGAGCCTCACGGACTTGAGCAAAGAGCGCGAAGCCCAACAGCACCGCGAGACAATGCTGCGCTTCCTGTCTCATGACCTGCGTGCGCCACATTCGGTGATCCTGGCGTTGCTGGACGTGCACAATGGCGAGTCACCGATATTTGCCCAGATCGAACAACAGGTGAAGCGTGCCTTGAGCCTGACCGAATCCTTCGTGCAATTGGCCAAGGCTGAGGCAGATGGCTACCACTTCCAGCCCACGTTGTTTGCCATGCTGGTCATGGATGCCTTTGACCAAGTCGCGGTGATCGCCCAGCTCAAGGGTATTCATTTGGTCCACGACCTGGATGAAGCGGATGAAGGCATGGTTTCAGCCGATCAATCATTGCTGACCCGAGCGCTGTTCAACGTGCTGGAAAACGCCATCAAATACTCGTCGTCAGGCACCACAGTCACGTTGGGCCATTGCGGCGCGCAAGGGTGGTTGGAATGCCGTATCAGCGATCAAGGGCCAGGCATTGCGCCTGAGGATTTGCCGGAGCTGTTCAGCCAGTACCGACGCTTCGATTCAGCCCAAGGCAGTGAGGGATTAGGGTTGGGGCTGACCATGGTCAAAGCCGTTATTGAGCGTCACGGCGGGCGCATCCAATGTGAAAGCGAGTTAGGTAAAGGCTCGACCTTCAGCTTGCAACTGCCGCTGCTCGACGACTGAAAAAACATACTGTTTGGTTGTGCATAAAAAACCGGTCACAAGGACCGGTTTTTTTATGCCGAAAAAACTTATGCACGTTTTTAGCGGTTTTATGAGTTTGAGAAATATGTAAGTAAATCAGATTGTTATGATCAATAAAGGCCAATTTTCCAACAAACCGTACACAGGTTATCCACAGCTGCTCAAGTCGCCAGCGTCTCGACAACGATGGGCTCTGGAGGCAATGAACCCATCGCCCGTTGCTGCGCTTCGTTCCACGCTGCGGCGCGGTCATTCAAGGCGGCAATGGCGCGCGGCCCTTCACCTTCTGCGTACATCGGCTCGCCAATTACGACGGTGATAGTGCCTTCGCGTTTGGCCCAGCCAGTCTTCGGCCAGAACTTGCCAGCGTTATGCGCAATCGGCAACACCGGCAGATTGGCGTTGACCGCCAAGGCGGTGCCGCCCCGCGAGAATTTACCCACGGTGCCGTAAGGCACTCGCGTGCCTTCGGGGAAGATCAGTACCCAAACGCCATCCTTGAGCAGCTCATCGCCCTTCTTGGCTACGTGCTTAAGCGCCGCCTTGGGGTTGTCACGGTCGATGGCGATCGGACGCAACATAGCCATGGCCCAACCGAAGAACGGCACGTACAGCAGTTCACGCTTGAGCACTTGGCTCAGGGGCGAGAAGTACGCCGAGAGGAAGAAGGTTTCCCAGGTGCTCTGGTGGTTCGACAGAATCACACAGGGTTGGTCCGGGACGTTTTCAGCGCCCTTAATCTCGTAGCGAATGCCCAAAAACACCTTGGACAACCACAACGCGCAGCGGCACCAATAGACGTTGATAAAACGATAGCGCGCCTTGAACGGCAGGAACGGTGCAATAAAAAAGCTCAGGGTGCACCAGAGAAGCGAACTGGTGCCCAGCAGCAGGTAAAAGAAAAAGGTTCTGATGGCCTGCAAGATCGACATGGCGGCATTTACCGTTGCGGGACACGGCCCGCCTGTTAAAAGCGCACTCCCGAACAATCCTTGGCCAGGAAGTCGAGGGCGGCTAGTTGTTGATAAGTTCTGCGGCAACCGCCGCCAGATCGTCAAAAATCAAAGTGCCTACCGGCAGGTTTTTCGCCTGGGTCTTTTCGCCTTTCCCGGTCTTAACCAAAACTGGCTGAGAGTCGACGGCCTTGGCCGCCTCCAAGTCACCGAGGCTGTCGCCGACAAACCATATCCCAGCCAAGGGCACCTTGTAATGTTCTGCAATGGTTTTCAACATGCCAGGATTAGGTTTGCGGCAATCGCAGCCTTCATCCGGCCCGTGTGGGCAATACACCACCAGCCCCACCTCACCGCCCTGCTCGGCCACCAACGTGCGCAAGCGCGCGTGCATGGCGTCCAGGGTGGCGATGTCGTAGTAACCGCGGGCGATGCCGGACTGGTTGGTGGCGATAGCCACCGTCCAGCCGGCTTTGCTCAACTGCGCGATGGCCTCGATCGAGCCGGGCAGTGGAATCCATTCCGCCACCGACTTGATGTAAGCGTCGGAGTCGTAATTGATCACCCCGTCCCGATCGAGAATCAGCAGTTTCAACATGATCAGCCCAGTACGGAAATGTCAGCGATGTTGATGAACAAGCCACGCAGACGCGCGAGCATGGCGTAGCGGTTTTTCCGCACACCAGCATCTTCGGCATTGATCATCACCGCTTCGAAGAACGCATCCACCGGCTCACGCAAGGTGGCCAGGCGCGCCAGTGCTTCGGCGTAGTTGCGTTCGGCGAGCAGCGGCTTCACCGCGTTTTCTGCCTTGGCAATTGCCGAGTTCAGCGAGAACTCCTTGGCATCGGCGAACAGGCCCGGGTCGACGTCGGCATTGCCGAGGTTGTCGGCCTTGCTCAGCAGGTTCGATACACGCTTATTCACGGCGGCCAGTGCATCGGCTTCCGGCAGCTTGCGGAAAGCTTGTACGGCTTGCACACGCTGATCGAAGTCCAGCGCCGAACCCGGTTGCAGGGCACGTACCGACAGGTACACCGAAACGTCCACACCTTCGTCTTCGTAACGCGCACGCAGGCGGTCGAATACGAACTCCAGTACTTGCTCGGCCAGGCCGGCTTGCTTGACCTTGCCACCGAACTGGCCGACCGCAAACACCACGGCCTGGGCCAGGTCGAGGTCGAGCTTCTTTTCGATCAGGATGCGCAGCACGCCCAGGGCCGCACGACGCAGGGCATACGGGTCTTTGCTGCCGGTAGGCACCATGCCGATACCAAAGATACCCACAAGGGTGTCCAGTTTGTCGGCGATGGCCACCGCCGCACCGGTCAGGGTGCTCGGCAGTTCAGCACCGGCACCGCGTGGCATGTACTGTTCGTTCAGCGCCAGGGCGACATCTTCCGGCTCGCCGTCATTGAGGGCGTAGTAGTAACCGGCAACACCTTGCATTTCCGGGAACTCGCCGACCATCTCGGTCGCCAGGTCGCACTTGGACAGCAGGCCCGCACGCGCGGCCCAGGCAGCATCACCACCAACGCGCGGCGCGATGTAGGCAGCCAGCTTGGAAACCCGCACAGCCTTGTCGTAGACGCTGCCAAGTTTCTCCTGGAACACCACGTTTTGCAGACGCAGGTTGAAGTCTTCCAGCTTCTGCTTCTTGTCTTGCTTGAAGAAAAACTCGGCATCGGTGAGGCGCGGGCGCACAACTTTTTCGTTACCGGCGATGATCTGCTGCGGGTCCTTGCTTTCGATGTTGGCCACCGTGATAAAGCGCGGCAGCAACTTTCCATCCACGTCCAGCAGGCAGAAGTACTTCTGGTTGTCCTGCATGGTGGTGATCAGCGCTTCTTGCGGAACGTCGAGGAAACGCTCTTCGAACGAGCACACCAGCGGCACTGGCCATTCAACCAGCGCGGTCACTTCGTCGAGCAGGCTTGGCGGCACGATGGCGGTGCCTTCCTGCAAGCGAGCCAACTCTTCGGTGCGCTTGCTGATCAGCTCGCGGCGCTCATTGGCATCGGCCAGCACGTAAGCAGCGCGCAGGTCGGCGGCATAGTTGGCGGGCGAGGAGATGCGCACGGCTTCTGGGTGGTGGAAGCGATGACCACGGGAGTTCCGGCCAGCCGTCTGGGCGAGGATCGTGCAGTCGATGACGTGATCACCGAGCAGCATCACCAGCCATTGGGTTGGACGTACGAATTCTTCCTTGCGCGCACCCCAGCGCATGCGCTTAGGGATCGGCAGGTCGTTCAGGGAGTCTTCAACGATGGTCGGCAACAGGCTCGCCGTCGGCTTACCGGCGATGACTTGGCTGAAACGCAGTTTTGGGCCGCTCTGGTCGATCTCGCTCAGCTCGACGCCACACTTCTTGGCAAAACCCAGAGCTGCTTGAGTCGGGTTACCTTCAGCATCAAAAGCAGCCTGACGCGGCGGGCCGTCGAGGTTGATGCTGCGGTCTGGCTGCTGGGTTTCCAGTGCGGTTAGCAACACGGCCAGGCGACGTGGCGCGGCGTAGACTTTTTTCGCAGCGAATTTCAGGCCGGCTGTGTGCAGGCCTTTTTCGATACCGGCCAGGAACGCATCGGCCAGGGTGTTGAGTGCCTTGGGTGGCAGCTCTTCGGTGCCCAGTTCAACCAGGAAATCTTGAGCACTCATTGTGCAGCCTCCAGCTTAGCCAACACTTCATCACGCAAATCCGGGGTTGCCATCGGGAAGCCCAGCTTGGCGCGTGCCAGCAGGTAGGCTTGGGCGACGGAACGCGCCAGGGTGCGTACACGCAGGATGTATTGCTGGCGCGCGGTGACCGAGATGGCACGGCGGGCATCCAGCAGGTTGAAGGTATGGGAGGCCTTCAACACCATTTCATAGCTTGGCAACGGCAGCGGCTGGTCGAGCTCGATCAGACGCTTGGCTTCGCTTTCGTAGAAATCGAATAGCTCGAACAGTTTCTCAACGTTGGCGTGTTCGAAGTTGTAAGTGGACTGCTCCACTTCGTTCTGGTGGAACACGTCGCCGTAGGTCACTTTGCCGAATGGGCCGTCAGCCCATACCAGGTCGTAGACCGAGTCCACGCCTTGCAGGTACATGGCCAGGCGCTCAAGACCATAAGTAATCTCGCCGGTCACCGGGTAGCACTCGATGCCGCCCGCTTGCTGGAAGTAAGTGAACTGCGTCACTTCCATGCCGTTGAGCCAGACTTCCCAGCCCAGGCCCCAGGCGCCCAGCGTTGGCGACTCCCAGTTGTCTTCGACGAAACGGATGTCGTGCACCAGTGGGTCCAGGCCGACATGTTTGAGCGAGCCCAGGTACAGCTCCTGGAAGTTGTCCGGGTTCGGCTTCAGTACCACCTGGAACTGGTAGTAGTGCTGCAGACGGTTCGGGTTTTCGCCGTAGCGGCCGTCAGTCGGGCGACGACTGGGCTGCACATAAGCGGCGTTCCAGGTTTCCGGGCCGATGGCCCGCAGGAATGTTGCGGTGTGGAAAGTGCCGGCGCCTACTTCCATATCGTAGGGCTGAAGTACCACACAACCTTGCTCTGCCCAGTATTGCTGGAGGGCGAGGATCAAGTCTTGGAAGGTACGCACGGCTGGCGTAGGCTGGCTCACGAAATTCACCTGTTACTTGGGCTGCGATTTAAAGAGCGGGAGTATACCCGATTCGGCCCCGCCACCACTCCCTGGAGCCTTATGCCACGCTGCTTTTGGTGTTCTGAAGATCCGCTGTACATGGCTTATCACGATCAGGAGTGGGGAACGCCGCTGCGCGATGCGCAGGGTCTGTTCGAGTTGCTTTTGCTCGAAGGGTTCCAGGCGGGCCTGTCCTGGATCACCGTTTTACGCAAACGCGAGCATTATCGAAAGGTCTTGTTCGGCTTTGATGCACAGCGTTTGGCCAAGCTGACCGATGCTGAAATTGAAGCACTGATGCTCGACCCGGGTATCGTGCGCAATCGCCTGAAGCTCAATGCCACCCGCCGCAATGCCGCGGCCTGGCTGGCGCTGGAAGACCCGGTGGACTTGCTCTGGTCGTTTGTCGGCGGCGTGCCCAAGGTCAATCACTTTACGGATCGCAGCCAGGTCCCGGCTATCACGCCAGAGGCCGAAGCCATGAGCCGGGCCTTGAAAAAAGCCGGTTTCACGTTCGTCGGGCCGACCATTTGCTACGCGTTCATGCAGGCCTCGGGGATGGTCATGGATCACACTCAGGACTGCGACCGTTACGCGGACTTGGCCAACGCCGGTTAGAATGGCGGCTTTGCGCACCACACACGATCAGGAGTGACCTGTGGAAAAGTTTAAAGGCGCCTTGCTGGTAGGCGCTCTTCGGTTGTTTGCCCTGTTGCCTTGGCGCGCTGTTCAAGCCGTCGGCACGGCGATTGGCTGGATCATGTGGAAAACCCCCAACCGCTCCCGCGAGACGGTGCGGATCAACCTCTCCAAGTGCTTCCCGGACATGGACCCCGCCGCGCGTGAGCGCCTGGTTGGCCAGAGCCTGATGGACATCGGCAAGTCCCTGACCGAAAGCGCCTGCGCCTGGATCTGGCCGGCCCAGCGCTCCATCGACCTGGTGCGTGAAGTCGAAGGCCTGGAAGTGCTGCATGAGGCCCTGGCCTCGGGCAAAGGCGTGGTCGGCATCACCAGCCACCTGGGCAACTGGGAAGTGTTGAACCACTTCTATTGCAACCAGTGCAAACCGATTATTTTCTACCGCCCGCCCAAGCTCAAGGCGGTGGATGAGTTGCTGCGCAAACAGCGCGTGCAACTGGGCAACCGCGTGGCCGCGTCGACCAAGGAAGGCATCCTTAGCGTGATCAAAGAAGTGCGCAAGGGTGGCCAGGTGGGTATTCCCGCCGACCCGGAGCCGGCGGAATCGGCCGGTATCTTCGTGCCGTTCTTCGCCACCCAGGCGCTGACCAGTAAGTTCGTGCCGAACATGCTCGCCGGTGGCAAAGCGGTGGGCGTGTTCCTGCATGCGCTGCGGCTGCCGGACGGCTCGGGTTACAAAGTGATTTTGGAAGCGGCGCCGGACGATATGTACAGTACCGACACGGCCACGTCCTGCGCGGCGATGAGCAAGGTGGTGGAGCGGTATGTCGGGGCTTACCCGAGCCAGTACATGTGGAGCATGAAGCGCTTCAAGAAACGCCCACCGGGTGAGGCGCGGTGGTATTGATATACGACTGACTTACGGTCGATGCAAAACCAATGTGGGAGCGGGCTTGCTCGCGAAGGCGGTGTATCAGACACACATTAGGTGACTGACACTATGCCTTCGCGAGCTAGCCCGCTCCCACATTTGGTTCCGATTAAGCCTGGCGGTCGAGTTTCTTCAGGAACACCGTCATCTCTTTTTCGGCCTGCTTGTCGCCATGGGCCTGGGCCGCTTCAATGCCCTTCTCCCACGCCAGCCGCGCCGCAGCACTATCACCCAACCCCGCCTGCGCCTTGCCCAACAACTTCCACGCCGCTGAATACTTCGGGTCAAACTCGACACACTTTTGCAAATGCTCCGCCGCCTTGGCGTTGTCCTGCACGTCCAGATAACCCTTGCCCAAGCCAAAGCGCAGCAACGAATTATCCACACCCTTGGCGAGCATTTTTTCCAGGGATTCGAGCATTTATTGTCACCTTGAGCGAAAGAAGGCTGTTGTGGCGAGGGAGCAAGCACCCTCGCCACAATGGAAATTCTCGACTTAGAAGAAGCTCAACCCCACGTGGAACAGCTTCTCCACATCGCGGATATGTTTCTTATCCACCAGAAACAGGATCACATGGTCACCCGTGGCGATCACGGTGTCGTCATGGGCGATGATCACCTCTTCGTCACGAATAATCGCACCAATGGTGGTGCCCGGCGGCAGGCCGATATCGCGGATGGCCTTGCCAATGACCTTGCTCGACTTCGAATCGCCATGGGCAATCGCCTCGATGGCCTCCGCCGCGCCCCGGCGCAGGGAGTGCACGCTGACGATATCGCCTCGGCGCACGTGGGCGAGCAAGGTGCCGATGGTGGCCAACTGCGGGCTTATAGCGATGTCGATATCGCCGCCCTGGATCAGGTCGACATAGGCCGGGTTGTTGATGATGGTCATCACCTTCTTCGCCCCCAGCCGCTTGGCTAACAGCGAGGACATGATGTTGGCCTCGTCATCGTTGGTCAGGGCCAGGAAGATATCGGCGTCGGCGATGTTCTCTTCCATCAACAGGTCGCGGTCCGAGGCGCTGCCTTGCAGTACGACGGTGCTGTCCAGGGTGTCGGACAAATGCCGGCAACGTGCCGGGCTCATCTCGATGATCTTCACTTGGTAGCGGCTTTCGATGGCCTCGGCCAAACGCTCGCCGATTTGCCCACCGCCGGCGATGACGATGCGTTTGTAAGTCTCATCCAACCGGCGCATTTCGCTCATCACCGCGCGAATATTCGCTTTGGCGGCGATGAAAAACACTTCGTCGTCTGCTTCGATCACCGTATCGCCCTGAGGCAGGATCGGCCGGTCGCGACGGAAAATCGCCGCTACGCGGGTTTCCACATTCGGCATGTGTTCACGCAGCTGGCGCAATTGCTGGCCCACCAGCGGGCCGCCGTAATAGGCTTTTACAGCGACCAATTGCGCCTTGCCTTCGGCGAAGTCGATCACCTGCAAGGCCCCCGGAATTTCGATCAGGCGCTTGATGTAGTGGGTCACTACTTGCTCAGGGCTGATCAGCACGTCCACGGGAATCGCGTCGTTGTCGAAAAGCCCTGCACGGGTCAGGTAGGCCGCCTCACGTACGCGGGCAATTTTGGTCGGGGTGTGGAACAGCGTGTGAGCGACCTGGCAGGCGACCATGTTGGTCTCGTCACTGTTGGTCACCGCCACCAGCATGTCGGCATCGTCGGCACCGGCTTGGCGCAACACCGTCGGGAATGACGCGCGGCCTTGTACGGTGCGGATGTCCAGGCGGTCACCGAGGTTGCGCAGGCGTTCGGCATCGGTATCGACCACGGTGATGTCGTTGGCCTCACTGGCCAAATGTTCGGCCAGCGTGCCGCCAACCTGCCCTGCTCCAAGGATGATGATTTTCATCCGGTCACTCCCTTAAACGCATTCAGCCGCGCGCGGCGGCAATCTTGATCAGTTTGGCGTAGTAGAAGCCATCGTGCCCGCCTTCCTGTGCGAGCAACTGGCGGCCATGGGGCTGTTTGATGCCGGCCGCCGTGGCGAGGTCCAGTTCGCGTGCGCCGCTGGTGCGGGCAAGGAATGCTTCGATTACTTCGGTATTCTCGGTGGGCAAGGTGGAGCAGGTGGCGTAGAGCAAGATGCCGCCGACGTCCAGGGTTGGCCACAGGGCGTCGAGCAGTTCGCCTTGCAGCACGGCCAGGGCGGCGATGTCGTCGGGCTGGCGAGTGAGCTTGATGTCCGGGTGGCGGCGGATCACACCGGTGGCGGAACACGGCGCATCGAGCAGGATGCGCTGGAAGGGTTTGCCATCCCACCAAGTGGCGGTGTCGCGGCCGTCGGCGGCGATCAGTTCGGCGCTCAGGCCCAGGCGAGCAAGGTTTTCACGCACGCGCACCAGGCGTTTGGCTTCCAGGTCGACAGCCACCACACCGGCGAGGTCTTTTTCGACTTCCAGAATGTGACAAGTCTTACCGCCCGGTGCGCAACAGGCGTCGAGCACGCGCTGGCCGGGCGCCAGGTCGAGCAGGTCGGCGGCCAGCTGCGCGGCTTCGTCCTGCACGCTGATCCAGCCTTCGTCAAAGCCCGGCAAGGCGCGTACGTCGGTGGCCGCCTCCAGCACGATGCCGTCGGGGCTGTATACGCACGGTGTGGCGTTGATACCGGCGTCGATGAGCAATTGCAGGTAGGCGTCGCGGCTGTGATGGCGACGGTTAACCCGCAGAATCATCGGTGGGTGCGCATTGTTCGCCGCGCAAATGGCTTCCCATTGCTCAGGCCAGAAGGCTTTCAGGGATTTTTGCAGCCAGCGCGGGTGAGCGGTGCGTACCACCGGGTCATGTTCCAGCTCGGCCAGCAGCGCTTCGCTCTCGCGCTGGGCGCGGCGCAGCACGGCGTTGAGCAGGGCCTTGGCCCATGGCTTTTTCAGTTTGTCGGCACAACCGACGGTTTCACCGATGGCGGCGTGGGCCGGCACGCGGGTGTAGAGCAACTGATAAAGACCGACCAGCAGCAGGGCTTCCACATCGGCATCCGCCGCTTTGAAAGGCTTTTGCAGCAACTTGGCCGCCAACGCCGACAAACGTGGCTGCCAGCGGGCGGTGCCAAAGGCCAGGTCTTGGGTGAAGCCGCGATCACGGTCCTCAACTTTATCCAACTGGGTAGGTAGCGAACTGTTCAGCGAAGCCTTGCCGTTGAGGACGGCGGCGAGGGCCTTTGCGGCGGCCAGACGCGGGTTCATTGAGCGACCGCCCCGAGAACCATGCCCAGCGCAAATTTCTCACGGCGGCTGTTGAACAAATCGCTGAAGTTTAGCGCTTTGCCTCCGGGCAATTGCAGACGAGTCAGGCGCAGCGCCTGTTCACCACAGGCGACCAGCAGGCCGTCTTTGCTGGCGCCGATGATCTCGCCAGGAGCGCCTCTGCCGTCAGCCAAGGTGGCGGACAACACTTTCAAGGCTTCGCCACTGAGGGTGCTGTGGCCGATCGGCCACGGGTTGAAGGCGCGCACCAGGCGCTCCAGCTCTACGGCCGGGCGGCTCCAGTCGATGCGCGCTTCGTCTTTGTTGAGTTTGTGGGCGTAGGTGGCGAGGCTGTCGTCCTGCTCTTCGCCTTCCAGGGTTCCGGCAGCCAGGCCAGCGATGGCTTGGATTACAGCAGGCGGGCCCAGCTCTGCGAGACGGTCGTGCAGGCTGCCGCCGGTATCTTCGCCCGTGATCGGCGTAGTGACTTTGAGCAGCATCGGGCCGGTGTCCAGACCCGCCTCCATGCGCATCACGGTCACACCGCTTTCGCTGTCACCGGCTTCCACGGCGCGCTGGATCGGCGCCGCACCGCGCCAGCGCGGCAACAGCGAAGCGTGGCTGTTGATGCAGCCCAGGCGTGGGATATCCAACACGGTCTGAGGCAGGATCAAGCCATAGGCCACCACCACCAGCAGGTCCGGCTTCAGTGCAGCCATTTCTGCCTGAGCCTCGACGTTACGCAGGGTCGGCGGTTGCAGCACGGGAATGTTGTGCTCCAGCGCCAACTGCTTGACCGGGCTCGGCATCAGTTTTTGCCCGCGACCGGCCGGGCGATCCGGCTGGGTGTACACCGCGACGATGTCATAAGGGCTGGCAAGCAGCGCCTTGAGGTGTTCGGCAGCGAATTCGGGAGTGCCGGCAAAAACAATGCGCAGTGGCTCGGTCATGGGAGGTCTCGGTTAAAAACAGTCACAAAAGAAAAAGGCTTGCCGCAGCAAGCCTTTGGAAGAAGGGCATCAAGCTTGCTGGCGATGCTTTTTTTCCAGCTTCTTCTTGATCCGGTCGCGTTTAAGCGTGGACAGGTAATCAACAAACAGCTTGCCGTTGAGGTGGTCGCATTCGTGCTGGATGCAAACCGCCAGCAGGCCATCGGCGATCAGCTCGTAGGGCTGGCCATCACGGTCCAGCGCCTTGATCTTCACGCGCACCGGGCGTTCGACGTTCTCGTAGAACTCCGGCACCGACAGGCAGCCTTCCTGATATTCGCCCATCTCATCGGTCAGCGGTTCGAACTCGGGGTTGATAAACACCCGCGGTTCGCTGCGATCTTCCGACAGGTCCATGACCACGACGCGCTGATGCACGTTGACCTGGGTCGCAGCGAGGCCGATACCCGGAGCTTCATACATTGTTTCAAACATGTCATCGACCAACTGACGAACCTTGTCGTCCACTACGGCCACCGGTTTGGCGATCGTGCGCAGGCGCGAGTCGGGAAATTCGAGGATGTTCAAAATAGCCATAAGCGTAATTGCTGCACATGTGAGGTAGAGGCAAATCGGCGGTGGGATGGACCCAGGCAGCCGGTGTGAAAGGTTCGAAAGCCGCGAAGGCTATGGCATTTCACGCGAACGCACATAATAAAGGAGATTCACCCCATGAGGAAATCGCTACTCGTCTTGCTGTTTTGGGCGCCGCTCGCCACGGCCCTGCTTCCCCAGCCCGGCCAGCGGCAGGAACACGCGACGCAACAGGCTATCCAGCACTTTTTACTGCACAACCGCATTCTCGATACCGCCCGGGATTTGGACAACGCGCCTTACATTGTCGCGGCCGACGGGGGGCGAGTGCTGGGCGCCAACGGCGAGCGTGTGTATGCACGGGGCGTCCTGGACCCAGCCCAGCCACAGTATGGGATCTTTCGCCGCGGCAGGGCCTACACCGACCCAGACACCCAGGAACTACTGGGCATCAACGCCGACGACATTGGCACCGCACGCTTTGTGACGGCGGGCGACCTCACCACCCTGGCGGTGCAGCGGGCCACCCAGGAAGTACGTCCTGGTGATCGACTGTTGCGCGCCGAGCCTCCTATCGAGCTGACCACCCTGAAACCTGCACCCTTTATTCAAGGGCACATCATCGACGTTCCCAGAGGAGTCACCCAGATCGGCGCACTGGACGCCGTGACCTTGAATAAGGGCCGCCGCGACGGGTTGGTTGAAGGCCAATTGTTGTCCGTGATCAAAGCGGGCGCCAGCGTACGCGACACCCTCACTGGCGCCCCAACCCAACTCCCCGACGAACGCGCCGGCACTCTGCTGGTGTTTCGTACCTATGAAAAGCTCAGTTACGGCCTGGTGCTCAGCGCCTCACGTGCTTTGGCCGTAATGGACCGATTCGAGACTGCCCAACAAACACAATAAATAGCCTGCTAAATAAGTTACCAACAGAGTTATCCACAGCTTATTCCGGTCAAGGATGATCAAATGTATCCGATAAACAGCAGCGAAATTTCCCCGTCAGAACTGGAAGCTCGACTACGGTTGCACAGGCTGCCGGAACTAGGCCCCAAGCGTTTTGGTGTGTTGATCGAGGCGTTTGGGTCTGCTTCAAAGGCCATCAGCGCCCCTGCGAGTGCTTGGCGTTCCCTCGGGTTGCCGGCCAGTAGCGCCGATGCTCGGCGTAGCCCTGAAATACGTGATGGTGCCGCTCAAGCTTTGGCGTGGTTGGAGCATCCGGCTCAGCATTTGCTGATGTGGGACCAGCCTGAGTACCCTGCCTTGCTCGCCCAGATCGACGACGCGCCGCCGTTGTTATTCGTCGCCGGCGACCCGAAAATCCTGGAAAAACCGCAGTTGGCCATGGTTGGCAGCCGCCGTGCTTCGCGCCCCGGCATGGACACTGCAGCCGCTTTTTCCCGCAGCCTGGCGAGTGCCGGTTTTGTCATCACCAGTGGCCTCGCGTTGGGCATAGATGGCGCGGCGCATCAGGCAGCCCTGGACGTCGGTGGTCAAACAATCGGCGTGCTCGGCACCGGACTTGAAAACTGTTATCCACAGCGCCACCGAACGCTCGCCGCCGCGATGATTGCCCAAGGCAGTGCGGTGGTTTCCGAGTTTGCGCTAGACGCTGCGCCCCAGGCTGCGAACTTCCCCCGGCGCAACCGGATCATCAGTGGCCTGTCATTGGGCGTGCTGGTGGTGGAAGCCAGCATGGCCAGCGGTTCGCTGATCACCGCGCGATTGGCGGCTGAGCAAGGGCGAGAGGTGTATGCGATCCCGGGCTCCATCCATCATCCAGGCGCCAAGGGCTGTCACCAGTTGATCCGTGATGGCGCAACACTGGTGGAGTCCATTGAGCATATTCTGGAAGGGTTACGCGGCTGGCAGGCGCTGTCCCACTCGACGCCCATGCCGGTCACTCACCCGTTGGTGGCGCTGCTGCACGCGGCGCCGCACACCAGTGAAGCCTTGGCCATTGCCAGTGGGCGACCTTTGTCCCAAGTGCTGGCGACCCTTACCGAGCTTGAACTTGAAGGCCAGGTGATTTGCGAAAGCGGGCGCTGGCTTGCGCGCTGCTAGGTTTTGTAAAGAAGATCGGTAAACTGCGCAGAGCTTTAGTCCGGAGAGTGAGCAATGGTCAACAGGTGGCGTGTGCTGGAAACCGCACGAGAAATTCGCGCAGGCGCGGTGATCGCCTATCCGACCGAAGCGGTCTGGGGCCTTGGCTGTGACCCGTGGAACGAAGAAGCGGTGGACCGGCTGTTGGCGATCAAGAATCGGTCGGTGGACAAGGGCCTGATCCTGGTGGCGGACAATATTCGCCAGTTCGATTTTCTCTTTGAAGACTTCCCGGACACCTGGATCGAACGCATGGCCAGCACCTGGCCCGGGCCGAATACCTGGCTGGTGCCTCATCAGGACTTGCTGCCTGAGTGGGTAACCGGTGTGCACGATACGGTGGCATTACGGGTGAGCGATCATCCGCTGGTGCGGGATCTGTGCTCGCTGGTCGGGCCGCTGATTTCCACCTCGGCCAACCCACAAGGGCGCCCGGCTGCGCGCACGCGGATTCGCGTTGAGCAGTATTTCCGTGGTCAGGTTGATCGGGTGTTGGGCGGTGCCCTGGGTGGGCGCAAGAACCCGAGCCTGATTCGCGATTTGGCGACGGGTGAGGTGGTGCGGCCTTCTTGAGACCGAGGCGCGGCCATCGCGGGCAAGCCCGGCTCCCACATTCGACTGCATTCCAACTTAAGGAACACGGCCAAAATATGGGAGCGGGCTCGCCCGCGATGGGGCCCTTCAAATCAACAACTGTCTTAAGCCTTTATGGCAGGAGGATGGTCGACCCAGTAGTCCGCCGCGCCGACAACTCGGTCTGCGCCTTCGCCGCATCCGCCAGCGAAAACCGCTGGTTGATATCAATGCGCACCTTGCCGCTCTTGATCATCGAGAACAGGTCATCGGCCATCGCCTGCAAATCCTTCGGATTGCTGGCGTAGGTCACCAAAGTCGGCCGGGTGACATACAGCGAGCCCTTGGCCGCCAGAATCCCCAGGTTCACGCCATCCACCGCGCCCGACGCATTCCCGAAGCTCACCACCAGCCCACGTGGCGCCACGCTGTCCAGCGAGGTCAGCCAAGTGTCCTTGCCGACGCCGTCGTACACCACCGGCACCTTTTTGCCGTCGGTCAACTCCAGTACGCGTTGTGCGACGTCTTCCTTGCTGTAGTCGATGGTTTCCCACGCTCCGAGGGATTTGGCCAGCGCGGCTTTTTCCGGCGAACTCACCGTGCCGATGAGCTTCACGCCCAAGGCCTTGGCCCATTGGCAGGCCAGCGAACCGACGCCACCAGCCGCGGCGTGGAACAGGATGGTTTCGCCGCCCTTCAATTCATAGGTCTGGCGCAGCAGGTACTGCACGGTCAGGCCCTTGAGCATCGCGCCGGCGGCTTGTTCGAAACTGATATCGTCCGGCAAGTGCACCAGATTGGCGGCGGGCAACACATGCAGCTCGCTGTAGGCACCCAGCGGGCCGCTGCCGTAGGCCACACGGTCGCCGACTTTGAATTGCGTGACCTCGCTGCCCACCGCGTCAACCACGCCGGCACCTTCGGCGCCCAAGCCCGATGGCAGCGCGGGCGGTGCATAAAGGCCACTGCGGAAATAAGTGTCGATGAAGTTCAGGCCGATGGCCTCGTTGCGCACGCGAACCTGCTGCGGGCCAGGTTCTGCCGGGGTGCAGTCCACATACTCAAGCACTTCGGGGCCGCCATGGGCACTGAACTGGATACGTTTGGCCATCTACACTTCTCCTGAGGTCGAACATGGGTAGCCCACTATCGGACTCCTAAGCTTGATCTTCGTCAACTGCGGCGCAACGGGGTGCGGTGGTATCCTGTGCGCCCATTTGCCGCCGACGCCCAATGGCCTCGCGTAGCTTTGCCCGATTCAAGGTGATGCCATGACTACCCGCACCGAGGCTGTTAAAGCCTACCTGCTCGACCTGCAAGACCGCATTTGCAGCGCCCTGGAAACCTTCGAGACGGACACTCGCTTTATCGAAGACGCCTGGATCCGGCCTGCCGGCGGTGGCGGTCGCACCCGTGTGATCGAAAACGGCACGGTCATCGAAAAAGGCGGCGTTAACTTTTCCCACGTGTTCGGCAGCGGCCTCCCACCGTCCGCCAGCGCGCATCGTCCTGAGCTGGCCGGCCGTGGGTTTGAAGCCCTAGGCGTGTCGCTGGTGATCCACCCACACAACCCCCATGTGCCGACGTCCCACGCCAACGTGCGCTTTTTCATCGCCGAAAAAGAAGGCGAAGAGCCGGTGTGGTGGTTCGGTGGTGGCTTCGACCTCACGCCTTACTACGCCAATGAAGAAGACTGTATCCATTGGCACCGCGTGGCCGAGCAGGCCTGTGCGCCGTTCGGCGCGGATGTGTACTCGCGCTACAAGGCCTGGTGCGACACCTACTTCCACATCAAACATCGCAATGAGCCACGCGGCATCGGCGGCCTGTTCTTCGATGACTTGAACGAGTGGGGCTTCGATACCTGCTTCGCCTTCATCCGCGCCATCGGCGACGCCTACATCGACGCCTACCTGCCGATCGTGCAGCGCCGCAAGGCCATGGCTTACACCGAACAGCAGCGCCAATTCCAGGAGTTCCGCCGTGGGCGCTATGTCGAGTTCAACCTCGTCTACGACCGTGGCACCCTGTTCGGCCTGCAATCGGGCGGGCGCACTGAGTCGATCCTGATGTCGCTGCCGCCGCAAGTGCGCTGGAGCTACGACTGGAAAGCCGAGGCTGGCAGCGAAGAGGCGCGCCTCACCGATTACTTCCTGCAAGACCGCGACTGGCTCGGCCTCGCGGCGCCCAAGGCGGCTGTCTGATGGACCGTTATGTCGTGTTCGGCAACCCCATCGGCCACAGCAAGTCGCCGCTGATTCATCGCATGTTTGCCGAGCAGACCGGCGAGCAACTGGACTACAGCACCTTGCTCGCGCCGATGGAAGATTTCACCGGCTGTGCCCGTGAGTTCTTTCAGCAAGGTCGTGGCGCCAACGTCACCGTGCCGTTCAAGGAAGACGCCTACCGTTTGGCCAACAGCCTGACCGAACGCGCCCAGCGTGCCGGGGCGGTGAATACCTTGAGCAAGTTGGCCGATGGCACGTTGCTGGGTGACAACACCGATGGTGCCGGCCTGGTGCGCGACCTGAAGGTGAATGCCGGGTTGAGCCTGCAAGGCAAACGCATTCTGTTGCTGGGCGCCGGTGGCGCGGTACGCGGGGCGCTGGAGCCGATGCTCGCCGAGCAGCCGGCGTCGCTGATCATTGCCAACCGCACCGTAGAAAAGGCCGAATTGCTCGCCGAGCTGTTCGACGACCTGGGCCCGGTGTCGGCCAGCGGTTTCGACTGGCTGCGTGAGCCGGTGGACCTGATTATCAATGCCACGTCCGCCAGCCTTTCAGGTGATGTACCGCCGATTGCCGGCAGCCTGATCGAGCCGGGTAAGACGTTCTGCTACGACATGATGTACGCCAAAGAGCCCACGGCGTTCTGCCGCTGGGCTACAGAGCAAGGCGCAGCCGTGGCGATGGATGGTTTGGGTATGCTCGTGGAACAGGCGGCGGAAGCGTTCTTCCTATGGCGTGGTGTGCGCCCGGATTCGGCGCCGGTGTTGGCTGAGTTGCGTCGCCAGTTGGCCTGACACAAATCCAAATGTGGGCACGGTCAAAATGTGCGAGCTGCATTTAGTCTTCGAAATGGATGGGGCAGTTGTCGGCCCCTTCCAGCTTCTTCAATTCTTCAACGACGTGTGGTCTCGCCCTGCGCACTATCAGACTGCGCCCTACGGCCCGCAACCGCCGCGCCTCCTGATGCAGCATCTCCACCCCGGAATAGTCGATAAAGTTGATCTGCTGCGCCTCAATCACCACCCGCTCGCCCTGCAAGCTTTGCAGGCGCACTTGTAGGTAATGGCTGGCGCCAAAAAAGATCGAGCCGCCCACCCGCAACACATCCTCGTCGTCATCACGCCACTGTTGCACGCGCGGTTGCGAGGTACGCTTGAGGTAGAAAAACAGCGAGGCCAGCACCCCGGCGTAAATCGCTGTTTGCAGCTCCAGCAGCAAGGTGGCGACGCACGTCAGGCTCATCACCACAAACTCGGCGCGACTCACGCGCAACAACGCGCGAATGCCACGATGATCCACCAGGCCCCAGCAAATCAGCAGGATGCTCGCCGCCATGCTGGGGAGTGGAATGTGCGCGATCAACGCTGCGCCGAACAGCGCAAACAGCGCCACCCACAAGGCAGAAAACACGCCCGCCAAGGGTGAGCATGCGCCCGCCTCATAGCTCAGGCCTGAGCGGGTAAAGGAACCGGCTGACAGGTAGCCGGAGAAAAAACCGCCGACGATATTGGATAAACCTTGCGCACGCACTTCCTGATTGGCGTCGAGCAATTGCTGCGAGCGCGCCGACAGCGAGCGCGCAATCGACAGGCTGGTCACCAGCCCCAGCATGCCCACTGCCACGGCACTCGGCAGCAGGCGCAGGAGCATGTCCAGGTCCATCGGCAATGGGCTGAACGGCGGCAGCTTGCCCACAAACGAACTGACCCGCGCCACATGCCCGAACATCGCCGGCCACAGCCACGCCAGCACGCTGCTCAACGCCAGAGCAATTAACAACGTTGGCCAGCGTGGCACCCGGTACTTGAGCAACGCGCCCATCAGTAAGGTGCTTAAACCGAGGGCGAGCGAGGCATGGTCCCACTCGCCACAGTGATCGATAAGCGCCAGCAAACTTTTGATTGCTGTGGCTTGGCTTGGCAAATCCAGCCCCAACAGGTTGGGCAGTTGCCCCAAGGCAATCACCACGGCGGCGCCTAAGGTGAACCCCAGTACCACCGAATGGGAGACGAAATTCACCAGCGCGCCGAAGCGCAGCATCCCCAACAGCCACTGGAAAACCCCGGCGAGAAAGGTCAGTAACAGGATCAACGTGATGTAGTCCTGCGACCCAGGCACGGCCAAGGGGCTGACGCTGGCGTAGAGCACGATGGAAATCGCCGCCGTCGGGCCGCAGATCAGGTGCCAGGAGGAACCCCAGAGGCAGGCGATCAATACGGGAATGATGGCGGCGTACAAGCCGTATTCGGGTGGGAGACCGGCGATCAGCGCGTAGGCAATCGACTGCGGCAGGGCGAGCACAGCGCCGCTGAGGCCGACCATCGCGTCCCGGCCGACGCTGGCGCGGGTTTGGCGCGGCAGCCAGGCGAGGAAAGGGAAGAGTGTATGGCGGTTGGGCCGGGGCATCGCAGGCTCGGGTTTGAAGGGTTGGCTCAGAATATCAGTACACACCGACCTCTGTGGGCGCTGGCTTGCCTGCGATAGGATCATCTTGGTCTAACTGATAGACCGAGTCGTCTGCATCGCAGGCGAGCCAGCTCCCACAAAAGCGAGTTCCCACAGAATCGATTTCGGGGATTAGAGCTTGGCTTTTACTGCCGCCAACGCATCCTGGCCATCCACGGTTTTTACGCCATCGAGCCACTTGTCCAGCACCGCCGGATTCGCCTTGATCCACGCCTTCGCCGCATCGGCATTGCTGACCTTGTTGTTGACCACCTCGGCCATGATGCTGTTCTCCATGTCCTGGGTGAAGCTCAGGTTGGTCAGCAGTTTGCCGACATTCGGGCAGGCCTGTGCATAACCCTTGCGGGTCAAGGTATACACGCTGCCGGTGTCGCCGAAGTACTTCTCGCCGCCTTTGAGGTAATGCATTTTCAACTGCACGTTCATCGGGTGCGGCGTCCAGCCGAGGAAGGTCACGAATTTCTGTTTCTTAACCGCCCGCGACACCTCGGCCAGCATCGCCTGCTCACTCGACTCGATCAGCTTCCACTGGCCGAGGTCGAAGTCGTTCTTCTTGATGATCTCCTGCAGCGAGATATTCGCCGGCGCGCCGGAGCCGATGCCGTATATCTTCTTATCGAACTTATCGGCAAATTTGTTCAGGTCGGCGAAGTCGTGCACCCCCGCGTCCCACACGTAGTCCGGCACGGCGAGGGTGAACTCGGTGCCGTCGAGGTTTTTCGCCAGTTGCACCACGTCACCGTTAGCCACGAACTTGTCATAGAAGCCCTGCTGCGCCGGCATCCAGTTGCCCAGGAACACATCCACCTGGCCGTCCTTGAGCCCGCCAAACGTGATCGGCACCGCCAGGGTGTCAACCTTCGCCTTGTAGCCCATGCCGTTCAACAGAAAACCGGTGATGGCATTGGTGGCGGCGATATCGCTCCAGCCGGGATTTGCCATCTTCACCGTGTCACAGCGGGAGTCCGCGTACACATTGGCGCTAGTCAGCACCAGCATGCCCAACACTACAGTCAACTTTTGCATGGCCTTCCCTCTGTTTTATTAGTTTTGGCAGGGTTGTGGATAACGTGCCTTGCGCTCCAGGTCGTCGAGGTCGATATGGTTGCGCATGTATTGCTGACTGGCGTCCACCAGTGGCTGGTGATCCCAGCTCTTCAGCTTGCCTTGGGTCAGCGCCTCAAACACCAGGCGGCGACGGCGTTGACTGGCGAGCACCTGCTGGTGGATCGCCGGGATGTCCCATTTAGCCCGCGCCTCACTCAAAAACGCCTCGTACAGTGCTCGGTGTTCCGCTGACTGGCTGAGGTTCTCCCGCTCGCGCGGGTCGTTGTGTACATCGAACAGTAGACAAGGGTCGTCTTCGCTGTAGATGAATTTGTACGCGCCCCGGCGAATCATCATCAGCGGGCTGATGGTGCCTTCGGCCATGTACTCGCCAAACACTTCATCGTGACCCTCCTGCCCTTGCAAGTGGGGGACCAGTGAACGGCCGTCCAACGGCAAACGCGGGTCCAGTTCGCCGCCGGCCAGCTCTACCAAGGTCGGCAGCAGATCGGCGGTGGACACGGCGTTGCTCACGCGGCCAGCGGCAAACTGCCCCGGCGCACTGACCAGCAGCGGCACGCGGGCGGCCATTTCAAACCAATGCATTTTGTACCAGAGGCCGCGCTCGCCGAGCATGTCGCCGTGGTCGCCGGAGAAGATGATGATGGTGTCTTCGGCAAGGCCCGTGTCTTCCAGGGTTTGCAGGAGTTTGCCGACATTGCTGTCGATGTAGCTGCACGCGCCGAAATAAGCCCGGCGCGCATCGCGGATCTTGTTCAGTGGCAGCGGCTTGTTCCACAGGTCGTAAACCTTCAGCAGGCGCTGGGAGTGTGGGTCAACATCGGCCTGAGCTGGTGTCGTAGGCATTGGGATGTCGCTGTCGTCGTACAGGTCCCAGAAGGGCTTGGGAATGGTGTAAGGGTCGTGTGGGTGAGTCATCGACACGGTTAGGCAGAACGGCTGGTCGCCGTCTTCACGAATATGGTCGAACAGGTATTGCTGGGCCTTGAACACCACCTCTTCATCGAAATCCAGCTGGTTGGTGCGCACGCACGGCCCGGCTTGCAGCACCGAGGCCATGTTGTGATACCAAGTGGGGCGCACGTCCGGCTCATCCCAGTTCACCGCCCAGCCATAGTCGGCGGGGTAGATGTCGCTGGTCAGGCGTTCTTCAAAACCGTGCAATTGGTCTGGCCCGCAGAAGTGCATCTTGCCCGACAGCGCGGTGCGGTAGCCGAGGCGGCGCAGGTAGTGGGCATAGGTCGGTACATCAGCGGGGAAATCCGCCGCGTTGTCGTAGGCGCCGATCTTGCTCGGCAACTGGCCGCTGACCAGGGTGAAGCGCGACGGCGCGCACAGTGGGCTGTTGCAATAGGCGGCGTCGAACACCACGCCCTGCTCGGCGAGGCGGCTCAGGTTAGGCAACTTGATCGCAGAGGGTGCGTAGAGCGGAAGCATCGGCGCGGCCATTTGATCGGCCATAATAAAAAGAATGTTCTTGCGCTTCATGAGTCTTCGGCATTCCATAGGCGGTATTTATGCGAATCAGCATGCCGCCCATAGAAAATGGGGTAAAGCCCATGGAAAGCAATGTCTAGGATAAGCACAGCTTATGTATGAAGCCCTCGGTGATTTATCCCTCGACCTGCTGCGCGCTTTCGAAGCGGCGGCGCGCCACCGCAGTTTTACCGCTGCTGCGATGGAGATGGGCACCACTCAGCCAGCCATCAGCCAGCAGATCAAGCGCTTGGAAGAACAGCTTGGGCTGCGACTATTTGATCGGATCTACCGTGGCATCGAGCTGACCGACGTGGGCGCGCTGTTGTTCGAGCACGTCCAGGGCGGCTTGCAGGCCATCAACCACGGCCTGGGCGCGATCATCCAGCAGGACCAACATGAAGTGCTGCAAGTGGCCACCGACTTCGCCTTCGCCGCTTACTGGCTGATGCCGCGGCTGCATCGCTTTCACCAGGCCAACCCGCAAGTCGACGTCAGCCTGGTCACCAGCGAACGCAACCACGCGACCTTGCGCAGCGATATCGATGTGGCGGTACTGTTTGGCGATGGCCGTTTCAAGCAAGGCGACAGCCTGTGGCTGTTCAACGAGGAGGCGTTCCCGGTGTGCAGCCCGCAACTGCTCAAGGATCGCACCACGCCGCTGACCGTGCAGACGTTGCAGGACTACCCTTTGCTGCACCTGCGCCAGGAAAACAACAGCCAGTGGTTCGATTGGAACGGCATATTTCGCGAGCTGGGCATTACCACCGCGCCCACCCCCGGCCAGCTGCGATTCGACAACTACACCCTGCTGATCCAGGCCGCTATTGCCGGCCAGGGTGTGGCTATTGGCTGGCGTCACCTGGTGGATAACTTGCTGGAACAGAAGTGGCTGTGCCGGCCGATCAGCGACACGGTGATCTCGCGCTTCGGTTACTACGTGGTGCAGCCGCAGCGCAAACGCCGGGGGCAATTGGTCGAGCGCTTTGTCGACTGGCTGGTGGCCGAGCAAGCCAGCAACGTGCAGTCGCTGACCGGGCTGGCCCTGCCTTCGATAGCGGTCTAGGATCGGCGCATGATGGATCCGGATTTCGCCATGCAACGTATCAAGGGCTACCACGCCCATATCTACTTCGACGCCAGCACGATCGACCAAGCGCGCAAGCTCTGCGAAGACGCCGCCAAGCTGTTTGCGCTGCGCATGGGCCGGGTGCATGAACGGCCGGTGGGGCCGCACCCGGACTGGAGCTGCCAGCTGGCGTTCGAGCCCGAATACATCGGCGTGGTGTTGCCGTGGCTGGCCCTGCATCGCGACGGGCTGGTGGTGTTCCTGCACCCCGAGACCGGCGATGACGTGAAGGATCACACCGATTACGCGATCTGGATGGGGGCGATGCGCGAGCTGGATTTGTCTATTTTTTAACCAGGTTTAAGACCCATCCCGTCATCTTGTACCAAGGTGACGGGATTTTTTATGAAATTACCCAATATGTGGGACTGTTATTTATATATTGAGATATTGCCAGCCATAGGTTTATATTCGCCCATCTGCTTTTTTCAGCACCCACTCATTTCAGGTGAAGCGATGCAGGCGCAATTGATCGCGCTCGACTGGGGGACCAGCTCCCTTCGTGCTTATAAACTCGGCCCAGCCGGCAGGGTGCTCGAACAGCGCGCGCTGGCGTTCGGCATCATGCACCTGCCCAGTGAACCCCGGGAGATTGCCGGCGTGCACTGCAGCGATGGCTTCGAGTTGGCGTTCGATGCCGCTTGCGGCGACTGGCTGGATGCCGAGCCCGGCCTACCGGTGATCGCCTGTGGCATGGTCGGCAGCGCCCAAGGCTGGAGCGAAGCGGCCTATCGCAATACGCCGGTTGATGTCGCCAGCCTCAGCCAGGCCCTGCATTCCGTACGCAGCCTGCGCGGTGTGCAGGTGCATATCGTGCCCGGCGTGATCGAACAGGTCGGCTTGCCCAACGTGATGCGCGGCGAAGAAACCCAGGTGCTGGGCGTGCTGCAAGGTCTCGCTGCGCAGGTTTTGATCGGCCTGCCCGGCAGCCATTCCAAATGGGTCGAGGTGGCGGATGGCTGCATCACACACTTCGACACCTTCATGACCGGCGAGCTGTTCGCGGTGCTGAGCAAGCACAGCATTCTGGGGCGTACGCAAAAGCCCTCCGAACACTTCCAGGCCGAGGCTTTTGATCGCGGCGTGAACGTGGCGCTCTCCAAAGACGGCCAGCGCGGCGCGCTCTCAACCTTATTCAGCGCCCGCACGCTGGGGCTGACCGCCGAACTGGCCCCCGACCAGCAAGCGGATTACCTGTCCGGCCTGCTGATTGGCCATGAACTCGCCGGTTTGCCCGAGCACGCCAAACATAAACCCATCGTTCTGGTCGGTAACGCCCCGCTCTGCGCCCGCTACCAACGTGCCCTCGCCCTTTGCGGCTTCGCCCACGTCAGCCTGGCGCAAGAGGCCAGCGAACGCGGCCTGTGGCAATTGGCAGTGGCCGCCGGGCTTACTCAACCTGTCTTGGAGGCCTGACATGCTCAAGCAAGCACTCGCACACAACGGTTTGATCGCAATCCTACGCGGCGTACGGCCAGACGAAGCCGAGGCGATCGGCCAGGTGCTCTATCAGGCCGGCTTTCGCGTGATCGAAGTGCCGCTCAATTCGCCGGACCCTTACACCAGCATCCGCACCCTGCGCGACAGCCTGCCCGCCGATTGCCTGATCGGCGCAGGCACGGTGTTGACGCCTGCCCAGGTCGAGCAGGTCAAAGCCGCCGGTGGCCAAGTGATCGTCATGCCCCACAGCGATGCCAAGGTGCTACGCGCAGCGAAAGCAGCGGGCTTGTACCTGTCGCCGGGTGTGGCCACGCCCACCGAAGCCTTCGCCGCACTGGCCGAAGGCGCCGACCTGTTGAAGCTGTTTCCGGCCGAGCAAATGGGTCCGGGTGTCATCAAGGCGTGGCTGGCGGTACTGCCGACGGGCACGTTGTTGCTGCCGGTGGGCGGTGTGACCCCGGACAACATGCAGGTGTATTTCGACGCGGGCGCCAAGGGCTTCGGCCTGGGTTCCGGGTTGTTCAAGCCGGGCATGTCCGTGGATCAAGTGGCGAGCAGTGCCCAGGCGTATGTCGCCGCCTGGAACGCGTTGAACTGATGCCCTGAATTGATTTCAAGCTTTGCGCCCTCGGCGCTGCATCGACAAGAGAGATAAGAAGATGAAAATCACCAAACTGACGACCTTCATCGTCCCGCCGCGCTGGTGCTTCCTCAAGGTCGAAACCGACCAAGGCGTGACCGGCTGGGGTGAGCCCGTAGTCGAGGGCCGCGCCCACACCGTGGCCGCTGCCGTCGAAGAACTTTCCGACTACCTGATCGGCAAAGACCCACGCAATATCGAAGACATCTGGACAGTGCTCTACCGCGGCGGCTTCTACCGTGGCGGCGCGGTGCACATGAGCGCCCTCGCCGGTATCGACCAGGCGCTGTGGGACATCAAGGGCAAGGCGCTGGGCGTGTCGGTCAGCGACCTGCTGGGCGGCCAGGTGCGCGACAAGATCCGCGTATATTCGTGGATTGGCGGCGACCGGCCGGCCGACACGGCGCGTGCCGCCAAAGAGGCGGTGGCCCGTGGTTTTACCGCGGTGAAGATGAACGGCACCGAAGAGCTGCAGTTCGTCGACAGCTTTGAAAAAGTCGACCTGGCCCTGGCCAACGTGGCCGCCGTGCGCGACGCCGTCGGCCCTAACGTTGGCATTGGCGTCGACTTCCATGGCCGCGTGCACAAGCCGATGGCCAAGGTGCTGATGAAAGAGCTCGACCCGTACAAACTGATGTTTATCGAAGAGCCGGTGCTCAGCGAAAACTACGAAGCGCTCAAAGAACTGGCGCCGCTGACCAGCACGCCGATTGCCTTGGGCGAGCGGCTGTTCTCACGCTGGGATTTCAAGCGCGTACTCAGCGAAGGTTACGTCGACATCATCCAGCCGGACGCCTCCCACGCCGGTGGCATCACCGAAACCCGCAAGATTGCCAACATGGCTGAAGCCTACGACGTGGCCCTGGCCCTGCACTGCCCGCTCGGCCCGATTGCCCTGGCGGCCTGCCTGCAATTGGACGCGGTTTGCTACAACGCGTTTATCCAGGAGCAGAGCCTGGGCATTCACTACAACGAGAGCAACGACCTGCTCGACTACGTGCGCGACCCGGGCGTGTTCGACTATGACAAAGGCTTCGTGAAGATCCCCAACGGTCCTGGCTTGGGTATTGAGATCAACGAGGAATATGTGATCGAGCGCGCGGCCATCGGTCACCGCTGGCGCAACCCGATCTGGCGCCATGCCGATGGCAGCTTTGCCGAGTGGTGATCACCGCGAACCCAAGGTGAAAACCCTATCAATGTGGGAGCGGGCTTGCTCGCGAAAGCGGTCTAACAGCCGCAGATGTGTCGACCGACACTCCGCCTTCGCGAGCAAGCCCGCTCCCACAGTTTTATTCAGTTTCGTCAGTAAAACCTGTCCTCAATAAACATAAGAAGAGGCATCCCCCCATGCAACCTGAATCCTTCACTGGGCAGGCTTCTCTCGTCACGCCCAGCAGAAAGCGTTTCTTCATCATGGTGCTGCTGTTTATCACCGTGGTGATCAACTACCTCGACCGCAGCAATCTGTCGATTGCCGCCCCGGCGTTGACCAGCGAGCTGGGCATCGACCCGGTGCACGTCGGGCTGATTTTCTCCGCCTTCGGCTGGACCTACGCCGCCATGCAGATCCCCGGCGGTTGGTTGGTGGACCGGGTGCCACCGCGCATTCTCTACACCGCTGCCCTACTGTTGTGGTCGATTGCCACCGTGATGCTCGGGTTTGCCGCCAGCTTCATCGCGCTGTTCGTGCTGCGCATGGCGGTCGGCGCCTTGGAAGCACCGGCCTACCCGATCAACAGCCGTGTGGTCACCACTTGGTTTCCTGAGCGCGAGCGCGCCACGGCCATTGGCGTTTATACGTCGGGGCAGTTTGTCGGGCTGGCGTTTCTCACGCCCGTGTTGGCTTGGCTGCAACACGCCTTTGGCTGGCACATGGTGTTTGTCGCCACCGGTGGCGTCGGCATTCTGTGGGCATTGATCTGGTACGCGGTGTACCGCGAGCCGAAGGATTTCAAAGGCGCCAACGCCGCTGAAATCGAGCTGATCCGCGAAGGCGGCGGTTTGGTAGACATGCAGGCGCAAGCCACCAAGGCACCCTTCAGTTGGGTCGACCTGGGCATCGTGTTAAGCAAGCGCAAGTTGTGGGGCATCTACTTGGGGCAGTTCTGCCTGAACTCCACGCTGTGGTTTTTCCTGACGTGGTTTCCGACCTACCTGGTGAAATATCGCGGTATGGACTTCATCAAGTCCGGCCTGCTTGCGTCGCTGCCCTTTCTGGCGGCGTTCGTGGGTGTGCTGTGTTCGGGGATTTTTTCTGACTGGTTGATTCGTCGGGGCTCGTCGGTAGGTTTTGCGCGCAAGCTGCCGATCATTAGTGGGCTGCTGATTTCTACGGCGATTATTGGCGCCAACTATGTGGACTCAACGGCCTGGGTGATTGCGTTCCTTGCGGTGGCGTTTTTTGGCAATGGCTTGGCGTCGATCACCTGGTCGCTGGTGGCCACCCTGGCACCGGCCCGCCTGCTGGGGCTGACCGGTGGGGTGTTCAACTTTATCGGCAACCTGTCGGCAATAACCACGCCGATTGTGATTGGCTTTCTGGCCAGTGGTGATTCGTTCGCGCCAGCGATTACCTACATTGCGGTGCTGGCATTGCTGGGGGCGCTGTCCTACGTGTTGCTGGTCGGCAAGGTCGAGCGTATTGAACTGAATGAATAACTTGTGGCTGCCGGCTTGCCACAAAAGCATCCGTATCAGTTGAGTACGCCGTTCAGGATTTCGTAGACGATGCCCGTGCCCACTGCGATCAACACCACGTCCGGCCCGGACCGGCGCCATTCATACCCTTGGTAAACCGGTAGGCGTGCCAGGGCACGGTTATCCAGGCGTTCGCCGTAGTAACCGCGTGGCAACGGCTGTCCGCGTACCAGGCGTACGTTCGGCGGTGGCGGTGCGCCACGGGAGAACTGGCCATGGTTGTCGTGGATGATCTGTCGCACCGGGCCGAAGTCCTGAGGCGGGCCGCGGCGATTATTCTGCGGGCCGCGATGGTCGCCGCCACGTTGCTCGTGCTGGCCTTGCGGGCCGCCACGGCCAGGGCCATCGCCGTCACCGCGTTGGTCAGGCGGCGCGGCCTGTACCAGGGCACTCGCACCGAGCATCAGCACGCCGAGACCTGTGATCAAGCGTTTAGGCATTTTCATGGGGTGTTCCTTCAGTACTGCACGAACAAAAAAGGGATTTCGAACTGGGTTCGAAATCCCTTGGTCTTGTCAGTTTAGGTACTGATTCGACAGTATGATTCCTCTGTATCAGGAACTTTACCTACCTCTACACGGCGTTTACTTTCGGGCGTTACGGACACCCTCCGACAACGCCGCGCACAAGCTCAACACGCCATCAATTGCCTGCTGATCATTTTTGGCATTGGCGATGTGGTCAATCAGTGCCGAACCCACCACCACACCATCGGCCAAGCGTGCGATGGCGGCGGCCTGTTCCGGTGTGCGAATACCAAAGCCGATGCTGATCGGCAGGTCGGTATGCCGACGCAGGCGAGTCACGGCTTCTTCAACGTGTTCCAAGGTGGCGGCACCTGCACCGGTCACACCGGCCACCGACACGTAGTACACAAAGCCGGAGCTGCCGTTCAGCACGGTCGGCAGGCGCACGTCATCGGTGGTCGGCGTGGTCAGGCGGATAAAGTCGATGCCCGCTGCCTGAGCCGGGTCGCATAGCTCGCCGTTATGCTCAGGTGGCATGTCGACCACGATCAGACCGTCCACGCCCGCTTCTTTGGCGTCAGTGATGAATTGCGGCACGCCGTATTTGTGGATCGGGTTGAAGTAGCCCATCAACACCAGTGGCGTGTCGTTGTTGTCTTTGCGGAACTCGCGAACCATCTGCAAGGTTTTGCTCAGGTTCTGCTTGGCTCCCAGTGCGCGGATGTTGGCCAGTTGAATCGCCGGGCCGTCAGCCATCGGGTCAGTGAAAGGCATGCCCAACTCGATCACGTCGGCACCCGCGGCGGGCAAGCCCTTGAGGATCGCCAGCGAGGTGTCATAACCCGGGTCGCCAGCGGTGACGAAGGTCACCAGGGCGGCGCGGTTTTGTTCTTTCAGCTGCGCAAAACGCGTTTGCAGGCGGCTCATCAGTGTTTCTCCTGCTTGGCTGGCTCTTGTGGAGAGTTTTCCATGTGGTGCATCACGGTCTGCATGTCTTTGTCGCCACGGCCAGACAAGTTCACCACCATCAGGTGATCTTTCGGCAGGGTCGGTGCGCGTTTGAATACTTCGGCAAGGGCGTGGGCAGTTTCCAACGCGGGAATAATCCCTTCCAGGCGGCAGCATTTATGGAACGCTTCCAGCGCTTCGTCGTCAGTCACCGACGTGTACTGAGCGCGGCCGATGTCGTGCAACCAGGCGTGTTCCGGGCCGATGCCGGGGTAGTCGAGGCCAGCGGAAATCGAGTGGGCGTCGATGATCTGACCGTCTTCGTCCTGTAGCAGGAAGGTACGGTTGCCGTGCAGTACGCCCGGTACGCCGCCGTTGAGGCTGGCGGCATGCTTGCCGGTTGCGATGCCATAGCCTGCCGCTTCAACGCCGATGATTTCGACGCTGGTGTCATTCAGGAATGGGTGGAACAGGCCCATGGCGTTCGAGCCACCGCCGATACACGCCACCAAGCTGTCCGGCAGGCGACCTTCCTGGGCTTGCATCTGGTCACGGGTTTCCTTGCCGATCACGGCCTGGAAGTCGCGCACCATTGCAGGGTACGGGTGCGGGCCAGCCACGGTGCCGATCAGGTAGAAGGTGTCATCAACGTTGGTCACCCAGTCGCGCAGGGCTTCGTTCATCGCGTCTTTGAGCGTGCCGGTGCCGGACACTACCGGGACCACTTTCGCGCCCAACAGCTTCATGCGAAATACGTTGGCCTGTTGGCGCTCAATGTCGGTGGTGCCCATGTAGATCACGCAGTCGAGGCCGAAGCGCGCGGCCACGGTGGCGGTGGCCACGCCGTGCATGCCGGCGCCGGTCTCGGCGATGATGCGTTTTTTGCCCATGCGCCGCGCCAGCAGGATCTGGCCAATGCAGTTGTTGATCTTGTGTGCGCCGGTGTGGTTCAGCTCTTCGCGCTTGAGGTAGATCTTGGCGCCGCCGCAGAACTCGGTCAGGCGCTCAGCGAAATACAGCGGGCTTGGGCGTCCGACGTAATCGCGCTGGAAGTAGGCCAGTTCTTCGTTGAAAGCCGGATCAATCTTGGCCGCTTCGTATTCACGGGCCAGGTCGAGAATCAACGGCATCAGGGTTTCAGCGACGTAGCGGCCGCCGAATGCGCCGAACAGGCCATTGGCATCGGGGCCGTTGCGAAGATCGGTCTGGGACTGAGTCATGGGGCGCTCCAGGAAATAATTCGTGTGAGAGGCAATGACGGCCACTCTACCCCTGACACGCTACGCTGAAAACCGATAAGATCGCCGTAACCTGTCAGGAAAACTCACGAATGAGCCGAGACCTTCCGCCCCTCAATGCCCTGCGCGCATTTGAAGCCACCGCCCGGCTCAACAGCGTGAGCCAGGCCGCAGAGCAACTCCATGTGACTCACGGTGCAGTCAGCCGCCAGTTGAAGGTGCTGGAAGAGCATTTGGGTGTGAGCCTATTCAGCAAAGACGGGCGCGGCCTTAAACTCACAGATTCAGGTGTTCGGCTGCGTGATGTCAGCGCCGAGGCATTTGAACGTTTAAGGGATGTGTGCGCCGAGCTGACTCAGGCCAGCGCGGATGCGCCCTTCGTGCTGGGTTGCTCGGGGAGCTTGCTGGCGCGCTGGTTGATACCGCGCCTGGGCCGCTTGAACGCAGACCTGCCGGGTTTGCGCCTGCACCTGTCGGCGGGTGACGGCGACCTCGACCCCAGACGCCCCGGCCTTGATGCTCTGCTGGTGTTCGCCGAACCGCCGTGGCCGGCGGATATGCAGGTGTACGAGTTGGCCAGTGAACGCATCGGCCCGGTGATGAGCCCACGCTTCGCCGGTTACGAACACCTGCGCCAAGCCCCGGCGCAAGCGCTCTGCGGCGAAGACTTATTGCACACCACTTCTCGCCCGCAAGCCTGGCCCAGCTGGGCGCAGCAGCACGGCATCGCGCCCGGCGCGTTGAAGCACGGCCAGGGGTTTGAGCATTTGTATTATTTGCTGGAGGCAGCAGTGGCAGGGCTTGGAGTGGCGATTGCGCCAGAACCGTTGGTAGCAGAGGACCTGCGTGCGGGTCGCCTGGTGGCGCCGTGGGGTTTCAGCGAAACCCCGGCGCACCTGGCGTTGTGGCTACCCAAGCGCGCCGCAGATGGGCGCGCCGGTCAGTTGGCGCAGTGGCTCAAAGTTGAGCTGTTGCGCCAGCCGGTATAGCTGGTCAATCAGTCACCGCGTTTGCACAGCAGGTAAGCCGCCAGCAGACCCAGTGCACCAACGGCGACGCCGGCGGTAGTCCATGGGTGTTCTTGTGCGTAGTCCCGGGTTGCAACACCGGTTTCGCGGATTTTGACTTTGCTTTCTTCGTAGGCATCGCTGATCAGATGACGGGAGTGCTTGAGGGCATTCTCGGCGTTGCTTTTCAGGGCCTTGAGCGTTTTGCGCGACTCATCGGACGCATCATCCTTGAGGCTCTCAAGGGACTTGAGCAGGCTCGAAATCTCGGCTTCCATGCTTTCCAGCGACGCTTTACGTAAAGAAGTGTTGGCCATGTGGACATCTCCTGAAGTGATTGTGAGTGGCATGTGTAGATACCGACTGCGGCCAATTCAGAAAGTGCAGTAAATATGAACTTTCGCGTAGGAACGGCCGCCAGAAGCAGTACGAACATTGACTGCTACGCTTCAGTAGAGACCTCAGGAGAAACGCTATGTCAGATCATCACACCTACAAGAAAGTCGAACTGGTGGGCTCGTCGACGACCAGCATCGAAGACGCTATCAACAACGCCATTGCCGAGGCGAACAAGAGCATCAAACATTTGGAGTGGTTTGAAGTGACCGAGACCCGTGGTCACATCAAGGACGGCAAGGCCGCGCATTTCCAGGTCACGCTCAAAGTGGGATTCCGAATTGCCAGTAGTTGATCGCGTCGGTTGAACTTGCTGACTGGCCGATTGCCATAACCTGCGCTACACCCTTGGAGTGCCGATGCAATGCGTCGGCACGCTCTTTTGGATCAGCGCAAGGAAAGTATCGGATGAAGAAGCTTCTGTTAGCGGTAGGTTTGTTGAGCATTGCGGGGACGGCAATGGCGGCGGGCAAGCCTTGTGATGAGCTTAAAAGCGAAATCGCGGCGAAAATCGACGCCAATGGTGCCTCGGGTTATTCGCTGGAAGTGGTAGACAAAGGCGCGGCACCGAAAGACCACACAGTCGTCGGCAGTTGCGAAGGTGGCACCAAGGAAATCGCCTACAAGCGCGGTTAACCCTGTGTTCCAGACATAAAAAACCGACGCGAGTGCGTCGGTTTTTTTTCGCCTGTGGGTTATTAGCCCTTCATCAACTGCGCCAACAGCTCGTAGGAATGAATCCGGTCGGCATGCTCGTAGAGGTCGCAGGTGAAGATCAGCTCATCGGCGCCTGTCTGCTCGATCAGCACTTCCAGTTTGGCGCGGATCTTCGCCGGGCTGCCGACCATCGCCAGCCCGAGGAAGCTGCCGACCGCGTCTTTCTCATGGGGCAGCCATAGGCCGTCCATGGTTTTGACCGGTGGGCGCTGCACCAGGCTTTGCCCGCGCATCAGTGCCAGGATGCGCTGGTACACCGAGGTTGCGAGGTAGTCGGCCTGCTCGTCTGTGTCGGCGGCTACCAGCGGGATGCCGAGCATCACGTAGGGTTTGTCCAGTACAGCCGAAGGCTTGAAGTGATTGCGGTACACGCGAATCGCCTCGTGCATCAGGCGCGGTGCGAAATGCGAGGCGAACGCGTAGGGCAAACCCCTCTCTCCCGCAAGCTGGGCGCTGAACAGGCTGGAACCCAGCAGCCAGATCGGTACGTTGGTGCCAGTGCCGGGCACGGCGATCACCCGTTGGTCGGGCGTGCGCGGGCCTAGGTACGCCATCAGTTCGGCCACGTCTTCGGGGAAATCATCGGCGCTGCCCGAACGCTCACGGCGCAGGGCGCGGGCGGTCATCTGGTCGGAACCGGGCGCGCGGCCCAGGCCCAGGTCGATGCGGCCGGGGTACAAGCTTTCCAGGGTGCCGAACTGCTCGGCGATCACCAGCGGTGCATGGTTGGGCAGCATCACGCCGCCAGAGCCGACACGGATGGTCGAGGTACCACCGGCCAGATAGCCCAGCAATACCGACGTGGCTGAGCTGGCGATGCCATCCATATTGTGGTGTTCGGCCACCCAGAAACGGTTGTAGCCAAACTTTTCCACATGCTGGGCCAGGTCCAGCGAGTTGCGCAACGACTGCGCCGGGCTGCCATTGGCGCGCACGGGCACCAGGTCCAGGGTCGAGAACTTCACGTCGGACAGCGATTTCATAAGCCTGCTTCTCCAGTAGGTGCGCAGGCTTATAAACGAACCAAAACCTGCCGCTTCATGTGCATGCTCTATGCAATGAGGGCATATACCCGAGATTCAATAGCGGTTAGGGATATTTCCTACTATATCGCTAGGTTTCTCCTACAAGATGAACTTTGCCGAGCCGTCTAACCTCAGAACCTTTACTGAAGCAAAACCACCGTTCGAGGAGAAAGCTATGAGTATCGTTAAAAAGGCATCCGCGCATTGGGAAGGTGATCTGAAGACTGGCCTGGGTTCCATTTCTACGGAAACCGGCGTGCTGCGCGAAGCTCCCTACGGCTTCAAGGCCCGTTTCGAGGGCGGCAAGGGCACAAATCCTGAGGAGTTGATTGGTGCGGCCCACGCCGGCTGCTTCTCCATGGCGTTTTCCATGATTTTGGGTGACGCTGGCCTCAAGGCTGACAGCATCGACACCCAGGCCGAAGTGACGCTGGATCCAGTGGAAGGTGGCTTCGCGATTACCGCCGTGCATCTGGTGCTCAAGGCCAAGATTCCAGGCGCGAGCCAGGCGCAGTTCGACGAACTGAGCAAAAAGGCCAAGGAAGGTTGCCCGGTATCTAAGGTGCTGAATGCCAAGATCAGCCTGGATGCCACGCTGGTTAACTGATACAGCACATTTCCAATGTGGGTGCGTGCTTGCTCGCTCCCACATTTAGTTCTGCGTTAAATCAGAACTCGTGTTTCCCGGATGTGGTCCTATACGCTATGCAGCCTAGGCGCACACCCGTGCGCAGTGCATTCAGGGAGCTACACACATGAAACGTTTCGCCTTGGCAATCATCTGCGGTGTTTTGGCCACGTCGGCCGTGGCCGCGCCAAAAGATTGTGAAGAGCTCAGAAAAGAAATCGAGGTGAAGATCCAGGCTAAGGCTATTCCGTCTTACACCCTGGAAATCATCACCGAAGAGGAAGCCAAGGACCATGACAGCGCCATGATTGTCGGCTCCTGCGAAAACGGTACCAAGCGCATCCTCTATCAGAAAAACAGCGACTGATCAGATGCAGTTCACGCTGCGTTCTTCGGCCAGCAACTGCCGCGTCGCGTTATACAGCCGAATGTTGGGCGTAAAGGCCAGCGAGCGACCTTCCAGCACATAGTGCTGGCCTGGCTGGAAGTTGTCGTATTGCAGGGTCATGAAGCAGGTGCGGTCGTGAGTCTGGTCCAGCCCTCCAAAGCCTGTCCCTGTGTTTACCTCGAAATCAAAACGCACCATCAATTGGTGGCTGCCAGGTGGCACCTGGAAAAAACGCCCGTCGTTGAGGTTTTTCCCATCCAAACGTTGTGCCATCACCAGTTTGGCCCCCGGTGTCGGGGTGGCGAAATCGACCCAGGCTTGATGCGGGTCGGCCCGCGGTATTGGCGTCGAAGCACAGGCGCTGAGAAGCAGAGCGGTGACGGGTAGCAAGAGCTGACGCATGGCAGGCACTCAACGACGGGAAGGAATGGAGCCCGGCGCCGATGGCAGCAGACTCATGATGAGTATAAACGCGCTGGGCATGGAAACATTCCGCGCAGGCAGGCTAGTCTGGCGAACCAATCACCCAGGAGTCGTCGGAGCATGTTGAGGGGTTTTCTTCCAGGGTTGATGGTTGTGCTGCTCAGCGGCTGCTCCAGTGTCAGTTATTACTCCCAGTTGGCTGACGGCCAATGGGAGTTGCTGCGCGCGCGCGAGCCGGTTGCCGAGGTTATCGCCGACCCTTCCCGCCCACAGGTATTGCGCGATCACTTGGTCCAGGCGCAGAAGGCGCGTGCCTTTGCCAGCGAGCACCTGCATTTGCCCGACAACCAGAGTTACCGGCTGTACGCCGACATTGGCCGGCCCTATGTCGTCTGGAACGTGTTCGCTACTACGGAATTTTCCCTGTCTCCCCAGACCCATTGCTTCCCAATCGCCGGTTGCGTCGCTTATCGCGGTTATTACAACCAGGGCGCAGCACGCGGCGAGGCGGCGTTATTGCAACAGCGAGGCATGGACGTGTCGATTGGCGGTGTCGAGGCCTATTCCACCTTGGGCTGGTTCAACGACCCGATCATGAGTTCGATGATGAACTGGGGCGATGAGCGCCTGGCCACGTTGATCTTTCATGAGCTGGCGCACCAGCGTTTTTATGTGAAGGATGACACCGAGTTCAACGAGTCGTATGCCAACTTCGTCGAACAGGAAGGCACCCGCCAATGGCGTGCGGCACGTGGCTTGGCGCCTTTGAGCAATGCGGCGCTGCAGCAGCGTGATCAATTTATCCGGCTGGTGCTCGATACCCGCAAACGCTTGGAAAAACTCTACGCGCAACCGCTGGCGACGGATGTAATGCGCCGAGCCAAAGCCGCAGAGTTCGAGCGCTTGCGCACGGAGTATCAGCACATGCGCGATAGCCAATGGGGCGGGGATAAACGGTACGACGTGTGGATCAACCAGCCGATGAACAATGCGCGACTGTTGCCGTTCGGGCTGTATGACCAGTGGGTGCCGGCATTCGCGGCGTTGTTTGCGCAGGAAGGTCGGGATTGGGTGAGGTTTTTTGCGGCGGTTGAAAAATTGGGTGGGTTGCCGGTGGCGCAGCGTAAAGCGGCGTTGAGGCAGTTGGAGACTGTTGGCCGCTAGGGCCTCTTCGCAGGCAAGCCTGCTCTCACATTCGACCGCACTCTCATGTTGAAACTCGGTCAAGTGTGGGAGCTGGCTTGCCTGCGATAGCGGTCTCAAGCCCGCCGCAAAAACGCCTGATGCATCTCATCCAACGTCGCAAAATGCCAAGTCGGCGCTTCAGCATTCAACTCTTCAAAACTGCCAAACCCATATCCTACAGCCGCCGAATCCAGGCCGTTGCTGTGTGCGCCTATCAGGTCATGCTTGCGATCGCCGATCATCAAGGTGGTCGCCGGGTCCAGGCCTTCTTCATTCATTAAGTGCGCAATCAACTCGACTTTGTTGGTGCGCGTGCCATCGAGCTCGCTGCCGTAGATCACTTTGAAGTGCTTGGCAAAATCAAAATGCCGCGCAATCTCGCGGGCAAACACCCACGGCTTGGACGTGGCCACGTACAGCTGGCGACCCTGGCCATTCAGTGCTTGGAGCAGCGGCATAACGCCCTCGAATACGCGGTTTTCATACAGCCCGGTGACCTTGAAGCGTTCGCGATAGAAATTCACCGCCTCCCAGGCCTTGGCCTCGTCGAAGCCGTAGAACTGCATGAAGGCTTGCAGCAACGGCGGGCCGATAAAGTGCTCCAGCTTGGTCAGGTCCGGCTCGTCGATACCCAGTTTGCCAAGGGCATACTGGATCGAGCGGGTGATGCCTTCGCGCGGATCGGTCAGGGTGCCGTCCAAGTCGAACAGGACGGTTGAGTAATGCAGGGTCATTGATCGAATCCTTCCGCCAGGTGCAGGTCTTTGAGCTTCACGTAGTTCGCCGCGCTGTAGGTGAAGAACGCGCGTTCCTTGTCAGTCAACGGACGGATTTGTTTAACCGGGCTGCCCACATACAAAAAACCACTGTCGAGTTTCTTGCCTGGCGGCACCAGGCTGCCGGCGCCGATGATCACGTCATCTTCCACCACAGCACCGTCCATCACGATGCTGCCCATGCCGATCAGGATACGGCTGCCGATGCTGCAGCCGTGCAGCATGACTTTATGGGCGATGGTTACGTCGTCGCCGATCAGCAGCGGGAAACCGTCAGGATTGAATGGCCCGGCGTGAGTAATGTGCAGCACGCAGCCGTCCTGCACGCTGGTGCGCGCCCCGATGCGGATGCGGTGCATGTCGCCGCGAATCACCGTCAGCGGCCAGACCGAGCTGTCGGCGCCGATTTCGACATCGCCGATCACCACCGCCGAAATGTCGACAAAAGCCCCGGCGCCCAGGGTTGGCGTGTGGTTCTGATAGGTGCGAAGGGTCACGATAGCCTCTCTCTTATCTGCTGATAGCTGCGGTGGGTGTTGATTGTAATTAAGATGGCCCCATCTTTGTTCTTACATGTTTCTTCAGCCAAGGTGCCAACCGTGAGCGCGAACAACCCTCTTCTGCAGTCCTACGACCTGCCGCCGTTCTCGGCGATCCGTGCCGAGCACGTGCAGCCGGCCATTGAACAGATCCTCGCCGACAACCGCGTTGCGATCGAAGGCATCCTGCAAAGCCAGGGCAAAAATCCGACATGGGCTGGCTTGGTGCTGGCCATGGACGAACTGAATGATCGCCTCGGCGCCGCCTGGAGCCCGGTCAGCCACCTCAATGCCGTGTGTAACAGCGCTGAACTGCGTGAAGCCTACGAGTCGTGCCTGCCGGCGTTGAGCGCCTACTCCACCGAGATGGGCCAGAACCGCGCGCTGTTCCAGGCCTTTGAAGCCCTGGCCAACAGCCCGCAAGCGGCTGGTTTCGACGTGGCGCAAAAAACCATCCTTGAGCACGCCTTGCGTGACTTCCGCCTGTCGGGTATCGATTTGCCGCCTGAGCAGCAAAAGCGCTACGCCGAAGTGCAGAGCAAGCTGTCCGAGCTGGGCAGCAAATTTTCCAACCAACTGTTGGATGCCACCCAAGCCTGGACCAAACACGTCACCGATGAAGCCACCCTCGCTGGTCTGACCGACTCGGCCAAGGCACAAATGGCCGCCGCCGCCCAGGCCAAAGGCCTCGACGGCTGGCTGATTACCCTGGAGTTCCCCAGCTACTACGCGGTGATGACCTACGCTCACGACCGCGCCCTGCGTGAAGAAGTCTACGCGGCCTACTGCACCCGTGCGTCGGACCAAGGCCCGAATGCCGGTAAGAATGATAACGGTCCAGTGATGGAACAGATCCTCGACCTGCGTCAGGAGCTGGCCAAACTGCTGGGCTACGCCTCGTTCTCCGAATTGAGCCTGGCCACCAAAATGGCTGAGTCCAGCGACCAGGTGCTGAGCTTCCTGCGCGACCTGGCCAAGCGCAGCAAGCCATTTGCTGCCCAGGACCTGCAACAGCTCAAGGCTTACGCTGCCGAACAAGGCTGCGCCGACCTGCAAAGCTGGGACAGTGGTTTCTACGGCGAAAAACTCCGTGAGCAACGTTACAGCGTGTCTCAGGAAGCGCTGCGCGCCTACTTCCCAATCGACAAAGTGCTGGGCGGCCTGTTTGCCATCGTGCAACGCCTGTACGGCATTGAGATCGCCGAGCAAAAAGGCTTCGACACCTGGCACCCGGACGTTCGACTGTTTGAAATTAAAGAAAACGGCCAGCACGTTGGCCGCTTCTTCTTTGACCTGTACGCCCGTGCCAACAAGCGTGGCGGTGCCTGGATGGACGGCGCTCGCGACCGTCGCCGCACCATCGATGGCGTGCTGCAAAGCCCAGTGGCCAACTTGGTGTGCAACTTCACCCCGGCTGACAGCGGTAAGCCCGCCCTGCTGACCCACGATGAAGTCACCACCCTGTTCCACGAATTCGGCCACGGCTTGCACCACCTGCTGACCCGTGTCGAGCATGCTGGCGTTTCCGGGATCAACGGCGTGGCCTGGGATGCGGTGGAGTTGCCGAGCCAGTTCATGGAGAACTGGTGCTGGGAGCCGGAAGGCCTGGCGCTTATCTCCGGCCACTATGAAACCGGCGAGCCGCTGCCGCAGGACCTGCTGGAAAAAATGCTTGCTGCGAAGAACTTCCAATCCGGCCTGATGATGGTGCGCCAGCTGGAATTCTCGCTGTTCGACTTCGAACTGCACGCCACCCACGGCGATGGCCGTAGTGCGGCGCAGGTGCTTGAAGGCGTGCGTGATGAAGTCTCGGTGATGCGCCCACCGGCTTACAATCGCTTCCCTAACAGCTTTGCGCACATCTTCGCCGGCGGTTACGCGGCGGGTTACTACAGCTACAAGTGGGCGGAAGTGCTGTCGGCGGATGCCTTTTCCAAGTTTGAAGAAGACGGCGTTCTCAACGCTGAAACCGGCCGTGCATTCCGCGAGGCGATTCTAGCTCGCGGCGGTTCCCAGGCGCCGATGGTGCTGTTCGTCGACTTCCGCGGACGCGCACCGTCGATTGACGCACTCTTGCGCCACAGCGGCCTGAGTGAGGACGCGGCAGCATGAGTGAAGGGCCTGTGATTACTAAAAAGCAATTCATCGCCGGGGCGGTCTGCCCGGCGTGCAGCGAGCCGGACAAGTTGAAAATGTGGACCGAGGACAACGTGCCGCACCGCGAATGTGTGGCCTGCGGTTATACCGACACGTTGAATGACCAAGGTCTGTCGGTGCCCAAGGAATTGGGCACGCGGGTTAATACATCGGCGTTGAAAGCGCCGGACCCGAAGGTGCAGGCGGTGCAGTTCTTCCCCAATCCCAAGCTGAAGAAGGACTGATGCCCACTTAGGGTGTGAGCACTAACTCAGGACCTTTCTTTGGCTCGACACGGCTATTGCCGGCCGTGTTGAGCCAGCTTTTCATCGAGCACAGCGCAAACTCACTGGTGCTGCAGTCGCCGTTGGCCAAGGCGGTGCGCAACTTGTCGATATCGGCCTTCATCATGTAGCGCACACTGTCCTTGAAGCCATTACTGGTGCCGAAACCGCCCAAGGTCATCTCGTTTAGCGCGTCCTCCTTGCTCCACCCTTGGATCACCACACGGTACATCGCCGCCATCAGGCCGGTGCGGTCGGATCCGTGCTTGCAGTGCATTAGCACCGGACCGTTCGCTTGTGCTTCCTGAATAGCTCTTAGTGCTGCCAGCACGTCGGAATCGTCGACGTGGTTGGTGCGATAAGGCAGCTGCACCTGTTTGATATCAGAAGTCTTAAGCCACGCCGCATCAGATTCAGGCAAAAAGTTGATCACCGTACCGACCTTCAGGTTTTCCAGTACAGGTAACGCGCTGCTGCTCGGCAGTGCGCTGCGATACAGCGTGGGCGTCATCTGGTGCAGGTTGAATTGGTCGCCCACAGGCTGGGCCCATTCCGGGGAACGTAGAGAGGAGGTGCCGTCTGCTTGGGCCTGGGCAGTGGAGAACAGTGCCAGGAACGCCATGCCTAGGGCAGGCAGCAATCGAATCTCGAACATGTGCTTTGTGACCGAATAGGTAGTTGGCTGATGGGCCACAGATTCGCCTAGCGGGAGTCAACGCCGCGTGAGGTACTCGTCAAAGGATCGTGAATACCTGGCCTGATCCGGTGTTTTTATCGCCGAATCGGTTCTTCTCAATTCTTAGCCTGCTATCATTTGTAACTATTGTTTGCCAGTGTGTTCTATCCCTTTGGATCCAATTTCTTCGGCAAGCCTTCACGCTGCTCCCAGAAGCGGCTGATAAACCCGTGACCACATGATGAGGTGCACCTATGTCTGATCAAGATCAAGACAACCCCCGGCGTGACTTTTTGCGCAAATCCTTGACCTTGATCCCGGTGGTCACGGTTGCCAGCACTGGCTTTGGTGGCTCGATGCTGATGGCCACGCCGAAGCCGGCCCACGCCGCAGAGGCTAAACCGCCCGTCAGCGATAAAGCTTATGAGCCGAGCTACTTCACCGCCGAAGAGTGGGCATTCATCAATGCGGCCGTCGCCCGCCTGATTCCCGCCGACGCCCAAGGCCCCGGCGCCCTGGAAGCTGGCGTGCCGGAATACATCGACCGCCAGATGAATACACCGTATGCCGCTGGCGCGCTGTGGTTCATGCAAGGCCCGTTCAACGCTGATGCACCGTCAGAGATGGGCTGGCAGAGCAAACTGGTGCCCAAGGACATCTATCGCCTCGGTATTGCCGCGACGCACGCATGGTCGAAGGCGTTCAATGGGAAAGTTTTTGCTGCGCAAGACAGCGCTACCCAGGACGATATGCTGCGACGCATGGAGGCGGGCGGCAGCGAAATGACTGCACATTTCGAGGCGGTGCCGGCGAAGATGTTTTTCAACTTGCTGCTGCAAAACACCAAGGAAGGGTTCTTCTGTGACCCGATCCACGGCGGCAACAAAGGCATGGTTGGCTGGACCATGATCGGCTTCCCCGGCGCTCGCGCCGACTTCATGGACTGGGTGGAACGCAACGAGCAATACCCCTTTCCGGCTGTTTCCATTCGTGGCGAGAGGGCATAAACGTGGCGACCATCATGAAGAAAGTCGATGCGGTGATCGTGGGTTTCGGCTGGACCGGTGCGATCATGGCCAAGGAGCTGACGGAAGCTGGCCTCAACGTGGTAGCGCTGGAGCGCGGCCCGATGCAGGACACGTACCCGGACGGCAACTATCCGCAGGTCATCGACGAACTGACCTACAGTGTGCGTAAAAAACTCTTCCAGGACATTTCCAAAGAGACAGTGACTATTCGCCATAGCGTGAATGACGTCGCCCTGCCCAACCGTCAGTTGGGTGCGTTTCTACCGGGTAATGGCGTGGGCGGCGCAGGGCTGCACTGGTCGGGCGTGCATTTTCGTGTCGACCCTATCGAGTTGCGCATGCGCAGCCATTACGAAGAGCGCTACGGCAAGAACTTCATTCCCAAAGACATGACCATCCAGGACTTCGGCGTGAGTTACGAAGAGCTGGAGCCGTTTTTCGACTACGCGGAAAAAGTCTTCGGCACCTCCGGCCAGGCCTGGACGGTTAAAGGTCAGTTGGTGGGCGAAGGCCGCGGCGGCAACCCGTATGCGCCGGATCGCTCTAACCCGTTTCCGTTGGCGTCGCAGAAAAACACGGTCTCCGCACAGCTGTTTCAGAAAGCGGCTGCCGAGGTCGGTTACAAACCCTACAACCTGCCGTCGGCCAATACCTCGGGGCCTTACACCAACCCCTACGGCGCGCAGATGGGACCGTGCAACTTCTGCGGCTTTTGCAGCGGCTATGTGTGCTACATGTACTCCAAGGCGTCGCCGAACGTAAATATCCTGCCGGCGTTGCGCCAAGTGCCGAACTTCGAGCTGCGGGCCAACTCCCACGTGCTCAAGGTCAACCTCGACAGCACCAAGAGCAAGGCCACGGGCGTGACCTATATTGACGGCCAGGGTCGCGAATGCGAGCAGCCGGCAGACCTGGTGATCATCGGCTCCTTCCAGTTCAACAATGTGCGGTTGATGCTGCTGTCGGGCATTGGCAAGCCCTACGATCCGATTACCAACGAGGGCGTGGTGGGCCGCAACTTTGCCTACCAGAACATGGGCACCATCAAAGCCTTCTTCGACAAGGACACTCACACCAACAACTTCATTGGTGCGGGCGGCAATGGCGTGGCCATTGATGACTTCAACGCGGACAACTTCGACCACGGGCCGCACGGTTTTGTCGGCGGTTCGCCGATGTGGGTCAACCAGGCTGGCAGCCGGCCGATTGCCGGTACGTCCAACCCGCCGGGCACTCCGGCGTGGGGCAGTGCGTGGAAGCGCGCCACCGCCGATTACTACACCCACCAGGTGTCGATGGACTCCCACGGCGCGCATCAATCCTACCGGGGCAACTACCTGGATCTGGACCCGGTGTATCGTGATGCCTACGGCCTGCCATTACTGCGGATGACGTTTGACTGGCAAGAAAACGACATCAAGATGAACCGCTTCATGATGGAGAAGATGGGCAAGGTCGCCGAAGCGATGAACCCCAAGGCGATTGCTGTGCTTGGTAAAAAGGTCGGTGAGCACTTCAACACTGCGGCCTACCAGACCACCCACCTCAACGGCGGCGCGATCATGGGCACTGACCCGAAAACCAGTGCGTTGAACCGCTACCTGCAGAGCTGGGATGTACACAACGTGTTTGTCCCAGGCGCATCGGCTTTCCCACAAGGCTTGGGCTACAACCCTACCGGCCTGGTAGCGGCGTTGACCTACTGGTCGGCGCGGGCGATCCGCGAGCAGTACCTCAAAAACCCCGGCCCACTGGTTCAGGCATAAGGAGCGATGACCATGAAAGCACTCGTTATCGCCTCCCTGGCGCTCTTCAGCAGTTGCTCGGTGAGTGCCGCTGAAACCGACCTGATCAAGCAGGGCGAATACCTGGCCCGCGCCGGTGACTGCGTGGCCTGCCACACCGCCAAGGGGGGCAAGCCCTTCGCTGGCGGCCTGCCGATGGAAACCCCGATCGGCGTGATCTACTCCACCAACATCACCCCGGACAAGGCTGGCCTGGGCGACTACAGCTTCGAAGACTTCGACAAGGCCGTGCGCCATGGCGTCGCCAAGAACGGTAGTACGCTTTACCCGGCGATGCCCTACCCGTCTTACGCGCGTGTCAGCGACAGCGACATGCACGCGTTGTATGCGTACTTCATGAAGGGTGTTGAGCCGGTCGCGCAAGAGAACAAGGACAGCGATATTCCTTGGCCCCTGAGCATGCGCTGGCCTTTGGCCGCCTGGCGCTGGATGTTTGCGCCGACAGTGCAAGAGCATCCGGCACAAGCGGCCACCGATCCGGTGGTCAGCCGTGGCGCGTATCTGGTTGAAGGCCTCGGCCACTGTGGTGCCTGCCACACGCCGCGCGCCCTGACCATGCAGGAAAAAGCCCTGAGTGCCACTGATGGCAACGCCTTCCTGTCCGGCAGCGCGCCGTTGGAAGGCTGGATCGCGAAAAGCCTGCGTGGCGACCACAAGGACGGCCTCGGCAGTTGGAGCGAGGAGCAGTTGGTGCAATTTCTCAAGACCGGCCGCAGTGATCGCAGCGCGGTGTTTGGCGGCATGAGCGATGTGGTGGTGCACAGCATGCAGTACATGTCCCAGGACGACCTGACCGCAATCGCCCGTTACCTCAAAAGCCTGCCGGCGGTGGACCCTAAAGATCAGCCGCACCAGTACGACAAACAGGTGGCCGAGGCGCTGTGGAAAGGCGACGACAGCAAGCCGGGCGCGTCGGTGTACATCGACAACTGCGCGGCCTGCCACCGTACCGACGGCCATGGCTATACGCGGGTGTTCCCGGCGCTGGCGGGTAACCCGGTGTTGCAGACGGCAGATGCTACGTCGCTGATCAACATTGTGTTGAACGGCGGAACCTTGCCAGCCACCCACACGGCACCGTCTACGTTCACCATGCCGGCCTTCGCGTGGCGGTTGTCGGACCAGGAAGTGGCGGATGTGGTCAGTTTCGTGCGTGGCAGTTGGGGCAATAAGGGCGCGCCGGTAAAAGCCAGCGACGTGGCGGACTTGCGCAAGAGTGATAGGCGCACTACTTCGGGCGATGACCTGGGGCAAGTGACGCAAAAGCACTAATCCTGTGCCCGCCGCCAAACGGCACTGGTCATAACGATGACGCCTCTATACTGTACATAAAAACAGTATTGAGGCGTTTTCATGTCTACACCTCTGCCGCCCCGTGGCCGGGGCACGGCTACCAACCTGCATAACCGCTTTGCGCCTACCGTCAGCGTGGCCGAGGACGACGGTTGGTTCCAGGAAGTGCCGCCGACCCAGGGCACTGAAGTGCGTATCGAAACGGCCAAAAGCATCATCACCCGCAATAACTCGCCGGACCTGCCGTTCGACCGCTCGATCAACCCTTATCGCGGCTGCGAGCATGGCTGCATCTACTAGTCGATAAGACACTCACTGGTCTAGCCAGAATTTCACACCACCTCTGAACTTCGAAAATCATACATCCAGTGTCAAAATAGTAGAGAAATGATACCTTCCGGCTTAGGGAAAAGGAGAGTGGATTAGCTATGCGAAGATGGATATATGAAAAATCACAAGCAATATGTTTAGGGTCATTGGCGCTTTATATTCTTATATGGTGCACTGTCTCACACATCGGTGTTCAAGTAACGTATGTATTAGGACCAGTAATTTTGTTTTTTGGTCTAATTGCATATTTTTTTGAACCGTCCGACAAAAGCGACTCATAGGAATAGCGGGAATTAATTAATGAAAATTCTGTTTCGCTCTCTGCTTAAATTTAATTTAAGTGCCTTTTTTGTTTTTTTTGTATTTGGTGTGATTGTTTTTCTAGTTGAGCCTCGCAGCCCCAATCTAAAATTCGCAGTTATACTGGTTTTGATTTTTGCTTGGTTTATATTTGGAAATTTGAAAATAATTTACAAAGAAAGAAAAGCAATTGTCGAATCGTTAAAAAGAGGAAGTATAGAAGTCGCGGCAAGTGCGATAGAGTTTAAAGAAAAAGCCGCTATACGTGCGAAAGAAAAAATGCAGGAAAGGGCTGAAAAAGAAAGTGACTCTTCTACGCCAAGCAGTAAAGATTGAGCGATATTGAATTACCTGATTATGGCTGCATCTACTGCTACGCACGGCCCAGCCATGCCTATTGGGACATGTCGCCGGGGCTGGATTTCGAAACCAAACTGATCGCCAAGACCAATGCCGCCGATGTGCTGGAGCACCAGCTGTCGAAGCCGGGCTATGTATGCGCGCCGATCAACCTGGGCTCCAATACTGACCCGTACCAGCCCATCGAGCGCGAATACAAGATCACTCGGCAAACCCTCGAAGTGCTGCTGCGCTACCGCCACCCAGTGACTATCATCACCAAGGGCTCGCTGATTTTACGCGACCTCGACCTGCTGACCGAGCTGGCCCGGCAACGGCTGGTGGCGGTGATGATCAGCCTTACCAGCCTGGACGACGAGCTCAAGCGCATCCTGGAACCGCGCACGGCGGCGCCCAAGGCGCGGTTGCGGGCGATTCGGGTGATGCGTGAGGCCGGTATCCCGGTGGGCGTGCTGTGCTCGCCGATGATCCCCATGATCAACGACAGTGAGCTGGAAAGTCTGCTGACTGAGGCCCACGCTGCCGGTGCACAAAGTGCAGCCTATATGATGCTGCGCCTGCCGCTGGAGGTGGCGCCGCTGTTCGAGGAGTGGCTGGCGGCGCATTACCCGCAGCGTGCGGCCCATGTGATGAGCCTGGTGCGCCAGGTGCGCGGTGGTGAGGTGTACGACAGCCGCTTCGGTGTGCGCATGCGGGGTGAGGGTCCGTTCGCCGATCTGTTGGCGCAACGCTTCAGCAAGGCGATCAAGCGCTTGGGGCTTAATCGTCGAGGAGAGTTTAATCTGGATTGCACAGCGTTTTGCCCACCGGGCAGGCAGATGGCATTGTTGTAGACTAATGAGGAAAAGCGCGGCATTTCTGTAGGAATAATCGCGTTTTGACATCAATGAAACCATTGATCTAGAGCGGTTCATTCAGGTTGAGTTAAGTTTCGGCGGTTACCTTGTTCAACGAGTGACTGGCGGGTCGAAGATTCGGTCTTAGGTGTTTTACGATCACTGACCTAGCGCCGAATTGCCCTGAACACTCTCCCTGCATTAATCAAGAGGATGAATCATGAGTGACAAGGATAAACAGCCGTTGGCTGCGTCGGCTTCAGCCTCTCACGAGGCGGAGTCCGCCGATGCAGCGCTAAAGCACATTGTTGACGGCTTTTTGCATTTCCATCACGACGTCTTCCCTGAGCAGGAAGCACTCTTCAAGAAACTCGCCACGGCCCAGAGCCCACGGGCGATGTTCATCACCTGCGCCGATTCGCGCATCGTGCCGGAGCTGATCACCCAAAGCTCCCCCGGCGACCTGTTCGTGACGCGTAACGTCGGCAACGTGGTGCCGCCCTACGGCCAGATGAACGGTGGTGTTTCCACAGCGATCGAGTACGCCGTACTCGCTTTAGGTGTGCAGCACATCATCGTGTGCGGGCATTCCGATTGCGGTGCCATGCGCGCGGTACTCAACCCCCAGAGTCTGGAAAAAATGCCGACGGTGCGGGCTTGGCTGCGCCACGCCGAAGTCGCCAAGTCCATGGTTGAGGACAACTGCGACTGCGCCAATGAAGGTGAGAGCATGAAGGTGTTGACCGAAGAAAACGTCATCGCCCAGTTGCAGCACTTGCGCACCCACCCTTCCGTGGCTTCGCGCATGGCCAACGGTCAGTTGTTTATCCATGGTTGGATCTACAACATCGAGACCAGTGAAATCCGCGCTTACGATGCGGATCAAGCGGCGTTCAGACCGCTGAGCGGTGACGGGCCAATCCCTTGCGCGACGCCTAAAGCGCGCTTCTAAAACACTTCCCTGCCGGGTAATGCGGTGGCTGCCATGGACGCAGCCAGGCTTTGCCGCGCCCGGCGAATGCCTCGGGAGAGTCATCATGCGTGCTGCTCAATTGAAAGCTGTATTGCCGCGGGAGCTGCTCGCCTCCGTGGTTGTGTTTCTGGTTGCCTTGCCCTTGTGCATGGGCATCGCGATTGCTTCCGGTATGCCGCCGGCCAAAGGGCTGCTCACCGGGATTATCGGTGGCTTGGTGGTGGGCTGGCTGGCAGGTTCGCCGCTGCAAGTCAGCGGCCCTGCGGCCGGCTTGGCGGTGTTGGTATTCGAGCTGGTGCGCCAGCACGGGATGATGATGCTCGGGCCGATCCTGCTGTTGGCGGGGCTCCTGCAACTGGTGGCTGGGCGTTTACGCCTGGGCTGCTGGTTCCGTGTTACGGCGCCGGCGGTGGTGTACGGCATGTTGGCGGGGATCGGCGTGTTGATTGTGCTGTCCCAAGTGCATGTGATGCTCGACGGCGCACCCAAGCCTTCGGGGCTGGATAACCTGGCGGGCTTCCCGGCGGCAGTTATCGAGGCGATTCCAACCCTCGGCGGTGGTCTTGGCTGGCAAGCCGGGTTGCTCGGCCTATCGACGATGCTGGTGATGTACCTGTGGGATAAATTCCGTCCGCAAAAACTGCGCTTCGTGCCCGGTGCCTTGTTGGGCGTGGGGTTGGCGACGGTCACCAGTCTGGTGCTGGCGTTGCAGGTCAAACGCGTGGAAGTTCCGGAAAACCTCGCCGATGCTATCGACTGGCTGCGCCCCGCCGACCTGCTGAATCTGGCCGATCCGCAGCTGTTGATCGCTGCGTTCGCCGTGGCGTTTATCGCGAGCGCTGAAACCCTGCTATCTGCCGCAGCGGTTGACCGCATGCACAGCGGCCAGCGCTCTGACTTCGACAAGGAGTTGTCAGCTCAAGGCGTGGGCAACATGCTCTGCGGTTTGGTGGGCGCCCTGCCGATGACCGGCGTGATTGTGCGCAGTTCGGCCAATGTGCAGGCCGGCGCCACCACGCGGTTGTCAGCGATGTTCCATGGCCTGTGGCTTCTGGGATTTGTGCTGTTGCTGTCGAGTGTGCTGCAAAGCATTCCGGTGGCGAGCCTGGCGGGTGTGCTGGTGTACACCGGGATCAAGTTGGTGGACGTGAAGGCGTTCCGGGCGTTGGGCCGCTATGGGCGGATGCCGATGTTCACCTATGCCGCGACGGCGCTGGCGATCATCTTTACCGACCTGCTCACCGGCGTGCTGGTGGGCTTCGGGCTGACATTGTTAAAGCTGGCCTTCAAGGCTTCGCGACTGAAAGTCAGCCTGATCGACCTGCCCCAGGACGGTGAGATGGAGTTGCGCTTGACCGGTGCGGCGACCTTTTTGAAAGTCCCGGCGCTGACCCAGGTGCTGTCGACAGTGCCTGCGGGGACCACGTTGCATGTGCCGCTGAGTAACCTGAGTTACATCGACCATTCGTGCCTGGAGTTGCTCGAGGAATGGGGCCGTGCCAATGCGGCCAAAGGTTCGACGCTGGTGATTGAGGCGCGGGGGTTGAAGCGCCGGTTGGAAGGCCGGGTGCGTACGACGGTGGGAATCGGTTCGGCGCCTGCCTGAACACCACAAAATACTGTGGGAGCCGGGCAAGCCCGGCTCCCACAGTCGTTCCATGTTCGCTGGGAAAATTAGGCTGGCTGATCCAGCGTCAACTCAACGCCCAACTGTCGCGACAGGCACGGCCAGCGCTTCCACGCCGCTTCCGTTTCCGGGCTTTTCAGCTGTTCGCGATACGCCTCGACCGACTCCAGTGCAAAGCTATCTTCGTTGAGCATCTCATCTACCGCCAAGTGCACGGCTTCATCCAGCTGGTTGGCGAATGCTTCGCCGATCAGTTGATGAGCAATCAAGTTGGCCACGGTGGTGTCCGCCGGAATCAGCGGTTGGCCGAAATGCTTGATATACAGATCGTTGACCTCCTCCACTAAACGGTGAGCCAGGTAAGCCTCATCCAGCAGGCCGTCGAGGCCTTCGTGGCCGGCGAGGATCGCGGGCGGTTGCAGGAAAAAATGCTCGGCGATTTTCAGCACCGGTTTGATCTGGCTTTCGATGCCGGCTTCGCGGGCTACGTCATTGGCGGCTTCCAGCAAGTCTGGGACGAGCTCGATGTAGGCGGTAACAAAACGGGTCATGACAATGTTGCGATCACCGTCAGCCAGGGAGATGGCTGAATGCAGGTGCGGCAATTGTTTTTCCAGTTGCTCGGCAAGCTGGCCGGTGCTGGCTTCGTGTTGATGGGCACGGGAAATCTGCTCGCGCAATGCGGCGGTGTTCATGAAAGCTCCAGTGAAACAGGCGTAGGAAAAGGGAAGTGACAAGGTAGCTCGTTTATACGAGAGCCTAAGACGCGTTTGTCATAATTATTTCATGGTTATGCGCATGCGTTATATCGATTTGCCATCGTTCGTCGGATAAACGTTTGCGGCCCCGTATTTATTAGGTCCGCCTGTCTGTTTTTGCTCATTTGCTCCTGCACATTGCGGGGTTGGTGCGGCTGTCTATACTCGGTTTTGTACGCAATTAGCTGATGACGCCCAACTGCATGACGCAGGCAAGGCTTGGCGGTTGTAAGCAGTATGGAAGCCGCTCCCTTCGCCGCAGGTGCAAACCGGCGGGATAACAAGAAACATAAAGGGGAACCCGCAATGACGCGACATCCACACGTTTGGATGGGCCTACTGTTGTGGTCAGTATTCGGTCAGGCGTACGCCGCCTGGACAACGAATATGACGCCAGGGGCTACTGAAGTCAGTCACGCCGTGTTTGACCTGCACATGACCATTTTCTGGATCTGTGTGGTGATCGGCATTGTCGTGTTTGGCGCGATGTTCTGGTCAATGATCTTGCACCGTCGGTCCACGGGCCAGGTGGCGGCCAAGTTTCACGAAAGCACCACCGTGGAAATCCTCTGGACCGTGGTGCCGTTGCTGATCCTCGTGGCCATGGCCATTCCGGCCACCAAGACCCTGATCAACATCTACGACAGCACCGAGTCGGATATCGACATTCAGGTCACCGGCTACCAGTGGAAGTGGCATTACAAATACCTGGGCCAGGACGTGGAGTTCTTCAGCAACCTGGCCACACCCGCCGAGCAGATCCATAACCAGGCCACCAAGGGCGAGCACTACTTGCTCGAAGTCGACCAGCCGCTGGTGCTGCCAGTGGGCGCCAAGGTGCGTTTCCTGGTGACGGCCGCTGATGTGATCCACTCCTGGTGGGTGCCGGCCTTTGCAGTCAAGCGCGACGCCATCCCCGGCTTCGTCAACGAGGCGTGGACTCGGGTCGAGAAACCTGGCATCTACCGTGGCCAGTGCGCTGAGCTGTGCGGTAAAGACCATGGGTTCATGCCCATCGTGGTCGAGGTCAAATCCAAGGCCGACTACGACACCTGGCTCGGCGAGCGCAAGGTAGAAGCCGCCAAGCTCAAGGAATTGACTTCCAAAGAGTGGACGCTCGAAGAGCTGGTGGCCCGTGGCGACAAGGTCTACCACACCACCTGCGTGGCCTGTCACCAGGCCGAGGGCCAGGGCCTGCCGCCGATGTTCCCGGCACTCAAAGGCTCGCCAATTGCCACCGGCGCCAAAGAAGACCACCTGCACCGCGTGTACTTCGGCAAGCCCGGCACCGCCATGGCGGCGTTCGGCAAACAGCTGTCGGAAGTCGATATGGCCGCCGTGGTCACCTACGAGCGCAACGCCTGGGGCAACAACAAAGGCGATATGGTCACGCCCAAAGACGTGCTGGCTCTGAAACAGGCGGAAAGCAAATGACTGCCTCAACTGCGTATGCCCTGAACCGCACAGCCCATTCCTTTACAGGAGAACGGCCATGAGCACTGTGATCGACCATGGTCATGCCGACCATGCCCACGGCCCCGCCAAAGGCCTGATGCGCTGGGTGCTGACCACCAACCACAAAGACATCGGCACGATGTACCTGTGGTTCGCCTTCACCATGTTCCTGCTCGGCGGCTCGTTCGCCATGGTGATACGTGCCGAGCTGTTCCAGCCCGGCCTGCAAATCGTGCAACCGGCGTTCTTCAACCAGATGACCACCATGCACGGCCTGATCATGGTGTTCGGTGCGGTCATGCCGGCCTTTGTCGGCCTGGCCAACTGGATGATCCCGCTGATGATCGGCGCGCCGGACATGGCCCTGCCGCGCATGAACAACTTCAGCTTCTGGCTGCTGCCGGCGGCGTTCCTGCTGCTGGTCTCGACGCTGTTCACTCCCGGCGGCGGGCCGAATTTCGGCTGGACCTTCTATGCCCCGCTTTCCACCACCTACGCGCCGGAAAGCGTGACGTTCTTCATCTTTGCCATCCACCTGATGGGCATCAGTTCGATCATGGGCGCGATCAACGTGGTCGCCACCATCCTCAACCTGCGCGCACCCGGCATGACTCTGATGAAGATGCCGCTGTTCGTCTGGACCTGGCTGATCACCGCGTTCCTGCTGATTGCAGTGATGCCGGTACTGGCCGGGTGCGTAACCATGATGCTGATGGACATTCACTTCGGCACCAGCTTCTTCAGTGCGGCCGGCGGCGGTGACCCGGTGCTGTTCCAGCATGTGTTCTGGTTTTTCGGACACCCCGAGGTGTACATCATGATCCTGCCGGCCTTCGGCGCCGTCAGCTCGATCATCCCGACCTTCTCGCGCAAGCCGCTGTTCGGCTACACCTCAATGGTCTACGCGACCGCGAGCATCGCGTTCCTGTCGTTCATCGTATGGGCGCACCACATGTTTGTGGTCGGCATTCCCTTGGTGGGCGAGCTGTTCTTCATGTACGCCACGCTGCTGATCGCCGTGCCGACGGGCGTGAAGGTGTTCAACTGGGTGAGCACCATGTGGCAAGGCTCGCTGACCTTCGAGACGCCGATGCTGTTTGCCGTGGCCTTCGTGATCCTGTTCACCATCGGTGGCTTCTCCGGGCTGATGCTGGCGATTGCCCCGGCGGACTTCCAGTACCACGACACCTACTTTGTGGTGGCGCACTTCCATTACGTACTGGTGCCCGGCGCGATCTTCGGCATCTTCGCCTCGGCCTACTACTGGCTGCCGAAATGGACCGGCCACATGTACGACGAAACCCTGGGCAAGCTGCACTTCTGGCTGTCTTTCGTGGGCATGAACATGGCGTTCTTCCCGATGCACTTCGTGGGGTTGGCCGGCATGCCGCGCCGGGTGCCGGACTACAACCTGCAGTTCGCCGACTTCAACATGGTCTCCTCGATTGGCGCGTTCATGTTCGGCGCTACACAGATCTTTTTCCTGTTCATCGTGATCAAGTGCATCCGTGGCGGCCCGCCGGCGCCGGCCAAGCCGTGGGATGGCGCCGAAGGCCTGGAATGGAGTGTTCCTTCGCCCGCGCCGTATCACACATTTACGACGCCGCCGGAGGTCAAGTGAACGCTTTGTCGCGCGGTGAACACTCTCAGTGTGGGAGCGGGCTTGCTCGCGAAAGCGGTGTGTCAGTCGCCGCAAAAGTTGTCTGGCCTACCGCCTTCGCGAGCAAGCCCGCTCCCACATTGACCGCGTTCGCCTTGGGTGAGCGCCATGCTTGAGTCCGTGCCCATCAAACGCCTGGTCACCCGTCTGCTGATCCTGGTGGTGGCGATGTTCGCCTTCGGCTTCGCCCTGGTGCCGATCTACGACGTGATGTGCAAGGCGTTCGGCATCAACGGCAAGACCGCCGTGCAGTACGAGGGTGAGCAGATGGTCGACCCTACGCGCCAAGTGCGCGTGCAGTTTATGTCCACCAATGCCATCGACATGGTCTGGGAATTCCACTCCAAGGCCGATGAGGTGGTGGTCAACCCCGGTGCGGTCACCGAGATGCTGTTCGTGGCCTACAACCCCACTGATAAACCCATGACCGCCCAGGCCGTACCGAGTATTTCCCCAGCCGAAGCGGCGATGTATTTCCACAAGACCGAATGTTTTTGCTTCACCCAGCAAGTGCTGCAGCCAGGGCAGCGCATTGAAATGCCGGTGCGTTTTATTGTCGACCGCGACATGCCCAAGGAGGTGAAGCATTTGACTCTGGCGTACACGCTGTTTGATATCACTGCGCGCCAACCACCGGTAGCCGTCCATACCGGCGGCTAGCTACTGTTTGCCCCCTCAATCAGGAGAGCGAATACATGTCGTCTCATGATACGTACTACGTACCAGCGCAAAGTAAATGGCCCATAATTGCGACGTTGGGCATGCTCACCACCGTGTACGGTTTGGCGGTGTGGTTCAACGATTTGAAGGCGGCACGCCCGGAATCCCACGGCCCGTGGATCTTTTTCGTCGGTGGCCTGCTGTTGGCCTACATGCTGTTCGGCTGGTTCGGCGCGGTGATCAAGGAAAGTCGTGCCGGTTTGTACAGCCCGCAGATGGACCGCTCGTTTCGCTGGGGCATGAGCTGGTTCATCTTTTCCGAGGTGATGTTCTTTATCGCCTTCTTCGGCGCGCTGTTTTATGTGCGGCACATGTCGGCGCCGTGGCTGGCGGGTGAAGGCTCCAAAGGCGTCGCCCATATGCTGTGGCCAAACTTCGAGTTCGCCTGGCCGCTGCTCAACAACCCGGACCCCAAACTGTACCCCGCGCCGGAGGGCACCATCAGCCCGTGGGGCCTGCCGCTGGTCAATACCATCCTGCTGGTGAGTTCCAGTGTGACCATCACCCTCGCCCACCATGCTTTGCGCAAAGGCCATCGCGGTGCGCTGAAAATCTGGCTGGCGATCACGGTACTGCTGGGGCTGGCGTTTCTCGGGTTCCAGGCTGAGGAATATATCCACGCCTATAAAGAACTGGGCCTGACCCTCGGCTCGGGCGTGTACGGCGCGACCTTCTTCATGCTCACCGGCTTTCACGGCGCCCACGTGACCATCGGCACCATCATTCTGTTTGTGATGCTGATGCGCATCTTGAAGGGGCACTTTAATGCAGAGCACCAGTTCGGGTTCGAAGCGGCCAGTTGGTATTGGCACTTTGTGGATGTGGTGTGGATCGGCCTGTTTTTCTTCGTTTATGTGCTGTGAGGCGCCTTACCACGGAGCATGAGACACCAGCTGGCCGCTGAGAAAGCCCCAGGCGATCAAGCCCACGGTGATCGCGGCCAGCACGACACGCACGGTCAAGGCAGTGACGAGGCGGTTGGAGTTGCCCTCGTCCTTGACCAGAAAGAACAAGCCACTGAACAGGCTTGCGACAGTCGCGATCAGCATCAGGGCAATGGCTGCTTTGAGCATGGTCAGGTTCCATTCGGATGGGCGGGCAATGAAAACCAGTATAGCCAGCGCCATAAAAGACTTTCGCCCAGGGCTCGCACCCACGTTGGTGGTGCTGGTGCTGCTGCCGTTGATGGTGGGCCTGGGGTTCTGGCAATTAGCCCGCGGCCATGAAAAACAGCTGCTAGTGGACAGCTACGCCGAGCGGCGCGTGGCCGAGCCCATCAGCAGCATGCAGCTCAATGACATGGCCGACCCGGCCTTTCGCCGCGTGCGCCTGCGTGGCCAGTTCGACGCCGAGCACAGCGTATTGCTCGATAATCGCATGCGCGATGGCAAGGCCGGTGTCGAGCTGCTGCAACCCTTTCACGACCAGGCCAGCGGCCTGTGGCTGCTGCTCAACCGCGGCTGGCTGCCGTGGCCGGACCGACGCACCCCGCCGGTCTTCAGCACACCCGAGCAACCGTTGAATCTCGACGCCTGGGTGTACGTCGCCCCCGGCGAAACCTTCCAGTTGCACGCCGACCCCGCGACCACGCAATGGCCGCGTCTGCTCACCGCGCTGCACCCCGGCGCCCTCTGGGCTGAATTGGGCCGCGGCGGCTTTGCCTACGAGCTGCGCGCCGAACCCGGCCCCGGAACCTACGACACCACCTGGCCGGTCGTCGCCATGGGCCCGGAAAAACACGTGGGCTACGCCGTGCAGTGGTTCGCCATGTCGTTGGCGCTGCTGGCGCTTTACCTCTACCTCGGATGGCACAACAAAAAGGAGAAGTCCCATGGGAGCGGCCATGAATCCACCCAGCACGTCTGAGGCGCCCGACCGACGCAAAGGCCGCTGGCAACTGATTTTGATTTTGATGATGGTGATCGGCCCGATGGCGCTGGCCACCTTCATGTACAAACTGCAGTTCTGGGTGCCGGACAACCGCAGCTACCACGGCGAAATGATCGGCAATGGCCAGACCCGCGCCGACATCGGCGTGCAGGCCGATGAAGACCGCTGGCAGTTGCTGGTCACCGCGCCCACCGCCTGCGCCACCGAGTGCCAACAACTGGTGTACCTGGCGCGCCAGCTGCAAATCAGCCTGGGCCGCGATGCCTCCCGCGCCAGCCATGCCCTGGCCAGCGCGCAACCGGTCAGCACGGAATACGAGGCCAAGCTCAAGGCCGAATACCCGCAACTGCAACGCTACTCGCTGGACCTGTCGACCTTCAGCAAAGACGCCGCCGCGCCCGGCGAGGCACAACTGTGGATCGTCGACCCGCACGGCAACCTGGTGTTGCGCTACAACGCCAAGGTCAAGGGCAAGGACTTGCTCAACGACCTGCGCCTGCTGCTGAAACTGTCGAACATCGGATAAGGGCATCGTCATGGCCAAACCTGGATTTCGCCTCGCGTTGTTTGCCACCTTGCTGGCGCTGATTGTTGTGCTGCTCGGCGCCTATACGCGCCTGACCCACGCGGGGCTCGGTTGCCCCGACTGGCCGGGCTGCTACGGCTTTATCAGCGTGCCGCAAAGCGAAGCCCAACTGGCGCATGCCGAGCTGCATTTCCCGGACACGCCGGTGGAGGCCGACAAGGGTTGGGCGGAGATGACCCACCGCTATTTTGCCGGCACCTTGGGTGTGCTGATCGTGCTGCTGGCGGCGCGTTCGTGGAGCCATCGGCGTGATCCAGGCCAGCCGGTGAAGTTGCCGTTGTTCCTGTTGGCGGTGGTGTTTGCCCAGGCAGCGTTCGGTATGTGGACGGTGACGTTGAAGCTGTGGCCGCAAGTGGTCACGGGCCATCTGCTCGGCGGTTTTGCCACCTTGAGCTTGTTGTTTCTGCTAACCCTGCGCCTGTCCGGCGTGCTGCCCGCGTTGATCGTGCCCAAGCGTCTGCAATATTGGGCAACCGCCGGGTTGGTGTTGGTGATCGGCCAGATCGCGCTGGGCGGCTGGGTCAGTTCCAACTATGCGGCGGTGGCCTGTATCGACTTGCCCACCTGCCATGGCGAATGGTGGCCAGCGGCGGACTTTGCCAATGGTTTTCACCTCACCCAACATATTGGTCCCAATTACCTCGGCGGGCAGCTCGACAGTGAAGCGCGCACGGCCATTCACCTGACCCACCGGATCGGCGCGGTAGTGGTCACGCTGGTGCTGTTGGGCCTGGCCTGGCAGCTTCGCGCCGTGGGCATGACCCGGCTCGCGGGCTTGTTGCTGACTGCGCTGGCGGCACAAATCTGCCTGGGCGTGAGCAACGTCTACTTTCACCTGCCACTGCCGGTCGCAGTCGGCCATAACGCTGGCGGTGCGGCGTTGCTGCTGACGCTCGTGCTGGTCAATTACCACGCGCGCACCAGCTTGGTCCGGGTGCGCCATCAGTTGCCGTTCGGCTGGCGCTTCATTCCACGCAAACACGTATCGGGCCTCATCACCCTTAAAGGAGAGATGCCATGGCGACCTTGATCGGCGCGCGTCACGATCAGGCGATCTGGCGGGACTATTTGGAGCTGACCAAGCCGAAAGTGGTGGTGCTGATGCTGATCACCTCGCTGGCGGGCATGTTCCTCGCGACCCGCGCCGGCGTGCCGTGGGCGGTGCTGATTTTCGGCAACTTGGGCATTGCCCTGTGTGCCGGTGGCGCGGCGGCGGTCAACCATGTGGTGGATCGGCGCATTGATGCAGTCATGGCGCGCACGCATAAACGGCCGATAGCAGAGGGGCGCGTGTCCCCGGTGGCGGCCCTGGCCTTTGCTTTGTTTCTGGCTGTTGCAGGCTTGGCCCTGCTACTGGCGTTTACCAACCCCTTGGCGGCGTGGCTGACGCTGGCCTCGCTGCTCGGTTATGCGGTGATCTACACCGGCTTTCTCAAGCGTGCGACGCCGCAAAATATTGTCATCGGGGGCCTCGCCGGTGCCGCACCACCCCTGTTGGGCTGGGTCGCGGTTACCGGGCATGTAAGCGCCGAGCCGCTGCTGCTGGTGTTGATCATCTTCGCCTGGACCCCGCCACACTTCTGGGCCCTGGCTATTCACCGCAAGGAGGAATACGCCAAGGCCGACATCCCGATGCTGCCGGTCACCCACGGCGAGCATTACACCAAGGTGCATATCCTGCTCTACACCTTCGCCCTGTTTGCGGTGAGCCTCATGCCGTATGTGATCCATATGAGCGGTTTACTCTACCTGGCGTGTGCGTTGGTTTTGGGCGGACGCTTTCTGCAATGGGCCTGGGTGCTGTACCGTGGCAGCAAGCCGCACGCGGCGATCAGTACGTTCAAGTACTCTATCTGGTACTTGTTCCTGCTGTTTATCGCCCTGCTCGTAGACCACTACTTACTGTTGAACCTATGACTCGAACTCAAAAAACCGTCTTTATCCTGGTGGCCATCGTCGCGTTGATCATGGGCCTGACCGTTAACAAAGTGCTCAGCGGCAGAGGCCAGGGCGATCCCACTGCGCTGATCGACGCCGGCATCATCCTGCTGCCGCAAAGCCGCCAGCTGCCGCCAGTGACCATGACAAACCAGAACGGCGAGCCGGTGGTGGTCAACGAGTTGAAAGGCAAATGGAGCCTGCTGTTCTTCGGCTACACCTTCTGCCCCGACATCTGCCCGACCACCCTCGCCCAGCTGCGCCAGATTAAGAGCGAACTGCCTAAAGAGGCTGTGGATAAGTTGCAAGTGATCCTGGTCAGCGTCGACCCGAACCGCGACACTCCGGCTCAGCTCAAGCAATACCTTGGCTACTTCGACCCGCAATTCGAAGGCCTGACCGGCGCGAATGTGGACGATGTGCAGAAGGTGTCGAATGCGGTGAGCATTCCGTTCATTCCGGCGGATACCAGCAAGCCCAACTACACCGTCGACCACAGCGGCAACCTGGCGCTGATCGGGCCGGATGGTACGCAGCGTGGGTTTATTCGTGCGCCGTTGAACAACCAGAAGCTGGTGGCGCAGTTGCCGGGGTTGTTGCAGCGCAAGTAACAGGCAACACAAAAAAATGTGGGAGCGGGCTTGCTCGCGAAGACGGTGGTTCAGTCACCGAGATTTGGTGACCGGCCCTCCGCTATCGCGAGCAAGCCCGCTCCCACATTTTTGATCTTCAGTGTGTTGAAGGTCGAGTTTGATCAGAACGCCGGCAGAATCGCGCCTTTGTACTTCTCAAGAATGAACGCTTTGACTTCAGGCGTGTGCAGGGCTGCTACCAGCTTCTTCACGGCGTCCGAGTCTTTGTTGTCGTCGCGGGTCACCAGGATGTTCACGTAAGGCGAGTCATTGCCTTCGATTACCAGAGCGTCCTTGGACGGGTCCAGTTTGGCTTCCAGCGCGTAGTTGGTGTTGATCAGTGCCAGGTCGACCTGGGTCAGCACGCGCGGCAGGGTGGCGGCTTCCAGTTCGCGGAATTTCAGGTTTTTCGGGTTGCCGGTGATGTCTTTGATGGTCGACAGGATGTTAGTCGGGTCCTTCAGGGTGATCAGGTTGTGCTTGGCCAGCAGCAGCAATGCGCGGCCGCCGTTGGTGGCGTCGTTCGGGATCACCACGTTGGCACCATCAGGCAGGTCTTCCAGCTTTTTGTACTTGCTGGAGTAAGCGCCCAGTGGCTCCAGGTGCACAGCGGCGACGCTCACCAGGTGAGTGCCTTTGGTTTTGTTGAACTCATTCAGGTACGGCTGGTGCTGGAAGAAGTTAGCGTCCAGGCGCTTTTCAGCCACCTGGACGTTTGGCTGCACGTAGTCGGTGAAAACTTTGACCTGCAAATCCACACCTTCTTTTGCGAGTGCAGGCTTCACGAATTCGAGGATTTGCGCGTGGGGCACAGGCGATGCAGCGACTGTAATAGTCTCGGCAGCATGGGCGGAAAACGCGGCAACGGCAGCGAAAGCAACCAGTAGTTTTTTCATCCAACAAGCTCCTTGTTCGGGCATGTGCCGGCGGGGGCCGGCAATGGCCGTTATTTTCGAGAATAGTGTGTCACCAGCTTGTCGCCGATGGTTTGCAGAATTTGTACCAGTACAATCAACATGACGACGGTGACGACCATGACATCATCCTGGAAACGCTGGTATCCATAACGGATTGCCAGGTCACCCAACCCACCGGCACCCACCACACCTGCCATGGCGGTGTAGCCCACCAGGGCAATCGCGGTGACGGTAATTGCAGCAATGATGCCGGGCTTTGCCTCGGGCAGCAGCGCCTTGACGATGATCTGCCGCGTGGTGGCGCCCATGGCTTGGGTCGCTTCGATGATGCCGCGATCCACCTCGCGCAAGGCGGTTTCCACCAGCCGTGCGAAGAACGTCGAAGCGCCTACCACCAACGGTGGAATCGCGCCGGCCACGCCAAGCGAAGTGCCTGTGATAAAGATCGTAGTAGGGATCATCACAATCAGCAGGATGATAAACGGCAGAGAGCGTATCGCGTTGACGATGAAGGCCAGGACGCCATAGGTGGCTTTCTGCTCGAGCAACTGACGTGGGCTGAACAGGAACAGCAGAATGCCCAGCGGCAGGCCCACCAGAATGGTGAAAAACAGCGAAGTGCTGAGCATCAGCAGGGTGTCGCCCGTGGCAACCCAGATATCAGCCCAGTCAACGTTGTCGAAATAATGCAGTAACACGTCCATTAACGCAGGACCTCCATGTGCACATCGGCCGCAGTGAAGCGGGCGAACGCCGCTTCCATGTCACCGCCGGTGATGGCCAGGGTCAGTTGCCCGTAGGGGGTATCTTTGATGTGGTCGATTCGACCGGCAAGGATGCTGTAGTCCACCCCCGTTTCGCGGGCGACGGTGCCCAGCAGCGGCGCGTAAGTCGATTCGCCCTGGAACGTCAGGCGTACGATGCGCCCCGGCACATGGGCAAACACGTCATGCTGCTCGCCTTCGTCGACCTGCTCGGCTTCTTGCACGAAGCGCTTGGTGGTCGGGTGCTTGGGGTGCAGGAACACATCGGTCACCGAGCCTTGCTCGACGATCACGCCAGCATCCATCACGGCCACTTGGTCGCACACGCGGCGGATCACGTCCATCTCATGGGTGATCAGCACGATGGTCAGTTTCAGCTCGCGGTTAATCTCTGCCAGCAGTTTCAGCACCGAGGCGGTGGTTTGCGGGTCGAGGGCACTGGTGGCTTCGTCGCACAGCAAAATCTTTGGCTTGGTCGCCAGGGCGCGGGCGATGCCGACGCGTTGCTTCTGGCCACCGGACAACTGCGCCGGGTACTTCTTGGCGTGGTCCGACAGGCCGACACGGGCGAGCAGCTCAGCCACGCGTTGGTCGATTTCTTTGCGCGACAGTTCGCCGGCCAGGGTCAGCGGCAGCGCCACATTGTCGGCGACGGTCTTGGAGGCGAGCAGGTTGAAGTGCTGGAAGATCATCCCGACTTGCTGACGGAAACGGCGCAGGCCGTTGGCGTCGAGTGCGGTGACTTCTTCACCGTCGACATTGATCTGACCGCCGCTTGGCTGTTCTAAACGATTGATCAGACGCAGCAGGGTACTTTTTCCCGCGCCGGAATGGCCAATGAGACCGAACACCTGGCCGTTTTCGACGCGCAGGCTGGTGGGGTGCAGGGCGGGGATTTCCTTACCGGCGACGCGGTAGGTTTTATGGACGTTATGAAACTCGATCACGTAGCGAACCTTGTGGGGCGCATTGAAAAGGGATCAGCGGTTAGCCGGGCGCGCATTTTAGCCTGTCCGTATAGTGTTCCTTAGCATTTATTTCGCATTCAACCAGCGATTTGGCAATAACGCGATCAAAGGTCATAAAAAAGGAACGGTGCAAAACAGTGTCAGTCACTACTTAAGCAACTCAATTTCCCAGGTGCCGTGCCTGGGGGTTTGCTCAAACGAGCCGGGGACCGCTCTGGCCACTTTGAATAAGGAGTTTTGACTGATGAGTACCAAGAAGCCAGCTACCCCAGCGAAGAGTGAGCTTGCGGGCACCGACACCCTGGACCGTGGCAACACCAACGCCAAGCTGCAAGCCCTGGAGGAATTCCGTTCCGACGCGACCGGCCAGGCGCTGCGCACCAACCAAGGCGTGAAGATTTCCGATAACCAGAACACCCTCAAGGTGGGCGCCCGTGGCCCGTCGCTGCTGGAAGACTTCATCATGCGTGAAAAGATCACGCACTTTGACCATGAGCGCATCCCGGAGCGCATCGTGCATGCCCGTGGCACTGGCGCCCATGGTTATTTTCAGACCTATGAGAACCATTCGGCGCTGAGCAAAGCTGGTTTCCTGCGTAACCCCGCGCATAAAACCCCGGTATTTGTGCGCTTCTCTACCGTTCAGGGCCCACGTGGCTCCGGCGATACAGTGCGTGACGTGCGCGGCTTCGCCGTGAAGTTCTTCACTGACGAAGGCAACTTCGACCTGGTGGGCAACAACATGCCGGTGTTTTTCATCCAGGATGCGATCAAGTTTCCCGACTTCGTGCACGCGGTAAAACCTGAGCCCCACAACGAGATTCCTACTGGCGGCTCGGCCCACGATACGTTCTGGGATTTTGTCTCGCTGCAGCCGGAATCGGCGCACATGGTGCTGTGGGCCATGTCCGACCGCGCCATCCCTAAAAGCCTGCGCACCATGCAGGGCTTTGGCATTCACACCTTCCGCTTGATCAATACCGACGGTAAGTCGAGCTTCGTGAAATTCCACTGGCACCCAAAAGTCGGCACCTGCTCGCTGGTGTGGGACGAAGCGCAAAAGCTTGCCGGTAAAGACACCGATTACCACCGTCGCGACTTGTGGGAAGCGATTGAGGGCGGCGATTACCCTGAGTGGGAATTGGGCGTGCAAATCGTCGCGCAAGAGGACGAGCACAAGTTCGACTTCGACCTGCTTGACCCGACCAAGATCATCCCTGAAGAGCTGGTGCCGATTACGCCGCTGGGCAAGATGGTGCTTAACCGTAACCCGGACAACTTCTTCGCCGAAGTCGAACAGGTCGCCTTTTGCCCGGGCCATATCGTGCCGGGTATCGACTTCACCAACGACCCGCTGCTGCAAGGCCGTCTGTTTTCCTACACGGATACCCAGATCAGCCGTCTCGGGGGACCGAACTTTCATGAGCTGCCGATCAATCGGCCGGTCACACCGTTCCATAACGGCCAGCGCGACGCTCAGCACCGCACTGTGATCGACAAAGGCCGTGCTGCCTATGAGCCGAACTCGATTGATGGCGGTTGGCCGAAAGAAACCCCACCGGCTGCGCAGGATGGTGGTTTCGAGACCTACTACGAGCGCGTCGACGCCAACAAGGTGCGTGAGCGCAGTGAGTCGTTTGGCGATCACTTCTCGCAAGCCACGCTGTTTTTCCACAGCATGAGCCACCACGAGAAAGAGCACATCATTGCGGCCTACAGCTTCGAGTTGGGCAAGGTGGAGCGCGAGTTTATTCGCGCCCGTCAGGTCAACGAGATTCTGGCCAATATTGATCTGGAACTGGCCAAGCGTGTTGCACAGAACCTTGGTTTGCCAGCACCGGCCAAAGGCACCGTGCCGCCGCGTAAGACCTCGCTGAAAGAGTCGCCGGCATTGAGCCAGGTGAACCTGCTGTCGGGCGATATCAAGACGCGCAAAGTCGCGATTCTGGCGGCTAACGGTGTGGACGGTGCGGTGATTGCTGCGTTGAAGAAGGCGCTGGGGGCTGAGGGCGCGCACGCCAAGTTGCTGGGGCCGACGTCGGCACCGGTGACCACCGCCGATGGTAAGAGCCTGAAGGTGGATGCGTCGATGGAAGGCATGCCGTCGATTGTGTTTGATGCGGTCTTTGTGCCGGGTGGCGCCAAGTCGGTGCAAGCGTTGAGTGGCGATGGTGTGGCGTTGCACTTCCTGTTGGAGGCGTACAAGCATTTGAAGGCGATTGCGGTTGCCAGTGATGCCAAGCTATTGCTGGATCTGCTGAAGCTTGAGGCGGATGCGGGGCTGATCGTGGGCGGCGATGCCAAGGCGTTTAAGGCGTTTTTCGCCGCGATTGCGCAGCACCGGGTTTGGGATCGTGAGCCTAAGGCTAAGGCGATTCCGGCTTAAGTTATGGGTTGTTTGTTAGATTGCCATCGCGGGCAAGCCCGCCCCCACATTTGAATTGTGAATACATTCTAGTGTGGGGGCGGGCTTGCCCGCGATGCTTTATTCCGCCTTGCGCGGAGTTAAAACAACCTGCGCCGGAATGTGTTTCACAATCTGCCGGTGAATCTTCAGGTCATACCCCGAATCAATTCGCGTCACCCGTTTGGTCAGTAACGTGGCCAGCCATGGGTAATCCTGCGTGCGCGGCGCCTGGATGGTTACATCGCACTGGTAGTTCACAACATCGGTGGCGATCGCATCCAATTGATGGCGAAGTTCTTCGATATCGGTGAGGTTCAACGCAACCGTGGTGCTTTCAGCCGCTGGGTCGATGAGCTTAGCGGCAGGCTTGGCTTCAGCAGCTTTCAGAGCAGCTTCGGCTTTATCCAGTTCAGCTTTGCGGGCATGGGTGATGGCGCTGTTCACGCCGCCGGTCAGCGCTGGCGCCTTAGGCATGAGTGCTCGGGCGCGGCTCAGGGCCGTAGCTGCGGCGTTGACGTCACCTTTTTGCAGCACGATCTGGCTGCGTTGCAGGTAGGCTTCGGCCAATTGGCGCTGGTAAGCCTCAAGGGCCGGGTCGTTGGGCGACTGAGCCTGTAACGCGGCCAGTTCGTCTTCGGCGGTGGCCAGTTCGCTGCTGGCCAGGTTTTGCTCCAGCTGCGCAATGGCCGCAGCACGTGCGTCCGGCACCTCGGGGGCGGCGGGCGGCTTACTTTGACAGGCGCCCAGCAGCAGGGAAAATGCGGCAAGGAGCAGATAACGGGAGTTGAACAGTTTCATTCCTGCGACTCTCTATTTGCGCAAAAAGCGAGCAAGTCTACACCCCTCGACGGGGCAGGACAAAACTCAGCAGAAACAGGGCGGCGGCCGTCACCACAATCGACGGCCCCGCTGGCGTGTCCTTGAACCAAGACAACGCCAGGCCCCCGCACACTGCAAGCATACCCAGCAGGCTGGCGCCGATCGCCATCTGCTCCGGTGACCGGGCGTGGCGTTGGGCGGCGGCTGCGGGAATGATCAGCAGCGAGGTAATCAACAATACGCCGACAATCTTCATCGCGACAGCAATCACCACTGCGATCAGCAACATCAGGGTCATGCGCAGGGCCGGCACGGGCAAACCTTCCACTGTAGCCAGCTCCTCGTGCACGGTGATCGCCAGCAATGGGCGCCACAGGGTCACCAGCAAGACCAGCACGGCGGCGCTGCCGCCGAGGATCCACGCAAGGTCAGTGGGGCTGATCGCCAGCAGATCGCCGAACAGGTAAGCCATCAGGTCGATGCGCACTTCATGCATGAAGCTCAACACCACCAAGCCCAAAGACAAGGTGCTTGGCGCAAGGATCCCCAGCAGTGTGTCGGACGCCAACGGCTGGCGCTGTTGCAGCGTCACCAGCAGCACCGCCAGCAGCAGGCAGCCCACGGTGACAGCGATGGTTGGGCTCACATCCAGCAAAAAGCCCATGGCCACGCCCAGCAGCGCGGCGTGCGACAGTGTGTCGCCGAAATAGGCCATGCGCCGCCAGACCACGAACGAGCCCAACGGGCCCGCTACCAGTGCCAAAGCCAAGCCTGCCAGCAGGGCGTAGAGCAGAAAATCAGCCATGCTTGCAGCTATCTCCATGAACGTGGGTGTGGGGCGTAGCGCGATCGTCAACGACGGCACCGTGCAGATCGTGGGCGTGGTCGTGATGGTGGTGGTAGATCGCCAGGCTCTGGGCGTTCTTTCCAAACAGCTCGACAAACGCCGGGTCGTTACTGACCTGTTCAGGGTGGCCGGAGCAGCAGACGTGACGGTTCAGGCACACCACTTGGTCGGTGGTGCTCATGACCAGGTGCAGATCGTGCGAGACCATTAACACACCGCAGCCATGGCGGTCGCGCAGGCGGGTGATCAGGCTGTACAGCTCGGCCTGGCCGGCGACATCGACGCCTTGCACGGGCTCATCGAGCACCAGCAGCTCTGGCTCGCGCAACAAGGCGCGGGCCAGCAGCACGCGCTGCATTTCGCCGCCGGAGATGCTTTGTACTGGGCTGTCGATGACCTGTTCGGCACCGACTTCCTTCAGCGCAGCCTGCGCGCGCGCGCGGCCTACACCGGGCACCAGGCGCAGGAAGCGCAGCACCGACAGTGGCAGGGTCGGGTCAACGTGCAGTTTCTGCGGCATGTAGCCGACACGCAGCTTGGGCTTGCGCCATACACTGCCAGTGTCGGGCTTGAGCAAGCCGAGCACGGCACGCACCAAGGTGGTTTTACCGGCGCCGTTGGGGCCGATGAGGGTGACGATCTGCCCGGACTCCACGCTGAGTGCGATGTTATCCAGCACAGCCTGCCCGGCGAACGTGACCCCAACTTGTTCCAGGCGGATTAACGCGTTGCTCATCAAGCCCCCTGGCAACCCGAGCAGAGCCCGACCACTTCGACCGTTTGCCCTTCGACCTTGAAGCCGACCTCGGCCGAGCTTTTGATGATCGCGTCACTGATGCTTTTTTGTTCAAGCTCGATGGCAGCGTGGCACTCGCGGCAGATCAGGAACTGACCTTGGTGCGCGTGTTCCGGGTGGTTACAGCCAACAAAGGCGTTGAGCGATGCGATGCGGTGCACCAAGCCGTTTTCCAGCAGGAAATCCAGCGCGCGGTATACCGTCGGCGGTGCGGCGCGGCGGCCGTCCTGCTCGCTGAGCACACCAAGAATGTCGTAGGCGCCCAGCGGCTTGTGGCTCTGCCACACCAGCTCCAGCACCCGACGACGCAAGGCGGTCAGGCGCAGGCCTTGACGGGCGCACAGGGTATCGGCCTCCGACAGTGCGGTATGCACGCAGTGAGAGTGGTCGTGGGGGCGGCTGGCAATGGGTGTTTTAGGCATGAGCGGCGACAGACATTTGATAGAGACGTTATTATGTTACCTGTTCCTACGCCATTGAGTGGTCATCGTGTCCCGACTTTTTCCCGTTTTTGTCGTATTTGTCACCAGTTTGTTCATCGCCGGGGCTGCTCAGGCTGAGGTCAGGGTGCTGACCAGCATCAAGCCTTTGCAGTTGATTGCCGCCGCTGTGCAGGACGGTGTGGCCATTCCAGAGGTGTTGCTGCCGCCCGGCGCGTCGCCACACAACTATGCTTTGCGCCCATCCGACGTACGGCGCGTGCAGTCGGCTGACCTGTTGTATTGGATCGGCCCGGACATGGAAAGCTTCCTGCCGCGCGTGCTTAAAGGCCGTAGCCTGCCGACCGTGGCGGTGCAGGATCTTGCGGGTATGAAATTGCGTCGTTTCGCCGAAGATAGCCATTCTCACGCTGACGATGCCGACGAGCATGATCATGATCACCGTCCAGGCAGCCTGGATGCGCACTTGTGGTTATCGACCGTCAACGCTCGCGTGATCGCGGCGCGTATGGCGGCTGACCTCAGCGCTGCCGACCCGGCGAATGCCGCGCGTTACCAGAGCAACGTGCAGGCGTTCGATGAGCGCCTGGATGCGTTGGATGCTCGTTTGAAAGCGCGCTTGGTGAGTGTGGGCGATAAGCCTTACTTCGTGTTCCACGAGGCCTTTGACTACTTCGAAGATGCTTACGGACTCAAACACACTGGTGTGTTCAGTGTGGCCGCCGAAGTGCAGCCAGGCGCCCAGCATGTGGCAGCGATGCGTACACGGTTGCAGGAAGTCGGTAAGACCTGTGTGTTCAGCGAGCCGCCGTTGCGTCCGCGGTTGGCCGAAACGTTGGTGGCTGGCTTGCCGGTGAAATTAGCGGAGCTGGATGCGCTGGGCGGTTACACCCCTGCCACGGCGCAGGGCTATGAGCAGGTGCTGGAGAAATTGGGGAATGATCTGGCCGGGTGTCTAGAGTCGCTCTGATAGACGAATCAATACCCATGTGGGAGCGGGTTGCCCGCGATGGCGGCGTGTCAGTCGACACCGCTATCGCAGCAACCCCGCTCCCACATTTTTACCGAGTAGACCTTTTAGAGTGCGAACGGCAGATGGAGAGTGACCTGCTGACGCTGCGCCAACCGATGCTCAAACTCCGCAGGGTTGTGAATCAAAACGTCCTGCCCGGCAAACGACTCCGCAGCGATCAAGCGCGATAGCCAGAAACGCACGCACGCCACGCGCAGCATCGTTGGCCACAACTCCGCTTCCTTGGCTGTGAATGGCCGCAGACCCGCGTAGGCACCTAACAGTGCACGGGCGCGTTGCCCATCAAGTCCGCCCTCGGCGTCCGAACACCAGTCATTCAAGGCAATCGCCACGTCGTACAGCATCGGGCCTGAGCAAGCGTTGTAGAAGTCGATCAACCCGGTCAGATGCGTGCCTTCGAACATCGCGTTATCGCGGAACAGATCGGCATGAACGTTGGCGCGCGGCAACGCGAGGATTTGAGCTTTGTAGGCTTCGATCTCGCGCAACGCATCTTGCAGCAAGCGCTGCTGCGCGTCGTTCAGGCGCGAAATCAGCTGCGCACCTTCGGTGAGCATCCAGTCCAGCCCGCGATCAGTCTTGCGCTCCAGCACTTTCTCGCCTTGAGTGGCCAGGTGCAGATGGCCGAGCAGGTCGCCGACTTGGGCGCAGTGCTGGGCGTTGGCGTCCTTGATGTGTTTGCCGGCCAGGCGCGGTTGCAGCAGCGCCGGTTTGCCCTTCAGCTCGCGCAGGGCCACGCCTTCAGTGGTACGCAGCGCATACGGCACAGGCAGATCGGCGTCGTGGAGCACGTCGAGCAGCTCGATGAAGAACGGCATCTGCGCAACAGGGCCGCGCTCAACCAGTGTCAGGACGAATTCGCCCTGCTCCAGGCTGATAAAGAAATTGGTGTTTTCGCTACCGGCGGCAATCCCCTGGAAATCAATCAGGCGGCCAAGCCCGTAAGGGGCGAGAAAGGTTTCCAGCTCGGGCCGAGCCAGCGGGGTGAACACAGACATGGTTAAAACTGCCAGTACGGGCGCCGCGATGGGCGGCGCCAATTTAAGTTAAGAAATCATTTCCATTCGAAGATCTTCCATGACGGGATCAGCATATCCGGCTGGTCAGAACGGATGAAGTTCGCATCGGTTCCGTCCGCGCGCACCAAGAAATACGGTGGCGCACCCTTTACGGTGACCTTGATCGCGTACAGGAAACCGTTTTGGCGGTACTCTTGGATGGTTCTGTCACCTTCGGTGCGGATCGTGACTTCCGGGCCTCCTGAGGGGGCGCTGTCTGCTGCCGTGGCGGCCAGCGGCAAGAACGCAATCAAGCTGGTCAACAACAAGCGATTTACTGTGCGCATGATAACCTTGTCCCTTTGTCGTCATTGGTCCGGCTATTCTAGCGCCTGACCCGCCGAAAAGGTTGATCCTGCTCATGAGCCAAGCCCCCCTCGTCCTGGTGGACGGTTCTTCTTACCTGTACCGCGCCTTTCATGCGCTGCCACCGCTGACCACCTCCAAAGGCCTGCCGACCGGTGCGGTCAAGGGCGTGTTGAACATGCTCAAAAGCCTGCGCAAGCAGTACCCCGACAGCCCGTTCGCCGTCGTGTTCGACGCCAAGGGCGGGACCTTTCGCGATGACATGTACGCCGAATACAAGGCCAATCGCCCGAGCATGCCCGATGACATGCGTGTGCAAATCGAGCCGCTGCACCAGAGCGTTATCGCCCTCGGCTTTCCATTGCTGTGTGTAGAAGGCGTGGAGGCCGATGACGTAATTGGCACTTTAGCCCGCAGCAGTGCGGCGGCGGACCGCCCGGTGGTGATTTCTACCGGTGACAAAGACATGGCGCAGCTGGTTGACGGGCACATTACCTTGGTCAACACCATGACCGGTAGCGCGATGGATATCGAGGGCGTGAAAGAGAAATTCGGTGTCGCTCCCGAGCAGATCATCGATTACCTGGCGCTGATGGGCGACTCGTCCGACAACATCCCAGGCGTTCCGGGCATTGGTCCGAAGACCGCTTCCGGCCTGCTGGTGGGTGTGAACGGCGGCCTCAAAGAGCTTTATGAGCAGTTGGATATCGTGCCGACCCTCCCGATCCGCGGGGCCAAGAACCTGCCGGCCAAGCTGGAAGAGCATAAGGAAATGGCCTTCCTGTCTTATCAACTGGCGACGATCAAGATCGACGTGCCGCTGGATGTGGGCCTGGAAGATCTGCACCTGACCGAGCCGGACCGTGAAAAGTTGCTGGAACTGTACACGCTGCTTGAGTTCAAGAGCTGGATTGATGAGGTCCTGCGCGATGCCAAGCGGGTTGAGCTCAAGGCGTCGACCGAGGCTGCTCCGGCTGCTGAAGAAGTGATGGAGACGGTTGCGCCGGTGGAAGCGTCCTACACCACCATCCTTGACCAGGCCACGTTCGACACTTGGCTGAAAAAGCTGAATGCCGCAAATTTGTTTGCTTTCGACACCGAAACCACCGGGATCGATGCCCAGCAGGCGCAGTTGGTGGGTGTTTCCTTTGCCGTGCAACCGCATGAAGCGGCCTATATCCCGCTGACCCATTCCTATATCGGCGCGCCGCAGCAGTTGGATCGCGACACGGTTCTGTTGGCGTTGAAGCCGCTGCTGGAAGACTCGACCAAGCTCAAGGTCGGGCAGCACGCCAAGTTCGACATGAACATCCTGGCCAACTGCGCCATCGGTGGCGACCCTGCGCAAGGCATCACCGTGCGCGGCATTGCCTTCGACACCATGCTTGAATCCTACGTGTTGAATTCCACCGCTACGCGGCACGACATGGACAGCCTGGCCAAGAAGTACCTGGACTACGACACCGTCAGCTTCCAGGACATCGCTGGCAAAGGCGCCAAGCAGCTGACGTTCGACCAGATCGCGCTTGAGCAGGCTGGCCCGTATGCCGCCGAAGATGCCGACGTGACGCTGCGCCTGCACCAGGCGTTGCATGCACAGCTGGCGGCCATACCGAGCCTGGCCAGTGTGCTGACAGATATCGAAATCCCGTTGGTGCCGGTACTGGCGCGTATCGAGCGCCAGGGTGCGCTGGTGGATAAGGAGCTGCTGGGTATCCAGAGCATCGAACTCGGTAACAAGATGGTTGAGCTGGAGCGCCAGGCGTTCGAGATCGCTGGTGAAGAGTTCAACCTGGGTTCGCCCAAGCAGCTCGGGGCGATTCTCTATGAAAAACTTGGCTTGCCGGTACTGAAGAAGACCGGCAAGGGCCAGGCGTCCACGGCTGAGGAAGTGCTGGCCAAGTTGGCCGAAGACGACTTCCTGCTGCCCAAGGTACTGATGCAGTACCGCAGCATGAGCAAGCTGAAAAGCACTTACACCGACCGCCTGCCGGAGCAGATTAACCCGCGTACCGGGCGCATTCACACGTCTTATCATCAGGCTGTGGCCGCGACCGGGCGCTTGTCGTCCAGCGATCCGAACCTGCAGAACATCCCGGTCCGTACCGCTGAAGGGCGGCGGATTCGCCAGGCGTTTGTCGCGCCAAAAGGCTACAAGCTGCTGGCGGCGGACTATTCGCAGATCGAGCTGCGGATCATGGCGCACTTGTCCAAGGACGAGGGCTTGATGAATGCGTTCCGTAACGATTTGGACGTGCACACCGCTACGGCGGCCGAGGTGTTCAAGGTTGAATTGGCTGAAGTCAGTTCCAACCAGCGTCGCAGTGCCAAGGCGATCAACTTTGGCCTGATTTACGGCATGGGCGCGCAGAAGCTGGGTAAGGACATTGGCGTTGATACCAAGACCGCCAAGGCCTACATCGATGTGTACTTCGCGCGCTACCCTGGCGTTCGCGAGTACATGGACCGCACGCGCGCCCAGGCGGCCGATCAAGGCTATGTCGAAACCTTCTTCGGGCGTCGGCTGTATTTGCCGGATATCAATTCCAACAAACCTCAGGACCGAGCGGCGGCCGAGCGTACGGCGATCAACGCGCCGATGCAGGGCACGGCGGCGGACATTATCAAGAAGGCCATGGTGTTGGTGGACAACTGGCTGACCGAGTCGGGCCTGGATGCCAAAGTGATACTGCAAGTGCACGATGAACTGGTGCTGGAAGTGCGTGAGGATCTGGTTGCAGAGGTCAGCGAGAAGATCCGCGAGCACATGAGCGCGGCGGCCAAGCTGGATGTGCCACTGGTGGTGGACGTGGGCGTGGGCGATAACTGGGACGAGGCGCATTGATTTCGCGGCTCTGCCATCGCCGGGCGTGGTGGCAGAGCCCTTTAGATCAGAAACGGGCGTCAGTTATTTCCAATAGTTTTTTTAACCTGCCGGAACTTAACCTGTGAACGGCTACTCAGAGTTACTGAATGGGTGGTGAAGCCCTTCAATGCTCCTATGTTGTGTTAAGTGTTGGCAGATATCTGGACCCCGCCCTAGCGGTCCGGAACTTGGACCCCGAACTTCCCCTCCCCATACGAAGTCCGGGGTTTTTTTTGCCTGCAGAAAAGTTATTCCGCGATTTCCGCGCCCTTGTCTGCTAATTCCATCCAGCTGGCCAGCACCGTGTAGGCGTCTTCCAGGCCCATGCGCTTAGGCGCCGAGAACAGCTGGATGGTGATCGCATCGCCCCAACCCTTACGGATTTCGGACTGCACTTTGAGCAATGTGTTCTTGGCTGCGCCGTAGGTCAGCTTGTCGGCCTTGGTCAGCAGGATATGCATCGGCATGCCGCTGGCGACGGCCCAATCGAGCATCAACAGGTCGAAGTCGGTCATTGGATGACGGATGTCCATCATCAGAATCAGACCCTTTAAGCTCTCGCGGCCACCCAGATAAGCCTCCAGGTGACGCTGCCAGTGCAGCTTCAACGGGATGGGTACTTTTGCATAACCGTAGCCCGGAAGGTCGACCAGACGCCGATCATCGTCTAGCTTGAAGAAATTGAGAAGTTGTGTGCGGCCTGGGGTTTTCGAGGTACGCGCCAGGCTGGCGTGGGTCAGGGTGTTCAGCGCGCTGGACTTGCCGGCGTTGGAACGGCCGGCAAAGGCGACTTCAAAGCCTTCGTCATCGGGGCATTGGTCCACTTTGGCGGCGCTGAGCATGAACGTGGACTGTTGGCACAGGCCGAGGATGGGGTTCTTGAGTTGCATGAGATTTCCGATGTGGGCGGTGCCGAAAAAGGGTGCGGCAAGCGGTGTCGTTTCCGTTTCAGTAGCGCCAGTATATAATGCCGCAGATTTTGTGTGTGCTTTGTCCCAGCGAAGGATGAAGTTCACGGGAGCGAAAGACCTTCATTGCGCATTAGAACGCAAAACGCTCTCAAACCCTGAAAAGGTCGATGTATGACCCGATGGTTGCTCGCTTTTGGTGTCCTGATTCCGCTTTACGGCGCTCAGGCTACACAGGATCCGGAGGCGGTGTACAACCGAGTTTGCGTGGCTTGCCATGCCGGCCAACTGCCCAATGCCCCTAAACGGGGTGACCAGGTAGCTTGGGCGCCCAGACTGGCGCAAGGTATGGACACGCTGGTGCAACACGTGACCCAGGGTTTCAAGGCAATGCCGCCGCGTGGTTTGTGCATGGACTGCAGTACTGAGGATTACCAGGCCATCATTGAGTTGATGGTGAGTAAACCCGGTAGATAACTCTTAAACCCTTAGCCGTAGTTGGATTAGCTGATGAACAAACTGATCGTGAGTCTGCTGTTGACCTTGGGCATCACCGGTGTTGCCCATGCCGCAGGCGACGCCACTGCTGGCCAGGCGAAAGCCGCCGTATGTGGTGCTTGCCATGGACCGGACGGCAATAGCCCGGCGCCAAACTTTCCAAAACTGGCCGGCCAGGGCGAACGTTACCTGACCAAGCAGATGCACGACATCAAGGACGGCAAGCGCACGGTGTTGGAAATGACCGGCCTGCTGACTAACCTCAGCGATCAGGACCTGGCGGACATCGCGGCGTATTTTGCCAGCCAGAAGGGCAGTGTGGGAGCTGCCGATCCGAAGCTGGTCGACAAAGGCCAGGCGTTGTTTCAGGGTGGCAAGCTCGCTGAAGACCAGCCCATCGGCGGCATGCCCGCCTGTAAGGCTTGCCACATCGCAGGCGGCAGTGGCCTGGCAGAGGCTGGCTTCCCTCACCTGAGTGGTCAGCACGCCCAATACACCGCCAAGCAATTGAAGGAATTCCGCGAGAAGGTTCGCTACATCGATGGCGATGCCAGCAACAAAATGATGACTGACATTGCGGCAAAGCTGTCGGATAAAGATATCGAAGCACTGTCCAGCTATATCCAGGGCCTGCACTGATGAGTCCGGCGACGTTAACGCTCGATTAATCCATCGATGCAAGCATAAAAAGGGTGGCTTAGGCCGCCCTTTTTTGTGGCCGGTGCCGGTACACTAACGAACTCATGCCCGCGTAGACCTGTCACACCTAAAGGTCGCGTGAGGCGACTTTATTTGTCCAGGAGTAAAGCATGCGTAATCTGATCCTCAGCGCCGCTCTCGTCACTGTCAGCCTCTTCGGCATGACCGCACAAGCTGCCGATAATGTGCCGCTTGAAGCCGGTAAAACCTACGTTGAATTGGCCAACCCTGTTCCGGTTTCGGAGCCAGGCAAGATCGAAGTGGTGGAGCTGTTCTGGTATGGCTGCCCGCATTGCTACGCCTTTGAGCCGACCATCAATCCATGGGCTGAAAAACTCCCGTCTGACGTTAATTTCCGTCGCATCCCGGCCATGTTCGGCGGCCCATGGGATGCCCATGGTCAGCTTTTCCTGACCCTGGAAGCCATGGGTGTGGAGCACAAAGTCCACAACGCCGTGTTCGAAGCTATCCAGAAGCAAGGTAAGCGCTTGACCAAGCCTGAAGAAATGGCTGATTTCGTCGCCACTCAAGGCGTCGACAAGGATAAGTTCCTGGCTACCTTCAACTCCTTCGCCATCCAAGGTCAGATCAAGCAGGCCAAGGAACTCGCGCAGAAATACGGCGTGCAAGGCGTACCAAGCATGGTCGTCAACGGCAAATACCGTTTCGACCTGGGCACTACCGGTGGTCCTGAGCAAACCCTCAACGTTGCCGACCAACTGATCGCCAAAGAGCGCGCAGCCAAGTAAGGGGCCTACCATGCGCCGCTGGGGTACTGAACGCGTCGTTGGCCTGCACGACCCGCAGGTCAACGAGCACCACCTGGAAACCACGGGCCTGCTGCCAGACAGCCGCTTGCGGCTGCTCAGCTTCAATATTCAGGTGGGCATCAGTACCGAGAAGTATCGGCACTACATCACCCGTGGTTGGCAGCACCTGCTGCCACACAACGGGCGGGCCGTTAACTTGCAAAAGATCGGCAACCTGCTGAACGACTTCGACTTGGTGGCCCTGCAGGAGGTTGACGGCGGTAGCATACGCTCCGGCTACATCAACCAAGTGGAACACTTGGCTCAGCTCGGCGCGTTCCCGTATTGGTATCAGCAACTCAACCGCAACCTTGGGCGCCTGGCGCAGCACAGCAATGGTGTGCTCAGCCGCTTGAAGCCGACCGCCATCGAAGATCATCCATTGCCAGGTCCCAAGGGCCGGGGGGCGATTCTCGTGCGTTTCGGCGAAGGCCCGGAAGCCTTGGTGGTGGTGATGATGCACCTGGCGCTCGGGGGGCGTACGCGCAACCTGCAGCTCGCCTACATTCGTGAATTAATTGGCAACTACAAGCACCAGGTATTGATGGGGGACATGAACACCCATGCCAACGACCTGCTGCAGAATTCCCCGTTGCGGGACCTCGGGCTACTGGCGCCGCAGGTCGAAGCCACGTTTCCCAGCTGGCGCCCCCAACGCTGTCTTGACCATATCCTGCTTAGCCCGACCCTTACGCTCGAAAGCGTGCAGGTGCTGGCGCAGCCCATCTCCGATCACCTGCCGGTCGCGGTAGAGATTCGTCTGCCGGGTTCGCTCACGGCTGATGCATTACCCGCGTTGAGCCCAGCCACCAGCGGACCGCTTGCATGAGCGACGACGCCCAGCGCTGGAAAGAGAAATACCTAAAAAGTATTGAGCAGCAAGACAAGCTAGAACGCCGCTGGGCGGCCCGCCTCGACTTGTTGCGCCGAGGTCTGGTGCGCAGCACGCTGGCGGCAGAAGGGACTGACCGCGCGGTCGATCAATGCTTGAAGGAGATGCGCGACGTCGTGCGTACCGAAGACATGGACGCCGCGCTCGCCGCCCTGCTGCCACGTCTGGAAAAAGCCGTGCTGGACTCGGAGCAGCTTCGCGAGACGCGGGTCGACCAGATTAGTGCCGCGCTCATCGCCTTGGTCGCTCAGTTGCAAAAGCTACCGCTGCCGCGTGAGGTAGCCCGGCCGCTGAAAGCCTTTGCCAAACAGTTGGACGGCCGAGTCGGACAGGCGCGGGAGATTCCGCTTTTGCTTAGTGAGCTGAGTAGCTTGCAGGGGCAGGCACTGAATAATCTGGGGCCGGACAGTGAACCCCCACGCTCTGGGCCGGGCCTGCTGCAACGCCTGTTTGGTGCAAAGGACGTCCCGAATGATGCGCCAGTGGCCGAAGTCACCCCGCTGGCTACACCCGGGTTGGCTGCGCCGAAGCCCGCCGCGATCAAGCCCGCTCCTGAGTCTCCGGAACCGGCGCAATCTGAAGCGCTGGCACACGCGTTGCGCGCCTTCGCACCATTACCACAAACACCGTCATCAGTGGAGCCTGAGCCGGTTGCGCCCCTCAAAGTGGCAGAGGTCGCCGGCGAAGCCTTTGTGATTAAGACACCGGCTCCAACGCAGCCCACAGTGGTGTCAGTCGAGACGCTTGATCCCGATGCGCAGGAGTTGCTCGTCGAGGAAGTCGCTGCTGAGAGTGCGCTCGCCGCCTTTATCGAAGAGCCTCAGGTCGAGGTCGATACGCCGGCCGAAACTGCTATCGGCAGCTTGTCCTTGCCTCCCGTACTGGAAAGTCCCGAGCCCGATTCGGATGAATTGCAATCGGACGGCATCTACGCTCTGCCCGACTCGCCGGAGCCGTCGTACAGCTCCGTCGCCAAGCATATCGAAGACACCTTGCTCGGCCTGTTGGAGGATCTATCGCTGCCTGAGCCTCACCGGCCTCAGGCCGAAGCCATGCGCGAGCGCCTGGCCCACGGCTTGAACTGGTACGAACTGCTGCCGATCCTCGACGACCTGGCCGTGCTGATGCTGGCGATCACCGACAGTGGTCAGCACGAGTTCGAAGCCTACCTCAAGCAGCTCAACGAGCGCCTCGAGGCATTCCAGGGCCACCTGCAGGTAGCGAGTGAAGGCCATGCCGACAGCCGCTCGGCCGCGCAGGAGCTGGACACGCAGATTCGTGAGCAGGTCGACGGTCTGCAAAGCAGCGTGCAGGACGCGGCCGATCTGGACAGCCTCAAGCATGTGCTGGAGAGCCACCTCGAAGGCCTGCTCGGCACCATGGATGCACACCAGCAGCAGCGTGCCCAGCGCGAGCAGGAGGTGGCAGCAAGCCTCAAAGGTTTGGCTGAGCGGGTGGCGAGCATGGAGCAGGAAGCCCAGGGCTATCGCGAGCATCTGGAAGTACAGCGCCAGAAGGCGTTGATCGATCCGCTCACCGGCCTGCCCAATCGTGCAGCCTGGAGCGAGCGTCTGGATCATGAAGTGAATACCTGGCACCAACGCGGCAATAGCCTGTCTCTGGCCATGCTGGACCTGGACCATTTCAAGCGCATCAACGACGGCTACGGCCACTTGGCGGGTGACAAGGTACTCAAAATCATTGCCAATGTGCTGCGCAAACGCCTGCGCCCTACTGACTTTATTGCGCGCTTTGGCGGGGAAGAGTTTGTATTGTTGATGCCGGACTCGGCTTTGGCGGATGCCCGGGGTGCGGGGGAAGTGTTACGTGCAGCGATCGAAGCGTGCCCGTTCCACTTCAAGGGGGAGCGGGTAACGATCACGGTATCCATGGGCGTGGCGCAGTTCCAGCCGGGTGAGCGCAGTGACTTGGCGCTCAAGCGTGCCGATGAGGCGCTTTACCGGGCGAAGGCGGCGGGACGTAATCAGGTGCAGGTGGCCTAAAATATGTTCCATATTGTAATTTGACCGCCCAGCCACAAACGGTACGTTACACTGTTGCATTATCGTCTTCAGCGTAATGTCTTCTGCTATGAAATCCTTTTGCATCGCCTTTATGTTCCTCCTGCTCGCCGGCTGCGCCACTGGCCCGCGTCTGAACACCAGCCACCCTTCGGTTAACCACGACAACCGCGTGCAGTTCGTGGTCGTCCATTACACCTCAACCAACCTTGAACACTCCCTGACGCTGTTAACCCACGGCCCGGTCAGCAGTCATTACCTGATCGGTGACGACGCATCTGGCACCATCTACAAGCTGGTGGATGAGAGCCAGCGCGCTTGGCACGCTGGTGAAAGCGAGTGGATGGGGCGTACCTGGCTCAACTCCAGCTCTATCGGCATCGAGATCGTCAACCCAGGCTATCGTGATACCCCGACGGGCCGTGTCTGGTACCCGTATTCCGAGGCGCAGGTGCGGTCGTTGGTGGTGTTGCTCAAGGACATCAGCAAGCGCAATGGCATCGACCCCAAGAACATCATCGGCCATAGCGACATCGCGCCGCTGCGCAAGCTCGACCCGGGCCCGTTGTTCCCGTGGAAGCGTTTAGCGGCTGAGGGCTTGGGGGTCTGGCCGGACGCGCAGGCCGTTGCTCGATTCCAGGTGCAGTACGCGGCTGATCTGCCCAGCGTCACCTGGTTCCAGGAAGAGCTGGCCCGCCTGGGCTACCAGACACCGCAGACCGGTGAGTTGGATGTTGCTACACGACATGTGATCGCGGCTTTCCAAATGCACTTCCGGCCATCGCTGTTTGATGGCACGCCGGATGCTGAAAGTGCTGCGATATTGCGCGCATTGAACCGTAGTTAAGCGTGTAACCCGATTCAAATTGTGGCCAACAGATAGCTCGAGCGGCCAGACTACAGCGGCAACGCCATATAGAACTGCGTACCTTGCCCCGGCCGAGAATACACGCCCATGCGGCCACCGTGCAGTTGCACGATCTCTTTGCACAGTGCCAGCCCCAGGCCGGCGCCGCCTTTTTTGCGGCCCACCTGCACGAAGGGTTCGAAGATCCTGCCTTGCTGGCCGTAGGCGATGCCTTCGCCGTTATCTTCGACGCTGATAATCACGCGCTCGCCATGGCGGCGTGCCTGCAGGCGAATTTGCCCGCCAGCGGCGGTATGGCGCAACGCGTTGCCCAGCAAGTTGTCGAGTACACGCTCCAGCTGAGCCTGATCGGCATACAGCCTGGGCAAATCAGGTTGGGCTTCCACCAGCAGTTCGATGTTCTGAGCACTCGCCAGCTCAGTGAAACGCGCCCGTGCGTGCTCCAGCAGGTCGGTGACATCGCAGGGCCCCAAGGTGAGTTTTTGTAGGCCATTCTGATAGCGCGAAAAGTTGAGCAAGTCGTTGATCAACTGCATCAGGCGCTGCATTTCTTCATTGACCGTATCCAGCAAGTCCGCTTCACGGGACTCGTCCGGAAACTTCGCCCGCTCGCGGAACAGCCCGAAGGCCATGTGCATGCCGGTCACTGGCGTGCGCAGTTCGTGGGAGGCGCGCAACACGAATTCGCTGCGCACGCGTTCAAAGGCGCGCTGTTCGGTGACGTCATGCAACACCATCACTGCCCCGAGGATGTGCCCTTGGGTGTGGCTGACCGGTGTCAGGCTGTAGGTCAGCAGGCGCAGCTCGCCCTCAACCTCCACTTCCAGATCTTCCGGCGCCCGCTCCAGGTTGCCGCCGCGCAGTACCAGTCGCAGCTGTTCATCCATTTCCGGGCGGCCCAGCGCCTCGCCCAGGCCCTGGCCTAAACGCGCCTCGTCCCAGCCCAGCTGGCGCTGAGCGACGGGGTTGAGATGCTCCAGGCGACCTTGGCGGTCGATCATCAACAGACCGTCGTCGATACTGTCGAGCACCGCTTGCAGGCGCTGCTGGCCGGCCAGCAATTCATCGACATTGGTCGCCTGATGCTGGCGCAACGCTTCGGCCATGATGCCGAAGCGCCGGGTCAGCAGATTCATTTCCGCTGCTGAAGAGATCGGCAGCGTCACTTCGAAATCGCCCTGCCCGATCTTATCGGCGGCTTTGGCTAAAGCTTCAATCGGCCCGCCAAAGCGTCGGGCGATGCCATGGGCGGTGATGAAGCCGATGATCAATACCGCCAGGCCCACTAGGCCCAGAAGACCGGCAATCAACAGCGCTCGATCGCGGGATTTGTGTTCGCTGGCGTTGATGTTCTCCAAGGCGTGCTTATGTTCGGTGATCAGGCCGTTGCGCAACGCATTGAAGGTGTCTGTCAGCTTTTGGTTTTTATTATTGGCCAGCGAGTGTTGCTGGGCCTCGTCAAATGCTTTGAGAAAGTTCAGGTAGTCAACGCGTGCCTGGCTGAACCCGCTGAGCCTACCGTCTTGCTGTTCATGGGCGATGCCCTCATCCAGCAGGGCGAAGTATTGCTGTGTTGAGGTTTTCAGCACCTCGGGGTCAGGTTGCTCCTGCACCATCAGGATCAACTGGTCACCCAAGGTCTGGCGCAGCTTGAGGCCAAGGTCCAAGGTGATGAAATTGCTGCGGATCAGCGACTCCTGGCTCTTGGCCATTTGCATAACACTGACCAGTCCCAGGACCAGTCCCAGCAGGGCGACGGTGATCAGCGCTGAGATACTCAGAAACAAACGAGTGCGCAGTTTCATCGCTAGCTTCATAAGGTACAGCTCACAAGTTGTACTGTTTGCGTTTGCGGTACAGGGTCGACGCGTCGATGCCCAGAGTGCGGGCCGCTTGGTCCAGGGTGTCGCTGGTGGCAAGTACCGCACCGATATGGGCTTTCTCCAGCTCATCCAGGCTCAGCGCAGCGCCGATTCGCGGCGCATTGTTAGTCGGTTGCTCGGCCATCCCGAGGTGGCTGATTTCGACCTTTTCCAGTGGGCAGATAATGCTAGCTCTCTCAACAACGTTCCTCAGCTCACGGATATTCCCTGGCCATCGGTAGTTGAGCAGCGCTTCACGCGCCTCGTCGCTGAAACCGCGCGCCGGTCGGGCGTATTCCTTGACGAAGCGCGCCAGGAAGCGGTCGGCCAGGGTAAGAATGTCCTCACTGCGTTCGCGCAATGGCGGCAGGTGTAAGGTGATCACGTTGAGGCGATAGAGCAAATCCTCCCGGAAACGGCCGTCGCGCACCATGTCTTCCAGGTTCAGGTTGGTCGCCGCGAGGATGCGCACATCAGCACGGCGGGTCACAGGGTCACCGACGCGCTCATATTCCTTATCTTGGATAAAGCGCAGCAATTTGGGTTGCAAGGTAAGGGGGAAATCGCCGATCTCGTCAAGAAAAAGTGTGCCGCCGTCTGCCTGATTGACTCGGCCCAGCGTGCTCTCACTGGCGCCTGTAAAGGCGCCGCGGCTGTGGCCGAACAACTCGCTCTCCATCAGCTCTGCCGTCAATGACGGGCAGTTGATGGTCACGCAGGATTTCTTCGAACGTTTGCTCCAGCCGTGAATGGCCCGAGCTAATTCACCTTTACCTGTACCCGACTCGCCCAGGATTAAAATGTTGGCGTCGGTGCCCGCGACTTGGCGTGCGGTTTCCAGCACCACCATCATGGCCGGGCTGTGGGAGTCGAGGCCGTCCTTGGGTTGGCGCACCTCGCCTTCCAGCGCTTCCAGGCGTGCCGACAGTTGGCGTACTTCCAACTGCTTGGCGGTGGCCAAGCGCAATTGGTCAGGGCTGCAGGGCTTTACCAGATAGTCGGCGGCGCCAGCCTGGATCGCGTCTACGGCGGTATCCACGGCGGAATGCGCGGTGACAATCACCACACGCATCCATGGTGCCTGGATACGCATCTGCGCCAATACATCCAGGCCATTGTCTTCGCCCAGGCGCAGGTCCAGGAAGCACAGGTCGAACACCTGGCGTTGCATCAGGGCGTCGGCTTGGGCGGCACTGTTGGCGGTAGCTACGGTGTAGCCTTCATCTTCCAGGCAGTAACGGAAGGTGCGAAGGATCGCGGATTCGTCATCCACTAAAAGAATGCGGCCTTGAAGTTCCTTGGCTGATTCCATCTGTCCCGCGCTCCTTAACTATGAATGATGGTGTTTAGTCCCGGAATAATCGGGCAAGTTGCATGGTTTATTCTGATTGATAAAAGGCAACGTCGCGCAGGTATCTGCACATCCCCCTACGAACGCGCTGGTTGGTAGCGTTTTCGTGCCTTCTTGCTACTTCGGCAACTCGATATTCGATTTCGATCCCTTGGCCCGACCATTGACCATCGTGCATTTCGCACGGCCTGGATAGGGGTATCGTGCAGGATGCTGGGCTCGGTGGTTGTAAGTTATTTATAAGTCTATGATTTTATTGAGTTTTATTTTGTAAAAAGTCTGGCATGCACCCTGCAATACCTCTCTCATAGTGTCATGACCGAATAATCAGAATGCGGGAGAAATGCAGCATGACTCGCCAAAGCCTCAGCCCATTGCGTGTGTCGCCAGTGCGTTTGCAGCAAGGTCTCTTCGCCAGCCTGGCGTTGATGGTCACGTTGATTGCCGGTCAGCAGTTTCAGCATTGGCAACAGAGTCAGCAGCAAGCGCCGCAATTTGAACGTCCGGTGATGACCCAGACCCATTTTCGTTCCGTTGGCAGCGTTACCGCCGATGTAACCGCCCCGCAGTTGAGAGTAGTTGACCAGGATTCGACTCTGAACGAATTGCCCGCTCAAGAGCGTTGGGTGTTCTAGGCAACAAAAAGGTCGCTTGTGTTGAGCGGCCGCACGGTACTACCGCTGTTACCCCTATAAAAGCGTAAGGAGAATCACCATGTTGAGTTGGGCAATCACATTTCTGATCATTGCCATTGTGGCTGCAGTCTTGGGCTTCGGTGGTATCGCGGGCACCGCCACGGGTATCGCAAAAATTCTGTTTGTGGTCTTCCTGGTGATGTTTATCGCTTCGTTCTTCTTTGGTCGTCGCGGCCGAGGCTGAATATGACCACTTTGTCTATTAAGGCCATTGCTACCGCCCTGCTCTTGGGCGGTAGCGGCCTGGTGATGGCCGCCAATGACGGCCAATCACGGGCTAACGAATTGCTCAGTGCGGACAAGCAGTACCGCGAAACCTGGCAAGGCGTGGTGAAAAAAGAAGAGCGCCTGCCGGAATGGGTGATGAACCTGTCCGGGACGGCCGATCAAATGAATGCCGTGGAAGAAGATGGCGAGAAGTACTTGGTCGGGCCACTCTGCGAAACTGCGGACACATGCCTGAACAAGCGTCTGATAGTTGCCTTCAGCTACGACAAGGAAGATGCCTACGCCATGTTGGTACACGTCCCGGCCGGTCTGCCGTCAGACAAGTCCCCGACACGGCACGCCGACTACCGCTTTATCGGTAAGCCGAACGAAGGCATGCAAAAGCTGCTGATGGAGCAGCTAAAGAAAGATCCGAATTGGTACTAGGTTCCGTCTGACGCTTCTGTCGTCAACGGGGCCGGCGTCCATAGAAAGAAGCTCCTTCGCTTCTTTCTGTCAGCATCGCCCACCAAGGGCGATGCATGACCAGGGGGCCGGGTTGCTCTGATCAATCGAGATCGGCGTGACCTACGGGTACAGGGAGTGCCTGCGCAAGGGCCGGGTCAGGCGAAAAGCTGCGACGCAAGTTCACAAGTCCTCAAGCTTGCTGAACTTGCGACGGGCTTATCGCTCTCATGACCGATCTTGTATGTCGCCCATAGCCGCTGTTTTATTTTTTGCCTTCTCACAAACATTACTTGGTGTGTCGAGGCGACCTTCTATCGAGAAAATTTCGCTCGCGCCATAGGCCATATCCGACGCCAAGCTCATCAAATCTCAGACATTTTTGCGAATCGCTGAAAGTCGTCCAATATCTCTGAGCAAGCCGGTATTGGCCGGTTCACGGCATATTCACCTGCCTAAATGGCGTATTTGAACTGACCGTTCGGACAGTTATTTACAAAAAAAGCCATGCCGATTCGGCATAGGGTAGGCGTTTACGGCATTAGACGTCGCTCCCTTGCATGGGAATAGTTGCGCCTTTTTTCGCCTGCCAGTAAGCCATTTCGGCCACGCTGCGGTGACCTTCTACGGAGGCAGATGCACACACTTTTTCGCTTCCGAGCGTTCCAGCTGGCGCATTTGCCTTAAGTCCACTTGAAGTAAGGGTAATGACATGAAGAAGGCAAAGCTAAGCCTCGCCTGGCAGATCCTCATCGGTTTGGTATTGGGGATCGCAATCGGTGCAGTGCTCAACCATTTCAGTGCTGAAAAAGCCTGGTGGATCAGCAATGTGTTGCAGCCGGCGGGCGATATCTTTATCCGCCTGATCAAAATGATCGTGATCCCGATTGTGATTTCCTCGCTGATCGTCGGCATCGCCGGTGTGGGAGATGCGAAGAAACTCGGTCGAATCGGCGTCAAAACCATCCTCTACTTCGAAGTGGTCACCACCATCGCCATTGTGGTCGGCTTGTTGTTGGCCAACCTGTTCCACCCGGGCGCTGGGATCGACATGAGTACCTTGGGTACGGTCGACATCTCCAAATACACGGCTACTGCCGCCGAAGTGCAGCATGAGCATGCGTTCATCGAGACCATCCTCAACCTGATCCCTTCGAACATCTTCGCCGCCGTCGCCCGTGGCGAAATGCTGCCGATCATCTTCTTCTCGGTGCTGTTCGGCCTAGGGCTGTCGAGCCTCAAGCCGGAACTGCGCGAACCACTGGTAACCATGTTCCAGGGTGTGTCAGAGAGCATGTTCAAAGTTACCCACATGATCATGAAGTACGCCCCAATCGGCGTATTTGCCCTGATCGCGGTGACCGTCGCCAACTTCGGCTTCGCCTCTTTGCTGCCCCTGGCGAAGCTGGTGATCTTGGTTTACGTGGCCATCCTGTTCTTTGCTTTTGCGGTATTGGGCCTGATCGCGCGTCTGTTTGGTTTCTCGATCCTCAAGCTGATACGCATCTTCAAGGACGAGTTGGTTCTGGCCTACTCCACCGCCAGTTCCGAAACCGTGCTGCCCCGTGTGATCGAGAAGATGGAAGCCTACGGCGCGCCGAAGGCCATCTGCAGCTTTGTGGTGCCGACCGGCTACTCGTTCAACCTCGACGGTTCGACCCTGTACCAGAGCATCGCGGCTATCTTTATCGCCCAGCTGTACGGCATTGACCTGTCGATCGGCCAGCAATTGATGCTGGTGCTGACGTTGATGGTCACCTCTAAAGGTATTGCCGGCGTGCCGGGCGTGTCCTTCGTGGTGCTGCTGGCCACCTTGGGCAGCGTGGGTATTCCGCTGGAAGGCCTGGCGTTCATTGCCGGTGTCGACCGCATTATGGACATGGCGCGTACCGCGCTGAACGTGATCGGCAACGCCTTGGCCGTATTGGTCATCTCCCGCTGGGAAGGCATGTACGACGACGCCAAAGGTGAGCGCTACTGGAACTCCCTGCCGCACTGGCGCAGCAAGCCAGCCTCGCCGGCCGCGCAAGCTACCCGCGGCTGATAGAGCGACGGTTGTGAGACAAACCCCGGGAAATCCGGGGTTTGTCGTTTCTGCCAGCCCCGCTATCATTCGCCCCATCTTTCGGGGGATTTAACTGATGCTCAATGGCCTGTGGCTTGGCTTCTTTGTCGTGGCAATGGTGTCAGCGCTGGCGCAATGGCTGATTGGCGGTAATGCCGGGATTTTCGCGGCGATGGTGGAAAGCATTTTTGCCATGGCCAAATTGTCGGTTGAAGTGATGGTGTTGCTGTTCGGCACCCTGACCTTATGGCTGGGCTTTTTGCGCATCGCCGAAAAGGCCGGGATTGTCGACTGGCTGGCCAAGGCCCTCGGCCCGTTGTTTCGCCGCCTGATGCCGGAGGTGCCGGCCGGCCACCCCGCCATCGGTTTGATCACCCTCAACTTCGCTGCCAACGGCCTGGGCCTGGACAACGCCGCCACGCCTATCGGCCTGAAAGCCATGAAGGCGCTGCAGGAACTCAACCCGATCCCCAGCACCGCGAGTAACGCGCAGATTCTGTTTCTGGTGCTGAACGCGTCTTCGCTGACGTTGTTGCCGGTGACGATCTTCATGTACCGCGCCCAGCAAGGCGCCGCCGACCCGACGCTAGTATTCCTGCCGATCCTGCTGGCTACCAGCGCCTCGACCCTGGTGGGTTTGCTCTCGGTCGCGGTGATGCAGCGCCTGCGCCTGTGGGACCCCGTGGTGCTGGCCTACCTGGTTCCCGGTGCGCTGGTACTGGGTGGTTTCATGGCGTTGTTGGCGACCTTGTCCGCCACGGCGTTGGCCGGCCTGTCTTCGATCCTTGGCAACCTGACGCTGTTTGGGCTGATCATGCTGTTTCTGGTGATCGGTGCGCTACGTAAGGTCAAAGTCTACGAGGCGTTTGTCGAGGGCGCCAAAGAGGGCTTCGACGTAGCCAAGAACCTGCTGCCCTATCTGGTAGCGATGCTGTGTGCCGTTGGTGTGTTACGCGCATCCGGTGCGCTGGACTTCGGCCTGGAAGGTATTCGCCATGTGGTGGCCTGGACCGGCATGGACACGCGTTTTGTCGATGCGCTGCCGACGGCGATGGTCAAGCCGTTCTCCGGCAGCGCTGCGCGAGCGATGCTGATCGAGACCATGCAGACCCAAGGTGTGGACAGCTTCCCGGCGTTGTTGGCTGCGACGGTTCAGGGCAGTACCGAAACCACCTTCTATGTGTTGGCGGTGTACTTCGGTTCGGTTGGGATCCAGCGGGCACGGCATGCGGTGGGGTGTGCGTTGCTGGCGGAGTTTGCCGGTGTCGTGGCGGCGATTGCGGTCTGCTACTGGTTCTTTGGTTAAGACTTAAATCGCTATCGCAGGCAAGCCAGCGCCCACATTTGAATGTATTCACAATTCAAAATGTGGGCGCTGGCTTGCCTGCGATGAGGCCTTCAGCGTTTCGCAGCAGCATTGCCCTGCTGCACCACCCAATCCACCACCTGCTTGTTCAACTGATCCCCGGCCTGCCCAAACGCGGCAACCACCGCTGGCACCTTGGTGTCACCCACCGGCTGCTTCACCTCAAACCGCCGGCTGGCAATAATCCGCTGATCACTCCCACGTACCAGTCGCGCGTCCAGGCGAATCACCACCTCCACCGCACTGGCGTGGTACTCACTCTGAAACGCCTGCAACTGCCCGCCCAGCTCGTAGTCGGCCTGCAGGTTGGTCTCGTCGGTGCTCAGCAACGTCACCCGCCCATCGCGCTGGAAGCCGTCCATGAAGCGATTGCGCAACAACACCGGCGTCGGGTCGCTCCAGCGTGAGTGCGCATAGCTGCTGATCAGGTCGCCATTGGGCACCACGGCAATGCGCGGGCTGTCGAGAAACTCGCTGCTCTGCGGCTTGCTCACGCGTAACGACCAGCTCACCGGCGTGCCTTGGCTGGTCGTCTGGGCTGATGTCAGGCGGTACACATCCGAGGGGTCCGGCTTGGGCAGAATCGAGCAGGCGCTGATCAGCGCCAGCGCCACAGGGGCAATCAATTGGTAAGCACGCTTCATGGCGTGAACTCCTTGTTCTTGTCGCTGCCCAGCAAGTAACCGCTGGGGTTGGCTTCGAGGCGGCGGGAGATGGCGCGCAGCGAACCCAATGTTTCACGCAGTTCGCGCACGGCCGGTGCCAGTTCGTTGAGGCCCTGCATGCCGCTGTTGACCGAGTCCTTGTTGTTGGTCAGCAAGGTGTTGATGGTCGCAGTGCTTTGCTCAAGAGATTTCATCGCCTGTTCGGCGCTGCCGAAGGCCTGTTTGCCTTGATCGTTCAGCAAGCCATTGGCATTGCGCATCAGCACTGTGGTTTGTTCCAGGGCGGCGGTCGCCTGTTTGCTCACCTGCATTAATTGCTGCATCACCACTTTGATATCGCCGCGCTGGTCGGCGATGGCGCCGGTGGTTTGCTGCAGATTGTCCAAGGTGTTACTCAGGCGCTCGACGTTCTCGCGGGAGAACATGTGGTTGGCGTTGTGCAGCAGCAGGTTGATGCTGGTCATCAGGTCGTTGCTGTTATTCAGCAGCCGCGCGATAGGTGATGGCGAGGCAATGATTTCCGGCAGGTTGCCGCCCTTGCCCGTGAGTTCCGGGCTTTGCGGTGTGCCGCCGCTGAGCTGGATGATTGAGGTGCCGGTGATACCGGTCAGGGCCAGCTTAGCCTGTGTGTCTTCCTTGATTGGCGTCTGCCCGGCCAGGCGGATGCGCGCGAGTACGCGGCGCGGGTCCTTGGGGTCCAGGCGCAGGCTGATGACGTCGCCCACCTTGATCCCGCTGTACTGCACCGAACTGCCCTGCGAAAGGCCGCTGACCGCCTCGTTGAACACCACTTCATAATCTTGGAAGGCGCTGTCGATGCTGGACTTGGCCAGCCACAGGCCGAATAGCATCGCGCCGACCACCACGATCACGCTGAACAGACCGATCATCACATGATGGGCTCGGGTTTCCATGTCATACCTCGTTGAGCGATTGAGCGGCATCCAATGCCGCGCGGCCCCGGGGGCCGTGAAAATATTCGTGAATCCAGGCGTCGTTCGTTTCCGAGACGACATCGATGGCATCGGCCACCAGCACTTTCTTCTGCGCCAGCACCGCCACGCGGTCAGTGATGGTGTACAGCGTGTCGAGGTCGTGGGTGACCAAGAACACACTCAGGCCCAGCGCGTCGCGTAGGGTCAGGATCAGTTGGTCAAATTGCGCTGCGCCAATTGGGTCGAGGCCAGCGGTGGGTTCGTCGAGAAACAGGATGTCCGGGTCCAGCGCCAAGGCTCGCGCCAACGCGGCGCGCTTGATCATGCCGCCGGACAGCGACGCCGGGTATTTATCGGCCGCCGACAGCGGCAAGCCAGCCAAGGCGAGTTTGACCGCCGCCAGGTGCTCGGCATCGCGACGGTTGAGGCCGGCGTGTTCAATCAATGGTAGGGCGACGTTCTCGGTAACGGTCAGCGAGGAAAACAGCGCGCCCTTCTGGAACAGCACGCCAAAGCGCCGCTCCATCAGCGAACGTTCATGTTCCGAAAGAGTTGGCAGGTTCTTGCCGAGCACCCGGACCTCGCCTTCGCTCGGCCGGCGCAAGCCGACGATGCTGCGCAGCAACACCGACTTGCCGCTGCCGGAGCCGCCGACCACTGCCAGGATCTCGCCTTTATACAAATCCAGGTCGAGGTTTTCATGCACGCTCTGACTACCAAAGCGGTTGCACAGGCCGCGTACTTCGATCACCGCCTCAGTGGGCGCACGGTGTAGACGACTCACCAGCCCATCTCCATAAAGAACAGCGCGGCAACGGCATCCAGCACGATCACCACAAAGATCGATTGGACCACGCTGGACGTGGTGTGGGCCCCAACCGACTCGGCACTGCCGCTGACCTTGAAGCCCTCAAGACAGCCGATCGCGGCAATCAGGAAGGCGAAGATCGGCGCTTTCACCATACCCACCAAGAAATGCTGTACGCCAATGTCCGATTGCAGCAGCGAGAGGAACATCGCCGGAGAAATATCCAATGCCACGGCACATACTACGCCGCCGCCGACAATGCCCGAGAGCATGGCCAGGAAGGTCAACATCGGCAGCGACACCAGCAGCGCCGTAACGCGTGGCAATACCAGCAGCTCCATCGGGTCTAGACCCAGGGTGCGGATCGCATCGATTTCTTCATTGGCTTTCATCGAGCCGATCTGCGCGGTAAAGGCGCTGGCGGTGCGGCCTGCGATCAGGATGGCGGTGAGCAATACGCCGAACTCACGCAGGAAAGAGAACGCCACCAGGTCCACGGTGAAAATGGTCGCACCGAAACTCTTGAGCACCGTGGCGCCCAAGAAAGCCACCACTGCACCAACCAGGAATGTGAGCAACGCCACGATAGGCGCAGCGTCGAGGCCGGTTTGTTCGATATGCGCGACCATTGGCGTCAGCCGCCAGCGCTTGGGGCGGAAAATGCCGCGGGCGAAGGTTTCGAGGATCAGCCCGATAAAGCCGAGCAGCTTCTTGCTGTCTTGCCAGACGGTGTCCACCGCGTGGCCGATGCGCGCCAGCACTTGGATGCCGGCGGCTTCTTCCGGCGCTTTGTCTGGTACGCAGAAGTTATTGAGTGAGCGGTAAACGGTCTTGAGCAATGCACGGTCGGCGGCGGACAGGCTGCAATCGGTCTGCTCGGCGGAGTCTTCGATGCGGTCCGGGCCCAGCAACTCGACCAGCAGTGAGGCACCGGCGGTATCCAGGGCACCGAGGCCATTGAGGTCGATGCGTGCGCCAGCGTCGTACTGACCGTCGAGCTTGTCGCTCAGCCTCTTTAGATTGGCGTAGTGGGCAAGCGTCCAGTCCCCCGTAATCCTGAGTAACGGAGGTGCGGTAGACGTATCGAGGTGGGCTGCGCCGGCCGTGGTACGGGTGGTCATAAGCTCCGAGCTTGTTTGGCTATCCAGAATTCCTACGTAATAGCACGATACAGCCTACTTTGGCGTGTCCGTTTGTGCTGTGTCAGTGACTTTGAAGCGCAGCACGCCGATGACCTGGCCGTCCTCCGTCAGCACCCGCACTTGCCAGCGGCCTACCGCATCGGCTGGGAAGTTTTGTTTGTGGGTCCAGGCGCGGTAGCCTTCCTTGCGCCCACCGTGAATATCCAGGGCGATGCGGTCGACCTCTTTGCCATTGAATTTCCACACATGGTAAATCCGCTCATCCAGCCCGCGCGGTGCGTTGATTGCGGTGTAGGCGTACAGCCCGCCGCTGCGCAGCTGGGCGGCGGTGACTTCCTTGAGGTCGTCGCCCGGTGTGCGGTCCTGCAACTGAGTGCTGATCGCCACTTCGGTCATCCACAAGGTGGCCGGCGGCACCCAACTGCGCAGGAACCAACCGGCGCAACCAATCGCGGCGGTCACTCCCAGCAGCATCGCCCAGCCTTTGATGCTGCGCAGCGGCAGGCTCACGGCCAGGCTCGGGATCGACAGTGCCATGGCCACGCCCAGCGCTAACTTGTAACTCTCGGCGGTGGTCAGGTGCAGGATGATCGGCAGCGCGGTGAGCAGTGCAGCGAACAGCGTCAGTGTGTGCAGCGCAAGGAACAACGAACGTTTAGGCGCCAGCCACTTGTAGTACAGCGGGTCGATGATCGACACCAGCGCCGCCGCTCCGAGCAGGCCGGTGAAAACCGATTGGCCACTGTTCCAGGCGGTGGTGACAAAAAAGAACGGCAGTACAAAGAACAGACTTTCCTGGTGGATCATCTGAGTGGCGTAGCGCAGCAGCGGCTCGGGAATTTCCCGCTTGAAGACTTTGGTGAACAGCCGGGTAAAGCTGTTTTCCAGCATCAGCCACAACCAGCTCACCAGCATGATCACTGCGATCCAACTGGCCATGCCTTGCTGGCGATCTACCAAGATGAAACTGCACACACCCGAGATAAAGCCGCCGAGCGCAATCACCCCAGGGTAGCGCTTGATCAGTACGAGGATGCGCTGGATAAGGGGCGGCAGGTTTGGCATGGGCGGTTCACAGTGTATGTAGGAAAAAACCCAGACAGATTAACGTCTTAGCCCTGTGTTCGGTGTCTCATTACGCGATTCGTTTGCGATAAAGCCGCAGGCCGCCCAACACACTGGCGATCAACCCAAGCACGCCGGCGCCGATCCAGCTCAGGCTGTCATAGCTCAGCAGCGGCTTTTCGATGCGCCAATAGCCCGGCTGCTCGAATACTTGGCGCATGGCCTGGTTGGCCTGTTTAAGGTTCACGGCCTTGATGCGTTTGACCGGGTCGCTGAAGTGGCCGTTGGCGTAGTCGCCGGACGCACTCCAGTAATAATCGGCCAGCGCGCTGTTGCCCTGCACGGCCCAGGCTTGGCGCGCGATGGCGGCTTGTTGCAAGCGGGCGAAGGTTGCTGCGTCGAGGCCGTCCTTGAGCAGTTGCGCCTTGAGTTGCTGCAGCACCTGTTCGGCTTCGGCCAGGTTGTCCCGCTCGAGGTCAGCATTCAGGCTGAGGAAACCGACGCCGCCGAGTACTTCGCGTTCGCTCCATGGGCCGTAGGACAAACCGTGCTTGAGGCGCAGTTGGCGGTACAACGCCCAGTCGAGGTAGTCCTTGAGCAGGTCGTAGGTTTCATCGTGCTGGTCGTCCAGTACCGGCTCGGGGAACAGCCAGTGCAGTTTGGCGCTGTCACCGAGCCAGCCGTGAATCAAGTCACGGTGGTTGGCGGCGGTGTGCTGAATTTCTGGTAGGGGCAGATGCTCGGTCGGTTCGACCGGATCCAGTTGGCCGTAGGTGCGTTCCAGGTACGCTGGCAGCAGCTTGTCGAGGTCACCGACGATGATCAGCGTCATGTTGTTGGGCGCGTACCAATTTTTTCGCAGTGTCTCTAAATGGTCGCGGGTCAGATGGTCGGCCTCGGCACGCTCGGCGCATTTGAGCCCTAGTTCTACGGCCAATTGGTTGCTGGCGGTGTGGCCCAGGTCTTGGCGGTCGAGCAGGCGTTGCAGGTGTGAGTAATGGCCGCCGTCTTCGCGTTCGACCACTTGCTTGGCCGCAGCGATGTTGGCGTCGGTCAGTTCGGTGCGGGTGATGATAGCCAGCAGGAGGTCGAGCACCTTGCGCTGGTTCTGCGCCGGGGCTTCGATCACAAAGGTGGTGTCGGCGTTGCTCGTGTACGCGTTCCACTCGCCGCCCAAGGCTTGCATGCGGTCTTCAAGGTCGCCTTCACCGCCGCCATCGATACCGCTGAACAGCAAGTGTTCGAGCAGATGCGGCAGCTCTTTTTCTTCGCATGGGAAGTCATCCAGGCCTACGCCTACCACTAAGCGGATGGCCACGTGCCCGCGTTCGGTGCCCGGTTTGAGCAGCAATTGCAGGCCGTTGGGCAAGGTGTAGCCCTCGACTTGCAAGCGGTCAAAAGCGAAGACGTGTGCAGAGCCCATGAGCAGGCAGGCGAATAACAGGCGACGCATAACAGCTTCCTGGCGAGTGAGGTCCACTCTTAACTGACTTCACTCACCGTCGTACGTTCAGGGTGAATGGGTGATGTCGGCAATATCTTCGGCGGAGAGTGCGCCGGTGTCGGTGGTTTCCAACACTACATAGGCACTGCTGCAGAATAACGAGTTGAGGCGTTTCATGTCGGCAATCAGCTCCAAGTGCAGGGAACTGGTTTCCAGGCTCTGCACGATTTTACGCTGCAGGCGGCTGACGTGTGCGTGTGCCAGGCGGCGCTCTTGGGCGCGGAAGCGGCGCTTTTCGCGCAGCAGTTGGCGGGCGCTTTCGGGGTCGGCGCTGAGAAAAACCGACAGGCCCAGGCGCAGGTTGGCAATCAGCTGGGTATGCAGGCCGGCCAGTTCTTCCAAGCCTACTTCGGAGAACTGGCGGCGCTGTGAGGTTTTCTGCTGCTGGACCTTGCGCAGCATGCGTTCGATCAGGTCGCCGGCCAGTTTCAGATTGATCGACAGCTCGATGATTTCAGCCCAACGGCGACTGTCCTGCTCGCTGAGGTCTTCGCGAGGCATTTGCGCCAGGTAAAGCTTGATCGCGCTGTACAGGGCTTCGACATCGTCACTGAGGCTGCGCATTTCCTGGGTAATGGCGGTTTGCTTGCCGCGCAACACTTCGAGCATCGCGGTCAGCATGTTGTCGATCAGGTCACCCAGGCGCAGGGTTTCTCGGGCGGCGTTGGCCAACGCCAGGCTTGGGGTGTCGAGCGCGGCAAGGTCGAGGTGGCGAGGTTTGGCTTTGCCGTTGGTCTCGGCTTGTTCCGGCAGCAACCAGGCGCACAGACGTGCCATCGGCCCGATGGTGGGCAGCAGAATCAGGCAGCGGCTGACGTTATAGAGCAGGTGGAAGGTTATAACCATGCCTTGGGCGCTGTAGTCCAGGCCGTCCATCCAACCGACGAGAGGATCGAGTACCGGAATGATCAGCAACAAGCCGATCAGTTTGTACAGTAAGCTGCCCAGTGCCACTTGCCGACCGGCAGCGTTTTGCATGCTGGTGCTGAGGAAGGCCAGCACGCCGCTGCCGATGTTGGCGCCGATTACCAGGCCAATGGCCACGTGCAGGCCGATCACACCGGCGCCGGCCAGGGTTGCCGTGAGCAACACGGCGGCCAGGCTGGAGTAGGAAATCATCGCGAAGAGTGCGCCAACCAAGGCATCCAGCAAGATGTCGCCGGTCAGCGAGGCGAACAGCACTTTTACGCCTTGGGCATGGGTGATCGGCCCGGCAGCTTCGACGATCAGCTGCAATGCCAGAATGATCAGGCCCAGGCCGATCCCTACTCGACCCATCTGCCCCGCCCGCGTCTGTTTGCGCGACAGGAAGAAAATCACCCCCAGAAAGATCAGCAGCGGTGACAGCCAGGACAGGTCAAAGGTCAGTACCCGTGCCATCAACGCCGTACCGACGTCGGCACCGAGCATGGTCGCCAGGGCGGGCATCAGCCCCATCAGGCCTTGGCCGACAAACGATGTCACCAGCATCGCCGTGGCGTTACTGCTCTGCACCATGGCCGTCACCAAGATACCGGCGATAAACGCCAGCCAGCGCTTGGACATGTTCTGCCCGATGACTTGGCGCAAGTTGGAACCGTAGACCCGCAAGATGCCGGTACGGACGATATGCGTGCCCCAGATAAGCAGGGTCACGGCGGAAAGCAGATTGAGCAAGGTCAGCATGCTCGGCCCCCCGTGTGGGTTAGCTCAAGAAGAGCAAATAAGAATCGCCGCGTGCTGTTCTACGTCTTGTACTTAAGCTGTAGTTGGCGAATGGGCTGCGCGCCAGCATCGCATAGCTAAAGTCGTGTTTGAAATAAAACTGTCATGAAATCAGTTTTTTGCAGATGAAAAAAAGAGGCTCGAAAGCCCCTTTTCAGCAGCGGGTCAGTGTTATTGACCCGGAATGTCCTTGCGCAGTTTCACTGGATCCTGTTGTTTCTTCTTTTTCGCGATGGCGGTACGCATCTTGATGTTGACCGCTTCAACGGCCAGCGAGAATGCCATGGCGAAGTAGACGTAGCCTTTTGGCACGTGCACATCGAAGGATTCGGCGATCAGCACGGTACCCACTACCAACAGGAACGACAGCGCGAGCATTTTCAGCGACGGGTGTTTGTCAATGAATTCGCTGATGGTGCCAGCAGCCAGCATCATCACCAGTACGGCAACCACGATTGCAGCGACCATGACTGGTACATGGGAAACCATACCAACGGCGGTAATCACCGAGTCCAGCGAGAACACGATGTCGATGATCGCGATCTGGATGATGGTGTAGATGAATTTGCCACCCTTGCCGCCTGGCTCGTCGTGGGTTTCGTCTTCACCTTCCAGCGCGTGATACATCTCTTGGGAGCTTTTCCAGAGCAGGAACAGGCCACCGAAGAACAGGATCAGGTCGCGACCGGAAATGCCTTGGTCGAATACCACGAACAGGTCGGCGGTCAGTTGCATCACCCAAGTGATGGACAACAGCAACATGATTCGCGTGACCATGGCCAAGGCCAGGCCGAAGATCCGGGTACGCGCCTGCATATGCTTGGGCATGCGGCTGACCAGGATCGAAATCATGATGATGTTATCGATGCCTAGGACGATCTCGAGGGCCGTCAGGGTGAAGAAGGCAATCCAGATTTCCGGATTGGTCAGCCATTCCATGTGTATTCCTTTGAGCGAATGTTAAACCGCGCAAGCTGCAGCGCCGCGCGGTTAAGTAGGTACGATTATAGAGTGCTGAACAGCGGAAAAATCCCCATCAGCAAAGCGGCGAACATTATGCACAGGCACACCAGCACTGCCCACTTAAGGGTAAAGCGTTGATGATCGCCAAATTCGATACCGGCCAATGCGACCAGCAGGTAGGTCGAGGGTACCAGCGGGCTGAGCAAGTGCACGGGTTGGCCGACGATCGATGCACGAGCCATTTCCACTGCGGTGATGCCGTAGTGGCTGGCGGCTTCGGCGAGTACTGGCAGTACGCCGTAGTAGAACGCATCGTTGGACATGAAGAAGGTAAACGGCATGCTCACCAGTGCAGTGATCACCGCCAGGTAAGGGCCCATGGCCTCCGGGATGACTGCCAGCAGGCTTTTGGACATGGCATCAACCATGCCGGTGCCCGACAGAATGCCGGTAAAAATACCTGCGGCGAAGATCAACCCCACCACTGCCAGTACGCTGCCAGCATGGGCGGCGACACGGTCTTTCTGCTGTTGCAGGCATGGGTAGTTGACGATCATCGCGATACTGAACGCAACCATGAACAACACCGGCAGCGGCAAGAGGCCGGCGATCAGGGTGCACATCAGAGCGAAGGTCAGTGCGCCGTTGAACCAGATTAGTTTCGGACGGCGGGCGTCCGGAAATTGCGACACGCTGATCTCACTGTGGTCGATCTCGTCGACTTGCAAGTGCAGCTCGCCCAGACGGGCGCGTTCGCGCTTGCCGTACATGTAGGCGATCGCCAGGATCGCGACCACGCCGACGGCCATGGCCGGGATCATCGGTACGAAAATATCCGACGGATCCACATGCAGCGCACTGGCGGCACGCGCCGTCGGACCACCCCAAGGGGTCATGTTCATCACGCCGCCGGCGAGGATGATCAGGCCGGCCATGATTCGTGGGCTCATACCGATGCGCTTATACAGCGGCAGCATGGCGGCGACACAGATCATATAGGTGGTGGCACCGTCACCGTCGAGGGAAACCACCAAGGCCAGCACGGCGGTGCCGACTGAGACTTTCAGCGGGTCGCCCTTGACCATCTTGAGGATCTTGCGCACGGCCGGATCAAACAGGCCGGAGTCGATCATCAAAGCAAAGTAGAGGATGGCAAACATCAGCATCACGCCAGTCGGCGCAAGCTTGGTGATGCCCTCAAGCATCATCGGGCCGATCTTCGGTGCGAAACCGCCGAACAGCGCGAACAGGATAGGCACGATGATCAAGGCAATTAGCGCAGACAAGCGCTTGGTCATGATCAGGAACATGAACGTGATGACCATGGCAAAGCCAAGGAAAGTCAGCATAGGAATACTCCAGGCGTGGCGCGGCTAGGGAATGGCGAACCGGGCTGGGTTCAGCGCAGTACGAAAGGCACGTAGCGTACGGGTGGAGTTGGGGCGAACAGGCGAGGACGAGCGGACATCAGGAATCACCATTGTTGTTGTTAACAGCCGGTCTGTTGCCGGCAGTGGGGGCGATCCTAGACGGGGAAGCTTTCAGCCAGCTTTCGCTGTGTAATCAGTTGATGAGAGGGTTTTCCTCTTTTTTTGTGGGAATAGTCAGCTGGCGCGGGGCGAATTAGGGAATTTCCAGGCCGCCCGCCGCTTTATGCAGCGCTCGCAAATGTTCGCCGACCTGTTTGAGGTTGGCCTCGCAGGCGGCAATTTCAGCGGCACGTGAGGGCTCCAACAGCACTCTCACCTCTTTATCCAGATCGCCAGTCAAGGATTGCAGTTGCTTCTGGCGTTCGGCGCTTTCCGACTCAAGCCGTTTGGATTCCGAGGGCTGCGGCAAGCCGTAACCACGACTGCCAAGCAGTTCCGCCGGGCGGCTGAGGAAGCCACTGTTGGCGAGGATCTGTCGCAGTGTGTTGTTGGCTTTTTCCATGCCGCCGTTTTTCAGCTCGCGGGCACCGAGGTAGCGTTGTTTAACTTCATCCTGGGCCAACATCAGTTGCCTGCGATAGCTGGCCTGTTCCAGCAGCAACAGTGCTGCGCTGGTGCGCAGGTCGGCCTGGCTGAACCACTGGCGGCGCTCTTCGGCGCTGAGGGCCAGCCAGTCTTCGACCTGAGTCTGTTTGATCGGCAAGTGTTTGCGCAGCACATCGAACATCGCCTGGTAGCGCTCGCGGAACGAGTCGAAGTGGTAGCCTCGGCGCAACGCCTCGCGTTTGTCGTTGAGGACGCTGGTGTCGGCCAGGCCGCGCGCGCTGAGCACTTCCAGCAAGCCATTAGGGGTGATGTTGTCCAGGCCGGTCAGTTGAGGGTTGGCGCTGCCGCTGCGCAGTAGCTTCAAACTCTCGACCGCGCAGTTATTGGAAATGAAGAAATAGTTACCGTCGTAGCTCCAGTGCATCTCGGCGGCATGCTCGACAGTGTCTTCGATTTCCTGTCGTGTAAGTTTCAGCGGGACGGATGCCAGCCCCCGTAGCTCGGTCTTGGTGTATTCGTCGATCACTTGGGCTAATGGCAAAACAAACAGCCGTGACGGGTATTTGCCCACTAAACCATCCCAACTCGACAACTGCACGTCACCGACAAAGGCGCGGTAGGACAACACCAGGTGTTGGTCAAGATCCAGCCGACAATCCGGGCCGCGTGGGCGACCGGGCGCGCAGATCACCAGGCGCAACATGCTGTGACCCCAGCGGCTGACTAGATTCTGGTTGGCTTCGGCCAGTAAATAGTCGATTTCATACACTCGCTCCGGGTCGACCTGGCCCAGCGGTGTCTTGGCAAAATCGTTGCCAGCGTTCAGGAAGGCGTAAGTTTTAGCGCAAGTGTCTTGCTCTGGCGGTGCCCAGTCGAAGTGTTCCTTGTAATAACGAAACAATGCGGGGCGGCGGCAGGCGTAGCTCGGGTCGAGGAGAAAGTACTCCATGTTAACCGCGACGAATTCCAGTGGGCTGGTGGTTTCGTAGATATCCGGGCTGCGGGCGACCTGATGGTTGTGCTGCTCACGTTCGCCGCGACGGCCGACGTACTGCGGCCAGCCGGCAAGGTCCAGCAGGCGCGGGTCGTCACTTAAGGTAAAGCGGCGGTTGTTCTGGCCGCGGCATTGGTCGGGCAAGCCGATCAGGCCGGTGATGTTGTTTTGGCGGCTGCACCGCTGGATAAGTACGCGGTCGTCTTTGGACCACAGGCGCGCACGGTCATAAATGTGGGTCAGTTCATGCAGCACGGTGGCGAGCATTTCGCGGCGAACGGTGCCATGGGGACGATTGGTCTTCTGGGCGGCGGCGCTCCCGTCGGTCAGGCTGGCGAGCAGATTTTGGTTGAGGTCCAGTTCGGACACCAGTGAGGCCTGGCCGTAAGCGTTTTCAGGCATTTTGTCGGTCCAGCCGACATCAATGCGCCGATCCAGTTGCTCAATAAAGCGCGGTGGCAGGGCGCGCATCGCTTCATCGAGCAATGCCTGACTGGCCTGCTGTTCGGCCGGGCTCAAGCCATCGGTCTTGAGCCGCAGTTGCAGGCTGGCCTGGGCTACGCTGGCACAGAGCAGCACAGTCCCGGCCAATAGCCAGGCGACCAGGCGCCTCACAGAGCGAGGATAGCTTCGGCGAGGGTCTGGTCACTGGCATCGCGCGCTTCGGGTACGCGGGTTCGCAGGGTATCGAAGGCAGCTTCCAGTTGTGCGCCGCGAATCTCGCCATTGGTGGCGACGAAACTGGCGGCGTCATCGTGGGCTTCGCGCACGACTTTTGAGTCGCGGATGGAGGTGGTGGTGTCCGAAGTGAAATCAATGGTGCGGGCCGAGGCGCGTACGATGATGTTACTGGTGGCCTTCAAGGTTTGCGCGTGGGCGACATCGGCCAACAACAGCAGGCCGAGAGCGGCGGCGATCAGCGGGCTACGCATGGAATAACTCCAAAACAAGGATGGAAATACAAAGATGATTATTGGACGAGAATTGCTTGCGCCAGTTCAAGGTCGCTGGCGTTAAGTTTTGGCTGGGTGCGGCGTAGATAATCCAGCGCTGACTCCAGGCGGGCCCCCCGCCATTGGCCGTCAGTGGCGATAAAAGCGGCAGCGTCATCTTGGGCAGCCACTATCAATTTTCTGTCAAAAGGCGCAGAGGTCACCTTGCTGGTGGCGTATGCACTTATGACGGTGCTCTGAGTGGTCACGTCAAAGGCCGAAGCCGATGGCGACCAGCAAGCAGAAATCAACGCGGGAACGATCAACAGACGGTATGAAAAAGCCATGGGACTCGACAACTGAAAGCGAGCGCCAAGGCTAGCGCAATGCCCAGGCGAGAGCCAGCGTTGACACATTTGGTAGCGGCTGGCGCAGGCTTGTTTCTACCATCGTCAGATGGCCAGAATCGCTTGAGCTAGCTGTGCGTCCGTGGCGGTGTTCAATTGCGGTGCTTGTTGACGGATCTGCGCCAGGGCGCTTTCCAGCTTCACGCCACGAATGGCTCCTTCACTGGCGACAAAACTGGCGGCATCGTCACGAGCGGCCTGCACTACTTTGTTGTCACGCAGGGAGGACGTAGCGTCAGAGCTGGCATCGGAGGTGGCTTTCAACGCGCCGACGATCGAGTCGGTGGTCACGATGAGGCTGCTCGCGTTGGCATTGGCAACCACGGCCAACAGGGCAGCAGCACTCAGCAGGCGAAGAGGGGACATGGTATGACTCCTGTAGATGAACAAATAAAGTGGCTCACAGCGGCCACTGTGAAACCGACAGTGTTTCTATCGAGCATCAGACGTCGGTTCTACAGGGTTCGCCACGTGATGACCGAATCTTAAGCTGCCGTTTATCTGTTCGGGAAGCCTCGCCGCTGGCTATTCACGCCAGAACGGCTTGGACAACTCGGCTATTCGATCTCCTTGGCTGATACCTGCATCGGACAGTTCACGAGGGTCGAGTTGCGCCAGTTGGTGTCGCTCGTGGGTGTGTCGTGCCCACCTGGCCAATGCACGGGCTGTGCGAGCGATCAGTCGTTTACAAGACGATGTTTGCATGTTCATGGCTAGAGCCCTTCATGAGGTCTGGGAACTCCATGTTGGGCGGCTCACTGCTACCGATACAGATACACCACTATTAAATTGTACTGCTCAACTGTTGTATTTATTTAACTGTACTGGTCGATACTAAAGGCTTCTGTTCTACCGTTTGAAAAGCCAAGCCCCAGAAACAACAATGCCCGCCTCCAGTTTCCCGGGGCGGGCATTGTTTTGACAAATTCTGGTGCTGGCGATGGACCCGGCGGGTCAGGGCCAGCGGGCGTTAGTTAACGCCAGAACGGCTTGCTGAGCTCTTCGTAGCGTTGAGCTTCGCTGATACCAGCGTCAGCCAGCAGGCGCGAATCCAGGCGAGCCAGTTGGTGGCGGCTGGAGATGCGGCGCTGCCACAACATCAGGTTGGCGAGAACGCGCAAAGGCAGGGAAGCCTGGGTGTTTACAGCTTTTTCTTCGAAGAACAGCTCGGAACTGAGTGTACGTTCCATGATGACATCCTTCCGCTTGTGGCGGGATTAGGTAGTGGTTTAACTGATGCCAATGATCCTCTTCCGATGCAAGACTCTCTAGATACAGTTCACTTGTATTGTGAGGGGCCAGTTAACTGTTTATAACGGCTGTACTGTACGGAAACGGGGCAACTGTACCTGTCTGCACTAAAATAGGGCGATATAGGCAAGTTATGTGGAGATTGTAGGATTTTTCGGGGAGAAAAGACCGGTACAGCAGTACAGTTTTTCATAAAATTGCGATTAGTACTGTCAAGCTGATGCAACTGTGTCTGCATCAGCTCGATGATGTAGCAATCAAGCCTTGAGCATATGCCCGGTTTCTTCCAGGTTAATGTGCCAACTCAGTGCTTCGCGCAGGATATGTGGGGTGTGCCCGCCGATGGCGCAGGCAGCGTTGAAGTAACTGTTCAGCGCTTCGCGATACGCCGGGTGGACACAGTTGTCGATGATCACCCGGGCCCGCTCCCGCGGCGCCAACCCACGCAGGTCGGCGAGGCCAACCTCAGTCACCAGGATGTCCACGTCGTGCTCGGTGTGGTCCACATGGCTGACCATCGGCACCACGCTGGAAATCGCTCCGCCTTTGGCAATCGACTTGGTGACGAAGATTGCCAGGTGCGCATTGCGCGCGAAATCCCCGGAGCCGCCAATCCCGTTCATCATCCGCGTGCCGCAGATATGGGTGGAGTTGACGTTGCCGTAGATATCAAACTCCAGCGCGGTGTTGATAGCGATGATACCCAGGCGCCGCACCACCTCAGGGTGGTTGGAGATTTCCTGGGGGCGTAGTACCAACTTATCCTTGTAGTGTTCCAGGTTGCCGAACACGTCGGCATTGCGCCGTTCCGATAAGGTAATCGAGCTGCCCGAGGCGAAACTCAGCTTGCCTGCGTCGATCAGGTCGAACGTCGAGTCCTGCAGCACTTCCGAATACATGGTCAGGTCTTCGAACGGCGAATCGATCAAGCCGCACATCACCGCGTTGGCAATGTTGCCGATACCGGCCTGCAGAGGGCCGAGCTTGTTAGTCATGCGCCCTGCATCCACTTCCTGCTTGAGGAAGTGGATCAAGTGATTGGCGATGCCTTGGGTGTCGGCGTCCGGCGGCGTCACGGTGGAGGCCGAGTCAGCCTGGTTGGTGATCACGATGGCGACGATCTTCTCAGGCGGAATCGGAATCGCGGTGCTGCCAATGCGGTCGTCGACCTTGACCAGCGGAATCGGCGTACGGGTCGGCCGGTAGGTCGGGATATAGATGTCGTGCAGCCCTTCCAGGTTTGGGTTGTGCGCGAGGTTGATCTCGACGATCACTTGCTTGGCGAAAATCGCGAAGCTGGCCGAGTTGCCCACGGAGGTGGTCGGCACTATATGGCCTTGTTCGGTGATTGCGACGGCTTCGATGACCGCGATGTCCGGCAGCTTGAGCTGGTTGTTACGCAGTTGCTCGACGGTTTCCGACAAATGCTGGTCGATAAACATCACTTCACCGGCATTGATCGCCTTACGCAGGGTGCTGTCCACTTGGAACGGCATGCGCCGGGACAGCACGCCGGCTTCTGTCAGTTGTTTGTCCAGGTCATTGCCCAGGCTAGCGCCGGTCATCAGGGTGATTTTCAGCGGCGAAGTCTTGGCGCGTTCGGCCAGTGCATGGGGAACGGCCTTGGCTTCACCTGCGCGGGTGAAGCCGCTCATGCCGACGGTCATGCCGTCCTCGATCAGTGCGGCGGCGTCTGCCGCGCTCATGACCTTGTTCAACAACGAAGGCAAGCGGATACGATCACGGTACATGAATTGTTATCTCAGGCTACGGAAGCAAGGTGGGCAGTGTAGTGATTTCAAAAAAATTCGGCCCGCTACCATGGTCGAATGCCAGGCAGCGATTTAGAGCCTTTGGTCGGGTTTCATGTGAGTGTGCAGAGCGGGAGGCAAGCATCCCTGGCTGCATTCCAGAGCACCGGAACGAAAAAACCCCAGCCTACTGCAGGCCAGGGTTTCGGTTATTGCGCTGGCGCAGTGTTATTCGACGGCTTTGACCATGTCTTCGATGACCTTCTTGGCATCACCGAAGACCATCATGGTCTTGTCCAAGTAGAACAGCTCATTGTCCAGGCCTGCGTAGCCGCTGGCCATCGAGCGTTTGTTGACGATGATCGTCTTGGCCTTGAACGCCTCCAGGATCGGCATGCCGGCGATCGGTGAGTTAGGGTCATTCTTGGCGGCTGGGTTGACCACGTCGTTCGCACCCAGTACCAGCACAACGTCGGCTTGGCCAAACTCGGAGTTGATGTCTTCCATCTCGAACACCTGGTCATAAGGCACTTCTGCCTCGGCCAGCAGTACGTTCATGTGGCCTGGCATACGGCCCGCCACCGGGTGGATCGCGTACTTCACGGTTACGCCGCGGTGTGTGAGCTTCTCGGTCAGCTCTTTAAGCGCATGTTGCGCGCGTGCCACTGCCAGGCCATAGCCGGGAACGATGATCACGGTGTCGGCATTGGTTAGCAGGAAGGTGGCATCGTCGGCAGAACCGGATTTAACCGGGCGCGCCTCTTTAGAGCCGGCCGGGCCCGCCGCATCCGGTGTGTTGCCGAAACCGCCGAGCAGCACATTAAAGAACGAGCGGTTCATCGCCTTGCACATGATGTACGACAGGATCGCGCCGCTGGAGCCCACCAGGGAGCCGGCGATGATCAGCATCGAGTTGTTCAGCGAGAAGCCGATACCCGCCGCTGCCCAGCCGGAGTAGCTATTGAGCATCGACACGACTACGGGCATGTCGGCACCGCCAATCGGGATGATGATCAGCACGCCAAGCACGAAGGCCAGCGCCAGCATCAGCGCGAAGGCACTGAGGTTTTCGGTGAACATGAACGTCAGGCCTAGACCAAGCGTCAACAGGCCCAGCACCAAGTTCAGCTTGTGCTGGCCGCCGAACTGTACCGGTGCCCCCTGAAATAGGCGAAACTTGTACTTGCCCGACAGCTTGCCGAACGCGATCACCGAACCGGAGAAAGTGATGGCACCGATAGCTGCGCCGAGGAACAGCTCCAGGCGATTACCAGCAGGGATCGAGTCGCCCAAGTGTTTGACAATGCCCAAGGATTGCGGCTCGACCACGGCGGCAATGGCGATAAACACCGCGGCCAGGCCGATCATGCTGTGCATGAATGCCACCAGCTCGGGCATTTTGGTCATTTCTACGCGCTTGGCCATGATTGAGCCGGCAGTGCCGCCTATCAGCAGGCCGACGATCACATAGCCGATGCCGGCTGTAGCCAGTTCAGCACCGAGCTTATAGATGAGGCCGACGGTGGTGAGCACCGCTAGCGCCATGCCGAGCATGCCGAACAGGTTGCCGCGTCGCGACGTGGTCGGGTGGGACAAGCCTTTAAGTGCCTGGATGAAGCAGATCGACGCGATCAGGTAGAGCGTCGTGACGAGATTCATACTCATGACGATGGCGCCTCTTCTTTTACTTTCGGGGCTTTTTTCTTGAACATCTCGAGCATCCTGCGCGTTACCAGGAAGCCGCCGAACACGTTAACTGCCGCCAGAGCCACGGCCAGAGTGCCCATGGTCTTGCCCAGCGGTGTAACGGTAAGGGCCGCGGCCAGCATGGCGCCGACGATCACAATCGCCGAGATCGCGTTGGTCACCGCCATCAGTGGCGTGTGCAGCGCGGGAGTGACGTTCCAGACCACGTGGTAACCGACATAAATCGCCAGCACAAAGATGATCAGGTTGTAGATACCGGGGGAGATAAATTCTTCCATCGTCTGAATCCCTGCTTAGGCGTTTTTGCGGATGACTTGGCCGTCGCGGCACATCAGGCACGCGGCGACGATGTCGTCTTCGAGGTTGATTTCAAACTGCCCTTCCTTGGTGAAGACCAGCTTCAGGAAGTCCAGCAGGTTGCGCGCATATAAAGCAGAGGCATCGGCGGCTACAGCACCGGCCAGGTTGGTCGGGCCGCAGATGGTCACACCGTTTTCCACCACAACTTGGTCTGCGACGGTCAGCGGACAGTTGCCACCTTGGGCGGCAGCGAGGTCGATCACTACCGAGCCTGGCTTCATTTGCGCTACGGTTTCGGCGCTCAGCAAGGTCGGTGCCTTGCGGCCCGGGATAAGCGCGGTGGTAATGACGATATCGGCTTGCTTGGCGCGTTCGTGTACGGCCAGGGCTTGACGTTGCATCCAGCTAGAAGGCATCGGACGGGCATAACCACCGACGCCGACAGCGCATTCGCGCTCTTCATCGGTTTCGTATGGTACGTCGACGAACTTGGCACCGAGGGATTCGATTTGCTCTTTTACCGCAGGGCGAACGTCAGACGCTTCAATCACCGCGCCCAGACGCTTCGCCGTGGCGATAGCCTGCAGGCCTGCGACGCCAGCGCCGAGAATCAGCACGCGAGCTGCTTTTACGGTGCCCGCAGCGGTCATCAGCATTGGCATGAAGCGCGGGTAGTGATGGGCTGCCAGCAGCACCGCTTTGTAGCCAGCAATATTGGCCTGCGATGAAAGCACATCGAGGCTCTGGGCCCGCGAGGTACGAGGCGCAGCTTCAAGCGCGAAGGCTGTGATGCCGCGCTCGGCCAGCTTACCGATGGTTTCGTCGCTGAACGGGTTGAGCATGCCCACCAGCACGGTGCCGCTTTTGATCAGCACCAGTTCGCTGTCGCTGGGAGCCGCCACTTTGAGAATCAGCTCGGTGTTAAACGCGTCGCTGGCGCTGCCAAGGGTGGCGCCTGCCGTTTCATAGGCACTGTCGACGATGCTGGCGTTGATGCCGGCGCCGCTTTGTACAGTGACCTTATGGCCCTGGCCGATCAGCTTTTTGATGGTTTCCGGGGTGGCAGCCACCCGCGTTTCACCGGTCTGGGTTTCGAGAGGAACACCAATGTGCACGTCAAATCTCCTGCATGATCTTTTTGCTTTTGATCTTTTTGTAAAAAGGCCAGTGCACCGTGAGGGGCGCAGCTGGGGCGGCCGATCAGCACGATCCCGCTGAAATGACAGCGGGGCGCGGCATTTTGCAGGCGAACTTTACGGCCTTCAAGAGATTATGACGGGTGACGAAAAATTAACTACAAGTCACCCTGTGACTGATTGTCGCAATGCAAAGAAATAACCCCTTTAAATACAAGTATTTAAAGGGCTGCAGAGTTTTATAGAGTCTTTTCCTATCTTCGGTGTGAATGGTCGGGCATTGGCAGCTCATAGTCGCTAGAAGCCTTATTAATTATGGCTTTGAGCCCTGTTTCAAGCTGAAAGATACAGTCTGCTTAAAAGCGACATATACGTATATCTGTAGGAGTTAAATTTAATTGACTACAGAGTCAATAAACTGGCTTCAGCCTTTAAGCGCTAGGGCTGTAGCGTTTTGATTGGTCTATCAGCCAGTCCCTGAAGGCGTGTAGGGACGCAGATTCGACTTTCCTCTCTGGAATCATCAGGTAGTAAGCCTTTGAGCTGCTCAGGGCTTCAGGGTTGGCGATCACCAAGTGCTTCTCTTCCAGCTCACGCTGGATGAGGAACGGCGGAATCAGCGCGATGCCCATGTCATGTATGGCGGCCTGCGACAACATCGAGAATAGCTCGTAACGAGGCCCCGTCATGTCGCGAGGTATGTTCAGTTGTTGCGCGTTGAACCATTGCCTCCAGGCATAAGGCCTTGTGGTTTGCTGCAGTAGCGCCAACTGCGCAATCTCCTGAGGGCTGAAGTGGTTGCGGGTGCCGAGTAATCTCGGGCTGCATACGGGAACCGGGTTTTCTCCCATCAACCTGTGGGATTCGGTGCCGGACCAGTCTGCATCGCCGAAGTAAATCGCGGCGTCGAACTCGGTATCGGCAAACAGAAAGGGGCGCGTGCGGTTGGTGAGGTTGACGGTGACTTCCGGGTGTTGGTGTTGAAAGTCCCTGAGGCGGGGGATCAGCCATTGGGTACCGAAGGTTGGAACCACTGCCAGCTCGATGACGTTGGCGCCCTGCTGTCCCATGACTGACAAGGTATCGCGCTCTACCGCGTCCAACTGCATGGCAACTCGACGGCTATAGGATAGGCCCGCTTCTGTCAGTTTTACCCCGCGCCTTGAGCGCCGAAATAGCTCGACACTCAAAAAATCCTCAAGGCTGGCGATCTGTCTGCAGATGGCGCCTTGAGTGATGGAAAGCTCCTGCGCTGCCTTCGTAAAGCTCTCGTGGCGCGCCGCCGCTTCGAAACTGACCAAGGCGGTAGTGCTGGGGATTTTTCTGCGCATGTACGTAGTGCTCACTTATAAAGCGCATCTGCGCCCTTCTCAGTCGTTTCGAAGTGACAAATTAGCACAACCATATGCAGAAACCTCGTTTGCCCTCTGCGTCTTCCAGGCCTAGGCTGCATCCACGACTTCTGATTTTTTCCGCGAGGACTTATTCATGGCTGGCAAGGCAAGCTTCAACTGGATCGATCCGCTGCTGCTGGATCAACAGCTCACCGAAGAAGAGCGCATGGTGCGTGACAGTGCTGAGCAATTCGCCCAGGACAAGCTGGCGCCGCGTGTGCTTGAAGCCTTCCGACATGAAAAAACCGACCCCGCGATCTTCCGCGAAATGGGCGAAACCGGATTGCTGGGCGCGATGATTCCCGAGCAGTACGGTGGCAGCGGCCTGAACTACGTCAGTTATGGGTTGATTGCACGTGAGGTTGAGCGTGTCGATTCTGGGTATCGCTCAATGATGAGTGTGCAGTCGTCGCTGGTCATGGTGCCGATCAATGAATTTGGTACTGAGGCGCAAAAGCAGAAGTACCTACCAAAGCTGGCCTCTGGCGAATGGATAGGCTGCTTCGGTCTGACCGAGCCTAACCATGGGTCGGACCCGGGGGCGATGATTACCCGCGCACGTAAAGTGGATGGCGGCTACAGCTTGACCGGCGCCAAGATGTGGATCACCAATAGTCCGATCGCGGATGTGTTTGTGGTGTGGGCCAAGGACGATGCTGGCGATATCCGTGGCTTCGTCCTGGAGAAAGGCTGGAAAGGTCTGAGTGCTCCGGCTATTCACGGCAAGGTCGGCCTGCGGGCCTCCATTACGGGTGAGATCGTTATGGACAACGTGTTCGTGCCGGAAGAGAACATCTTCCCGGACGTGCGTGGCTTGAAGGGGCCTTTCACCTGCCTCAACTCGGCGCGCTATGGTATCTCCTGGGGGGCGTTGGGTGCTGCTGAGTTCTGCTGGCATACCGCTCGGCAATACACCTTGGATCGCCATCAGTTCGGGCGTCCATTGGCGGCGACTCAACTGATCCAGAAGAAGCTGGCCGATATGCAGACCGAGATCACCTTGGCCTTGCAAGGCTGTCTGCGATTGGGGCGTATGAAGGATGAAGGTACGGCGGCGGTTGAGATCACTTCGATCATGAAGCGCAACTCCTGCGGCAAATCCCTGGATATCGCGCGTATGGCGCGGGACATGCTGGGTGGCAACGGCATTTCCGATGAGTTTGGGGTCGCGCGTCACTTGGTCAACCTAGAGGTGGTTAACACCTATGAGGGGACGCATGACGTGCACGCCTTGATACTCGGGCGTGCGCAAACCGGTCTTCAGGCGTTCTATTAATAGGAGCACGGCATGGGCGCGCTTTCACATCTGCGGGTGCTGGATTTATCGCGAGTGCTGGCGGGCCCTTGGTCCGGCCAGATTCTTGCGGACCTCGGGGCTGAGGTGATAAAGGTCGAGCGACCGGGTAATGGCGATGACACGCGCGCCTGGGGGCCGCCTTTTCTCAAGGACGCCTATGGCGAGAGCACCAGTGAGGCGGCTTACTATTTGTCCGCTAACCGTAACAAGGAGTCGGTGACCATCGACTTCACGCGGCCGGAGGGCCAAAAGCTGGTACGTGATCTGGCAGCTAAGTCCGACATCCTGATCGAGAATTTCAAGGTGGGCGGTCTCGCTGCGTACGGGCTCGATTATGAGTCGCTGAAGGAGATCAATCCGGAGTTGATCTATTGCTCGATCACGGGCTTTGGCCAGACGGGGCCCTATGCTGCGCGTGCTGGCTATGACTTCATGATCCAGGGGTTAGGTGGGCTCATGAGCCTGACCGGTCGACCAGAGGGTGATCACGGGGCTGGGCCGGTCAAAGTCGGTGTGGCGTTGACTGACATCCTGACGGGGCTGTACTCGACAGTGGCGATCCTGGCGGCGCTGTCTCACCGCGATCATGACGGTGGAGGGCAGCACATTGATATGGCATTGCTGGACGTGCAGGTGGCGTGCCTGGCTAACCAGGCAATGAATTACCTGACCACAGGTGTGTCGCCGAAGCGCTTGGGCAATGCTCACCCGAATATTGTGCCTTATCAGGACTTTCCTACTGCTGATGGCGACTTCATCCTGACGGTAGGTAACGACGGGCAGTTTCGTAAGTTCGCTGAGGTAGCTGGTCAGCCGCAATGGGCTGCCGATCCGCGCTTTGCTACTAATAAGCTGCGGGTAGCTAATCGTGCGGAGCTGATACCGCTGATTCGCCAGGTTACGGTCTTTAAGACAACAGCTGAATGGGTGTCGCAGTTGGAGCGAGTGGGGGTGCCGTGCGGGCCGATCAATGATTTGGCGCAAGTATTTGCTGATCCGCAGGTCAAGGCGCGTGGGCTTGCGATGGAGCTGCCTCATGCGTTGGCAGGAATGGTGCCTCAGGTGGCCAACCCAATAAGGCTGTCCAAGACGCCTGTGGAGTACCGCAGTGCGCCTCCTCTATTGGGGGAACACACAGTTCAGGTGCTGCAAGGCGTGTTGGGGCTGGGGCCGGCGAGCGTTGCTGCATTAAAGGAGGCAGGTGTTATATGAGTCTCCTCTTCTATATATAGAGCGTGGGGGCTATTTAGGTTGTTTTTTAATCAATCCTAACTAATTGATAGAAAAGTA
>NZ_VXCW01000029.1:0-16609 GCF_052850675.1 Pseudomonas sp. 1152_12 | reverse complement strand
CCCCACGGGGCGCATTTTTTGTTTGGGTAAATGGGTATCCAAAAATGTGGGAGGGGGCTTGCTCCCGATTGCAGTGTGCCAGTTGAAAATTCTGTAACTGACCCACCGCAATCGGGAGCAAGCCCCCTCCCACATCAGGCAAGCCAGCTCCCACAGGAGATCGCGTGCGTTCAGATATTTCCCACAGTGGTTTCAGGTTGTCGGTCGGAAGTAGGCTGACTAATCTCTGTGCCGTCGCTGCCAATTCAGCGGCCGGATTTGACCGTCCGACTTTAAAGAGCAACTGCACCCACACCGATCCTGGGCGTTTTCTTACGCCTGATGTATCGTGTCGCGGCAGCTGTACGCGGGATACCTTCGGGTATGCCGGATTTGCTTCTTTAGCCGGTCGGTCAACCCGCGTATAGCTGCCACCCTAATTCGTTTGACCGCGAACCGTGGCAGCTCCATTTATAAAGGAGCTTCACCATGATCAAAGACAGCCCAAATCCCCCCGGCCAGCAAGACTACGACACCAGCACCCTGCACGAAGTGGCCTACCGTGCGATCAACCACTATCTCAACCCCGGCAAACCCATTCCCGAACCCAGCGAAGGCCTCTTCACCGTGCGTGCCGACCTGGGCACCGAAACCTTGCTGGTCAACGCATCACAAGACCTGGCGTCCATCAGCGACATTGCCAACCACCTGGCCTTCGAAATCGACGGTTCCCAACGCAATGTCGCGCTGGGCATCTGCCGAATGCTCGAAGGTGTGCAACTGCTGGTCGACAAAGCACTGAATGTAGCCCACCCGACGGCTTGAGATGGACGAGGTAGAGCGCCTGAGCTATCTTCGGGCGCTCTATCGAAAGCCCGGAACAGGAAGTTACCGCTTGAGCACGTCGCCCCTACTGCGAGGCCGCACCTTCGCCCTCCTCGCCGGCCTCGCCTTTATTGCCGTCGACCAACTAGTCAAACTGCTGGCCCTGGTTTCACTACCAACCAACAGTTTCAAACTCGGCTCCAACCCTATCAACCTGGTGCTGGAACTGAGCCTTAACCCCGGCGCCTTCCTCAGCCTGGGCGCGGCGTTGCCGCCGCAGGTCAAACAACTGATTTTTATCGTCGGTGTGGCCATCGTGGTTGCGTGGGCAACGGGGTGGTCGCTGTCCAACTGGAGCCAGCCGCTTCGCAAGGTCCTGCCGCTTTATGCGATCGCCTTGGGCGGTATCGGCAACCTGATCGACCGGGTATTTCGGGACGGCCATGTTGTTGATTACATGGTGCTGAACGTGGGGCCGACGCATACCGGCGTGTTCAATATTGCCGATATCGCGATTACTGCCGGGGCGTTGTTCTTGATGCTCGATCTGTTCGTGAAGCCGCGCAAAGCTTAGGCATAAATGGGGATTTACGGCCACCGCCGTAAACCCCCAGCCCCTCAAAACACCGACCACCCAATCCGCTCACTCAACAACTCCAACGCCTTCATCCCCGCCAGCGAGTTCCCCGCCGCATTCAGCTCCGGCGACCACACGCACACCGTAAACTGCCCCGGCACCACCGCGACAATCCCGCCGCCTACTCCGCTTTTGCCCGGCAACCCGACGCGATAAGCAAAGTTGCCCGCCTCGTCATACAGCCCACTGGTGGCCATGATCGAGTTGACTTGCTTGGTCTGGCGCGCGGTCAGGATCTGTTCGCCGCTGTGGGCGCTCACGCCCTCGTTGGCGAGGAAGCTGAAGGCGCGGGCCAGGTCCAGGCAGCTCATCTGCAGCGCGCAGTAGTTGAAGTAGCTGTGCAGCACGGCGTCCACGTCATTATGAAAATTGCCGAAGGCCTTCATCAGGTAAGCCATGGCCGCGTTGCGTGCGCCGTGCTGGGCTTCGGAGTCGGCGACGACGCTGTTGACCAGAATGTGCGGGTTGCCCGACAGGCGCCGCACAAAGTCGCGCATCGACAGGATCGGCACGGCAAAGCGTGATTGGTTGATGTCGCAGATCACCAGTGCGCCAGCATTGATGAAGGGGTTGCGCGGGCGGCCGCGTTCGAATTCCAGCTGCACCATGGAGTTGAACGGTTGCCCCGAAGGCTCGTGGCCCAGGCGCTCCCAGATGGTCTCGCCGCCGTGGTCGATGGCCTGCACCAGGCTGAACACCTTGGAAATGCTCTGCACCGAGAACAGGGTATCGGCATCCCCGGCGCAGTAGGCCGAGCCGTCGTTGCCGTACACGGCGATACCGAGTTGGTTAGCGGGCACGTCGGCCAGCGCGGGGATGTAGTCGGCGACTTTGCCCTGGCCGATCAGTGGACGAACTTCGTCGAGGATCGAGTCCAGCAGGGCCTGCATATCTTGTCCGGTCATTGTTTCTTTGAATCATTGATAGCGGGGCGCGGAGGATACTTCAATGCGCCCGAAAGCCCCAGACTATCTCTACCACCCGCTCGGCAATCACCAGGTAAACCAGGATCAACAACAGTTGCAGCGCCAAGTGATAACGCAGCTTGGCCAGCCGGCGAATGCCGTCGCTGACGTTCAATACCACCAACACGGCCGACAGAATAATCAGGCCCCAGCCCGCCACGCTGGAGGCGAACACACCGATAAACAGTTCACGCTGCCCGAGCAACGTATTGGTCCCCGCCGCAAACAGCAGCGCGCACACCAGCAGGTTTTTCACGTTGTCGAAAATCTGCGTGCTCAGGTCGTTTTCCAGCAAGGCTAAATAGCGTTTCCATAAGGTCTGCATGGGTCAGTTCCGGGTGAGGATCGCTCGTCAATCAAAGTAGTCCAATAGCCCGTACACTGCACCGCTGCGCTGACTCCATGAGGACTTTTGCATCAAACTGACGCGTGGATTGAGTCGCACCCTTTATTCCATGTGGAAGCTGGCTTGCCTGCGATGAGGCCGTGTCAGCTGACATCCTTGTGGCTGAACCACCGCTATCGCAGGCAAGCCAGCGCCCACAAGGTGTTTGCGGCGCCGCTTAGAAGTGCGCCACATCGGATACCTGCTCATCCAGCACATCCCGCGCCAGCGCCCACGCCTGGTCCTTGGATTCCACCACCAGCAGTGGGTAGCCCCAGGCTTTGCCGAACATCACGGCAAACGGTTTGAGGGCCAGGCGTTGGGCGGCGCTGGGCTCGACCTGGATCATGCCTTTGACATAGGCGCGCAGTGCCGGTTTGTTTTTCTTCATCCAGATTGAGGCTTGTTTGCGCTCCTCATGGGAGTGCTCGTGGTTGTTTTCGTCTACGGCTTTTTCGTGCAGCAGCACGAACGATTGCTTACGTGCCAAAAGGCTTTCGAATACCACGAAGGTGTCGTCCGGGCCGCCTTCGTTGGGGGCGTCAAACACGATTTTCACCACGGGAAATGTTGTGCTGTCGAGTCGCATGGCAGGCTTCCTAAATGAGAGTAGATCTCACTATAGAGCTACCGTCTATGGACTACATTGCACAAAATAGCCAGAATACTTCGCAACTCAGCCAAGCTGCGACGCCCCCATGAAGCATCACCGCCTCGATCTGCATCACCCCTCGATGTCCAAGGATGCCGATGTGTTCCCGCGTGCGGTGGTGGCCGTAAGTGCCACTAGCACCAGCGAGAGCTGGGAACACACGCCGCACTCCCATCGCAAGGGTCAGCTGATGTACACCCTGCGCGGGGTGATTCACTGTCAGATTGAGGCGGGTATCTGGATCGTGCCGCCCCAGTGCGCGCTGTGGATTCCCGGTGGCCTGGCGCATGCTGCTCGGGGGTCCGGTGAGGCCCAGGTGTATTGTTTGTTGATCGATCCGGACGCTGCTGGCGCCCTGCCCGCGCAATGCTGCACCCTGGCCGTGTCGAGCCTGTTGCATGAACTGATCAGCAAGGCGGTGAGCTACCCGCAGCTGTACGACGAAAACGGTGCCCAGGGGCGTTTGATCAACACGCTGCTGGATGAGCTGGCCGGAGCCCCGGTCGAAGCCCTGCACCTGCCCATGCCTCAGGATCCGAGGTTGCGACGCCTGGCTGAAGGCCTGCTGGCCAACCCCAGTGACAAAGCCACCCTCAGCCAATGGGCCGTACGCATCGGCATGAGTGAACGCAGCATGACGCGCTTGCTGTTAGAGGAACTGGGGTTGAGTTTCGGCCGCTGGCGCCGCCAGTTGCATGTAATTCTGTCACTGCAACGCCTGGCTAAGGGTGACAGCGTACAGCGCGTGGCGCTGGACCTCGGTTATGAGAACGCCAGCGGCTTTATCACCATGTTCCGCAAAGCGGTAGGCCAGCCACCGGCGCGTTACCTCGCGGACCGCGCCGGGGCGTCGAGTGCGACGGCGCCTACAGCCATCGCATTGCACTCAGGCAGGTGATCAACGCTGCACCGGAATGCGGATATCCCCGCCTCGGCACTGGCTCTTCACACTCGCGGGGCAACCCGCAAAGCGCAATTCCTTGCTCAGGCACACGCGCACTTCGGAAAACACCCTCCCCTTGCAAATCACCGCCATGCCATGGTTGCCCATGGCCGGGTTACTCTCGCGAAACAATGCAGTAATTTCCCGTGCCTCCAGGTAATTCGGTACGTTGAACGGCTGCAATTGCTGCGGAATCTGCACCGCTGCCAAGGCTTTATCGGTCGCCTCCAGGTAGCCCGAAGCGTCCAGCCCACTGCACGTACCGTGCTTGGCCCATTCATGCTTGAGCAAGGCCTGGGTGGGAAATATCAACGCGCCTTTGGCCAGGTCCTCTGCCGACAGCCGCGATTGCGCATCACACGACGCCGGCCAGCCGCCTTTGGCGTATTGCGGCCATAGCCCATGCAGCACAAACCCGTAACCTTTGCCGGTGCACTGCTCGTTGCCGGGGTGCGTCAGGCAAAAGGTCGGCGACCACGACAACGACAGCACGTAAAAATCAAAATCCCCTGCTGGCCGCTGTTCCCGTGGCGCCGCTTGCGTCACCATACTCGCCAGCACCAGGCAGATTGCCATCCATGTTGCTTTGTAATTCATCCCTTTATTCCTTGAAAAAAGTCAGCCGCTATTGTTGAGAACAGCGCCCGTAAACGATAGCGGCCAAAACAACAAACGCGGGTGGAAAATTACTCGGGGCGGTTAGGATTTCGCTGTAACACCTTGTCTAGAATCCGATCGGTCTTCAGCGCTTCGATCGCCAGTGAAGGATGCTCGGCTTCGCCACGAATGTGCGCGTTCATGGCCAGCACATGATGCCACTGGATATGCTCATGGTGCGGCACTTGGAGCACTTCGTTAACCTCGCCCTCAAGGCGCAACGGCTGGTTTTCGAACACCGCAAAGCTGATGCGGCCACGGCTGCCGATCAGCTCAACGCGGTCTTCGCGGCGATCCGCAACAAAGTTCCAGCAGCCCATGCCCAGCGCGCCTGAACCGAAGGTCCAGCAGGCCGTAACCGCATCTTCAGCCGCATACTGCCCGGCTTGTCGCGCGGTGAAGCCGGTGACTTCGACGATATCGCCAGCCAGGAACTGGAACAGATCAAGCCCGTGGCTGGCCAGGTCGGCAAAGTAGCCGCCACCGGCAATGGCCGGGTCGGTGCGCCAATTGGCGGCGCTGGTATCTGCGGCGGCTGGCGGCTTGGTAAACGTCCAGATCACTTGGCGCAACTCACCAATGCGGCCACCCTGCAGCCAATCGCGCACTTGTTGAAAACGCGGCAACGAGCGGCGGTAGTAGGACACAAACAGGTGCAACCCCGCGCGCTCGAAGGTGCGCTGCATCAACGCGCTTTGTTCGGCGTTAAGGGCCATGGGTTTCTCGACACAGCAATGCTTGCCGGCCGCCGCCACCATCAGGCTGTACTCGAGGTGGCTGTCGGGCGGCGTGGCGATGTACACCGCGTCCACTTCGGGGTCGTCGATCAGTGCCTGGGCGTCGGTATAGAAACGCGCGATGCCGTGGCGTGCCGCATAATCGCGCACCGCCTCCTCGCGGCGCCCCATCACGGCCACCAGGGCCGAACCTGGCGCTTTATAGAAAGCGGGTCCACTCTTCACTTCAGTGACATTGCCACACCCGATCATGCCCCAACGTACGGTCGTCATCTGTTGTCCTCGTCCGTTTTCATCAATCGGTCAGTATCCACATCCCCAACCCGGTGCGCCATAAGCACTTAGCATGACATTTGCTTTACACTTTTATGACACTCATCCCGCTGCGGGGGCACACACGATGAAAATACGGGCCACGGTCATTTGCGAACACGAGGGGCATATCCTCTTCGTGCGCAAGGCCAGATCCAAATGGGCATTGCCCGGCGGCAAGGTCGAGCGCGAACTGGAAGAAGAAACCGGGCTGAACGTAGACGGCTTGCTGTACTTGCAGGAACTCAAGGCCCGCGACACTGTGCACCATGTGTTCGAAGCCTCAGTGGTAAACATCGCCGACGCGCGGCCGCGCAACGAGATCGTCGCTTGCCGGTGGCACGCCTATGGCGCCCTGGACGAACTGGACACCACCGACGCCACCCGGCACATCGTCAAGTCGTTCCTACGTCGCCTTTAATTGCGCGCTCTGCCCGCCTCGCCTCCCCCACCATTTGCTTTCTGCCGTTCGACAAAGGATTTGACGAACGCCGCTGTAAAAGCGAAACCATTAGCCGCCGTTACCGCAGAAACGGATATGTACCCCGTCCAATCCGGCACCCGGGCCGACTGTAAAGCAGCCTTCGCGGCCTCGCTAACACTCGACGGCTCCCACATTGGATCGCTTCAGTCCCGAAGACCGCTCCGTCACCAGCACTTGGCGGTCCAACGTCGGCGCTTCCAGTTGCTTGATCACACCCAGTCGCGCCTCACGCCCCGCCATGATCAACGGCTGGCTGTCAGCCCGGTTCTGGCGCAACTCCTTACGCCGCTCCGCCGGCAACTTAATCATCGCCTGGCGCAAACCATGCTGGTTGACCACCGCTTCGGCCGGCGTGGTAGGAAAAATCCGTCGCGAGCAAGGCGGTTTTTTGCTCGGCAGTGATTGAGGCGAGTATCACTCAGGGGATGACGGCGCATGATGAAATGTATGAAAGGACTGCGACGGGTTTACTCAGGTGGCGACGTTCAAGCAGTAACGCCGTACACACAATGAGGAAAAATCATGACCCGTTGCCTATCCATGCTTGTTGCCGCCTTGTTGATCGTCAGCCTCAGCGGCTGTGTGATCGTGCCGGAACACCGGCATTGCTGCTGGCGCTACTACGGCGCAGTCGCAGCCCCAACAGCCACCGTCAACAGCTAGCCCATTGCAGCAAAACCACGACGCCCGGCCTTGATCTCGGTGCGCAATTCGCCAATCAGGTTGGCGATGGAACGGACGCTGTCCAGGCCCTGAGGTGATACCCGAGTCAGCAACAGGTCGATACGCCCGGAGGACGGCTCGAACACGGTGATACGCAGCGAGCCGTCGCTGTTCAGGCTGCAGTCACACGACAGCGGCAGGAAACCTGAGGCCATGATGCGGTTGAGTTCGGTGATCGGAATCATGATAAGCCCCCGTCCCTGGCTTCGACCCTGTAGGTGTAATGCATCCAGCATAGATAAGCTTTTGCTCGCTGCTGAACAATTAATTCAAAAGTGATACTTGTGCCGCATTTTGCCGTGTAAACGCTGGCGTGCTGGCGCCAAAAACCCAGCACGCGACCTCTCGTCTGCTGCCGTGCTGAAGGCTTGACTCCGGTCGTCGTTCAAAAGACGCTCTTGGCTCTTTGCCATCATCCTGAGCAGCCCGCCATGAGCCTCACTCCACCGAGTTCGCCCGACAGTGACGTATACAAAACGCTGCTAGAGTCGACCAAGGCCATCCCCTGGCGCATCGACTGGCAGACCATGACCTTCAGCTATATCGGCCCGCAGATCGAAGCGCTGCTGGGCTGGTCTCCGCAAAGTTGGGTGAGCGTAGACGACTGGGTCGAACGCATGCACCCGGACGACCGTGAATACGTGGTGAACTTCTGCGTGTCGCAATCGCGCGCGGGGGTCGATCACGAGGCCGATTACCGTGCGCTCACGGTGAACGGCGACTATGTGTGGATCCGCGACGTGGTGCATGTGGTGCGCAAGGGCGATGAAGTTGAAGCGTTGATCGGCTTCATGTTCGATATCAGCGAGCGCAAGAAGACCGAGGAACACCTGATCCGCCTGCAGAAACAGCTGGAGGAATATTCCTTCCAGGACGGCCTCACCGGCATCGCCAACCGGCGCATGTTCGACACCGTGCTGGAGCGCGAATGGGCCAGCGCCCAGCGCAGCCAGTTGCCGCTGTCGTTGATCATCCTCGATATCGATTTTTTCAAGCAGTACAACGACCACTACGGCCATATCAAGGGCGACGAAGCCCTGCGCCAGGTGGCGCGCACCTTGTCGCTGGCGGCCAACCGACCACGGGATTTCATTGCGCGAATCGGCGGCGAGGAGTTTGTGTGGTTGCTGCCGGAGACGGATGCGGCGTCGGCACGGCAGGTGGCTCGGCGCTGCCTGCATCTGATTTGCCAACAGCAAATCGAGCATGGTTTTTCAGCGGTTTCAAACCTGCTGACCCTGAGCCTGGGGGTCGGTACGCAGGTCGTTACGCCCACTAGCAACATGCTGGAGTTTGTCGAGTCGGTCGATAAGTTGCTGTACCAGGCCAAACGTAATGGCCGTATGCGCGCGGAGTTTGCCGACAGTGAAGTTTGACGCCGAGGTCAAATGCCAGGCAAAAAAAATCCCAAGTAGCTGATGGAAACTTGGGATTTAAAAATGCATAAACCGTGGGAGGTGAACGCCGGGCTATAGTACCGATTGGCCAAAGCCGTAACAAGATTATTTTAATCCTTTCGTCGGATTAAAAGCGTCGTAAGTCATTCAATAACCACACATTTTTTAAGGCTGACGGGCGAATAAGTGCCACTTTTTGGTGCAAGTTACGCGTATATTTCCTTGTATTAAAAATGGTTATTTACGACTAAGGCGCGACACTCTTTGGTGCCGCCCCGTTTAATGGCTGACAGGTATCGCGAAGTTCAACACTGATTGATGACGCCGCACGGGTCATACGTTCCAATTTGCGGCAAAGGGCCATGCGCTCGACCGCCTCTGCCCGTTCGCGATCGACCTGGGCATTGAAGTGCACGAAATAACCACCCAGCAGCACCGCCACACACACGACCCCGATCGCAAAGTAACGAAAGCTGTCTGTTACGGGGGCCTCTGATGGGTTCATGGCACTAAGACGCCCTGCTCTTCTCATAACGGACGTCGTCACCTTTGACGCGGTCAACCTTCGACCAGCCCAGCCGTTGGTAAAAACCGTTGGCGCGGATTTCGTCCCGCCCATCCGTGACCAGATACAGCGTGTGGTGGCGCTCAAACAAGGCGGCTTCCGCCACCGCCATCAAGCGACGGCCCAGGCCACGGCCTTCGAAGCCGGGCTGTACGAACATCGCAAACACCTCGCCTGCGGCCAGGTCGACCATGGAAAAGGCGGCAGGCTGGCCTTCCACTTCGGCGATCCACACACATGGCGCTTCACGAATGCTGTCCGCCAGCACCTGTGGAGTAATCCCCAAGTCGCTCATCTGTTCACGGCTCAGGTGGTTTTGCACCACCGAGGTGCGGATAGCGAAGAGCGTGTCGATATCGTCCAGTGTCGCCACGCGTATCAGCGTTTGCATACAGGCCTCCTGTTGAAGGGTGCAATTGTATGCACATAGAAACATAAGGTTTGTGGTGGATTTGTAAAACACCGCGCCTACAGGGGCTGCGCCTGTTGCTGACGACGAAACTGACCCGGCGCCAGGCCATGGGCCTTGCGGAAACAACGAGAAAAGTACCCCTCATCGGTATACCCGCAGCGCTGGGCGATAACCCCGATCATCTGCGCACTGTTGAGCAACAAAGTGCGCGCCAATTGCATGCGGCGATCCAGTACCCACTGGGAGAACGGTTTGCCGGTCTCCTTGCGCAACAGATGGGTGAGGTAGTTGGGCGACAGGAAAGCAGCAGCGGCGGCCTCCGTCAGATTGAGGGTCGGCTCGTGCAGATGCTCGCGGATATAGCGCTGCACACGCGCCAGGGCATCCTTGCGCCCGCGCCGGGTCGCGTTGTTGGCAGCAAACGCCTGCAGGGGTTCGGCGTACTGCTCGCAGACCAGGCCGATCAGTTGGAACACGTAGCCTTTTAACCGCTCGCGCGCGCCGAAGGTGCGATGAGCGTCCAAGGCACGCATGTGCGTGAGCCAGGTGTTCACTTCGTCGAAGGCGGCGTCGTCGAGGATGAAATCCAGCTGCTCCTGAAAGCGAAACGGTGACAGCTCCGGCGCCTGGCCAATGGGAATGTCTTCCAGGTCCAGCGGGTCGCAGGTCAGCTGCGGCAGGAAAAACGCCTGGCTGAAGTTGATCAGCATGAACTCGCCGTCTTCAGGATGGGGAATCACGTGCAGGCGATGGGGCAGGATAAACGCCAGGGCCTTGTGCGGAAATGGCCGCACCGCGCCGCCAATATGCTGCACGGTATCGCCGCCCAGGTTGATCTGGATCTGGAAGTACTCATGTCGATGCGGGCTGGTCAGCGCCGCCCGCCCGCGCTTGTCGCGGATATAGAAGTCGGGGCGGTCGCTGCGTTGTTCCATGCCGTAGGTGGTGACGCGGGTGCCTGGCATAACGGTCTCTCGGGTGGCCTGGGCACCACTTTAGCCTCAACCTTGGCCGAGGGTGAAGCTCAGCTCGCCGATGCCGTCGATGCCGGCCGTGACCACATCCCCCGGTTGCAATACACCGACGCCTGCGGGTGTGCCGGTGAAGATCAGGTCGCCGGCCTTGAGCGCCACGGATTTGGAGGCGTGGCTGATGACTTCGCTGACGGACCAGATCTGGTCAGCCAGGTCGCCGACTTGGCGTTGTTCACCATTGACCTTCAACCAGATTTTGCCGCTGGCCGGGTGCCCTATCACACTCACCGGCTGCAAGGCCGTGCTGGGCGCCGACTCATCAAAGGCCTTGGCCCATTCCCACGGGCGCGAGAGCTTTTTCGCCTGGGCTTGCAGGTCGCGGCGGGTCAGGTCGATGCCGACGCCGTAACCCCAGATGTGGGAAAACGCGTCTTCAGCGCTGATGTCCACGCAGCCCTTGCCAATGGCCACCACCAATTCCACTTCATGGTGCAGGTCTGCGGTCAGCGGTGGATAGGCGATCACACCTTCGGCCGGCACCACCGCATCCGCGGGCTTCATGAAGAAAAAAGGCGGTTCGCGATCCGGGTCATGCCCCATCTCGCGGGCGTGTTCGCTGTAGTTACGGCCCACGCAAAACACCCGGCGCAGCGGAAAACGCGCCGCGCCGCCCTGGATGGCCAGGGATGGCGTTTGCTCGGGGGTGAATACGTAATCAGTCATGGCCTGCGCCTCTTGGTTAACCTGGCGCCAGTATGGCGAGGCGCGCCGCAGCAAAGTTGGACAGGCTGACGCAGTTTTTGCACTGGCCGGTGTAACACGCTTACCGATTATTTACGCGCCACCTTATAGCGCACGCAATCTTGATAAAAGCTTCGGCGAATCGCCTCAGGCTTGAGCCGCGAACGGCTGTCATAGGTCTGCTCGGTAATGCCCATGGCCATCATGCGCATCCACGACTTGCTGAACTTGATGGTCTGGATCTTCTGTCGCGCGGCATACAGCGACACGCCCGACAGCTTGAGTTCCTGGGCTCTGGCGGCGGTGCCGGCGCCCCAACTGCACATGTACTTGTCACCGTCGCGCAGCTCCCGTGCCTGCACGGCAGCTGCGCCGCCCGCCATGGAGCAGGCGATCAGCATGATTCCAACAGTGCGCATTTGCATTCCCACCTAACCACCTGAAAATAAAAGTGATTCTGGCGAGAATTTTGTTACAGAGGGGCCATTAAATTGCCTTATCAGCTTAAACGCCGACAGTTACCACTGGTAGGTCGCACTCGCCTGCACGGTGCGCTGCGAGCCATACCAGCACCACGAATAGGAGTAGCAAGACGCCACATATTCCTTGTTCGCCAGGTTTGTCGCGTTCAACGCCAGGCGCAGGTTGTCCTTGGGGTTGGCGATGTTCGGGATGTCGTAGTGCAGCGCCGCATCCATCAAGGTGTAGCCCGGCACTTTCAGCGTGTTGGCGGTATCCCCCCAGGACGAACCGACATAACGCGCGCCTGCACCGACGCCGAAGCCCTTGAGTCGGCCGTCATGGAAGGTGTAGTCGGCCCACGCCGAGGCGGTGTGACGCGGCACGCCGTAGGTGGTGGTGCCTTCAACGGGAATCGCCGAGCCTATGCCTTTATCGGCGAGCGGCGCGTATTGCACGGTGCTGTTGGACTTGCTCGCGCGGTTATCCAAGTAAGCATAGGCCGCGGTGATGTCCAGGTTATCGTTAAGGCTGGCCTTGCCTTCCAGTTCAACACCGCGCGACTGTTGTTCGCCGTCCTGGACGCTGCAACGGCCATTACCACACAGATGGCTTGGGTCCGGGTCCATGGTCGGCACGTTGCTCTGGCGCAGGTCGAAAACCGCCGCGGTGATAAAGCTGTTGCTGCCCGGTGGCTGGTACTTGATGCCGACTTCATACTGCTTGCCTTCGGTCGGCTTGAACACCGCACCGCCGTAACCCGTGCCCGATTGCGGGTTGAACGACTCGGCGTAGCTGACATAGGGCGCCAGGCCGTTATCGAACAGATAGACCACACCAACGCGGCCGGTGAACGCCTTGCTGTCCAGGGACGACTTGCTCTTGGCGCCGGAGCTGATGGTTTTGGTGGTGCTGTCGGTGCTGGCCCAGTCATAGCGCCCGCCGAGCAACAGCACCCATTGGTCCCACTTCATTTGTTCTTGCAGATACGTCCCGGTCTGATCGCTGCGAGACGTGGCGTCGGTGGCGAATGCCGGTGTGACCACAGGCGCGCCGTACACCGGGTCGAAGATGTCCAGGTTCGGCCCCTTGCCGTAACCCGCCTTGGTGTCGGTGCGGGTGTTCTGGTAGTCGAGGCCGATCAACAGCGTGTGCTGGAGCGGCCCGGTGTCGAATTTGGCCTGCACCTGGTTGTCGAGGGTGTAGGCCCCCATGTCGACATCGGTGGCGATGGTCGACCGCATGGAGGTGCGGTAATCGGCCTGCAGGTTACTGTTGTAAATGCTGCGATAAACGCCTTCGGCGCGCAGGTAACGCGCATTCTGGCGCACGGTCCAGACATCGTTGAAGCGGTGTTCGAAGGCGTAGCCGAGGGAGTAATACTCGCGGTCGCTTTTCTCGAAGTTTTTCTCGCCGTCGTAGTAATCCACGTCGATCTTGCGCCCGGTGGGGCTGCGCAACACCGAGCCCCAGGCCGGCACTGAGCCGTAGGACGCGCCCTTGGGATCTTTCTGAAAATGCCCAAGCAGCGTCAGCGAAGTCGCATCGTCCGGGCGCCAGGTAAAGGCGCTGGACAGCGACTGGCGACGGGTCTCGGTGTGTTCAACCTGGCCATCGGCGTCATCGAAGAGCCCCGCCACTCTGTAGGCATACACGCCCTGATCGTCAATCGGGCCGCTGAGGTCGAAGGTGGTGCGCTTCTTGTTGAAGGTGCCGTACTCGACGCCGACTTCATGAAACGCCGTGTCCAGCGGGCGCTTGGTGACCATGTTGATCACCCCGCTCGGCGTGCCCTGCCCGTACAACACCGACGCCGGACCGCGCAGCACTTCGACGCGCTCAAGGTCAAACGCATCTTTTTGCGGCAAAGCATCACGGCTCGACGGCATGCGCAGGCCATCGAGGTAAGTGGCGGGTGCAAAGCCACGGATGGTCAACTGGTCGAGACGCGAAGCCGTGGCACCACGGGTTTCCGGGACCACGGCGGCGCTGTAGCGCAGGATCTGGTTGAGGCTTTCGGCGTTCTGCGCGCGCATCTGGTCCTTGGTGACCACGGAGATCGACTGCGGGGTTTCGATCAGCGCGGTGTCGGTCTTGGTGCCCGACAGGCTGCGGGTAGCCACATAGCCGACCACCGGCCCGGTAGGGCTTTCGTTCTGGTATGCGCCGCTGATCGTGGTGGCCTGCAGCTCCATGGCGCCGCCGCTGTCCGGGATAGCTTCGAGGCGGTAGCGGTCGGCAGAAATTTTCAACGCCTGCAAGCCGCTGCCGGCGAGCAATTGGGTGAGCGCCACGTCGGTGTCGTATTGCCCGCTCAAGCCGCTGCTGTGCTTGCCACGCGTCAAGCTTGCATCAAATGCCAGTACCAAGCCGGCCTGCTCGGCCAGGCTATTGAGCGCTTGGCTGAGGTCGCCGGCGGAAATCGAGAAACGCCGCAACGCGCTGCTGCTTTCTTCCGCGAAGGAAGACTGGACCGTCAGCAGTGGCACGACGGCAAAGGCAAACGCCACTGACAGGGCCAGTGGATGCAAGGGACGAGCAAGGCGCGACATGGGAAATCCTGCGTAATAGAGGTTCTATTAACCATGACGGCCATGTGCGCAAATCGGGCAAGAATGAGAGCGGTTTTTATTTGCCGCGTTTTTGCGCAATCAGTTGGATCGCTTTTTCATGTAGGTCACCTGGCTAGTTCTTCGCGGTTTTTACCCGTTTAAAGTCGTCCCTTTCTGATTTTACCAGCCGCTCATCCAGGCGCTTTTTCCTGCGGCATGCTCCGACGCCTTGCCATTTTGCCGAGACGTCACGGATGACCAACGCCGCCCACATTGCCTTTATCGAACATGAACTCAACGGCTTCCATCACAGCCTGGCCGAGTATCGCCAGCAGATGGGGGCCTGGTATGCGCGGGCGCTGGATTCGGTCAGCCACGCAACGGATATGCCGTCGTTACTGGGGATGAATCGAGTGTTGCGGGTGGGGGCTTCACAGACCACCGCCAGCATGGCCGACCCGGATGTTCTGGGCTCCGTCGTCATGTGCCCGCTGGGCGGCGAGCTGAAGATCGAGAGCCTGTTCGAGTCGGTGTACGACGTGCCGATCGGTGGCATTCCGGTTGAGGTGATTCGGCTGGAGGACGGCAGTTCCACCGTTGTCATGCTCGATGAGCACGGCAAAGGCTCGCATACCTGCGTGGCTGGCGGGCGGTATCAGGTGCGGGTGCAGGGCGGCACGTCGACTCAACAGGTGGACGCGTTGTTTGCGTCCTACGCCGGGCTGACGGCGGACCTTGAGCAATGGCTGCGCGAGCAATGGAACAACTCCAAACCCTATTGGCAGCAATCGACCGCCAGCGCGATTGGCAGCGGCTTACTGGCCGGCAGCTGGGCGGCGATCCGCGACGTGTGGGACAGCATCCAGCTGGTGCAGGCGATTCTTGAAGACCCGCTGAAGTACGTCGAACAACTCGGCAGCGAGGCCGCCAAGTTGGCGCAGCTGGCCACCGATGCACCCAAGGTTATGGAAAAGGCCATGTTGCTCGCCAGCGATAAGGCCGCGCTGTACCTGATGATGCGCACGGCGATGCTGTGGCTGGATGCACTGCCGCCTGGCGAGATCGCCGAGACGGCGGCGGGGTTTGTGGTGTCGCTGCTGATCGACCTGGTGATTGGCGCAGTGTTGATGATCGCACTGCCAGCAGCGGGTGTGGCGTATCTGAGCTTGCGGTTGGTGAAGTATGGCGCGCAGATTCTTGAGGCGGCGGTTGGCTTTGTCAGGAGCCTGCTGGCGATTCTGACTAAGTTCATGCAGGCGGTGGATCGCTATAAGGCCGTGGCGGTTCGCGGCGTGGTCGGCGGGCTGAAGCAAGGCACGATGCAGATGCGCTGGCGGGCGCGGCAGAACGCAGTGTTGAAACACAAAGAGCATGTGGATGATGCGTCTGCCTCGGCGAAGAATCCGCAGGGCGATGCGGCGGCGCCTGCGGATAAAACTGCCACTAATGGCTGCCCTGTTTCGATGGTGACTGGCGAGGAGTTGCTGACGCTCAGCGATGGAGTGCTGGACGGGATTTTGCCGTTTGAGTGGACGCGCTTGTACCGCACCAGCGCGGTGGAAGTGGATTGTGGGTTGGGGTTTGGTTGGAGTCACTCGCTGGCGCAGCGGTTGGTGGTGACGGGTGATTCGGTGGTTTGGACGGATCATGAGAACCGCAGTACTGAGTTTCCGTTGCCTAGCGCCTCACGGCCGGCTATCACCAATAGCTTGGCCGAAGCGGCGATTTACTTGGGGTCGCTGCCTGATGAGTTGGTGCTGGCCCAGGCGTCACGGTTTTATCACTTTCGCGACGGTGTGCTGACAGCGATCAGCGATGCGTATGACAACCGGCTGCGGATTTCTCGTGATCGCTCCGGTCGGATTGAGCGGCTGGATAACGGTGTAGGCCGTTGTTTGTTTTTGCGCTACGAACTGGGCCGCATTGTGGCGGTGGACTATCAGGTTCATCGCGCCAAAGGGCGTGAGCCGTATGTTTGGGTGACTGAGCAGAACGTCGTTTCCTACGCCTACGACGAGACGGGACGACTGGTTTCAGCGACCAATGCTGTAGGCGAACGTGAGGCTTATCGGTACGACGATCAGCACGTCATCCTTGAGCGGCAGCTGGCCGGTGGGGCGAGTTTCTTTTGGGAGTGGGAACGGGCTGGTAAGGCGGCGCGCTGTGTTCGGCATTGGGCCAGTTTTTCGCAGATGGACACGCGGTATGCG
>NZ_VXCW01000028.1:0-18498 GCF_052850675.1 Pseudomonas sp. 1152_12 | reverse complement strand
ATTAAATTCCAGAACCCCTGTTTGCTAACGCAAACAGGGGTTTTGTTTATGTAGAAGTCCATGAATTTCACCGGCACGCTGCTAACGCGACGGTCTGGTACACAGAATTTCTTGACGACCATAGAGCATTGGAACCACCTGATCCCATCCCGAACTCAGCAGTGAAACGATGCATCGCCGATGGTAGTGTGGGGTTTCCCCATGTGAGAGTAGGTCATCGTCAAGATTGAATTCCGAAACCCCTGTTTGCTAACGCAAACAGGGGTTTTGTCGTTTTGGAGGATAGCGACCAGCAAATGCCTCAGAAACCGGCCGACAAAAAAGCCAGCACCTGAAATCAGGCGCTGGCTTGTCAGAAGCGATATCGAATCAGAATTGGTAGCTTACCGTCGCTGACGCTGCGTTCTTCTCCCAAGTAGCAGAAGTTCAGGCTGGAACAGCAGACCCCAAACGTTTGCTTGGTCAGGCTGTTGGTATTCAGCCTTACATCCACGTGCTTCAATCCTACCTTGCCCAAGTCATACCCTATTGAGGCGTCAAACACCGTGTAGGCCGGCACCTTCGTTGTGTTTTCCGCATCGGCCCAGCTGTAGGTGCCAACGGATTGCCAGTGCTGTCTGTACAGGTGTTCGGGTTGAAGGACTCTGAATAACTGACAGACAGCGCCAAACCGTTATCAAGCAGATACTCCGCGCCACGTGAATTGGGTGCGTTTGTCAGAGATGTCCGTACCCAGTGGTCGGCCCGCCTCTACAATACGGTTTTCATCGGACGTCTCTACCCAGCGCTGACGCAGCTCGAGCGAGAGTCGCCGCTCAGATAGACGCCAGTCTGTTCAGTCGACGCAGGTAGCTTGTCGGGTCGTAATAGCGAATAGTGGAATTACCGTAGACAGGGTTGAACGCGTTCACCGGTTGCAGTGATCCGCTGGGCCAATCCCCCACAGTTTTGCGCCGCTGATAATCAGCCTGCACCCGCTGCCAGGCCAACTCATGGTCATCGTGGGCTTCGCGCCAATGCTCACACTGCGCACGCAAGCGCACATGGACTCTGTTATTACGCAAGTGCAGTCCCAACTGAAGGCGCTGTTTAGCGCAAGCGCCTTCAGTTCAAAACGTTCGGTCTTTTGCAGCAGCGGCTAAAAGTGTCTTGCGCTAGGGCTGCCGCATCGGCGGCATTGCCCAGGCGACTGCGCTGCCAGGTGTTGAGCCAGTTGTGACGGGTGCTGTAAAGCGTCTGCACCACACGTTCACACGCAACGTGTTCAGTAGATGGCATTCACACAGGCCTGGCCGAACGTCACAATTGATAACGAGCGGTACTGCCTAAAGTCCTGAAAGATTTTGCAATCTCTCGTCACGCAGATTGCGCCGCTGGTCGGATTCCCTCTAAAAATAAGGATGCTTCTCACAAATTTCTAAGATTTATCCTGATCTGGCCGAAAGCCTGATGAGCCATGCGTGCACCGAAATAGAGCGGTCCGAGAGAGTCCGCCTATCCCGTTACATGGAATGTTCCACTCGGCACGCTCATCCCCCTTTGGCAAAAGAAGTCGATGAAATGAATCTTAAGTTCAGTCATAAAATTCTGTTGGCCGCGTCAGGCGTCGTGGTTCTCGCTTTCGCGTTATTCACGCTTTACAACGACTACCTGCAGCGCAGCACCATCAAGCAAAACCTGGAGTCGTCCATCCAGCAATCGGGTGAGCTCACGGCCAGCAGTGTGCAGAACTGGCTCAGTGGGCGGATCCTGGTCCTCGAAGGCCTTGCGCAAAACGTCGCGCACCAGGGCAGTGGTGCCGACCTTCCGGGCCTGGTCGATCAGCCAACGCTCACCTCGAACTTTCAGTTCACCTACGTCGGTCAAACCAATGGCGTGTTCACCCAGCGCCCTGATGCCAAGATGCCCGATGGTTACGACCCTCGTCAGCGTCCCTGGTACAAACAAGCGGTGGCGGCTGATAAGACCATGCTCACCCCGCCCTACATGGCTGCCGTGGGCGGGCAGATCGTAACCATCGCGCTTCCAGTCAAAAAGAACGGGGAACTGCTGGGTGTGGTCGGTGGTGACCTTAGCTTGCAAACCCTGGTGAAGATCATCAACTCGGTCGACTTTGGCGGTATCGGTCATGCATTTCTGGTCAGCGCTGATGGCCAGGTCATTGTCAGTCCTGACCAGGACCAGGTGATGAAAAATCTCAAAGACATCTACCCAGGCACCAACCTGCGTATCGAGAAGGTCAGCCAGGACGTCGTCCTCAATGGCCAGGACCGCATCCTTTCGTTCACCCCCATTAGCGGCTTGCCGGGTGCCGATTGGTACATCGGTTTGTCGATCGATAGAGATAAAGCCTACGCTCCGCTGGGCAAGTTCCGTACTTCGGCGTTAATCGCCATGTTGATCGCGGTCGTGGCAATTGCCGTGCTTTTGAGCCTGCTGATTCAAGTCCTATTGCGGCCATTGACCACCATGGGGGTTGCCATGCAGGACATTGCCCAGGGCGAGGGTGATTTGACTCGTCGCCTGGATGTGACCAGCAAGGACGAGTTTGGCGAAGTCGGCAGTGCCTTCAACCAGTTCGTTGAGCGTATCCACGCGTCGATCTCCGAAGTGTCTTCGGCAACGCGTCAGGTACACGATCTGTCCCAGCGCGTGATGGCCTCGTCCAATGCCTCGATCGTCGGCTCGGACGAACAAAGTGCGCGCACCAATAGCGTAGCTGCGGCGATCAACGAGTTGGGTGCCGCCACCCAGGAAATCGCACGTAATGCGGCCGATGCGTCGCAGCACGCCAGTGGTGCCAGTGAGCAGGCAGACGACGGGCGTAAGGTGGTGGAACAAACCATCCTGGCGATGTCGGAACTGTCGCAAAAGATCAGCTTGTCCTGCACTCAGATAGAAACCCTGAACGCCAGCACCGACAACATCGGTCACATCCTTGATGTGATCAAAGGTATTTCTCAGCAAACCAACTTGTTGGCACTCAACGCCGCGATCGAAGCCGCTCGTGCCGGGGAAGCCGGGCGAGGGTTTGCTGTGGTTGCCGATGAAGTGCGTAACCTGGCTCACCGTACGCAGGAGTCTGCCGAAGAGATCCACAAGATGATCACGTCGTTGCAAGTGGGTTCGCGTGAAGCGGTGACCACCATGAACGCCAGCCAGAGCTCTAGTGAAGAGAGCGTTCAAGTGGCCAACCAGGCCGGTGAGCGCCTGATCAGCGTGACGCAACGAATCGTTGAGATCGATGGCATGAACCAATCGGTTGCTGCCGCCACCGAGGAGCAGACTGCCGTGGTGGAAACCCTCAACGTCGATATCAACCAGATCAACTTGCTGAACCAGCAGGGCGTGGCCAACCTCAACGAAACGCTTAAGGACTGCGACGCGCTGTCCCAGCAGGCCAGCCGTTTGAAGCAATTGGTCGACAGCTTCAAGATCTGACCCTGATCGGGCAGGAGCGAGGCCTCTCGCTTCTGCCTATTGGCTGAGCATTTGTCGTACGTTCTGCAGTGCGTCGTCGGCGAAAGCCTGCACAAACTGTTCAAACTCCGCCTGCGCAGCCTCCAGCGGCTCGCCAATGAGTGTCCAAGTCGCCCTGGCATTTCTCTCGCCAAGCCTGTCGACACGCATTGCGGCCCACAACCGGGCAACACCCAAGGTGTTGTAGATCGTGGTCCACGTCATGTACATGGCCTCGTCATCCCGGCTGTTGAGTTGCTCTACAACGCAATGGCCATCGTGGAAAAATTTGGTGCGCAGCGCGCCTGTACCTGCCCCCGTCATTTGGATGTGCGAAAGGGCAGGAATGAAGGCGTCAAAACCTGCAAAGTTACCCACCACACTCCACAGGCGAGCGGCCTCGCACGCGACGTCCACGGACGCCACCATCGTTGCGCCATCAGGGTTGCGGATCAATGTATCGGGTTGCAGCAGTTTCATAAGCGTGTCCTGAAAGGGTTAGAGAAAGCCAATGGCCTTGAGGTGGTCGCAGCCCTTGCGCAACAGCGCCGGGTCCTTTTGCGGGTACTGCTCGCCCATGGCGGCCACGCCCTGGCGTGCGTTGTCGTGACAAATCATTGAGGTGTCGCTGATGTCTTCGGTGAGGTCATTCAGGTAAAAGCCCAGCACGCCAAAGAGTGCGTTATCGCGGCCTACCGTTCGCAGCGCTGTTTGCCAGTTCGCAACGCTCACGCGTTCGAAATGGTGGCCCGCTTGGCTGAACGCATCGAGGTAATGATCCCAGCTCAAAGGCAGTGGGTTGTGCAGGTTGAAGATATTTCGCCCCGCGGTAAATTGGTCGCAGTGGAACGCAACAAAGCGCGCAAAAAAATCCACCGGCATCAGGTCGAAATTCACGTCCAAGTGAGGCGCCAGGCCCAGCTGCAGCGACCCTTTGAGCATCAGCATCAGGCGGTTGTTCTGCGGCTGGCAGACACCGTTATGGCTGTTAAAGGCGATGTTTCCCGGACGATAAATATTCACCCACGCACCTTGCTCGGCAGCGCGTCCTAGCAGTCGTTCAGCGACCCATTTGGACAGGTTGTAGCCATTCTTGAGATAGAGCGGCAACGTAGCCATCGCCGATACTTCAAGGATCTTCCCCTGAGCATCGATGCTGCTGCAGGCCGACAGTGTCGAGACGAAATTGAAGACCTTCTTGCAATGGGTTTCACACAGGCGCAGGCACTCGAGCATGGGTTTGACGTTGTCCCTGGCGAGTGAGGCGTAGTCCATCACATGATTGACCCGCGCTGCGTTGTGCACCAACACGCCATAGCTGCCAGCGAGGCGCTCATACACATCGCAGGCCAGGCCCAGTCGAGGCTGGCTGATGTCGGCGGCGTATACCTGCACTCGGCGCAGGTCCAGATGTTCCAGGCGGTACTCGCGTAGTGCTTCGGCAAACCGCGCTGCTGCCGAGTGCCCCGTCGTTTCGCGCACCAGGCATGCTACCTCCTGTGCACCGCCCGCCAACAACGCTTCGACGAGATGCACGCCGACAAAACTGTTGGCACCGGTGACGATCACCTTGCGCGGATCGCCCGCTTGGTCTGCCTGCAGTATTTCGACATTCAATGCTTGTGACGCGTCTTTCTCCACTTGACCCGACAGTACATTGGGCGGTTCTCCGTCCTCCATCAGCACGGCGAGCGTACGAATCGTCGGGGCCTCAAAGAAACGGTTCAATAAGAGGCTGCGGCCAAACTCTTCACGCAGGCGTAGCAACAGGGTCGACAGCAGGATGGAGTGGCCGCCCAAGTGGAAAAAGCTGTCATCAATGCAAATGTCATCGCCAGCAACACCCAACAGCTCGCCCCACAGCGCCACCAGGCGCGTTTGCAGAGGCGTTTGAGCGTGGCTGCCGGCAGTGAGGGGCGGCGCGTGCATCGGTATCGCCAGCAGCGCCTGGCGGTCAATCTTGCCGTTGCTGGTGCGCGGCATAGTGGCTAACTCTACGCACGCCTCGGGATGCATATAAGTCGGTAGCCGTTGCTGCGCATAGTGCTTCAAGCCCGCCAATGTGGCGGCGGGTTCGGGCTGGGCGACAAAACTGAAAATCCTGCGATCCCCATCGATCACCACGGCTACTTGGCGAAATAACCGGCTATTGCGCAGGCATTGTTCGATTTCCAGGGGCTCCACCCGAAAGCCACGGATCTTGACCTGATCGTCTCGTCGGCCGCCCAACTCGATGCCGTCTTGCGTCCATTTCGCCAGGTCACCGCTGCGGTAAGCCTGCAGCGTATGACCATTGGGCAGTATTAGCTCAACGAACGGGTTGTCCGCCTGTTGTTGCGCATGCACATACCCCAGGCTCACCCCAGGGCCGACCACGTACAGATGGCCCATCACCTGTTCATCCACCGGTTGCAGGTGGTCATCGAGAATCAACACCTGGCTGTTGGCAATGGGGTGTCCCAGGTTGCGATTGCTGTCACCCGGCTTAAACGTCCGGTGGGTGATCAGCACCGTGGCCTCGGTAGGGCCGTACAGGTTGTGCAGTTGGCACTGGCTCGCCAGTTGTTCGATCACATACGGCTCGCAGATATCGCCACCGGTCAACAAGTGGGCCAAGCCCAATGGCTGATCCAGCGGCAGGATGCTCAGAAGTGCCGGCGGCAGAAAAGCATGGCTGATGCGCTGCTGGCGAATCAGGTCGACCAACTGATGTGGGTCGTGCCGTTGGTCTTGGCTTGGCACGATCAACTCGGCGCCGGCGACCAGCGCCGGGAAGATATCGATCAGCGATGAATCGAAACTCAGCGGCGAAAATTGCAGCACACGGCTCTGTTCATCCAGCGCCGTACAGGCGCCGAGCCAGGCGGTGAAATGTGCAAGGTTGCCTTGGCTGAGCAATACCCCTTTGGGCTGACCGGTAGTGCCCGAGGTGAAAAGCACGACGCAGGGCGCCTCAACGCTGGGGCGATGGCGCATCAATGGTTGCGCGGTATCCGCGTACGCCGGGTCGATATGGGTGACATTCACGCTAACGAAGTGGTCGTGCAAAGAGTGCCGGCCATCATCGAGCAAGACGGCAGCCCTAGCGCTTTGCAGCATTGCCTGTTGGCGTTGTGGCGGATGGTCCGGTGCCAGTGGCAGGTACACCGCGCCGCACCCCAACACAGCGAGAATGCTGGCGTACAACTCGACGGACTTGTCCAGGCACACGCCGACCACCGCAGGCTTCTCACTACTGTCCAGTAGAGGGTGCAGGCGTTGCTGAATCGACAGGGCTCGAGCGTGTAATTGTCGGTAAGTCACTACGCTACCCGCGATGTTTAGTGCCGATCGTTCTGCGAAGGTGTGCAGGCTGGCCTGTAACCTTTCGACGATGGGCACTTGGGCCGCCAGCAACAGGGCCGGCTGTGCAGTCCGATTGAATCGATGCATAAACGCCAATGCGTCCAGCCCTTGCAGGTTTTGCTCGGGCCATGCATTAGCGGTGGTGGTTGCGGCGAAGAAGTCCGCCTCCCTCGAAAAACCGCTGACCAGCGCGGCCGCCCATTCCACCAGCGTGTTGATCGCTTGTCGGCGCAATTGCTGGCCGTTGCCGCTGGGCTCCTCGGCAACACCCTGTACCGCCAATACACGTCTGTCATGGTCATAGCAGCGCAATTGCAGCAGGGGAAGCCCGTATTCGGACACCGGGCCGATACCCAGACGCAGGCTTAGCCATTGGGTGTTGTCGGCACGTGTGAGCAGCGGTTGGGTGCCGTCTTCAATAACGATGTCGAGCGATTCTGTTGCGGTGACGTGCCCGTATTGCTCCACCGTTTGCCTGAGCACTTCCAATGCACTGCTGGTGCCGTTCCATCCAATCTTCAAGCGTCTCACACCGGCCTCCCCGATTCGGGCAGGTAGTCTCTCAGCGCCAGGGCGACGCTCGGCGTGTGGAGCACGCCACTGTGATGCAGGAACCCCATGATGTTGCCAAGCAGCGGGTGATGGCGGGTGATTGGAAAGTCGAGCGCCGCAACTTCGTCACCGAGTGCGCGGCGAATGTCGGCGCTGACGTCCAAGTGTTCGATCAGTTGAAGATTGAAGCCTTTCTGCAGATTATTGGTCAGGTAATGCTGCAAAAAAATCGGCAGGGTTTCAGCTATTTGATCGCGGTCTTCCGGGCTTGCCGCTTGCCAGTAGAGGCGCACCAGTTGCGTCCAGAACTGTGCGTGGCGACCCTCATCAAGCAAGTGATCGGCCATCAAACCACGGATGGAGGGCTTGACGCTGTCGTCCTTGGAAAACGCCGCTACGTCATGGGTGATGGTGTTCTCGGCGATGGCCACGCCAATCAATTCCACGGCATCGCGCAGGTGTGGCGGTGTCAGCGCCTGCGCTGCTGGCAGGGCATGGCTCAGTTCGATTTGCCCAGGCAGGTCGAGGGGTTGTATGCCGGTCATTTCGATGGTTTGTTGCAGGAAGTCCATTGCAACCAGCGCGTGGTAGTCCTCATCGACCACGACGGTCATCGCGTCCACACGACAGGCGAGGGGGAAGGGCCGCGAAAAGTGATTCTTGGCAATACTGCGGGCGGTCTTGTCGACGATCTCGGTTTCGAAGATCACCACGTCATTGATGAATTTGTAGAAGCTTTGCACCAACACGAAGTCGCGCCATTGCAGGCAGTGTTCGAGAAAGGTCGCACTCAGCACCAGAGGCTGGCGGCACAGGGGATAGATCAATCTATCGTCGTTTTCCAGCAACCGCCGAGGACGTGTTCGGATTGTTGCGCGGCGTTCCCAGTCTTCGGCGAAGGAGCGATAGTTGGTGGCGTTCAAGGTTGCACCTCTTGCAGCGAGGTGTGCACGGCGTCCCAGAAGCAGAGGCGGCTTTGCACGGCGTCGAGTGCAATTTCATCGGCCTCGCGTTGGCGCGCAGTGTCTACCCCGATCAAGCGTCGCAGTAACTGTTGCGCCGCTGGCCCATGGTCTTGGGCATCTAATTCGATGTGACGGCGAAGGTAATGCCCCAAGGTTGGTGCCTGACGATCAATGCACGCATTGCCGTGCAGGATGCGTTCGAACATCGGCGCAATGACACTCTCGCGACCATGCAGGAAGGCCGCCGCCACGCAGTGAGTGGGCGCGTTTAGCGCGACCTGTAAGGTGCTGTCGACAAAGCGTGCCACACCCGGGCGCACATCAATCATGTGCAAGGCCGCGCTTGCTTGCACACCCTGGCGCTGCAGTTCGATGAAGTGCTGGACGGCACGCGTGTCGGCACCGACCTCTGCCATCGCCTCCAGGTACAGTTCGAAGTGGCTGCAATGGCCACGTGTTGGATGTTCGTCTGATTCTTCGCCAAGCACGATTTCATTGATGAGGCGTGCGGCTTGCGGGTCCGTGGGTGGGAGCCAGGGTAAGTGCGTGCAGGTCAGGTCTTGCTGCAGTCGTTTGGTCAGTGTCATGAAGTCCCAGACCGCAAATACATGATGTTCCATAAAAAGTTGTAACTTATTAAGCGAAGTTATTTCTTTAAATAACGGGTGGCTGCATAACAGCCATTTTTTTTGTTCAAGTAAGTGTTGGTGCATGGTTGACGCCTATAAGTTGCTGCGACTGCTCTGAAAACAGTGGTGGGGGTTCTTTAGTGTGAATAGAAAGATGGCATTTAACCGGTTCACGCGCGCAGCGCTAACCTGGCGTGGTATTACTGTCGAATGAAGTGTTTGTTTTAGTGGCGAGAGATAATAATCTTATTAAACGCTTTGATCATCTTGTGAAAGTGTTAGATGTTTTTACGAGAAATATCTTGTTGTAAGCAAGTTGCCTGGGTAACTGTTGGAAGTTTCCTCGAAATGAGCAGCCCTGTTTAAATCGTATCGTTCTGGTCGGACGTATCGTCGTCGGGCTCTCTCTCCTATAGGAAAGGAGCCCTGCACCGTAGTGGGTAACGGGGAGCGCCCTGACCCCTACTGCGCGTCTTTCGTTGCGGCCGCTTCAAGACCATTGAGGTAGGTGGTGATCACCTCCATTCCCCGCATCAGGTGATTACGCAAGGTCAGGATGCTTTCTTCGATCTTCTTCTGTGCCACAAGCCTCAGAAGTTCGCGGTGATCTTCCTGTGATGTCTCGCCCAGGCCCATCGCCTCAAGGTTGAAGCGCAGAAACCGTTCCTCCTCATTTAAACCGTGTTCAACCAGTTTGAGCAGCCGCTGGTTAGGTGCCTTGCCATACAACACCATGTGAAACAGGCGGTTGAGGCGGCCAATCTCGGCGTAGTCTTTCTCCTGTTCCAACGCATTGATGTAGGCATCGGCTTCAGCGATGTCGGCGTCGGTGAGAAACGGAGTCGACAGGCGCAACGCTTCGGATTCCAGCAGCATGCGCAGTTCATAGGTCTCAGCCGAATTGTCTTCGATCAACGGTGCAACCACGGCGCCCTTATGGGTCACCACATGCAGCAAGGATTGAGCTTCCAACTGGCGTAAGGCCTCGCGCACGGGCATGCGGCTCACGCCGAACAGGCTAGCCAGCTCTTGCTGACGCATCGCGGTGCCACAGGGCAGTCGACCATCGAGAATGGCATTGCGCAGTGTTTCTTCAATAACGGCGCGAGCAAGATGGGCGGGAATAGGCCCGCTGATTTTGATGCTGCTTAAAGGGTTCGGCTTCTGCGTCACGGTTACGCTATCCTCCTTTCTTGAATGGAGTGTGTTTAATTGGATCCAATGCACACTAGAGACGGGCCACACGCTTGTCAAACAACCAAAGTTTCCGTTTGTAAGGGCTTACGGGGTGTACTTTGTGCATCCCACAGGGGGCGGTTATAAACTCGGTCCACCGATGGATGATTGCACTGTGCCATTGTTTTTTACGAGTCGAAGCATCACCATCCTATAAAATTCCGTCTCTCTTCATGGACTGAACGCCTTGGCGGTAAGTTTTGTTCCCTCTCGAGTCTTTAGCTGGTTGTTTTCAGCGATCGTATTGGCCGGCCTTATGCTCGGCGGGCTGCATGCCGATTGGGATTTCTCCCAGATCAGCCGCAAGGCCACAGCCTTGTACGGGCCGCTGGGGGAGGGCCAGCAGCGTATCGACGCCTGGCAGCGACTGCTGGCGACCCAAAAGCAGGTCGACGAGCAGGAGCAGCTCAAGGTCGTTAACCTGTTCTTCAACAAGCAAATGTCTTACGTGGAAGACATCGACCTCTGGCACGTGGTCGACTATTGGGAAACGCCCATCGAAGCGCTCTGGAAGGGGGCTGGCGATTGTGAGGACTACGCGATCGGCAAGTATTTCAGTTTGCGTCATCTGGGCGTCTCCAGCGACAAATTGCGCATTACCTACGTCAAGGCCTTGCGTCAGAATCGCGCTCACATGGTCCTGACGTATTATTCGACCCCGGACGCTATCCCGCTGGTGCTCGACAGCCTGATGGACGACATCCTGCCGGCCACCCGCCGTACCGACCTGATTCCGGTGTACTCATTCAACGCCGAGGGTTTGTACCTGCCCGGCGCCAAGGGCAACAAGAAAGTCGGTGACACCAAACGCTTGTCGCGCTGGCAGGATGTGTTGAGAAAAATGCGCGCGGAAGGCTTCCCAGCCGAGCCTGCCAACTAGGAGTAACTGATCGGATGTCTCTGTTCAAACAACTATTGATCGCAATCTGTCTGTTCTTGGTGGTCGCCTTCAGCGGCAGCTTCATGGTCAGCCTCGAAAGCTCGCGCACGCAATACGTCAACCAGCTGCGTTCGCATGCACAGGATGCGGCGACGGCGCTGGCATTGTCACTGACGCCCAATATCGACGACCCGGCGATGGTGGAATTGCTGGTCAGCTCGATCTTCGACAGCGGCTATTACGCCAGCATCCGCGTAGTGGACCTGGCCACTGACAAAACCATCGTCGAGCGCAGCGGTATACCTGACAACAACGGTGTGCCCAACTGGTTCGTCAAACTCATCGGTCTGGAGCCCGCCGGTGGTGATGCGCTGGTCAGCCGTGGCTGGGAACAGGCGGCGCGTGTGGAGGTGGTGAGCCACCCGATGTTCGCCCTGGCCAAGCTCTGGCAAAGCGCCTTGGGCAGCCTTGGCTGGTTGCTGTTGTGCGGTGCGGTGAGTGCGGTGCTTGGTGCGTTGCTGCTGCGTCGGCAGTTGAAACCGTTGGACTACATGGTCAAGCAGTCCCACGCTATTGCGCGGCGCGAGTTCCTCAGCTTGCCTGACCTGCCACGCACGCCGGAACTGCGGCGCGTGGTGCAGGCTATGAACCAGATGGTAGAAAAGCTCAAGGCGCTGTTTCAGGAGCAGGCCGAGCGCAGCGAAAAACTGCGCATCGAATCCTATCAGGACAACCTCACGGGCCTCGCCAACCGCCGTTATTTCGAGATGCAGCTCAACGCCCGCGTGAGTAACCCGGAAGACTCCAACTCCGGCTACCTGCTGCTATTGCGAGTCAAGGACCTGGCCGGTCTCAACCAGCGCCTGGGGGGCCAGCGCACCGACCAGTTGCTGCAAGCGGTCGGCGAACAACTGCTACGCCAGTGCGAGCCTTACCCGGAAACTCATAACCTCGTCACTCGTATCCGCGGCGGTGAATTCGCGGTGCTGGCGCCGGGATTGGTACGCGAAGAAGCGTTGCAATTGGCGCAGAACCTGGAGAGCACCTTGCTCAGCCTGCAGGCCACCGGCGCCAGTGACGTCACGCCGGTCGCTTATATCGGCCTGGCGCCGTTCAGCCATGGTGACTCCCCACAGGCCTTGCTGACCTTGGCTGACCAGGCCCTGGCCCAGGCCGAAGGGCAGGGCGACAGCAGTTGGGTGTGCCTCGACCACAACGCCGCCGCCAGCGTCGGCGACGATCACCATGCCTGGCACACTTTGCTCGACCAGGCCCTGACCCAGGAGCGTTTCCAGCTGTACTTTCAGCCGGTCGTCGCCAGCCAGGACCCGCAGTTGGTCTTGCACTACAAAGTACTGTCGCGCTTGCAGGATGATGACGGTCACACCATACCCGCCGGGCGTTTCCTGCCGTGGCTTGAGCGCTTCGGCTGGACTGCGCGCCTGGATCGCCTGATGCTGGAGCATGTGCTCAAGCAGATGGCCGGTCACAGCCATAGCTTGGCGCTGAACCTCTCGGCGGCCACCTTGCAGGACGCCCAGGCGCTGAATCGGATTTTTGAGTTGCTACGCCAGTACAGCAACCTGGGTTCGCGCCTGACCCTGGAAATCGGCGAAGAACAATTGCCTGAGCAGGCGCTGCTGGAACAGTTAACCAAGCGCCTACGCGAGCTGGGCTTCTCCCTAAGCCTGCAGCGTTTTGGTGGGCGCTTCAGCATGATCGGCAATCTGGCGCGCCTGGGCCTGGCGTACTTGAAGATCGACGGCAGCTACATCCGCGCCATCGACCAGGAAAGCGACAAACGCCTGTTTATCGAAGCGATCCAACGCGCGGCCCACAGTATCGACTTGCCATTGATTGCCGAGCGCGTGGAAACCGAGGGTGAGCTGAAGGTGATTCGCGAGATGGGGATTTTCGGCGTGCAGGGCCAATTGTTTGGTGAACCCGCGCCTTGGAAATAATGCCACTCCAATGTGGGAGCGGGTTTATGTGGGAGCTGGCTAGCTTTCGATAGCATCACCTCGGTCTGCCTGATACACCGAGGTGCCTGCATCGCAGGCAAGCCAGTTCCCACAAAAGCCTGCCCACATTTAGATTCGGTTTGCCTGCCGAAATCAGATCAGCCCAGTCTCTTCATCATCAATCAAATGGCTCAACCCGCCCAACGCTTCCCGCGCGTGGTTACGGTCCATCAGCTTGGCCTGCGCCGCCGGCGGCAGGTCCGTCACGTTGATCACGCCCTTTTGGGTCAGCACCTGAATCAAGTCGTCCAGCACCCGAATCATCTCCAGGTCACTTTGCTTGAGCTGTGCCAGGCTGGTTTCCACCGCTTCGTTGGCGTACCAAGCCTGAATCTCATGGTGGTCGGCCGGCAGGGTTTCGGTTGACTCAGCAAAGGCCGCGGCCTCCACACGGCTCAGTGCACCCTGTGCATCACGTTGCACGTAAAACATAAGAAACCCTCGAAAATGAGCCACACGCTTTCACCCGCATAGGCCAGCGGTGTGTTAATTGAACCGAGTATGCGATGCAACCGCCCGCCAGGGCCAGCAACGTATCACCTAAGCAAATCGGCCGCCCCTGGGGGCGGCCGATAAACTGAAGCTTAGGCGGTGTGGTCGATCTTGATGGTTGGGTCGGCACCACTGATCAGCGAGTTGATGCTGGTGTGGGACCAGTCGTTGCCTTCCAGCTTGATCGTCACATCGGCATTGGCCAGGCCGCCAGCGGCGTTGAGCTTGCCTTCAGTGCTGACTTGCAAGGTCGACACGCCGTCTACCGTGGTGATCTTGAGGTAGTTGTCGATGGTGCTGTCGGTCTCACCTTTCAACAGATCCTTGAGATCGATCCGGTCACCTTCCGATGCCTTGAAGTCCTTGATCACATCGTTGCCGATGTCACCGGCCTTCCACACAAAGGTGTCGGCACCCGAACCGCCGATCAGGATGTCGTTGCCCTGGCCACCGATCAAGGTGTCGTTGCCGGTGCCGCCCAGCAGGATGTCATTGCCTTTGCCGCCGTCCAGGGTGTCGTTGCCGCCCTGGCCGAACAGGATGTCATCGCCTGCACCGCCCAACAGCGTGTCGTTACCGTCCTTGGCGCCGGAGACATCGAAGTCCGCGTAGTGCTCGGTAACGTACTGGTGCACGTTCGAGGTGGTCACCGCCGAGACGGCCACACCGGTTTTCTGCGCGACGAAGGCCTGCAGTGCGTTGTAACCCTCACCGGTAATCCCGCTGAAGCTGACCAGGTCGCCGAAGATGATGTCGTTGCCGTCGCCACCGTTGATGGTGTCGGCGCCCGGCAGCGTTGCTTCGGTGTGGCCGAGGATCGCGTTGGCCAAGTCCTTCGGATCGATGTTGCTTTGCGGCTTGCCATCGCTGTCGTACGGCTTCAGGTCGTTGAGGGTGACGTCGTTGTTGATGCCGATGGCCTCCACTTGCGACAACCCACCCAGCAGCGCAAAGGCGCTTTTCGAGTTGCTCAGCGTCGACGAATCGGTGCCGCTGCCCAAGCCTGAACGGTCGGACAGCTCGTAGGTACCGTCGCCTTGGGCGTGGAGGGTACCCAGGTTATTAACGACCCAGCGCGAGCCATTCCAGGTTTGCAATTGAGCTGCGCCCGAGGAGTCGATGGTGAAGTAGTGGTTGTTATCCAGGTACTTGCTGAACGTTGTGCCCAGTGTGTAGTTGGTCGTCGTCACCAAGTCATCGAGTTTTGTGTTGTAAATCGTCGGGTTGGTCTGCTCGCCGCTCTGGTAGTAGGTCGGCTTGCCGTCGGTGATGAAGTAGGTCAAGTTGGTGGCACCGGTGTTGCCGGTGGCCAGGCCGCTCTGGAAGAAGTTGGCCGTGGTCTTGAACACGTCTTCATAGTTGGAACCGCCGCCCGACACCATCGAGTCCAGCACGGCCTTGAGCAACGTCAGGGCGTTTGGATCGTTGAGGTTGATCGCAATCGACTTGTTCACCTGGGTATCAAAGTCTGCCAGGAAGATGTTCACGGTGCCCGACGTGTTGGCGCCCAGGCTGTCTTTCAGCGAATTGAACACTGAGGTCAGCGAAGCCTTCGCCGCGTTGACCGAGGAGGTGCTCATACTGCCCGAACTGTCGACCATGAACGCGATGTTGTAGTTCTTGCCCTGCACGACGTTCAGGCCGCCGATATCGGCCACGACAATGTCGTTGCCGTCGCTGCCGTTGATCGTGTCGCTGCCCGAGGTGCCCGTTATCGAGCTGTAGGTGGCCGGGTAGACCGTGACCGGCAGTTGCGCGGTAGTCGTCGCCGAACCGCCGATGCTTTCGGTGGAGGTCGAGGTGACGGTCAGGTTGAACTGGCCGCTGTAGTAGGTCGGCGGCTTGATGGTCAGGGTGTTCAAATCCCAACCAGTGACATTCACTTCGCCAACGGCTTTAGTCGCGGTGAAGGTGTGCCCGGAGGCGTCGGTGAGCACCGAGCCTGCCGGTACGCCACTGATCTTCACGCTCAGGGTTTCCGAGCCGTCGGTATCGGTCAGCGCAGTGGTGACCTTGGACAGCTTCACGGTACCGTTTTCCTGGCCTTCGTTGAGCTTGTAGCCCACGTAGTAACCGTCACCGTTGCTGCCATGCAGGTCGGACACGGTTACGCCGGCATTGGTCAGGTCGGTGATGCCGGTATACAGCGGCACGCCGCTGGTGCTCAGGTCTTTGGCAGCGCCACCGTTAACCGACAGGTTAACGTCATAGCTGCCGGGACCGGATTGGTTCGCGTGGTAGATCTCAAGGCTGTAGTAGCCGCTTACGGTCGGGGTGATCGAGCCACTGAACTTGCCGCTGTTGGTGCCCCATTGCGCGCTGGCCACGTCTTTGCCGCCGACGTTGATCACCAGGCTGTCATCGCCGGTACCGCTGAAGGTGTAGGTCTTGCCGGCTTCCATATAGATCAGGCCGGAGATCTTCGAACCCGCGCCTGCGGCGACGTTTTCGGTGGACTCGACGTTGGTTACGACGCCGCTGCTGTTCGGCGTGCCGGCCTTATCAATAGCGTTTTTCAGGTCGGTCGCTGACGCGCCGTTACCGTTAGTGCCAATGCCTGCAATGCTGTTCCAGCTTTGCTTGAGCAAACCGATCGAGCTGACGTTGTTGTCGGCCACCGTCAGCGTCGGTGCGTCGGCCACTGGGGTGATATCGACTTTCACCGTGGCGCTGGTGCCAAAGTCCTTGCCATCTGTTGGCTGGAACTTGAACTGTGCGTAATCGGCTTGCTTGTTGCCGATACCGTTGCCGCCATAGCCATCGGCGCCGGACTCGTTGGCGTTCGGCATGAAGCGCAACTGGCCGCCGTCGATCTGGGCTTTGGTGAAGGTTTGGCCGGCGGTCACGTTGGTCCAAGTGGTGCCATCTGTCGCCAGGTATTGCAGCTTGCCTGCCACCGGCAGGTCGGTGATTTTTACCGCCAAGCTGGCTTGTGGCGAGTCCACGTCGGTCACGCCGAAGTTAGCCCAGGTCAGTGCCAGCGGCGTGTCTTCAGTGCCCGTCACAGCGCTGCCGGTTGCCACTGGCGCATCGTTGACCGCCACTACGTTGACCGTGGTGGTGGCGACGTTGGAGTAGTTGCCGCCGTCGGTCACGGTCACGGTGATGGTCCGTGGCGTGGTGCTCGGGTCGTGGCTGCTGTTGGTGAACGTGATGTTCTTGATCTGCTGCATGTAGTCAGCCAGCGACGCCGTGCCGGTCAGGGTCAGGGTGATCTTGCCGGTGGCAGGGTCTGTCGCCGAGGCCACGGTGATGCCGGTGACGCTGCTGAAATTCAGCGCGTCGCCCTGCTGGCTGTTGGTCAGCACTACGGTAGCGCCGGTCAGTTGAGTGCTGTCCGGGTCAGTAATCTTGATGTCGGTGTCAGCAATCGATACGCCGGTGCCGCCTTCGGTAAACGAGGTCTTGTAGTCGGCCCCGGTGGCGCCGCTGGAGTTGTTGGCATCCAGATCGATGACCGGTGGTGCATCGTTGTCGATGATATCGGTGCTGACGCTGCCATTGCCGACCACCAGGTTCTCGAAGTTGCCCCCGGTGGTCTTGTCGATGGTGATGACGATTTTTTCCGTCGGCTCGGTAATTTTGTCGTCGATGGTGCGGATATCAAACGGCACGCTGCTGGAACCGGCCGGGATCTTCACCGTGTACACGCCATTGAAGTCTGAACCGTCGGTGGCCGTGCCGCTGTACTTGAGCGTTACGGTCACGTCGGTTTGCGCCGGGTTGCTCAGCGTCAGGGTGTAGTGCGCCGTGCCGCCTTCCGTCACCGACGCGTCGCCAGTGATGCTGATGGTGGTGTTGGTGACCACATCGGTGACCTTGGTGGTCACAGTGCTGCCGTCGACAATCAAGTGCTCGTACTTGTCGCCGCCGCTGACCACGTTGGTGATCTTGGTGCTGACATCGTTGGCACCGATATACACGTCGTTAGGCGCGGTGGCGGTGGTGGTGCTGCTGGTCTTGCCGTTGCCGATGGTGATGGTCGAGCCGTTATCCAGCTTCACCACCAGGTCGGAACCGACGTTGGTCACCGCTGCACCGTTCTTGTCGACCAAGGACGCGGTGTAGACGATCTGACCGCCTTCGCTCACCGAACCGGTGGCCTTGAGCACCACGGTCACATCATCGATGGTGTCGTTGATGGTGGTGGTCGCGCCGCCTGGAGTGACAGTCACACCCTCGAAGTTACCGCCGGTAGTGCCGGTGATCTTGACGGTCTGGGTGCTCTTATCGATGAACACGTCATCGCTCGGCGCTGGGACCGTCACAGTACCCACGGTTGCGCCTTGCTTGATGGTGATGCTCGAACCGTTATCGAGTTGGATCACCATGTCGCTGCCAGCCTTGTTGCTCAAGGTGGCGGTGTAGGTGATCTGGCCACCTTCGTTGACAGCCGTTGGCGCAGTCAGCGTGACACTGGTGAGATCGGTGGTGCTCGGGGTGTCTGTGACCGTGGTGTTAACCGGCGTGGTGCCTGGCACCAGGTTTTCGAAATGCGCGCCGCCCGTCACGTTGGTGATCGCGGTGGTGACGGTCTGGTCGCCTTTGTAGACGTCATTCGGCGCTACGACGGTGACGGTACCGCTGGACTGGTTCACGCCGATGGTGATGGTTTTACCGTTATCCAGGGTGACGGTCAGCGGGTTGGTGATGTTAGTCACTGCCGCGCCGTTTTTATCCACAAGGCTGGCGGTGTAGACGATATTGCCGCCTTCGCCAACGGTGGTTGTGGCACTCAGAACCACATCGACTTTGTCGATGGTGTCATTGATCGTCGTGGTTGCGCCGTTGCCTGCAACTTCCAATTTCTCGAAGTTACCGCCAGCGGTGTCGGTGATCTTGACCGTCTGAGTGCTCTTGTCGATGAACACGTCATCGCTAGGCGCTGGGACAGTCACGGTGCCGACGGTGTCGCCCGC